>CAMYKW010000004.1 GCA_947259175.1 uncultured Gammaproteobacteria bacterium | reverse complement strand
GCGGAGAGAGAGGGATTCGAACCCTCGATGGAGTTATCAGCCCCATACTCCCTTAGCAGGGGAGCGCCTTCAGCCACTCGGCCATCTCTCCTGGCAATTAAATTCAGTCCTGACTGCCCTCGGCGGTGGCTTCGCCATGACCCTCGGTTGTTGCTTCCGATTCTTTTTGTTTTTGTTCCTGCTTGATCCGCTCGTAAATCTCTTCTCGATGCACCGGCACTTCCTTGGGTGCATTGATACCGATGCGGACCTGATTCCCTTTAATCCCGAGAACGGTTACTTGAACATCGTCGCCGATATTCAAAGTCTCGCCTATACGTCGGGTTAAAATCAGCATCTCTCGTTTTCTCCTGAAGACTCCTAGGTCCTATTTAGAATGGCTTTAAGTTGGGAGACCAGCCTCCCAGGGTAAGCCAATAAATTATATACCAGATGTACAACCACAGCGAACGCCGGGAAAAGCCCCCCACGCTTACTCGGATTGCGCGGCGCGGCCGTTTTCCAGGCCAAATGCCTTGTGCAGGGTCCGCACCCCGAGCTCCAGGTATTTGTCCTCCACCACCACGGAAATCTTAATTTCCGAGGTGGAAATCATTTGAATGTTGATGCCTTCCTCGGCCAGGGCATGGAACATCGTGCTGGCGATGCCGGCATGCGAGCGCATGCCCACACCCACCACCGAGAGCTTGGCGATATCATCGTCACCCCCCACGTCACGGGCTTTCAATTCTTTGGCAATTTCCGTGAGTGTGTCCAACGCCTTCTGGTAATCGTTACGATGTACGGTGAAGGTCAGGTCCGTGGTGCCGTCGGCGCCGACGTTCTGCACGATCATATCGACATTGACGTGGGCATCGGAAATCGGGCCCACGATGCGGTAGGCGATACCCGGTTCGTCGGGAATGCCGCGTATAGTTAACTTGGCTTCGTCCTTGTTATACGCGATACCCGAGATCATAGGTTGTTCCATTGTCGACTCCTCGTAAGTGATCAACGTGCCCGGTCCGTCTTCGAATGCCGACAGCACGCGTAGCGGCACCCGGTACTTGCCGGCGAATTCCACCGAGCGCGTTTGCAGCACCTTGGCGCCCAGACTGGCCATCTCCAGCATCTCCTCGCAGGTGATGTGGTCGAGACGCCGCGCCTCCGGCACGATGCGCGGATCGGCGGTGTACACACCGTCGACGTCGGTGTAGATGCGGCACTCGTCGGCGCGCAACGCCGCCGCCATCGCCACCGCGGTGGTGTCGGAACCGCCGCGCCCCAGGGTGGTGATGTTCTGGTCCTCATCGACGCCCTGAAACCCGGCCACCACCACCACCCTGCCCTGGGCAATGTCGTTGCGTACCCGTGCGTCATCGATGTCCACAATACGCGCCCGGCCGTGAACGCTGTCGGTGCGAATATGCACCTGACTGCCGGTGTACGAGCGGGCGTACACGCCGCGCTTATGCAGCGCCATGGACAGCAAGGCGATGGTGACCTGCTCGCCGGTGGACAGCAGCACGTCCACCTCGCGGGCCGGCGCCAGCGGGTTGACCTCCACGGCCAGTTCCGAAAGCCGGTTGGTCTCGCCGCTCATCGCCGACACCACCACCACCATGTCGTTGCCCTGGGCGTGGGAGCTCGCCACCTTGTCGGCCACCGCGTTGATGCGCGCGACATCACCGACCGAGGTGCCGCCGTATTTTTCTACCAGTAGTGCCAATGAGGGTTCCGATGGTGTGTCTTAAGGGAGGCGGATTAAAGCGGTTTTTTACCCCGGCGTAAACCGTACTCCGTAGGTATCGGGGCGGCTACAACTGCTGCTTCACCCAGGCGAGCACTGCATCCAGGCTCCGATCGAGTGTTCCCGCGTCGGGCAGCCCGCCCTGGGCCATATCCGGCCGTCCGCCGCCCTTGCCGCCGCCCGCGGCGGCGATGTGCTGAATGAGCTTGCCGGCATGGACGCGTTTGCTCAACGCCTTGGACACCCCGGCCGCCAGCCGCGCCTTGCCGTCTTCCGCCGCGCCCAATACGACCACCGCTTCGCCGAGCCGGTCGCGGAACCGGTCGATGGTCGCGCGCATCGCCGCGGCGTCGGCGCCGTCGAGGCGCGCCGCCAGCACCTTGACATCCCCCACGGTCTGCACCTGCTGATTCAAATCGGACCCGGCGCCGGACGCCAGCCGCGCCTGCAACTGCTGCTTTTCCTTCTCCAGCCGCTTGATGCGCTCCAGGGCCTGTTTGACTTTGTCTTCCAGGTCCTCGCGCGAGCTCTTCAACAACTGCGCCGAGCGGTCGAGAATGTTCAACTGGTGATTGACGAACGCGTAGGCGCCCTCGCCGGTCACCGCCTCGATGCGCCGCACCCCCGCCGCGATGCCGGTTTCGGAAGTGATCTTGAACAAACCGATGTCGCCGGTGCGGGTGACGTGGGTGCCGCCGCACAGTTCCAGCGAGAACTCGCCCATGCCGACCACGCGCACGCGTTCCTCGTATTTTTCGCCGAACAATGCCGCGGCCCCGGCGGCCTTCGCCTCTTCCAGCTCCATCACCCGGGTTTCCACCGCGCGGTTGTCGAGGATCTGTTCATTCACCAGGCCTTCGATATGCGCGAGTTGCTCGGCATTGACCACCTCGTTGTGCGAGAAATCAAAGCGCATTCGCGGCGCCTCCACCAGCGAGCCCTTCTGCTGCACGTGGCCGCCCAACACGGCTTTCAGCGCCGCATGCAGCAGGTGCGTCGCGGAGTGATTGCGCGCGGTGGCGGCGCGATCGTCGCCGTCCACTTCCGCCTGCACGGTGTCGTTGACATTCAACCGCCCCATGCGCACGCGGCCGACGTGACCGATGACCGCATTCGGCAGCTTCCGGGTGTCGCTGACATCGAATACCGTGTCGCCGGCGCGCAGCCGGCCGCGGTCACCGACCTGGCCGCCGCTTTCGGCGTAAAACGGCGTGTGGTCGAGCACGACGATCGCCTCGGCGCCGGCCTCGGCCGCACCCACCGGGGCACCGTCGTGGACGATGGCCCGCACCACCGCGTCTTCGCCCAGGGTGTCATAGCCGGTGAATTCGGTGCGCTCGGCACCCTCGACCTGGATCGCCTCGGCGGCGGCGAACTGACTCGCGGCGCGGCCGCGGTCGCGCTGCTCGGCCATCGCCGCCTCGAAACCGTCCATGTCCACCGACAGACCGCGCTCGCGGGCCACGTCGGCGGTGAGATCGGCGGGGAAACCGTAAGTGTCGTACAAGCGGAACACCACCTCACCCGGGATCACCTTGCCGCTCATCGCCGCGACCTCCTGATCCAGGATGCGCATGCCCTGCTCCAGGGTCTCCGCGAATCGCTGCTCCTCGGTCTCGATCACCTGGGTGACCTGCGCCTCCGCCGCCGCCAGCTCGGGATAGGCGTCACCCATCTCGGTGACCAAAGGCCGCACCAGATCGCTGAAAAACGGCGTCTTGCCGCCCAGGCGGTAGCCGTGGCGAATCGCCCGGCGCATGATCCGGCGCAGGACATAGCCGCGGCCCTCGTTGCTGGGGATCACCCCGTCGGTGATCAGAAACGCCGTGGAGCGGATGTGATCCGCCAACACCAGCAGCGATTTGTCGTGACTGTCCGCGGCGTCGGTGACGTCTTGCGCGGCGCGCACCAGGTTCTTGAACAGATCGATGTCGTAGTTGCTGTGCACGCCCTGCAACACGGTGGCCAGCCGTTCCAGTCCCAGCCCGGTGTCCACCGACGGCTTGGGCAGCGGCGTCATATGGCCTTGCGCGTCGCGATTGAACTGCATGAACACCAGGTTCCAGATCTCCACGTAGCGGTCGCCGTCTTCGTCCGGGGAGCCCGGGGGGCCGCCTTCGACCGCCGGCCCGTGGTCATAGAACACCTCGCTGCACGGACCGCAGGGCCCGGTGTCGCCCATCGCCCAGAAATTGGCGTGCGCGCCGATGCGCGCGAACCGCGACTCGGGCACGCCGATCTCCTCGAGCCAGATGTCGGCGGCTTCGTCGTCGTCCTCGAACACCGTCACCCACAACTTGTCCTCCGGCAGGCCGACATCGACGGTGAGATACTCCCACGCATACTGGATCGCCTCGCGCTTGAAGTAGTCGCCGAAGCTGAAGTTGCCCATCATCTCGAAAAACGTGTGGTGCCGCGCGGTGTAGCCGACGTTTTCCAGGTCGTTGTGCTTGCCGCCGGCGCGCACGCAGCGTTGCGCGGTGGTGGCGCGTTTGTACGGACGCTTTTCGTGGCCGAGGAACACGTCCTTGAACTGCACCATCCCGGCGTTGGTGAACAGCAAGGTGGGATCGTCGTGCGGCACCAGCGAGCTGCTGGCCACCCGCTCATGCCCGTTGCGCACGAAGTAATCCAAAAAGCTTTTGCGTATCTCTGCAGTCTTCATTTATCGCAATTTATGGCACTTGCGGTACCACCTGTTTAATCTGCTCGGCGCTATAGCCGCGGCCTTGCAGGAAACGCGCCTGCCGCGCCCACTGCCGATAATCGTCCGGCGCGGCTGCGCCGAACTTCTTTGCCCACACCGCGCGCAACTGCTTCAGCCACACGGCGTCGTTCACATCCACCGTATCGTCGATCAGCGCCGCATCGATGCCGCGTTGCTGCAGCTCGTGGCGGATGCGCAGCGGCCCGTAACCGCGCCGCATGCGGCTGTCCACCAACGCCTCGACGAAGCGCCGGTCGGACACCAGATCCTGGGCCTTCAGCTCGGCGACGACCTCAGCGGCGACCGCGCGCCCGCATCCTTTGGCCGCCAATTTCTCGAGGAGTTCTTGCTCGCCGTGCTCGCGCCGCACCAGCATGCGCATCGCCACGGCTAACGCATGCTGATGTGGGTCCGGCGTTGTCTGCGGGCTACACTTCAACTTGCTGCGGTGGCGGCGTCTCCTCGAGCTGGGCGCCGCCGATGCCCTTGGCGGCGCGCACCGCGGCTTCGATCTCTTCCGCCGTGTCGGCGTGCTCTTTTAGGAACTGACGCACATTATCGCGGCCCTGGCCGATGCGGTCGCCCTGATAACTGTACCAGGCGCCGGACTTGTCGATGACCCCGGCGTCCACGCCCAGATCGATGAGCTCGCCCTCGCGGGAGATGCCTTCGTTGTACAGGATGTCGAACTCACACTGTCTGAACGGCGGCGCCACCTTGTTCTTTACCACCTTAACCCGAGTCTGGTTGCCGAGAATCTCGTCGCCCTTCTTGATCGCGCCGATGCGGCGGATGTCCAGCCGCACCGACGCATAAAACTTCAGCGCGTTGCCGCCGGTGGTGGTTTCGGGGTTGCCGAACATCACCCCAATCTTCATGCGAATCTGGTTGATGAAAATCACCAGGGTGTTGGAACGCTTGATATTGGCGGTGAGTTTGCGCAACGCCTGGGACATCAGCCGCGCCTGCAGACCCATGTGCGAATCGCCCATCTCGCCCTCGATCTCCGCCTTGGGCGTCAGCGCCGCCACCGAATCGATGACCACCACGTCCACCGCCGCGGAGCGCACCAACATATCGGCGATCTCCAGCGCCTGTTCGCCGGTGTCGGGCTGCGACACCAGTAGGTCCTCGACCTGCACCCCGAGCCGGCCGGCGTACGCCGGATCCAGGGCGTGTTCGGCATCGATAAACGCCGCCGCGCCGCCGAGCTTTTGCGCCTGGGCGATGGCGGACAGCGCGAGCGTGGTCTTGCCGGAGGATTCCGGCCCGTAGACTTCCACCACCCGGCCCCGCGGCAACCCGCCGACACCCAACGCGATGTCGAGTCCCAGCGAGCCCGTCGGCACTACCTCGATATCCTTTTCCACTTCGGCTTCACCCAAACGCATGACCGAGCCCTTGCCGAACTGCCGCTCGATCTGGCTGAGTGCCGCCTGTAGCGCTTTCTGCTTGTTTTCGTCCATTCCTGATCTCCGTTTTAAGGGTGGGTTGGCCTGATTACAACAACTCAATTATTTCATAACGGCGTTATGCCGCATAGGAGCCCGTCCGTGGATTCTTGCTCCGGTGCGAATGCGGGCCAAATGCCCGCCTCGCCGGCGCTTGCTGTCCAACAGGTGGCTATGCTCCTCGCATCTTCGACCCGCTGTTCTCGCTCTCCGACCTGCCCGCAACGGTCAGAATACGCCTAAGGCTGTCAACCGCTCCAACGCCGCACCACTTCGTAGGTCGATCCCGCGGACGCGAGTTGCGAGCGTACCAACACGATCCCGTGCACCGCCCAGTCGATCCCGGGGCTGGGCAGGCGCGGGCGCCGGCGCACCCGGCGCATCAGGGTGACGTGGGGGCTGAACGGGCGCCGGTCGAGGCGAAATCCCAGCCGCGCCAGGCGCGCGTGCAGGTCGGCGGCGAACGCCGCGAGCGCGGGGTCGACCTCGCGGCTGCCGGCCCAGAGGATGCCGTTGCGCGGCCAGAAACCCAGCCGGTCGAGACGCACCTGGGTGTCGAGACCGGGCAGCTCGTCGACACACGCCGCAACCGCTCCGGCGGCCGTGGTCGGCACCTCGCCGAGAAACGCCAGCGTGACATGCAACTTCTCCGGCGCCACCGGCCGCCCGCTCACCTGCGACCGGCAGGCGCTCACCAGCTCGGCGAGCTGCCGGCGCACCTCCGCGTCCGGCCACAACGCCAGGAACAAACGTTCGCTGTCCGTACTCACCCGATTCACTCGGATTGGAGTCGCTGACACAACCCCTCGACGGCATGCCGCACCGCCGCCCAACGGATCGCAGCGCGGTCGCCGTCAAAGCGCCGGGTCTCGGTGTCCACCCGTTCCGCGTCCAGGGCCCAGCCGAAGCACACCGTGCCCACCGGCTTGTCCACGGTGCCGCCAGTGGGTCCGGCGAGTCCGGTCACCGCCATCGCCACTTGCGCCGCGCTGTGCGCCACGGCGCCGAGCGCCATGGCGCGCGCGGTCGGTTCGCTGACCGCGCCATGGGTGTCGAGCACGTCTTGCGCTACGCCGAGCAATTCCACCTTGGCGGCGTTGCTGTACACCACGAAACCGCGCTCGAACCACTCCGAGCTGCCGGAGATCGAGGTCAACACCTGGGCGATCCAACCGCCGGTGCACGACTCGGCCGCTGTACACATCAGCCCGCGCGTGCGCAGGGTGTCCTGGGCGAGCGTCGCCAGCCGTTGGGCTTCGTGTTCGCGGTCCGGATTCATCGGTTCTGCATTTGGGTTCGGCGGCGCCTGACTATATCATCTTGATGGCAAAGATCGGCGTCCTCGCAGCAGAAGGGATTCCAATTTCTTATGCGTTTAGTGGCAGCGCCTTTTGCCGTAAACGGAGCACGGCACAAACAAGCGCGATCAATTTTTCTCGCGGTTGGAAACCCCACAGGCATTGCTGTCATTCTGAGCAACGCGAAGAATCTTGGCGCAAGCAACAACCGGCACCTAGCCCAAGATCCTTCGGCGCGGCGCGCCTCAGGATGACATCTCCAGCAGTGGCTTTTTTCCGGCGTCGCGCGGTCGAGTAGATGAATCGTCACGCCCAATTAGCGATAATGGGCCGATGAGGGCAATCCAGCGACAGGTCGAATACGGCCGGCGGCCGGCACTGTATTCATTGGTGCGCATGCTGGCCGCGGCCGCTTTGCTCGGGGTGGCGCTCGACGCCAACGCCCAGACCGCCGGCAGCGATCCACTCAGTTTCGACGACCGCCCCAAGGAACGGTACATCGAACACCCGCCGTGGTTCAAAGCCAGCTTCCTGGATCTGCGCGAAGACCTGGCGGACGCGAAACAGGCGGGAAAGCGCGGTATCGTGATTTATGTCGGCCAGGAGAATTGCCCCTACTGCGAGGCGCTGATCAAAAATAATTTCGGCGCCGAGGACATCGCCGAGTACACCCAACGCCACTTCGATGTGATCGAACTCGATTTGTGGGGCAGCCGCGAACTCACCGACCTCGACGGCGACCGCTACAGCGAACACGATTTCGCCATCTTCCACGGCACCAATTTCACTCCCGCGCTGCTGTTCTACGACCAGGATGGTGAACTGGCGCTGCGCCTGCGCGGATACTACCCGCCGTACAAGTTCCGCGCCGCGCTGGAGTACGTCGCCGATGCACATTATAAAAAGGAGAGCTATCGCGAGTACCTGGAGCGCGCCGATCCGCCGCCCAAGTTCGAGGTCGGCGATCTCAACGAGCAGGATTTCTTTCTGCCCCCGCCGCACATGCTGGACCGCTCGCGAATCCCGGGCCAGCGCCCGCTATTGGTGGTTTTCGAGCAGCGTGACTGCCATGCGTGCGACGTATTGCACACCCAACCGCTCACCGACTCCGAGGTGCGCGCACAGCTCCGGGACTTCGATGTCATTCAGCTCGACATGTGGTCCGCGAACCCGATATTCACCCCCGACGGTCGTAAGCTGCCGGTGGTTGAGTGGAGCAAGGAGCTGGGGGTGTTTTTCGCGCCGACGCTGGTGTTTTTCGATGAGGGCGGCAAAGAGGTGTTGCGCATCGCCTCCGTAGTGCACGTGTATCGCCTCGGCCGGGTATTGGAGTACGTCGCCAACCGTGGCTACGGCACCAGCCTGACCTATCAGCAGTGGCACGGCAAACGCGAAATTAATTGATCCGCTGTCATTCTGAACAACGCGAAGAATCTTTCATGTGTCGGGTGCCCAGCCACTCACGACATTTTTTAGCGGTACAAGATCCTTCGGCGCGAAGCGCCTCAGGATGACAGGTATGGATGGCGTCTACCCCGCAATAAACATCTCTTCTGGAGGCGCTTTGTAAGCGCGATTGTTTGCTTCGCGGTTACAAGCCGCTCCCACAGTTTTTTCTCTGTCATTCTGAGCAACGCGAAGAATCTTTTGTGTGTCGGGTGCCCAGCCACTCACGACATCTTTGAGCGGTACAAGATCCTTCGGCGCTACGCGGCTCAGGATGACAGGTATGGATGGAGTCTACCCCGCAAATAAACATCTCTTGTGGGAGCGCTTTGCAAGCACGATTGTTTGCTTCGCGGTTACAAACCGCTTCCACAGTTTTGTTATCCATCCGACCAGATTACGCCGGCGCACTAACCGCAACCGCCGCGCTGCCGGCGCACCTCGAACAGGCACACCCCCGCCGCCACCGACACGTTGAGGCTGGATACGAAACCATGCATCGGGATGTGCACCAGGTCGTCGCAGCGCTCGCGGGTCAGGCGCCGCAGGCCGCGGCCCTCGCCGCCGACCGCCAGGCCCAGGGGGCCGTCGAGCCGCGCGTCGTACACCGATCGCGGCGCGTCCTCCGCGGCGCCCACCAGCCACACCCCCTCCTCCTGCAGGCGCTGCATGCCGCGCGCCAGATTGGTGACGCGGAAAATCGGGATCAATGCCGCCGCGCCGGACGCCACCTTGTGCACCGTGGCGTTCACCGGACACGCCCGGTCCTTGGGCAATACCACCGCGTCCACCCCCGCCGCATCCGCCGAGCGCAGACACGCGCCGAGGTTGTGCGGGTCCTGGATGCCGTCCAACAGCAATAACAACGCGGGATGGTCGAGCTCGCGCAGCAACGGCGCGAGCCCTTGCTCATCCTGCATCGGCAACGCGCGCACCTCGGCCGCCACACCCTGGTGATGGTCGCCGCCGGTGATCGCCTGCAGCTTGCGCGCGTCGCAGCCGCTGACCGCGATCCCGGCATCCCGCGCCCGGGCGTCCAGTGCGTGCAGCCGGGCATCCTGGCGTCTGGCGTCGCGCCAGATACGCATGATGCGCTCGCAATGCCGGCGCAGCACCGCGTCGACCGCGTGTATCCCGTAGATTACGGTTGGCGTCACTGCTTCGCCCGCCGCCGTCGCCGGCCCCTGCGCCCGGCCGTCTGATCCGCCAGTTCGAAATCGATCTTTGCCGAATCCAGGTCGACGCGCACCACCTTGACCTCCACCTGATCGCCCAGGTTGTAGGTGACACCGCTGCGCTCCCCGGTCAGACGGTGCCGGGCTGGATCGAAATGAAAATAATCATTGCCCAATCCGGTCACATGCACCAGCCCCTCGACAAAGACCTGGGTCAACTCGACGAAGATACCAAAAACGGTGACCCCGGAAATCACCCCGGTGAATTGCTCACCGATGCGATCGAGCATGTACTCCGCCTTGAGCCACTTCTCCACGTCGCGGGTGGCCTCGTCGGCGCGCCGCTCGGTCAGCGAACAGTGATCGGCAAGCCGCTCCAGCTCCACATCGGGTTCGTCATCCGGCGCGTCGAACTGCTTTCCCGCGAGCAACTGCTTGATGACGCGATGCACCCACAGGTCCGGATAGCGGCGGATGGGGGATGTGAAATGCGCATAGCGATCGAAGCCGAGGGCGAAATGCCCGTTGTTCTGCGGCGAATAGGTCGCCTGCTTGAGGCTGCGCAGCATTGCGGTCTGTACGATGTGGCTATGGGGTGCACCGGCGCATTGCACGACGACCTCGTGAAAGTCGCCGGGCTTTGGCTGGCGGCCGCCACCCAGCGTGAGGCCGAAGTCTGTCAGGAACTTTTTAATGTCCTCGATCTTGAGCGGGTCGGGTTGGTCGTGCACGCGGTACAGCCCCGGCGCATCGCGCCGCAGCATCACGTCCGCCGCACATACGTTGGCCGCCAGCATGCAGTCCTCGATGAGCTTGTGCGCGTCGTTGCGCTCCACAGGTTCGATGCGTTCGATCTTACGTTGTTCGTCAAACACGATCTTGGTTTCGGGCAAGTCGAGATCGATGCTGCCGTCCGCCATGCGGCGTGCGCGCAATGCCTGGGACAGCGCGTACAGTTCCTCGAGATGTCCGACCAGGGGGCGATACTCGGCAAGCACCTCAAGCGCTTTATCCACCAGAATCGCAGCCACCTCGGTGTAGGTGAGGCGCGCCTTGGAACGCATCACCGCCTCGAAAAAGCGATACTCGCCGAGCTCGCCTTCGGCATCGACCTGCACCTCGCAGGCAAAACACAAGCGGTCGACTTTAGGGTTCAAGGAACACAAGCCGTTGGAGAGCTTCTCCGGCAGCATCGGGATCACGCGTTCGGGGAAATACACCGAGGTTCCGCGCTGCCTGGCGTCGTCGTCCAGCGCACCGCCGACCCCCACATAGTGGGACACGTCGGCGATGGCGACCACCAGGCGCCACCCGTCCCCGGTGTTCTCGCAGTACACCGCATCGTCGAAATCGCGGGCGTCCTCGCCGTCGATGGTTACCAGCGGCAGGTCGCGAAGGTCCTCGCGCGCGCTCAGATCGGCGGTGATCTCGTCCGGTATCTGCGCGAGTTCATCGTCGACGCCGGACGACCAGCGGTGCGGCAGGTCGTACTTGCGCATCGCAATCTCGATCTCCATGCCGGGGGCCATGTGCTCACCCAGCACTTCGATAATGCGTCCCACCGGCTGCATTTTTTTATTGGGCTGGCGCACGATCTCGGCGACTACGATCTCGTGATGTTTCGCGGCGCCGGCCTGGTCGGGCGGGATGACGATATCCTGGCTGATGCGCTGATCGTCGGGAATCAAAATACCGATGCCGTTCTCGAGCACATAGCGTCCGACCACCTGGTTGTTGCCGCGCTCGGTAACGGCGACGATGGTGCCCTCCAGCCGGCCGCGGCGGTCGACGCGCGCGACCCGCGCCACCGCCCGGTCGCCGTGCAGAACGTTGCGCATCTCCCGCGGCGACAAATAAAGGTCCGGACCACCTTGATCGGGAATCAGAAACCCGTAACCATCGGCATGCCCGGTGACGCGGCCCTGAATCATATCCATGTGGGAGGGCAGCGCGTAGCGTCCCTTGCGGTTCTTGATCAGAATCCCATCGCGTTCCATTTTTCCCAACAGCTCGCGCAGAGCCTTTTTGTCCTTGGCCTGGCGTAGCGCGAAGGCGCGAAACAGCGCCGCTTCGGTCAACGGCTGGTTACGCTCGGCGAGGTATTTGAGAATCGCCCCGCGGGTGGGCGCTTGTGCTTGTGTTTTACTTTTTTTTGACATCATCAGCGTCGCTGGTTAGAGTTCTCCGCCCTTCCGGCGACACGCATGCCGAGGTGGCGGAATTGGTAGACGCGCTAGCTTCAGGTGCTAGTGGGGGTAACCCCGTGGAGGTTCAAGTCCTCTCCTCGGTACCACTTATATAATATTAAAGAGTCTCGGGCATATCGTCTAACTTTCGATGCGATAGCTCGTCCCCATGTCTTCTCATATTCGCGTCAGCCGAGCCTGGCATAAGCGACCTCGTACCGCAATGATCGCGGTTATAAACCCCACGGGCAACCGCTACCACAGCGAACATCTCACACCGGTGAGATTGGTTAAGCGGAAAACCGGGTCAGAGAATAATTTTTGCGGTTTTTTCGTTTCGGTTTTTTCGTTTACTGAAGCACTAGGTTTTTACCCGCCTTTTTCTACAGACTGATTGGTTGTCGTGGATCAATGAATCCAACCGCGCGCTGACTATCCTATCTGTGTTCATGTAGTACCCAACTCAAGCAAGCAGCGGGGATTATCGAAAAGGGATCGGTGACAAAGAGAATCATTCGTCACTGACCCTCTCTTATGCCGTGCGAGTCGCAGGACGGCTTGTCTAGTCAAAATGATGTTTACTTTGCGGAGAATCGCGATCCGATCATTAGCCCGGCAACGGTGCTCGCGATGGCGATGGCGGGATGGCCTCGCGCCATACGCAACGCGAGTAATAACGCGGTAATGCCGACGCCCGCGGCGGCGCTAAGCTGTCGGCTGCGTGCCGGCAGTCCCAGCATATCGCGCACGAAATGCTCACAGTTGCTGGTCAGCAGGTTGTAACGCCGCCGGCCAATCTGGGCACGGGCACGTTCGACGACCTGTGCCGGCGAAATGTCCGATATCAGCCTACTCGGCCGCACACTGCGACCGCGCACAACGTTATCCCAACGCTCTTCGGCCACGGTGCCGGTACGGTAACTCAGTGAAATGAGCATCGGCTTACCATCCGCGACGCGATCCGAAATAATCGCGTAGTGATGATAGGCGTGCCGGCCTATCCTGATCGGGCTGCCGGCGTTATAGCTTGTTTCCGAAGATGGGGGCAGATCTTTCATTGCTACATTCTGCAAACCACGGCAAGGTGGGGTCAAGCCTCGATCTGCAGCAATCAAACAGAGCAAGCGTAACAGCGCCGCCCCCTAGCCCTAAGACATTGGTGCCCAGCATCGACCCCTTTTTGGCTATGGACGTCGCGGTGGCCGAATCAAGACCTGCCGCGTATCAGAGAGGCTCCTAGAGTGTCGTAGGAATGGACAAGACCAACTGTCATTCACGCAGTGAACTTGATAATTATTTTGTAACATTATTGCTTATTACTTGACAATTATTCTATCGGCACTTACATTTAATTGATAATTATTATTTAATATTCTTGCTAATATCTTGTCAAAACGTTCCAAGCCACGCGCCTTATCGACTCCCGACGCGATCCTCGCCTTTGTGGACCGGCAAGGATCAGCGACCAGTACGGACCTGGCTAAACACCTGAACATCACGCGCCAGGCCATCAATCTACATCTTCGGCAGCTGATTGAGCGAGGAGAGATTGTCAAGACCGGTTCGACCCGTGGCGCCCGTTACTATCCCGCCACTGCAGCGCCTTCACCCGACGTCTTCTCGACGGTTTTTCATCTTAGCGGTCTCGATGAGGCCGAAGTGTATGAACGTGTTGCCCTCACCTTAAACCTTGCGCGGCAACTGCGCCCCAACGTGGAGAACATCGTCCGCTACGCCTTCACCGAGATGCTCAACAATGCCATTGACCATTCCCAGGCGGATCGTTGCCATATCGAGGTGCGCCTGGAAGCCGGAAAACTATCCTTCGAGGTGCGAGAAACCGGTATTGGTGTGTTCCGGTCTATCGCCGACAAGCTCGACTTGTCCGACGAACCGGCGGCGATGATCGAACTCGTGAAGGGCAAAACCACTACCATGCCCGAGGAACATTCCGGGGAAGGAATCTTTTTCACCGCCCGCGCGGCGGATCGCCTGGTGCTAAGATCCCACAAGATTCAAATCGAATGGAGCCGTGCGCGTGACGACGTATTTGTCTCGACGCCCCGTTTCAAAAAGGGCACTACCGTCTTGTTCGAAATCTACCGTGATTCCCGTACACAACTGAAGGCGGTTTTCGCCGAGTTCGCTCCCGAGGCATACGATTACCAGTTTCAGAAGACCCGGGTTTTGGTCAAACTCCTGCAGAACGAATATGTGTCACGGTCTGAAGCCAAGCGGTTGCTTCTCAACCTGGACAAGTTCTCAGAAATCGAGCTCGATATGCGGGACGTCAAATACCTGGGTCAAGGATTCGCTGACGAAGTATTCCGGGTGTTCACTTCACAGCATCCAAGCATTCAACTGCGGGCCATCAACGCCAGTGACAGCATCGCCGCCATGATCCGGCACACAGGCGGTTCCGTGGACTGAGGATTACGCGGGTCATCATACCGCTGGAAACAGGCTCGCGGCGCGTAAACATCGACTATGCTGACCGAATGTTCGATGCTCTGGTCCGGGGAACCAAGACATTAGCAATTAGTCCACTGCGCGCTGCCCGGTGGCTCCTAGAGATAGACATCGCGGCAAAAAGCCGCTCCCACTGGGACGATCTTCAAGCGAACACGGACACGAACAGACCGACGGAACCCAGTTTGCCTTGGATATCGGATTCCGCGGCTTGCAGGCGCTCAATCAGCTTTTGCGCGAAGCCGAGTTCTTCTCCCGTGCGCGGCTCGAGGAAGAAGTCGCGCACGGTGTCGAGATCGCTGCGCAAGGCTCCCCGGAATCTCGCCTGCTCGCTGCCGAAGAACGAGAAGATATGGTTGGCTTGCTGTCGGAAGTCGAAGGAGACGCCGAAGTCGGTGCGCAGCACAGGCGCGTCGTTATCGAACACGTCCTGGATGATGGATTGCAGATCGTTGCGCACACCGAGCACGGTGGCGGACTGCGTGGTCTGCCGGTACAGGCCGTTCAAAGCGTCGGCGGCATCCTTCAACAGCTCGGTGGCGCTGTGGGCGCGTACCTTGCCGCCGGACTTGGTGATCGTCGGTGCATAGGTCCCGGGCGTAATGCCCAGGGCGGTGAAGAAGTTGGCGTTACCGTCGGCCAGCACGATGGGAGTGACCTGGTCGGAGGCCTGGAAGCTCACCTGGCTGCCCGACGGATCGAGCACCGCATTCACCCCGGCGCCGGAGAAGTTGATGCGATCGAGCACGTCGAGCAACGAGTCGCTGTCCGGATCGACGCCGATCGACACGCCATTGACGGTAAAGGTCCCCGCGGTAATCCCCGAGAACTGGCTGACGCCGGACAGCGCGCTATCCGCATCGCTGGGAATATACGTGCCGAGCTCCGCGGTCTTCCCGAGCAGCTTGACGGCGTCGAGAAAACCCGAGGTGTCGTTGCCCACCGTGATGTCGACGGGCCCCGCGGTAGTCTGCCGCAGTTGTACGATCTCCGCTCCGGCATAGAAATTGGCCTCGACGCCCGCCGCCGAAGCGTTGATGCGATCCAGCACCGTGTTAATGGTATCGTTGGCGAAAACGTCGATGCTCACACCGTTGACGGTGAAGCTGCCGGCGGTAACCGACTTACCGGCGTCGAAGTTCGGGTTGTCGTTACGGGTGCCGTTGAACGGCTTGTCGGGATCGACCACGCTGCCGACGGTGGCGAATACGTTGACCGCAAAGGTGTCGTCTTTGACCAGATCACCGGCGGAGAACGACACCGTGACGCCGTTGTCCAGGGTGAACGCGGTGTCGGCGGGGGTGCCCGGGTTGATCACGATCTGGTCGATCTTGCTGCCGGTGCCGTCGCGCACGTCCAGTTTGATCTGATCGTTACTGCCGACCGTGCCGCCTTTCTTGACCTCGAAGCTTAAGGAATCGTTGGTGCTGCCGGTGTATACCCCGCCCACTGTCGCCAACGCGGTGGAGGCGCCGGCAAACGCCGGCCCGAACGGCCCCAGGGAGGTCGCGGTGGCGTTGACCTCGCTCGAGGTCAGGGTGCTGAAGATCAGATCGCTGGCTCCGCCGAGCTTGGTGGCGCTCAAGAAACCCGAGCTATCGTTGTCCAGGGTGAAGGCCAGCGGGCCGAAGCCCTCCTGCGTCAGGCTGATCGATTCGCCGGCGGCGTTGAAAACCGCCTGCACGCCGGTGCCGGACTGGTTGATACGATCCAGCACCGTGTTGATGGTGTCGTTGGCGTACACCTGAAGCGTGACCCCGTTGACGTCGAAGCTGCCCGCAGTGACCGACTTGCCGAACTCGAAATTCGGCCGGTTGTCACGCACGCCGTCGAACGGTTTATCCGGGTCGACGACGCTGCCGATGTTGGCGAACGCCTGCACTTGAAAGGTGTCGTTCTTGACCACGTCACCTGCCGAGAATGACGCCACCAGGCCGTTGCTGAGGGCAAATTGGGTATCCGCGGGGGTGTTCTCGGGGATGATAATCTGGTCGATCTTCTGACCGGCGCCGTTGCGCACCTCGAAGCGCAGCCGCTTGGTGCCGCCGATGGCGCCGTTGTCCTGGGCCTTGAAGGTAAAGGTGTCGTCGGCGGCCCCGGTGTAGGCGCCGTCGATCTCCGGCAACGTGGTGGAGGCGCCGGCAAACGTGGGACCGAAGGGCGCAATCGAGGTCGGGGTGGCGTTGATCTCCGGCGCGGTGAGGACATTTTGCGCCGGGCTGGCATTCATGTTGAGCCCCAGGACCTTGGAGCTCACCGCCGCC
Source organism: uncultured Gammaproteobacteria bacterium (assembly GCA_947259175.1). Lineage (GTDB taxonomy): Bacteria > Pseudomonadota > Gammaproteobacteria > Arenicellales > JAANXG01 > CALZGZ01. The sequence goes on along the minus strand of CAMYKW010000004.1, from coordinate 160,057 downwards.
GGCAGGGTCTCCCCGCTCGACCGCCGCACGCCCAGCGCATCGACCAGCGCTTCCAGCGAAGTGCGCAGCGCGACGATGTCGCGAAATGACTGTTTCAGCTCATCGGTGCGCAGTTCCGGTTCGGGAAGACGCAACGGCTCGCTGCGCGCGTCGTTTTGATACGCGCTGATGACGGACACGAACGGAAAACTTCCGATCCCCGAAATCATCGACCTTCCTCTTGCGTAAACTGTACTGAACGGGCCCGGCACGGACCCTCCCCAAGGTGTTATCGGCCGCTGCACCGGGAACTTTAGGTATTTTTTCTATTTTCGTTTTTCTCCATAGATCAACCACATAGGTGATTGATCTATGTCGGTACATCCCTGTACCGGCGGAACCTCTGCATTAATCAGAGGTTCCTTAATTATTCCCAGCCAACCGGAGCGGCGATCCCGAGAGTGGAGTCGACATTGCGAGCGTCCCATTCGCGGCTACAAGCCGCTCCCACATGGTGCAAAGCAGCTGCAGGAAAAGCCGCTCTCGCCCACCCCCCTCGTCGGCGACGACGCTGGACTAATCCAGCCGTTCCACCTTCACCGCAATGGCGGTACCGCGATTTCCGGTGCGCAGGGTTCTGCGTGCGCGTTGCGATTCGAGCGCCGGCGGTGCGTACACGCGGCTGAGCTCCAGCCACTCGCCCGGGTTTGTCCGTACGCGGGTGGCCAGTTCACTCGATGCCACGGGCCCGGCGGGCCGCCAACCGGCGGCGGTTTCATTCAAGGTATAGAGGTCCAGCAACACCTTGTCATCCACCATGTATGCGACGGCGGCGAACCCGGATTCGACCGGCCGGTCGTCGCTGCGGGTGCGCACCACGATGGGATAAGCCGCCACCAGCACGTCCAGCCCAACGTCCGCCTGCCGCGATCGGGTAAAGATCGATACCGGCTGACCCTCGCTCACGCGCACACGATGTACGCGCGGCGCGCGATCATGGGTTTGGATACGCCGGAGTTCCTGTGACGGACGCTCGCCGGCGCCGCCCGACGTTAGCCGCACGGTGATCTGCAGATTGTGCGGCGCACGATCAAGGCGCGCGATCAAGGCGCGCAGTTGCGCCACGGTATCCGGTGCGGCACGCAGCGCCAATACCCGGTCTTGGCCGCTGACCGTCTCACCCGGCGCCAGCATCGGTCGCAACACCGGCAACACCTGCTCCGCGTGTCGGTATTTCAGTTCGATGGTGTGGATGTCGTTCGCGGCCGAATTCGCCCACACAAGCAGCCACGGTAGCAATACCGCGGCCATATGGAACGAGGATCTCATCCACGCTGTCAACGACTCGTCAACTCCGGAATCGGTTGTTTCATATCGAGCATAGCAAATCGCCGCCGTCCCTGCGCGCCACCGCAAACACCGGCATTGCCGCGGTTTTTGGCTACACTTGAAAACAGGACCGCACGCCATGCGGCACTCGTCACCGGCGGGCGGAATTACAGCGGATCAACACCCACTGCCCATGGCCAGATATACAGAAACGCAGCCGCCCCAGGATGACGACTGGGAGGCTAAATACCGCACCCTGCTGCACGATGCGACGGCGGCGGAAAACCAGTGGCGCAAGTTCGAGAACATCCTGAAACGCGGCTTGTCGCGCCTTACCCTGTTGATCCCGGAGGGCGACCCCGGGGTGGACGCACAGCTTGACCAACTACGCGCCAAGATCCGCGAAGGCGAAGATTTGCCGGACATATGCGAGCGTCTGGACCGCGTCTCCGGTCTCGCCAATCGCGTCGTTCATCCCACCGTGCGTGACGCCCCCGGCGCAGCGTCATCGCGGCACGCACCGGGCGACGACGCCGTTCCCTGGCAGGTGTTTGTCAACAGCCTGCGGCGACAGGAATTGCTCTCCGCGAATGACGAGGAGGGGTACGCAAAACGGCTCGCAGAAGCCTCCGCACGGGACGCGCAACGGGCGGTCATTGAAGATCTGGCAGCAAGCATACACGGTTTCGTCACCCGGCAATTGGAAACCGGGACAACGCAACAGACCCGCGAACCAATCGACGCGGGCGATCTGAACCGCGCATTGCTGGACGTCCTGGAGGCGCTTCCGGTGCCGCCCGCATTGGACGAGGAAGCGGAACGGATCAAGCAAGCATTGCAAACCGATTTCAGCGAAGCGAACTTGCCGCATACGCTGGAGGATTTTCTGTCGCTGAGCGCGAATATCCGCCGCAACGTGCGCGAACAAGCGAACGAATTTCAAAGGTTTCTGCGCAGCGTTTCCGACAAACTCAAGGATATCGAACAACACGTCGAGCTGTATTCAAAACATAGCGCGGAGTCCGCGGACAACACCCGCACCATGGGTGATACGGTGCGCGCCGATCTCAAACACATTCAAATCTCACTGGATTCCGAGAACGACATTTCGCGGCTCAAACAGTCGGTTCAGTCGGACCTGGAATCGATTGAGGTGTCGATCGCCGCCGGGATCCTGAAACAAGAGCAAGCGTCCAGTAAAACGCAGAGTGAAATTAATAGATTGCTGAACCGTATGGAGGAGTTGGAAAACGAAACCTGCAAACTGCGCGTGCAGGTTACGCAGGAGCGGGCGCGCGCGATGCGTGATCCGTTGACTGATCTGTACAACCGAGCCGCGCTCGATCAACAACTGGAACAGGAAGTGAATCGGTGCACGCGCTACGGTGTCCCTTTTTCCATTATCGTATGGGATCTGGATCACTTCAAGAAAGTCAATGACGAGTACGGACATCCCGCGGGTGACAAGGTGATAAAAGCGTTTGGCGGCCTGTTGCAACGACGGCAGCGCGAGACCGACTTCGTCGCCCGTTATGGCGGTGAGGAATTCGTTTGCCTGCTGCCGGAGACCGACCTGCCGGCCGCGCGGGCTCTCGCGGAAGAAATACGCGGGCGCATCGCGTCCAGCAACTTCCGATACCGTGGAAATAAAGTGCCCATCTCCGTATCCGCGGGAGTGACGTGCTTTCAGCCGACAGATACCGCGGAAGCCATGTTGGCCCGCGCCGACGCTGCGCTTTATCAGGCGAAACAAAACGGGCGCAATCAGGTGCACACCGATCCCAAGCTGCCGGGGCAGTGAGCGGCATACCAAACTCGCAGTTTTGTTCGAAATGACCACCTGGAAGGTGGGAGCGCTTTTCAAGCGCGATTTTATTGTTCGCGGCTGAAAGCCGCCGCCAAGGGTGTTGAGCGGCGCGATATGCGGGTTCAGGCGACTCGAAAGGTGTTGCCGCCGCTGGTTTTGGCCTGATACATGGCGCCGTCCGCGCGTTTGACCAGGGTCGAATAGTTATCCTCCGGCCGCAGGCCGGCGACGCCGATGCTGGAGGACAGCTTGAACCAGCCGTGGCCGTTCGTGGATACCGGCTCGCGGATGCACCGCAGCAACCGATTGACGACTTTGAGCGCTTGCTGTGTGTCGGTGCTACTCATGAGTACCGTAAATTCATCACCGCCGTAGCGGAACAACAGGTCGCTTTTCCTGATGCAGGCCATAAATCGATTCGAAACATGCTGGATGACCGTATCACCCACCGCATGCCCGTAGCGGTCGTTAATGGATTTGAAATTATCGAGATCAATCAGCAGCAGGGACAATGGCAGGTCCTGCCGCTTGGCAAGATCTATTTCCCGCACCGCATAAGTCAACAATGCAGACCGGTTCAATACCTGCGTCAAAGGGTCGCGATGCGCCGATTCCACGGCATCGCGGTAGAGTATCGCGTTGAGCAACGGATAGATCAGACCGCACAGCAGGGTCTCGAATTCCTTGATGGCGTCTTCATCGAACACACGTTGGCGGGTGATCGTAATGCTGCCGATGTTGTTACCGGAAACCACGAGCTCGTACTGGCAACTGTTGGCGGCCGGCGTGCCGAACTCCAGCAGGATTCCCGCATCCGCCTTTTCGTAAACCAGACTCTCGTGATACACGTAGGCGGACACTTCTTGCGAAAACAATTGCAGGATCTGCTCCAGATCCAGGGTGGTCTGAAGCGCGGTGGAGACGCGCAAAGTGCGCACCATGGACGGCGTCAGTTTTGGCGATAAGTCATCGCCGTTGTCGCTGACTGCATCGGTCAACACCGAAGCGCCGTCACTGACCATCAGTGTACCGGAATGAGTACGAAGCTTTTGCGAGCGCATCAGCGATTGATTCGAAGTATCCATCAGGTGCCTTTTTCTGTTCCTGAGTTCTGCAAAAACCGGTCAGGCTCGTCCATGAGCCTTGGATTTGGCCGGCCTTGCGCGATTGGCCAGGGACAATAACTCCGCTTCCCCTTGAGTCAGACCACAGGTCCTGGCCAATTCATCCACCGCTATGCCGCTGCGCGCGAGCTTGACCGCCAGTTCATAGGTCAGGTCGGTGCGTCCCTCGGACTTAATGGCGGCATTGCGCGCCTCGCTTCGCAGTTGGTGATGTTTGATCTCGGCAAGTCCGCGCTTAAGTTGCGCTTTGTCTTTCTGCGTGGCGGCCAGCCGCTTTTCGAGCTGATCGAGGCGCAATTGCTGATTGACGATCTCGCTGCGGTAGTGTGAACCCCAGATCATCTGCAGCACGATTACCGCCGTCGCTGCGACAAAAATGATCAGCGGCGCGAAATTCAGCGTGTAGTCTCCAAAGTCCATCATCTATGCGTACTCGTCTATTTGTAACGGCGTATCGCCGTCTTTTTCTTCGCCGTCGGGCCGCGGACGGCCGTTCCCCGACTCGGGCCGCGGCGGCGTGCCGCCCTTGGGACGCTCCTCATGCTTATCCTTGTCCGCCGGTGTCACCGGCCAGGCCGGACCAAGAGGCTTGATATCGCGAATGTCGCTCATAACACACCGTTGTCATCGCCGATTTTTCGTCGTTTGTATAAACTTTAGCAATAACCGTGCCATTAATCTCGTTCAAACCATTCGCTCATGCGCGCGCGCAGCCGCAAAGTAGCCTGGCTGTGTATCTGACACACGCGGGATTCACTGACCCCCAGCACTTCGCCGATTTCCCGCAGGTTGAGCTCCTGATCGTAGTACAGCGCGAGCACCAGGCGTTCACGTTCCGGCAGATCGGTTATGCGTTCCGCGAGGGCTTGTTTGAATTCCTGTTCCTCGATTTCACGGTAGGGATCCGCGGTACGGTCCTGTTCGTGTTCCATACAACCCGAAGCGTCGATGCTCAGCAACGCGTGGCAGTTCGCCTCCGAGAGCAGTTCATAGTATTCGTCCAGGGTGATGTTCAGCGCCGCGGCGACTTCCGCGGGACGCGCGTCGCGGCCATGTTGGTTCTCAACATCGCGCACCGCGCTTGCAAGCATTCGCGCCTTGCGAAACACCGAGCGCGGCGCCCAGTTGTTGTGGCGCACCTCATCCAGCATCGCCCCGCGCACGCGGATTGTGGCGTAGGTCTCGAAAGTCGCACCCTGATCGGGATCATATTGCTTTGCCGCTTCCATCAATGCGATCAATCCGGCCTGGATGAGGTCGTCCATCTGCACATTCGCCGGCAGCCTGCATATCATGTGGTTCGCCACGCGTTTCACCAGCCCCGCGTATTCCATGATGTCAACTTGATCGCCCGCCGCTGACGGAGCGTAGGCCGCGATCCCAGTCATTCGTTCAATCCACCGTCGGAGACATTGTCGCGAATCAACCGATCCAGGAAGAATTGAAAATGACCATTGGGCCGGTTGGAGTGCCGCCAGCCATCCGCTTCCTTGGCAAGCCGCCGGAAGGCCATAGCGGACCTGCTCCCGGGAAACCTTTCGACAACGCTCTGCTGCTGCTGTATCGCTTTTTTCACGTAATCGTCTTCCGGAATGACGCCCATGAAATCGAGCACCACATCGAGATAACGATCGGTGACCCGGGTCAACTTGTGGAACAGTTCGCGTCCGTGCTGAACCGAGGACACCCTATTCGGCAGAATATGAAACCGATTGATCTCATAGTCGCGGCTGAGCACCTTTATCAGCGCATACGAGTCGGTGATGGAGGCCGGCTCGTCGCACACCACCACGACGACTTCCTGACAGGCACGGACAAACGCCGACACCGAATCACCAATACCCGCGGAGGTATCCACCAGCAGCACGTCCAGGTCGCCGCCGACGTCATTGAAGGCATCGATTAACGCCGCCTGCTGCACCACGCTCAGGGACGCCATCTTGGTGATGCCCGACGAACCGGGGACGATTCTGATGCCGGCGGGTCCCGGCACAATCACGTCCCGCATGCCGCATTTCTGTTCGATGACGTGTGACAAATTGAATCGCGGCTGCAGGCCCAGCAGGATGTCGACGTTTGCCAGCCCGAGATCCGCATCCATGACCATCACCGACTTGCCGTAACGGGACATCGCCACCCCCAGGTTCACCGATACACTGGTTTTGCCGACGCCGCCCTTGCCGCTGGTAACGGCCAACACCTGAGTCGTCTTGGCGCGATTCATGCGCCGCAGCCCCTCGGCCTGGTCACAACTGCCGTCAGATTCAAACACCTGAGTAAGTCCTCCTGAATGCGCTTGCCATCGCGACATGGCGGGTTAAGTCGTCTGTCTGTTTTTGATCGCCGTCCTGCTCCTCGCCGGTTACATAGCGCTGATGGTACTGGCGCACCACTACGCTGCGGGAAATCAGCCGATGCGCCCGCGCCACCTCGAGGTCTTCCGGCACCTGTTGGCCGTTGCTGACATACGCCACCGGCAAACGCCGCTGTATCAGCACACTGAGGGCGCCTCCCAAAGACGCGGCTTCATCCAATTTGGTGAGTATGCAGCCCGCCAGGTCCATGGCGCCGAACACATGCGCGATTTCATTCAACACTGCAGGTTCGGCGGCGGCGGACATGACCAAAAAAGCACTCAGCCGGTCGGACACGTTGGCGAGAAATTGCAGCTGGTGGCCGATGGTCTTGGCGCGTTGACTCATTCCCTGGGTATCGATCAACACCAGGGACTTGGGGTCGACACGGTCGAGAAACTCGCGCAGTTGCGCGCTGCTGCGCGTGACGTGCAAGGACATGTCGAGCAGGCTCGCGTAGGTGCGCAACTGCTCATAAGCGCCCACGCGGTAATTGTCGCTGGTGATCAGGACAACGTTTTCGGCGCCGTGGCGTAACGAGAATCGCGCGGCGAGTTTCGCGATCGTAGTGGTCTTGCCAACCCCGGTGGGTCCGACCAGGGCAATGGCCCCTCCCCGTTCGACGATGTCTTCGTCCCAGACTTTCACCCGGTGGGCGAGCAATGCCAGGGCGCGGCGGCGGGCGGTGGCAAAATCGCACCCGTTGGGGACTTGTTCGGCAATCTCCATGCACAAGCGCGGACTGAATCCGGTCTCGAGCATGATGTGCAGCAACTGAGTGCGATTCGGATTGCCGCGCGCCGCGGAGCCCCACGCCAGTCCGGACAGTTGGTGCTCGAGAAGATTACGCAGGTCGTCGATTTGACGGCGCATCGCGATCAGCGTGGGCTCCTGCGACCAGACGTTGCGCTCCACGTCCCGAGGGTCTTGCGTGGTGGTGGGCGCCGCGATGCTTGACGCGATTTTTGCCGCCTCCGCCGTCATGCTTTCCTCCCCTCCAACCTGAGCAGCGGCTTCCCTCCCCGATCCGAGTTGCGGCACCAGGTCCTGGACGAGATCCTCGTCGTAATCCACGGCCGCGACGAGTTCCACACCGCCCTCGACGGAGGTATTCGAAAGTATCACCGCATCCGGACCCTGCTCGTCGCGCACCTGACGGATCGCGTCGCGTATATCTGCAGCAAAGAATCTCTTAATCTTCACACCTAACCCCCGTCATCGTGCGTCCACGTTCATGGCACACCGAACCGTATGCTGTTTGCCGATGCATGGCGTTATGCTCCGATCGTGCCCACTATGCGTATCTGCTTCTGTTCCGGAATTTCGTTAAAAGCCAATACGCGCATTTCCGGTATCGCATGGCGTACGAATTGGGCCAGCATCGGCCTCAAGTTCGGCGCCGCCAGCAGTACCACCGGGAGACCGTTCGCGATCTGGGTTTGCGCCGTCTGCACCAGCGATTGGTGGATGCGATCCGCCAGCCCCGGTTCGAACCCGGCGGCGCCGTGTTCGTCGTCCGCCAGCTTGAAAGTTTGTTGCAAGATCTGTTCCAGCTCCGGACTCAAAGTGATGACCGGCAATTCCGCGGCGACGCCGAACACATCCTGCACGATTGCGCGGCCCAGGCGGGCGCGTACAAACGCGGTGAGAACGCCGGGATCTTGACTCCGGCCGGCATGCTCCGCCAAGGATTCGGCGATGGTGCGGATGTCGCGGACCGAGACGCTCTCGGCGAGCAGGTTCTGCAGTACCTTCACCACCACCCCCAGGGGCAGAATTTTCGGCACCAGTTCCTCGACCAGCTTGGGCGCGGACCGTGCGAGATTTTCGAGCAATTTCTGGGTCTCCTCGCGTCCCAGCAACTCATGCGCTTGTTGTTGCAGCAGGTGGCTGAGATGGGTGGCGACTACGGTGCTGGCGTCGACCACGGTGTAGCCGAGGCTTTGCGCGCGCTCGCGCTGATTGCGCTCTATCCACACCGCGTCGAGACCAAACGCCGGGTCTTTGCCCGCGATCCCCGGCAGTTCGCCGTAGGATTTCCCCGCGTTGATCGCCATGTCCCGATCAGGGTGGATCTCCGCTTCGCCCACCACGACGCCCATGAACGTCGCCCGGTAGAAATTGGCGTTGAGCTCCAGATTGTCGCGGATATGCACCGCGGGGATCAGGAATCCCAACTCCTGGGTGAGTTTCTTCCGCACGCCCTTGATGCGATCCATCAGCTCCCCGCCCTGCTTGCGGTCCACCAGCGGAATCAGGCGGTAGCCCACCTCCAGGCCGATGCTGTCCACCGGCAGCACGTCGTCCCAACCCAGTTCCCGCGGTTCAGCCGGCGCCGCATCGGGCGCCACCGGTTGCGGGTCTGTCGCGGTTCTAATTTTTTGGTCCATGAAGTACGCCGATGCCCCGGTGATCGCCGCCAGCGTCAGGAACGCGATGTGGGGCATACCGGGAATCGTGCCCATGAAGCCCATCACCCCGGCGGTGACATAAAGGGCCTTGGGATGCCGAAACAGCTGGGTCACCACCTGCTGTCCGATATCGTGGCTGGTGGACACGCGGCTGACCACCATGGCGGCGGAGGTGGACAGCAGCAGCGCCGGGATCTGGGCCACCAGTCCGTCGCCGATGGTCAGCAGCGTGAAGTACTGCGCCGCGGTCGCCAGCGTCAGGTCGTGCTGCAGCACGCCGATCGCCAGACCACCCAAAATATTGATGACCAGAATGAGCAGGCCGGCAATGGCGTCGCCACGGACAAATTTACTGGCGCCATCCATGGAGCCGTAGAAATCCGCTTCCTCGCCGATCTCCATGCGTCGGGTCCGCGCCTCGTCCTGGGAGATCAAACCGGCATTCAAGTCGGCATCGATCGCCATTTGCTTGCCCGGCATCGCATCCAGGGTGAAACGCGCACTGACCTCGGATATCCGGCCGGCGCCTTTGGTGACCACCACGAAATTGATGATGATCAGGATCGCGAACACAACCAGGCCCACGGTGTAATTGCCGCCCACGACAAATTGTCCGAATGCCTCGATCACCTTACCCGCGGCATCCGGCCCGGTGTGGCCGTGGAGCAACACCACCCGTGTGGACGCGATGTTAAGCGCCAGCCGCAACAGCGTCGTGATCAGCAGCACGGTGGGAAATACGGACAGCTCCAGCGGCCGCCGTGTGTACACCACCATCAGCAACACCACCAGCGCCAGAGAGATGTTGAAGGTGAAAAATACATCCAGCAACAGCGGCGGCAGCGGCACCACCATCATGCCGAAGATGACCACCAGCAGCACCGGCGTGCCGATGCCCAGCGCGCCGAACTTCTGTGTATCAAAAGGCAGTGTCAAGTGCTGCATCGTGGTACGCTCCGCTCCTCAGTCTCCATAGACGTCATTGTCCAGCCCCTTCCGGGTCGCTGTTGGGTTGCCGCCGGAGCAACTCCCCCGGGACCTCGACATCGTCCATCGAGATCGGTCCGCGCCCCGTGTCCGCACCGACCTCGCGCAGCTCGTACACATGCGCCAGCACCTGCGCCACCGCGCGATACAGCGCCACCGGTATCTCGTGATCCAGCTCGGTGGTGTAATACAGCGCGCGCGCCAACAGCGGTGACGACACCTGCGGTATGCGGGACTCGGCGGCGATCCGGCGTATCTGCATGGCCACCAGATCCGCGCCTTTTGCGATCAGCACCGGAGCCGGCATGCTCGAGATATCGTATTTGAGCGCTACCGAGAAGTGGGTGGGGTTGGTAATGATCACGTCGGCCTTCGGCACCTGGGCCATCATCCGACGTTGCATGATTTCCCGCTGCCGCTCGCGAACGCGGCGTTTGACCTGGGGATCGCCGTCGGTTTCCTTCTGTTCGTCCTTCACTTCCTGGCGGGTCATGCGCAAACGGCGCGCATGGTCCCAAAGCTGGAACGGCACGTCCGCAGCCACCACCAGAATCAACGGCAGGCACAGTAGCAAAAAGCTCCAGCTGAGGATGTCGCCAAAATGCGCCAGCGCGGACATCGTGGGTTCTCTTCCGAGATTGATGATGGTGCCGAACAGACTTTGCAGAAGCAGCACCGCGCCGGTCAGCACCACGATGAATTTGATCAGCGACTTGCCCAGCTCCATCAGACCGCGCCACGAGATGATACGTTTGGCGCCTTGTATCGGGTTCAGTTTCGACCAGTTCAGCGACAACACCTTGGGGCTGAAGGACCAACCACCCAGGGCCATGGGCGCGAATATCGCAGCGAGGACCAGCAGGGTAAGAAAAGGCGCCAAGGCATCCAACACGACACTTATCGCTCCCTGCAGATTGCTGACCATCGCGTAGTCGTCGAATATGTCACGGCGGCTGATGGTCATACTGTTGCGCGCCACTTGTCGCACACCGTCAACCATGCCCTCTCCCAGCATCAACACCCCGCCGGCGCCGGTCAACAGCAGCGTGACCGTGGTGAGTTCACGCGATCTGGGAAGCTGTCCCTTTTCCGAGGCCTCCTTGAGCTTTTTCGGTGATGCCGGTTCGGTACGGTCTTGGCCTTGATCCTCTGGCATGGCTTCAGCCCCTGATCAGAAGGTTGGTCAATAAAGAAACCGAGCGTTCGACGAAGTCGCTCAATCGCGGCAGCGCGGTCCACAGGGTCACCATGATCACCACGTATCCGGACAAGATGATCACCGGAAAACCCACCGCGAAAATATTGAGCTGTGGAGCGGACCGGGTGAGCACCCCGAACGACAGATTCACCAGCAGCAGCGTGATGATGGCCGGCAAGGCGATCATCACCGCACCCGCGAAGATCTCGCGCCCCCAAAGGATCACCTGCCAGATCCCGGCGGTGCCGACCCCCGCAGCGTCGATCGGCATGGTGTAAAAGCTTTCAGCAAGCACCTGTATCAGCGTCAAATGCCCGTCCAGGGCGAGAAACACCAATGTCGCCAACAGGACATACAATTGACTCACCATCGGGGTTTGCACGCCGTTTTGCGGATCCACCAGCGAGGCGAACCCCAGGCCCATCTGCATGGCGACCACCTGTCCACCCAACACGAATGCCGCGAACACAACGAGGAGCACGAATCCCATCAGCAGGCCTATGAGTATCTGATGTGCGGCAACCAGCAGGCCCTCGGCGCTCAATAATTCGGCAGCGGGGGTGGCGGGCACCAGGGGCGCGACAACGGCGGTCAGTACCAAAGCCAATGCCAGACGCGTGCGGACCGGCACGGTGCGGGCACCGAAAACCGGCGCCACACCGATCGCCGCTCCAATGCGCAGGAACGGCCACAGGTACGCGCCGACCATGTGATGAATGTCCGCTGCGCTGATATTCATTATTGCCGGCGCTTTATTCACTCATTGCAGCAGAAACGGGATGTCGTGGAACAGGCGTTGCGTGTAGTCCACCACAATACGAAACAACCAGGGCCCGCTGATCATGATCGTCATCACCGTCACCAGCAGCTTGGGAACGAAACTCAAGGTCATTTCGTTGATCTGAGTCGCCGCCTGGAACATGCTGACCAGCAAGCCGACGACCAGCGCGGGCACCAGGATAACGGACACCATCACCAGTATGATCTCGATGGTTTGGTGGAAAATATCAACGGTGGCTTCCGGACCCATAAATAAAATCTCCAGGGACTAAACAAGAAAACTCGATGCCAGGGTGCCGATGATGAGCGTCCACCCGTCAACCAGCACAAACAACATGATCTTGAACGGCAGCGAGATCATCATCGGCGATAACATCATCATGCCCATCGCCATCAGCACGCTGGCGACCACGAGATCGATGATCAGAAACGGGATAAACAGCAGGAAGCCGATCTGAAACGCGGTTTTCAACTCACTGGTTATAAACGCAGGTATCAACACCGAAAACGGTACCTGGTCAATTTGCTCGAGTTTGTCCTCACCCTTGAGGGAAACGAATAAGTTCAGGTCTGCGGTTCGCGTCTGTGCGAGCATGAACTGCCGCATCGGTTTCCCGGCCTGCGCCAGGGCCTGGGTCTGGGTCGCCTGATCGTCGAGATACGGCTTGATCGCGTCGTCGTAAAGTCTTTCGAATACCGGCGCCATAATGAACATCGTCAAAAACAACGCCAGCGCGACCATGACTTGATTCGACGGTGTCTGGTTGAGTCCCATCGCCTGCCGCAAAATGGCGAGCACGATCACGATTCGCGTGAACGAGGTCATGATCATCAACGCCCCGGGAAGCAGCGTCAGCGCAGTCATCAACAGCAGAACCTGGATGCTGACGGAATAGGTCTGCTGTCCGTCCGCTTCGGTGTGCAGGGTCAGCGCCGGAAAACCGAGATCGGCGCCGTAAGCGCCGCCCGCGACAATCAGAGCCGACACCGCCAGCAGCGGCGCCACCAGCCACGGAAGCTTGCGGAAACGCCCGTCATGAAGGTCAATGTTCATCGCTGCTCCCCGACCTTTTGTAGCCCGACTGCGAATTTCCCGTCGCGGCGGCGCGGCGAACGGTCCTGACCATCGCCGCAAAGGGGCCCGCCACCAACGCACCGCCGTTGTCGTTCGGCGCGGCCACGACAGGATTTCCGTGAAAGTCGTGCAGGGCCGTGACCCGTCCCGGGGCCACGCCAAGCAACAGTTGATGATCGCGATCGCTGCCGACCTGCACCAGCACCACGCGCTCGCGCGACCCGAGGGACAGCACGCTGATAATTTTCATTGCGCCGTCGGCGGAACGGTTGAACTGGCCCATGCGCCGCATCAGCCACGCGCCACTCACAATCAACGCGATAATGAAGATCAACGCCAGGCCCACCTGGGTCAGCACCTGCGCCTGCACGCCGGCGCCTAGGGACGCATGCTCCGTTGCGCCGAGTCCCGTCGCGTTCGGTGCCGCCGACGAGACCTGCGCCAGCAACCCCGAAAGCAGGACCGCGCCGCGCGCAACCTGCTTCAGTCCCGCTGCCGACGCGGCGTGAATCTGCTTGGGGCGGATAACGAGGTGATTCATGCAAGCGCCTCAATTGAGCTTTTTGACCCGTTCCGTAGGGCTGACCACATCGGTCAGACGGATACCGAACCTGTCGTTCACCACCACCACCTCCCCATGGGCGACCAGGCAACCGTTTACCATCACGTCGAGCGCCTCACCGGCGGCGCGATCCAATTCGACCACCGAGCCCTGACTGAGCTGCAGTAGATTGTTGATGCTGATCGCGCTGCGCCCAACCTCCACGCTGAGCGTCACCGGGATGTCACGAAGCATCTGCAGATCCCATCCCACCGCGCCTTCGCCGCTTGGCGTCTCGTTCAGATCACCGAACTCAGCCGCCGTCATTCCGCCGCCGCCGTTACCCGGCGCAGGCTGATCGGCGCTGGATGCCGAAACCGTCGACTGAGCCGCTGGTTCGCCGCCGTCCGCACCGGCCTGCGGTGTTTCGTCAGTGCTGTTTTCTTTGTCACTCATTGAACGCCTCGCTTTATGCGGTTCGAAGTGTCGCCGGCGATGGTCATCCCCCGGACCCCTGTCCCGGGGCTTGCGGCGACGTGGAATCAATGCGAAATTGAATCGGTTCGCACATCCTGATGGAGTATTTGGAGTTGTGAACACCGAACGTGCCGCGGAATAGAGGAACCCCTTCGGCGCGCGCGATCACCGTCTGCGGCATATCTATCGCGATCACATCACCCGCCTTCATCTCCATGAGTTCGTGAATTGCGATCTCGGTTCTAGCGACGGTCACCCTCAGGCGCACCTGCGCTCTGGCGACTTCCTCGCGCAGTGTCGTCAGCCACCTCTCATCCACCCTATTGGAGTCGCTCTGGGTGCCGTTCTCGAGCCGATCGCGGATCGGTTCCAGCATCGCATACGGATAGGTCAGGTGCAGCGTTCCGCTGTGCTCCGCCAGTTCAATTTGAAACGCGCAGTCGATCACCAAATCGAGAGGATTCGCGATCTGTGCGAAACGCGGATTGGTCTCAGAATCGATCCGTGCTATTTCAACCGGTTGCAGCACCGACCACGCCTCGCGCATGTTCGCGATCAGATCCGACAGCAGCAAATCCATGATCCCCAATTCAGTTGGGGTGAAATCACGGTCCTGTTGATAGTCCGCCGGACAACCGCTGCCGCCGAAAAAACGGTCCACCAGGTTGCATATGAGTTCCGGTGTAAACACCACCAACGCAGTGCCGGTCAGCGGCGCAAGCGTGACGAGATTGACGCTGCACGGCGTTGGCAGACTGGTCGAAAATTCATCGTACTTGCGCCCCTTGATGCCGGCGGGATTCACGTCGACAGACTGCCGCAACAGACTGAAAAAACTGGTTTCCAACAGACGCGAGAACCGTTCGTTAACCAGCTCCAGGGCGGGAAGGCGTCCGCGCACAATGCGGTCGTTGTTGGCGAGGTCGTGGTCGCGCACGCCATTACCGTCCGCCGGGCCCTCGGCGTGGGAGTTGTCGAGCAGCGCATCGACTTCATCTTTGGATAACAGATCGGACTCGCTCATGGCGCTAGTCGATTACCAGGCTGGTGAAGTACAAGGCTTCCACCTCCGACTTTTCACCGTTCTGTTCGAGAACCTTATTGATTTCCTGCCGCGCGTCCTCGAGCAGCTGCTCCTTTCCTTCGCGGGTCGTGATATCCCGGTATTTCAAACCGGAGAAAAGCAGGTTCAGGTTGTTACGCACCAGCGGACGGTGTCTCCTCACCGCGTCGATCGCACCGTCGCTGCGCGACATCAGCGACATGGAAACCTGCAGATACTTGCGCGATTCGTCGCCGTCCAGCGACACCGTGAACGGTGGATCCAGTGGCATATAGATGGCCTCCCCCTTGGGCGCCGCGTCTTCCGTCTGGACGACCTCTGCCTCGCCGTCATTGTTTGCCGCGGTGCTTGCCGCGGTATCTTGCGGCGGCTCTTCACCGGTCAGATACAAGGTCGCCGTCACGGATCCGCCGAGCACTAACAGTCCGGCAATGGCAATGATCGCAATCTTTACGATCGGATTGGCGGCGGGCTTGCCGCCGGCCTCGCCGTTTTCGTCGCCGGCAAGTTCGATTTCGTCTTCAGCCATGGAACGCTCCCCTGTGACGCTGCAAAAATGCGGGATGACACCGCCTCAACAGTCACTGAGCAAAACCTGTGCCAGGCAGTCGATATTTTACTAATAACGCAATGTATCAGGAGCTTAGGCGTGTTTTCTCGATGAAAACTTAAGTCAGTTCACGCATCGAGGCCCGTCAACCGTCGAAAAACCGTCGCCGGGTCGCGGCGACTGCGCCGTGCGGCAACCGCATGGCGGTATGGTCGCACCGTTTCCGCTCAGGCGTAGACGTCGAGCAATCCGTCGCCGCGGTGCACAGCGACCGCCGTTTCAAGCTGGGAGTCCTCTGCGGACAACTCCGTCGCCGCGTGCCACCGATCCCCGGGGGGGCTGAATCCGGCCTCACCCGATTGGCGGTCGAAGGCATCCGCGACATCCGCCTCGCCCAACACCAGCCCTTGCTCGTTGAAGCCTTCACGCAGGCGCGGAATCGCGGCCTCCAATGCCTCCCGCACCACCGCGTGGGCGGAGGTGAACAAAACATGGGCCTCGCCTTTGGACACCGTTATCTGCACTTCCAAAGGACCGAGGTGCGGCGGATTCAGCCGAATTTCCGCGCTTTGCAGATTGTGCCGGGTCATCCACAGGATGCGGTTGTTCAATTCGGCCTCGAAACCCGGCTGCGCCGGCGGCGTATCCACAATCAGCACCGTGTTCGCCGGATTCGGCCCCAGCCCCGAGGATGCCGGCGCAATTCCGGCACCCGGCGGAATGGCGGCTGCCGGCGAGCCGGTGACCGACGCCGTCGGCGAACGCATCTGCCGGCCGAGCTCCCGGGCGACCGTGAAGCTTGCCGCCGGCTCGCCGGAGATGGCGTAATCACTGTGCGGGTAAATCTGCGCGAAGCCATCCGGCAGTTTGCCAGCCGCGACTTCGGCCCCGGGCGGTATGGCAACGGGAGCCGCCGCCGTGCCGTTGTACGGCGCCATCGGCGTGTTCGCCGGGGACGGCGCACCGGCGACGCTCACTGGCGGCGCGGCCATCGGCCGCAGGCCGGTCGCAGGCGGCGTCGCGGGGACGACCACCGCCGACGGCAGGATCTCAGAACCCGGCGCCCCAGGCGCCGGGACGGCCGACACCGCCACGGGGCCGGCGACGGTACCCGGCTCGCCGGGGGTCGCCGGGGGCGCGGCGGCATCCGGTGTCGGCGGCGCAGCGGCGTCGGGCGTCGGCTTCCACGGCTGCACCAGCGGCGCCTGAGCGGTCGAGGCCGGCGGTGGTGGCGGCATAACAGCGGGCTGCGGGAGCGTCGGCAGACCGGCGGGCGTCGGCGTCTGTGCGGGGTCGGCAGGCGGCAACGGACTGCCGGGCTGCGGCGGAGGTTTGCCCGCCGGCGACACGTCGTGCGCCCCGGGGCCGGCGGCGATCAGCGGTGCGCCTTGGAGCTGGGCGAACAGCTGCTGGAAATTCGCCGGCGACGGCGGGTCCGGTGATGCGGCGCTGCCCGGCGGCGGCGAGTTCGGCGACGGCGACGGCGACGGCGACGCACCGCTGACCGGCGCGATTCCGCCGCTGCCGGACGACGCAACTGGAATATCGATCACCGGCAACGCCTCAGACACTGATAGGGACTCCCCGGGGTGATTGGATACCTGATATACGTGCAAGACTCGTGCCGGGGGGACGGTTGGAACCAGCCCGGAACCAGCGGACGCCCCGGGCGCTGACAGCGGCGGACCGGCGCAGCGGCGGAGACGTCACCCCGCCGGGCCGATAACGGCACTACAGCGCTCGGCGGTTCACGTCTCGGGATTGTCAAGCTTGTGGCGGGAATCCCCGCGCCGCCCATTCAGCGGATCCTCGACATCGATTTCCAGCTTGCGGGCTTCGTCACGCCTTTCCCGGTGGCGGTGGCGATCCACGAGCTCCGCCATCGCGCGGGACCGGGCGCGGCGTTTTGTCCACTCGTCGCGCTTGGAGTCAACCAAGCGTTGCGACTGGTTGACCGACTGCAGCTGCTGGCTGACCGCCGTCGCCAGTCGATTGACAAACGCCCATCGGTGCCTGAGTTTTCCGGCATGGATCCCGTTCTCGCCCTGTACCCTGATCAGCTCCGCGTATTCGTCGTGCAAGGCGCGCAGTTCGTCGAGCTGCGCCCTGCCGGTGTCGAGTTGCTGCCGGCTCTCGGCGAGCGCCCGGGCGGCGTCGTTCTCATCGTCCACCGCCAGATCAAGAATCTTCGTCAGACGTTTACTTTTTTTCATTTAGCCCTCGTTTTAAGGGTCGCCAGCAGCGTTTCGATGCTGTCGGCCATATTGACCGCCTCGCGCATGTTCTGTTGCAGAAAACCGGTGAGCCGCGGGTGATAGCTGATCGCCTCATCGACCCGCGGATCGCTGCCCCGCGCATAAGCACCGACATTGATCAGATCCCGGTTCTGCTCGTACATCGAGTACAGTTGTCGGAACCGGCGCACCGCATCGAGATGCTCCGTCGATACGATTTCGGTCATGATGCGGCTGATCGATGCCTCGATGTCTATCGCGGGATAATGTCCCGACTCGGCGAGCCGGGGGGACAACACGATGTGCGCATCGAGCACCGCCCGCGCGCACTCGGCCAACGGGTCGTATTCGCCGTCACCTTCGGTGAGCACGGTGTAGAAAGCGGTGATGGTGCCCGAGTCCTGCGGTCCGGTCCCGGCGCGCTCCACCAGCAGCGGAATATTGGCAAACACCGACGGCGGAAAACCGCGCGTCGCCGGCGGTTCACCCACCGCCAGGGCGATTTCGCGTTGCGCCTGCGCGTACCGGGTCAAGGAATCCATGAGCAGCAACACATGCTTGCCCTGGTCACGAAAATACTCGGCGATCGCGGTCGCCAGCATCGCGCCGTGCTGGCGCAGCAACGGCGGACGGTCCGCCGGGGTGGCGACCACGATGGCGCGGGACAGACCCTCGCGCCCGAGATTGTTCTCGATGAATTCCTTCACCTCGCGGCTGCGCTCGCCGATGAGCCCCACGACGATTACGTCGGCTTCCGTGAACCGCGTCATCATGCCCAACAGCACGCTCTTGCCGGCGCCGCTGGCCGCGAATATGCCGGCGCGTTGGCCGCGACCTATGGTAAGCAATGAGTTGATCGCCCGCACCCCGACGTCGAGCTGCTCGGTGATCAATGCGCGCTGCAGGGGGTTGGTGGTGTGGCCGTGCAGCGGAACCCGGGTTACGCCATGCACCGGAGCTTTTCCGTCCAGAGGCTGCCCGGCGCCGTCGATGACGCGTCCGAGTAATCCCGGCCCGACCGACACCCGGGTGTCCTCGCCGGTGGGCGTCACCCGCGCGCCCGGGGCGAGCCCGCGGATATTGCCCGTCGGCATGAGATAGAGTTTTTCACCGGCGAAACCGACTACTTCGGAGTCTACCCGGGTGTCGCGGTTGCCGGACACGATACAGCGTGCGCCCACCGCGGCGCGGCATCCGACCGCCTCCAGGGTTAAACCTACGATGCGCGTGAGCTTCCCCTCCACCACCAGCGGCCGCGCCTTATTCAGGCCCCGGCGCATGCCGCGCAAGCGCCGCGCCCAGATCGGACCACGGTCGGGGTCAGGGTACGATATCTTCGTCGTCATCACGCTCCCCGCCCAGTAAAGCGGAAATTACCGCGTTCAACCGCCCCTCAAGGGTAGCGTCAATTTGAGAGTTTTCCGTGACCACCCGGCAGTCGCCTTGCGTCAGAACCGGGTCTTCGGTCAACGTCCAGGTGGGATGATCGTCATCAATGGACAAGATGTTGCGCACCAGCTTGACGTCATCCGGATGCATGTGGATTTCAATTTCCCGCGCACTGCTGGGCAGCACGTTGATCGCCTCGCGCAGAATCGCGACGATCCCCTCCGGGGCGATCCTTATCTCCCGGCGAACGAGTTGTCGCGTCGTCGATTTCACCAGACTCACGAGTTCCTGCAACACTTGTTCGTCCATGTCAGCGAGCGGCTCTTGCAACCGTGTCAGGACCAGACCGAGATGCCGCACCTCTTCTCTTGCCGCGCACAAACCCTCTTGATGACCGCGGCTAAAGCCATCTTCGTAGGCGCGCTGTTGTATCTCCTCTATATCACGAACCGTAACACGCGCGGCGCCGTCAGCGGATCGGTTCACTGCAGACACATCGTCCACCTGCGGCGCGTTCCACGGTTCGTATTCCGCCAAACTGTTTCCGTCGATGATCTTAGACATAGGTTTCGCCACCGCGGCCACTCATCATGATCGTTCCGTCCTCAGCCATTTGCCGCGCCTGGGTGATAATCGCTTTCTGCGCCGCCTCCACGTCACTCAGTTTCACCGGACCCTTGGCTTCCAGATCGTCCTTCAACAGCTCCGCGGCGCGCCGCGACATGTTTTTGTATATCTTTTGTTTCAATTTATCCGATGCGCCCTTAAGGGCGATGACCAGTTGATCCATTTCGATTTCGCGCAACAAAGTCTGCATGCCGCGGTCATCCACATCGTTTAGATTTTCGAACGTAAACATGAGGTCTTCCACGGATTGCGCAAGCTCCTGGTCGATTGCGCGGATCGTTTCCTGTATTTCGTCCTGCTGACCGGGTGACAGCTCGTTCAAAACGTCGGCGGCACATTTAGCGCCGCCGACGTGGGATTTTTTGAATTTTGAAGACGCCTGGCCCTTGAAATGCGCCAACAGGCTGCGTTTGAGCTGCTCGAGTGCTCCGGGTTGCACGGTCTCGAGTTTGGCGATGCGTACGAATACGTCGCCGCGCACGTCTTCGGGAAGTTCGCTCAGCACCCTCGCCGCCTGGGCGCTGTCCAGCGAACTGAGGACCAAGGCGATGATCTGCGGGTGCTCGTTGCGTAACAGGTCGGCAATGGATTCGGGATCCAGCACGTTGAGTTCTTCTATGCTGTTGACCTTATTGTCGAGCACATTTTCCAGCAGACCTTTGGCGCGCTCCGGACCGAGGGCGTTTTCCAGCACCCGCTTGATGTAGGAATCCGTGCCGATACCCAACGCGGTGTGACCAACCAGGCTCTCCTGCAGATTTCCCAACACGTTTGTTACATTCTCCGGGGCAATGGATTCGAGCTCCACCATCGCCTTACTGATCATCTGCACCTCCTTGACGCCCATGTGTTGAAGTACCTTGGAGGCGTGTTCCTCGCCGATCGCGCGCAACAAGATGGCGGCGCGACGGACACCGGTTTCCGTCGCGGCGTCAACCATCTTCACCTACCCAGACTTTGACCACCTGCGCCACACGCTGCGGATCTTTGGCCACCATCGTCCTGGCCGATTCGATGTCCTGTTCATAATTGCCCGCGCCCGCGGACTGGCCGAGCAATCCCATGGGCCCGGACAACTGCCCGCCGGCGGCCTCGCCCTGCGCACCGCCCTGTCCGGGCAATACCTGAAGTTGGCCGCCACGCGCCGCCAGTTGGCGCATGGTCGGCCGCAACACGAAGAATATGAGCGCCAATACCGCCGCTGCGGCGATCAGGTGCTTGACCAGATCCATCAACCAGGTACGCTCCCACAACGGGGTATCCGGCAGCGGTTCGGGGGTGTCCGGGGTGGTAAACGGAATGCTCACCAGGGATACAGCATCGCCGCGCGCTTCATTGAAACCGACCGCCTGCTTCACCAGTTCGGTCAAGCGCTCCATGTTCGAGGCGCCCGCCTGTGGCTTCGTTTTGTTGTCCTGAGATCGGTCATCAATCACCACTGCCACGGACAGGCGCCGGATCTCACCGCTGGACATTCTTACGTGACTGATGGTCTTATCGAGCTCGTAGTTGTGGGTGGCGCGCTCGCTGCTGCTCTTGGGCCTTTCCACCGCCGCGCCGCCGCCGCTCGCCGACCCATCCGCGTTCTCCGAAGAGGCGTCCGCCGCGACATCCGCGCCGGCGGCGACTCCCGCGGGCGGCGGTTGATTACTCAACGCCCCGGGTACGCCCATGGCCAGATCCATGCCGATGCGTTCCTCTTTTTGGATCGCCTCACTTCTGACCTGGCGCTTTTTAGGATCAAACGTCTCCGAGGTCTTTTCGGTGACTGTGAAATCGATATCCGCAACCACCTGGGCGCGCACGCCGCCGACTCCTACGATGGGCGCGAGAATGTTTTCGATACGTGAAACATAGCTCTGTTCCAGTCGGTGGGCGTAGGACAGCTGGTTATGATTGAGCCCGAGCGCCTTGTTCCCGTCCGCCGCGGTCAACAGGCGCCCCCGCTGGTCGATGACCGAAACGCGGTCCGGACTGAGCTCGGGAATACTGGAACTGACCAAGTGCACAACGCCGGCCAGCTGTTCATCGTTCAACTGCCGCCCCGCGTAAAAGCTGATGACCACCGACGCGCTCGGGCTCCTGCGCGCGCGCACGAATGAAGACTGCTTGGGAATCGCCAGATGGACGCGGGCCGTTTTTACATTCTGCAAACTCGCGATGGACCGCGCAAGTTCGCCCTCGATAGCGCGCTGATAACGGGCCGATTCCATGAACTGGCTGGCGCCGAAACCGTTGGATTTTTCCATTAATTCAAATCCGGTCGCGGATCCGCGCGGCAGACCCTCCGTGGCCAGCTTGATACGCGCGCTGTGCACCACCGCTCCCGGAACCATCACGCTACCGGACAATTCATCGACCCGATATGGAATGTCGGCTGTTTGCAGCACCTCGATGACCTCCCCCGCCTCCTGCTGGGACAAACTCCCGTACAGGGGTTGGTAGGATGGCGTGCGCGACCACAACACTATCCAGAATCCGAGCGCCACGCTCGCGGCCAGCCCCGCCATCATTCCGATCTGTCGCAACGCGGGTAATTGCGCGAATCCCCGAGCCGGGACCGTGACAATTTCAGGTGTTACTTGTGCCATCGTGATTCAATCGGAGACCTTGTACGATCTTCCGCCCTCCGTAATCGCAGTCGATTGGATATGTGATTGTCATCTAGATTTGCATGCTCATTATTTCCTGGTACGCCGAAACCAGCTTGTTTCGCACCTGGAGCATGGCCTGAAAAGAAACGTTCGCCTTTTGCAGCGCGACCATGAGTTCCGCCATATCGACGCGCTCATCTCCCAACTCAAAAGCAGTGGCCATGTTGGCCGCCGCTTTTTGCGTGTTGTTCACTTGATCGATCGCTTGATTCAACAGCTTGGCGAACTCTCCGGAATCCGCCGCACCGGCCGGTGTGGCGGAACCGTTGTGGGCGGCTGCGGCCATCGTCCGCATCTGGGTGAGCAAGCTTGATACATCGATGTCCGACATTTTTCACCTCGCGAATCGTTTGACTTCAACTGGTGGCTAACGGCACACCCGCCGCGCGCATCTTCGCAAGCTTGTAGCGCAAGGTGCGCGCGCTGATACCCAGGCGCTTGGCCGCCTCGTCCCGGCTGCCGTTTACCGATTTCAAGGTCTCCATAATGCGCGCCTCCTCGTGGGATTTCAGGTAATCGTCGAGACTTTCCGGTGACGCGTCGTTGTCGACGCCGCGCTCGCGCCCGAGCACAGGGTCCGCGCCAAATTCAGCCTGCAGATCGCCGGGCTCGATGCAGCGGCGATTGGAAAGTATCAATGCGCGGTGCATGAGATTCTCCAGCTCGCGCACATTTCCCGGCCAGTAAGCCGTGAGTAGTCGCCGCGCGGCGGCTTCGGACAGCTCGGGTGTAGCCACCTGCCCCGTGGCCTGCGCGTGGCGCGTCAGGAAATATTTCGCCAGCGGCAGGATATCCCCGGGTCGATCGCGCAGTGGCGGCAAATGCAGCGGAAACACATTCAGGCGGTAGTACAGGTCTTCCCGAAAGCGACCGTTCTCGACTTCCACGGGCAACGAGCGATTGGAAGTCGCCAGCACACGGACGTCGAGCGCGATCACCCGCGCGCCACCCAGGCGTTCCACCTCACGCTCCTGGAGCACGCGCAGCAACTTCGCCTGCAATCCCAGGTCCATCTCCGAGATCTCATCCAAAAGCAGCGTGCCACCCTGGGCGCGCTCAAATTTCCCTGGACTGGTCTGATAGGCCCCGGTGAACGCACCCTTCTGGTAACCGAACAAGGTAGCCTCCAGCATGGTTTCCGGGATCGCGGCGCAATTGACGGCCACGAAAGGACCATCCTTTCTCGCCGAGCGCTGGTGAATATACTGTGCCAGCACTTCCTTGCCGGTGCCGCTGTCTCCGGTGATCAACACCGTCGCCTCACTGTCAGCCACCCTATCGGCCAAGGCCAACAAACGCTTGCTGCCGTCATCTTCCGCGATCGCATCGCCGGCATCGGTGTTGCCGGTGTGGAGGTAACGGTTGATGCTGCTGATGAGCACGTCGACCTCGAACGGTTTGACCAAATAGTCGACCGCTCCCTCCTGCATCGCGCGCACCGCCTGTTGGATGTCTCCAAACGCCGTCATCAGCAACACCGGCAGCTGCGCGCGGCGGCGGATTTCGGCAAGCAAGTGATGCCCATCCATGGGCTCCATCTTGATGTCGCTGATGACCATTCGCAGCGCTTGCTGGTCCATGATGCGCAACGCCGCGGGTCCGTCCGCGGCGGCAACGACATTAAATCCGGCCATGTCCAGGGTGTCACACAGCGCTTCGCGCAGATCCGCGTCGTCCTCGACAATCATAATTTTCGATTCGCTCATAGGGGCGCCTGTATCGCTGTCAATTTCACGCGCCGGCACAGCGGCCGTCCTCCAACCCCGCAACCTCACCGGCATGCGGCGCGCAGCGGGGAAACCGGAAATGAATGGTCGTGCCGTCGCCGGGGACGCTGTCGAGATCGACATCCGCGCGATGATCCTGCGCAATGGCCTGCACAATGGCCAATCCCAACCCGGTACCCCCGGCACGCGTGGTATAAAAAGGCTCAAACACCTGTCGCCTGGCCTGTTGCGGGATTCCGGGACCATTGTCCGCCAACGAGAGAATCACGTGATGCGCGCCGTCATTGCGGCTGTTCAATTCAAGTACGCCGCCGGCGCCACAGGCTTGTGCGGCATTATTGATTACATTCTCAAACATACTAACGAGGAGCGTTCGGTTTCCTCGGATCACCGCACCGGTTGCGTCATCCTGAACCGTTATCCGACACTCATACTTGCTTGCAAGTGTTTTGCAATGTTTGACGATGTCCGTGAACAGATCGCCAACCCGGATATTTTCGGTGGTCTGTGTGCCGCCCCTGGAAAACAACAGCATGTCATCCAGGATCTGATTCAGATAATGCAGACGATCCAGGCTCTTGCGGATAAGTCCCGGAGGATCAGCAACTTCACCCTGTCCCGATAGTTGTGACAAATACAGCATCACCGCGGATAACGGGGTACGAATCTGATGCGCCAAGCGCGCCGCCATATCCCCCATCGCGGACAATCGCTGATAACGACTGATCCGTTCCTGTAGTTGCCGGTTTTCCGTCACATCCTGTATCAGGACAATCTGTCCCGGTTCACCTCCAAGGGGGCAAGTGGAGATGTTGACGATGCGTCCATCTGCCAGGTAAATATCCGGATCTTCGACATCGAGGGTGCGAAAATTCCGGCGCAACAGATCCCGCCACGGCTGGCCGCTCAGATCCGGACCAAGCCAGTGTTCGGCGATGGGATTGGCGAGTTGCACGTAACCATCGCCCCCGACCACCACCAATGCGATTGGCAGCGCATTGACCAGATTGGATAGCCACAAAGCCAATCCGGCGTGCACCGATGCATCGCGCTGTTCACCATCGGCATCACCCCCCGCCCTGTTCTCCAGCCTGGCCAGTTGGGTCATCAACTGCGAGTAACTGTCAGCCAACGCGTGCGACGCGTTGTTGAATGTAGCGAATGCCCGCTCCAGACGCTGTGTGCTTTGCGAAACGCCGTGCTTCACGGTTTGCTGTTTGTCCACCCTGATTCGTTGCACTGTGTCATATCGGATCCCGGACCAACCTGCCGAAGCACGATTGAGGCCGCGACGGTTGGTGCTAGCGGCGCATGATCGCACCCCCTAGCGTTAGCAAAGCAAAAACAATGCCGAATATGAAATCGCAATAAGAACAGCGGGTTAGGAATTAACGGCCTCGCAGCCGTCAAATTCCCGTCGCGGCGGGGTCGTTTCGAGTTTGTATTTGCGGATCTTTTCCACCAGAGTCGTGCGCCGCGTTTTAAGAATTTCCGCGGCCCGCGCCACCACGCCGTCGGCTTGAAGCAACGCCTGTTCAATCAGTGATCGCTCGACGTCGGAGAGGTGCTGTTTGAGATCGATTCCGCCGGCGGGCAGTGTGGCAGTCGACGTCTGCTGACCTCCGGCGTCCGCCGGGGGATCGAATTCCATCTCCTCGATTTCGACGTTTCGCCGGTAGCGTTCGGGCAGGTCCGCAATATCTACGCGTTGGTTGGGATACATGATCAACAAACGCTCGATGAGATTGGCCAATTCGCGTACGTTGCCGGGCCAGGCATAGCGGCGCAGGATAGTCGTTGCGCCCTTGGTCAAGCTGATCTTCGCCTGTCTTTCGTTCTTCAAACGATCGAGCACGCACTCGATCAATGCGGACAAATCCTCGATACGTTCCCGCAGCGGTGGAATGTTGATAGGAAACACGCATAACCGGTAGTAAAGATCCTCGCGAAAGTTTCCCGCTTCGATTTGGCTCTCCAAATCGCGATGCGTGGCGGCGATGATGCGAACGTTCGACTGAACGGTTTTTTCACTTCCCACGCGTTCGAAGTTGCGTTCCTGCAGAACGCGCAGCAGTTTAACCTGCATCGCGGTGGGCATGTCCCCGATCTCGTCCAGGAATAAAGTGCCGCCCTGCGCCATTTCGAACCGTCCGCGGCGGCTGGAGATCGCGCCGGTGAACGCACCTTTTTCGTGGCCGAACAATTCGCTTTCCAGCAACTCAGCGGGAATTGCCCCGCAATTGATAGGGACGAACGGCTTTCCCCGGCGCCGGGAGTGATAATGAATGTTGCGTGCGACCACCTCCTTACCGGTACCTGATTCGCCGAGCAACATCACGTTGGTGTCGGAGTCCGCCACTTGCATGATCGCCTTCTTGACCCGCATCAGACCGGGGCTGGAACCCACCAGACAGCGAAACAATTCCGGGGATCGCTGATCCTTGGCGGAGCAGTCCGTTTTCGATGGCCCGGCCTGCTGCCTGGAGGCCCTAATCAACCCCTGAACCTCCGCCCACAGCGGGGATTTGCCCTGATCCTGATCCGTAATACGGCGTAAATGGTCAAAGTCGGTGGCCACGATCCGTTCACTGATCGCCGCAAGCAGGCATTCAATCTGTTTTCGTTGTTCGCTGTCACCTTCAACAATGACAATACCGCGCTCAGTCATCGCACTCGCCTCGTCCTAAACCGCCGACGCCGCGCCGCGAGCCTGCGGGCCGTTAACGGATCGTCTTTGCGGCCGCGCAATCACAATTACCAGCGTATCCGCGACCCAATGAGTCTTGCGTGAATTAGCGACAAGCGCCTCCCCCTTTGCGTAGAACCGGAACCAGAATTTTTGTCGTCAATTAATTGAAAAACTTCGCACTACACTCTGTAATAGCAAGGGAATGTAAAAGTGTCAAACCACCGCGCCGGCCGCAGGCCGGTGCACCGGGGCGACCGCGTTCGCGTGTTGCGCCGGGACTTGATCCAGATCATATTTTCCTGGTCTGAAACTTGCATATTTCTATTACGTTTCGCCGCGCAACGCCGTATTTTTGACGGTGTCGCGCGATGATGGGTCAGTATCACCAAGCTTGGGGGACTTACCGTTGACATCCGAAGAGCAACCCGCGCCACCGGTGCCACCGGCGCCCGACATTCCGTGGATTACGATCGCGGTATCGGTGGCGGTGGCCGCGATACTGGCGATACTGATTACCCTGGCGATACGCGGCCGCGCCACGGACAACTTGCTGCGCGCACAACTGGACGAACACAACACCGTGGTCGCCGCGCTACACACCGAATTCGAGGCCTTGAGCACGCGCATCAATGAACGGGCCGCCGCCGGAAACGGGGATGGCGAGGCCATGTTGGGCGGTAGTGAGGTCGCGTTGATCGAAAGATTGCAACTGCTCGCCGAAGAGCGAAAACTGATCATCAAAGAAATCAAACGGCTCAGCGGACACCTCGACCAATTGAGTTTCCGCGTCGAGCACCTCGGGTCACGCATCGGCACGATGCAGCAGCCGGCCAAGGACATCGCGGGTCGTCGGCAGCCGCCGACGCCGGCGCCGGCGAAGCAAACTAAACCGCGAGTCGCGATTTTCACGCCGGCGCGCACGCTTTCCGGACACAAAGGCGAGATCCTGTCGGTCGCCTTTTCCCCGGCCGGCGACCGGCTCGCATCCGGCGGCGCCGACCATACGATCAGACTGTGGGATGCCGCAACCGGGAAGGTGCTGCACACCCTCACCGGTCACAGCGACCGCATCTCGGATATCAGCTTTTCCCCGGACGGAATGTGGTTGGCGTCGTCGAGCTGGGACCGCACGATCAAGTTGTGGCAGCCGCAGACCGGCGCACAGGTGCGGACCTTTCTCGGTCATCGGGATCGCGTCGCCCAGGTGCACTTCTCCCCGGACGGTCTGAGTCTTGCCTCCCTGGACGCCGATAATCAGGTGAATTTATGGGACCCGTTTTCGGGCGTTCGTATCGCACAACTCCCGGCCGCCGAGCATCGATTACGCGCGCTGGCGTTCGCTCCCGGAGGCGAGATGCTGGTCTCCGGGGGACAGGATGCCGCCATTCGCCTGTGGCACGCACCCAATCGACGGGAACTCTCCGCCTTGAAAGGACATAGCGGTGCGGTTAACGCGGTCACGTTCTCACCCGAGGGGCGCTACGTCGCCTCGGCGGGAACGGATCGAGTCATTCGTATCTGGTCTCTAGCGCAGCGCCGCGTGGAACGCAGTATTCCGGGGCATACGGCTACGATACGCTCGCTTGCTTACTCGCCGGATGGACGTTATCTGGTCTCGTGTTCCGAAGACGGACAGGCGCGGGTCTGGGATGCGGCAACCGGTGCGCTCATGCAGAACCTCGATAGTGACACGGTATCGGTGGTCTCGGTGGCGTTTTCCCGCGACGGCCGATGGCTGGCAACCTCGGGAAACGACATGCGCATCACGATCTGGGAATCCAAGGCCGCGTCGGCGGCCCGACCGCTTGCCGGGCGTGACGCGCATTCTTCCACCGGCAACGGCGATCCCGGATAAAAAAGAACAACCGTCGTCACACGCTCCCGCGGGCGTACGCCAGGCTGGCGCGCCGGGTCTTCCTCATACCTGTCAGTTGCGTCTGCAGGCCGCTGAGCCGCTCCCGAACGAGTTGTTGGATCTCGTTATCGGCGTCGACGACGGAATGGATGTTGTCTGCGACGGTCCGCGCATCCGCGGCGGTCACCGGCCGATCCATGACGGCGTGTAACAGTGGATGGCGGGCCGCTTCCAATTCACCGACACGTTCCCAAAGCTCCGATTTCGCAGCATGCAGCATCTCTTGAGTCATCGCCAATACATCCTCCCATGACGCGGACTGGTAAGGCGCCGCGCCGGCGGATTCGTTGATTGCCTCTGTGCTCACGGCGAGATACCCTCTGCGCGGGAAGCAGTTTCACCGCTTACCGCGTTTCCCTTTCCAATGGCGATCCATCCGGCCTTGATCTCATTCAAAAGACCGATCACTTCGTCCATCATCGACACATCGTTTTTCAAATTCGCCTCGAGTAACCGGCGGTTCATGTAGTCGTACAATTGGTCCAGATTCTGAGCGATTTCGCCTCCGGCCTGTTTATTCAGATTCATGCGCAACCCGTCGATGATCGCCATCACCGACTGGATATGGCGGCCTTTTTCGTGGAACACGTTCTGCGCGGCATGCCCTTTGGCTAGCGACAAGCGGTCTAAGGCGCCCTCCAACAGCAAGGTCACCAGACGGTGCGGGTCGTCGCACACGGCGGCTGTCTGCTTGGCTACTTGCTCGTATTGTTTGACCACACCGGCTGCGTAAGCGTTATTCATCGTGCCATCCTCTTCTCTAAACTGTATTCATTCAAAGATTAACAATCATGTCGTCATCGACGATCGCGCACTCAACCCGTCAGCCCGAATAGCTGCTGCGTCAGGAAACTGCTGGTCGCCTGCATCTGACCCAGTAAGCTGTCGAGAGCCGCAAACTGCGCGCGCAGTCGTTGCTCAGTGGAATCCAATCGCCGCTCGACGGCGTCGCGGTCGTCGGCGAGGCCGTCGATGCGGTCATTGAGGGAATCCGTGCGGACGTCGAGCAGCCCGTCGTCATCGATCATCGCCCCGGCGAGGCTCTCCAGGCGCACCGCAAATCCCTCGTTGCTGTCCGCGAACAGCTGCGCAAAGCCGTTGAAGTCATCAATCAGAGCCGTGCTTACTTTGTCGTTATCCAACCCGAGTTTCCCATCCTTCTGGATCGAAACGCCGACCTCCGAAAGGTATGAGAAGCTGCTGCTCACGCCGCCGGCGGGTGTGTTGAATTCAGACAATATGCGCGATTGAATGGTCAGCAAAATACCGTCACCGGACAACGTACCGGCACCGACATCGGAAAGTACGTTCTGCAGGTTGTTGTATGCGTCGACAAACGCCTGCACCGACTCGACGATGGCGTCATTGTCCCGGGCCAGGTTCAACGTCACCGGTCCCGAACCCTCATCGTGCAGATTGAGCGTGACGCCTTCGATGACGTCGTCAATGACATTAGACGAACGCGTGACGTTGAAACCGTCCACGGTCAGTTGCGCATCCTGGGCTTCAGAGCCGGCGATGGTGGCCATGCCCAGGGGGTCGGCTATCGGCGCATCGTTACCATCCGTGAACGACATGGATACGGCATTGGCCGTGCCGGTTTGATTGGCGGTCACGATCAGCCGTGTACCCAGGTCCTCGTTGATGATGGTGGCGGTCACTCCGGTATTGTCGGCCGCCTGATTGATGGCGTCGCGTATCTCGGCCAGGGTCTTGTCCTGGATTACGACGTCAAAACTATCGCTGTCCACTTCAATCGTCGCCTTTGCGCCGGCGATGGCGGTGACCACCGTGTCCTCGTCGGCGAACGGATTGGACGCCATCTTGTGGTGCTGTGCGAGTTGCGTTACCTGAATTGCGAACGAGCCCGGGGCTGCTGAATTCGTGGCGCTGGCGGTGAGCACGTCTTCGTCGGAGCTCAGTGCCGAATACACGTTGAATTTCGCGGTGTCCGCGAGGCCGCTCATCGCGTCCTGGAATGATGACAAGGCGCCCTTCACCTGACCCAAAGCACTCAGTTCGGCGTTGTATTCCCCCTCGCGGCTGTCGATCTGCAGCAGCGGCCGGCTCTCGATGGCCATCAATTGATTGATGATCGAGTTTACGTCGAGACCGGATCCAACGCCGGGTGCGCTAATCATGGGTCATGCTCCGATCGTGCAGTGTAATCATCACGCCTTGGAATCCACAATGAGACCCTGGGCGTCTTTGAGGTGTTCCGCCAGGCGGAGCATTTCCTCGGGCGGTATCTGCCGGATCACCTGATCATTCTCCGAATCGACGATTCGGATCACCGTCTGACCCGTGTCGTCGTTGATGCTGAACTCGATCTTGCGCTTGAGCGACTGCGCAAGATTGTTCAGCGACTCGACGACACGATCCACTCGATCACCGTCCACTGGCGCCTTCTGACTCTCCTTGTTCTGCGCCATGGCCACATGATCGTCTGCAGCCGCTTTCCGTTCAGCCGCAGACGCCTCGGGGCGGTTCTCCAGCTTTGTTACGCTTGGACCGCCGACACCATTTAGACCTTGAATGGGCATCATAGGCACCTACATTCTTGAGGGTGGATTCGGCGTCCGAGGCCCCTGCCTCGGACGCTTTTCATCACCCACCAGGTTCACTACTGCAGCAACGCCAACACCGACTGCGGCTGGAAATTTGCTTGCGCAAGCATCGCCACACCGGCCTGTTGCAGGATCTGCGCCCGCGTGAGGTTGGCTGTTTCCTGTGCGAAATCCGCGTCTTGGACACGGCTGCGCGCAGCATTGAGATTCTCGGAATAGTTCTGCAAGTTGGCAATCACCGCGTCGAAACGGTTCTGCACCGCACCGAAAGTCGCGCGGGATTCGGCAACCTTCTCGATGTCGTCCTCGATGTTCGCCAGCGCCGCCGACGCCCCGGCCGCATCATCCACGTCAACCACACCGGTCGCGCTCAGGGTGCCGTTATAGGCGTGCAAGCCGCCAGAGCCCGCGACATCCAATTCCACGCCTTTGACGCTGATCTGATTGTCCGCATCGCCGTCCTGACCCACCTGGAATTTCAACGCGGTGGTGTTGGTTAGCAACTCCTTTTTGTTGAACTCGGTGGTCTTGACGATGCGCGAGATTTCCTGCGTCAACTGATCCACCTCTTTTTGCAGACCGGTGCGGTCCTCCACCGTGTCGTTCGCCGCCTGCACGGCGATCTCCCGAATCCGCTGCAGGTTGTTGGCGATCTGCGCCAACGCGCCTTCCGCGGTCTGGGCCAGCGAGATGCCGTCTGCGGCGTTGCGCACCGCCTGATTGATGCCGCGGATGTCTGCTGACATCTTTTCCACGGCGTACAGTCCGGCGGCATCG
The DNA here is from genome assembly GCA_947259175.1 of uncultured Gammaproteobacteria bacterium. Classification (GTDB taxonomy): domain Bacteria; phylum Pseudomonadota; class Gammaproteobacteria; order Arenicellales; family JAANXG01; genus CALZGZ01. The sequence continues at coordinate 127,803 of CAMYKW010000004.1, read as the reverse complement.
TCGCGCGCGCTGTTGATACGAAGCCCAGAAGAGAGTCGTTGCAGGGAACGGCTCAAATCCATCTGCGTGTTGACCAGATTCCGCTGGGCATTCAGCGATGCTAGGTTTGAGTTGATCACTAAAGCCATTCTAAATTCTCCCAAAGTTTAAAATTCAAAAATGGATAACATCCACTTTCAACACCCATGCGGATCGACCAACGGATAACTCGTTTCCCATCGCAATCGTCCGCCCTCGAATACATCATCGGCACGAGCGGTGGAAACTTTAGCGGTTTGCTGGCGGAATCGATCCAAGGCGGGGCTGAATCAAGGGAGAATATCCGGGACACGCCGTGGATACTTCCCGGTAAGCGATGGTCCCGGAAATTCTTCCTCGATTTAGTCTGCGAAAAACTTTTTAAGGGTCTTTTGTGGGAGCGGCTTTTAGCCGCGCACATCCCGAGCACAGGCCATGCCCTGCCCCGGCAGCAGCGCCGCCATCCATTCATCGAGGTGATCGTCCAGCATCCAGCGCTCGCGAACCCAGCGCCTGAGCGCATCGCCCTCCCGCGCCGCGGCCTCGAGATCGTGGATGCGCTCGCGCAGCGCGTCGATCCACGCGCCGGGGGTGTTGGCGACGCGGCACACCGGTGCGTCGCGATAGGGAAAGATGTCGGTGCACACCACCGGCCATCCCAGGATGCCGTACTCCAGCAGCCGCAGGTTGCTTTTCGCCTCGTTGAACGCGTTGACCTCGAGCGGCGCCACGGCGAGATCGAGATCCAGAGACGCAAGCACCTGTGGATAGCGGTCGATAGTCACACCGTCATGATACTCCGCACACCACGGCCGGATCTGTTCCGGGCACATGCCCATGAACACCCAATCCGCTTCGTCGCGGGTGGCCCGCACGACTTCGATCAGCAACTCCAGATCACCTTGATGCTGCTGCGCACCCGCCCAACCGATGCGCGGCCGCGCGCCGCGACGCCTCGCGGAGCGCAACCGGCCCCATCGCGCACGCTCGAGGTAATTCGGCAACACCACAATGTCTTCAATCATCCCTGCGAACGCCTGCGCCAACGGTTCCGTGCTAACCAGCAGACGATCGCAGCATTCCAAGGCGCGTTGGATGCGTTGCTCTATGTCCGGATACACCGTTTTCCGATAAGGATTTTTCGGGGGCAATGCACTTATCAGATCATCCTGACCCAACACGCGGTAAGCGGAATTGTATTGCTTGTACAGCGGCAGAAGTTTCAGGTACTCGTCATGCAGGGTGTTGTGCATCAGCAGGACATCCGGCGCCACCCGCTCCAGCTCGCACAGATGGGGCGCCCGTCGCGTGTTGTTCAAGGGCATCAACGCATATTGAATGCGACCGGCATCGTGCAGCGCGCGCACCGGCGCGCGTACCCGGTATTCACCCGAACCCCAGCGATGAAACGGAAACGCCATCACCCGCGGCCGGTCGTGGAAACTCGGGTCCCAGCTCACGTCGACCTGGGTTTCCACACGCGCATCGCAGTGCTTCAGCGTCAGGTTGCGGTTGTACGCAGGATCCCGGGCAAGCCGCGGCAACCACCTGCGCACCATGCAGTGGGCCTCCGATTTACGCTGCAGAAGATCCGATTTGTCGTTGTATTCGCGGATACTGCGCGAACCGTGGTGTATCAGAGTCGCGTAGGGCGTCCACACCACTTTCAACCCCCGCGCGCCGATCTTCAGGCACAGGTCCACATCGTTGTACAGCACCGCAAGTTCGGCTTGGTCCATCCCCCCGACCTCAAGGAATACCGATTTGCGCACCAGCATGCAAGCCGCGGTTACCGCCGAGTAATTCTGTACGCACTGCGCCCGGCCCAAGTGACCGGGTTCATCCATGGGCAGTTTGAGAAACACATGGTCGGCAATATCATGTATGCCGGTCACCACCCCGGCATGCTGTAAGCGCATATCCGCGAATACCAGGCGCGCGCCGACCACACCCACCTCGCTACGCATTCCCTGGTTCACCATCCGCCCGAGCCAGTTGTCGTGCACTACATGGGTATCGTTGTTCAGCAGCAACAGGTAATCACCCCGGGCCTGAACCGCCGCCCAATTGGTGATCTCGGCGTAATTGAACGGATGTGGATAGCGAAGCACGCGAACGTGTCGATGCGCGCCCTCCAGTTCATCAAGAAATTCGAGGGTTTGCGGATCGTCGCTGCCGTTGTCGACGATGATCAGCTCGTACGACTCATAACGGGTCTTATCCAAGACGCTGGTGACACAGGGACGCAGGTACTCCAATTTGTCGCGCGTCGGGACGATGATGGACACCAGCGGCTGGGATTGATCGTGCCGGTAGGTGATGAAATGGGTGCCCTGCAGATAGCCGGGTTCGACGTCGGCGCCAATCCCATTGCGCTCGAAATGATTTTTGAGCGCGCGCAGCTCGCCGCGGCGGATCTCGCCGTCGTCGTTTGTGCGTTTACCGCGCCGGCGGTGATACAGCACATCGGCGATGTGCCCGACGCCGTCCTCCCCAAACCGATCCACGACCTTTAGCGTCAAGTCGTAAGTCTTACTGTCATCGACCGTGGTGACGCCCGCCAACGCCCGCCACGCATCGGCACGCACCAAGCAGAAAGGTCCGGTGTAGGCGGTGGACCGCAACAAGTCCATATTGATATCCGGTCTGAATTTAGGATCAAAACGATTGCCCGCCGGGTCGATACAGTCCTCGTCGGTGTACAGCAACCGCCAGTTTGGATGGAGTCTGATGTAGTCGGCGCAGGCAAACAGCGCGTGGGGCGGCAGGAGGTCGCCGGGGTCGATGAGCGCGATCCAGTCCCGCGCGGTGCCCTTGGCCACGCTGTTCAACGCCGCCGTTGGATCGCCGCGATGGACGATCGCGCGGAACCGGGCTTGAGGCAGCCCAGGGCATGGGGTCATCGGTTCGGGGCAAATCACCGTCAAACGCCACTGGCCATATAACTGACGACGCAGGCTAACCGCGGTGTCGCACATGCGGGACTCATCGCCCGGTTCGGCAACCATCAAAATCTCAATGGTCGGCTGGTGACTCCAGTCGGTCATCATCCGTTCAGCGAGAATCTCTCCGTCCGCCTCGGACAGCTGATGTTTCTCGACCCATAACGGGTACAATTCGTCCATGCGCACGTACGGCGAGTCCGCGCTTTGGCGCCGCCGCTCGTGCGCCAACTGCCGTAACCGGGCATTCCTCGCCCGCTGTAACGCCGGCGCGGTCACCGGATAGCGTCGGTACAGGATATCGACGACGCCGTCCGCGAGATGCCCTGGGAGGGCGGTCCGCGCCAGGTCCACCGCGCCGCCTTGACGCCGGATCTGCACGCTCACGCGGGGGACGTGCACCGGTGGGCGGTGGCCGCTGAATCGCAGCAGTAGATCCCAATCCTCGCACGCCCGCAGCGACTCATCGAAACCGCCCAGGCTTTCGACAAATCCGGCTCGGTGCGCCCAGGTCGCGATGGATATCGGGTTGTCGACCAGAATCCGGTCCCGACAAAACTCCGCGTCGCTCGACACCTGATCGGTGAACAGCGCTTCGCACGCTCCGTCTGCGGCCACACCGTGCACCACCTGCGCATCGGTGTAAACAAACGGGACTGCACGCTCCCGCAACGCAGCGACGACCGTGGACAGATGGTGGGGCAGGAACAATTCGGTATCGTTGAGATAACAGATCACCTCCCCCTGCGCCGCGCGCAAGGCGTCGTTGCGGGCGCCGGCGGGGTTGTCGGCACGCGTCTCATGGTAACGAATTCGCGCGTCCGGGGCGTGACGACGGTCCCGCAGCGCGGCTGCCTCACGGTGACTGGAAATAATCACCGCCTCCCAGTTGTCATAGCTCTGCGCGGCCAGTGTACCCAAGGCGCTTTGCATGGCCGCCAAACCGCTGTCGGCAATGACGACCACCGACACCAACGGCCGTGCGCCCAGGGGCGCCAAACCGGCCACGAAGTCCCGTGCCTGTTCGCCGGGCGCCCAACATGTGTCCGTATCTCCACGGCTGAGGGCCTCGACACCAAGCTCGAGTATCTCCGCATCCCGGTCATACCCCAGCTCGCGGAGTACGGTGCAAGCATTGGTCAGCAGCTCGCGATTTTGCGGGTGCGATTCCAACCCCCGCGCCAGACACTGCAGCGCGCGCTCGGTATCGCCGAGGTGCAGATGGCCGACGCCGAGGTTATTCAAAGTCTCCGGATGTGCATCATCCACCGTCAGCGCCAGCTCGAATTTGGCCATTGCGCCGGCGATATCGCCGTCCTGGAACAGGTTTTCGCCTTCTCGATTCAACTGCGCGACGTCGCGCTGCTCACCGGCGTTGTTGTTCATATGCGTACTCCTCCCAACGGCGCCGGCGTTATACGGCCACGCCGTTTACCGTTACGTTTTTTCGCAATACCGGCGCTGGTTGGCGAATAAGCGGCATCGGCGTTGCGGGTTGTTCGGCCGGCGTCGCCGCTGAGAATCACTGAAACACTGATCCACCGGAGGACGTGGTGCCTTATAGATAGCGGAACAGGGAAAGATTCTGGATGGTCGCGAAACTCTGCTGCGCCGCTTCCAACGCGAACAATTGACGATTCAAGCGGCTGACCGCTTCCGCCAGGTCCACATTCTCGATATCCGATATCGCCTGCTGCAGTTGCGTATCGATGCCGGCATTGGCGCGCGCTTCATCGTCGGCGGTATTCATCCTGGCGCCGATCCGCGAACGCACTTCTAGAACGTTGTTCAACGCCTGGTCGAGATTGGCGAGTGCGTTGTTTATGCCCTGGTTCATTGCCGCCTCGGAGGCCGCGTCGGTGACGGGAATATTCAACGCGTCGACGAAATCGGAAACGGTGGAGAAAACATCTTGATTGCGACTCGGTTCGACGACGAAACTGTCGCCCGCCGCCGGCGCTCCGCCGATGCGCGCTTCGACGCCGTTGAAGCTGATCGCGCCGCCATCGACGTATGCGCCGCTGGTCACCAGGGCGCCGCCGCTGTCGCGCACTTCGTACGCACCGGCGGCGACGAAATTGATTGCGTAGGTATCCGGCAACCACAGCGACGGATTCGTGACGCTGCCGTTGTCGATGACGCCGGAGCCGGTGTTGCCGGGCGATGCATTGACAGCAAAGGTCCCGTTCCCGGTGCGAATGTCGCGAAATATCTCGGCACCGGAATCGCTCACCGGAATCTGCAAAGACGAGGAAACACGCAGGTGGCGCTGACCCTCGTCGCCGTGGTAGTCGAAGTCGCCGGCGGCATTGGGCGTGAACGGCCGGGTACGGCTCTGGAATCCGGAAAACAGGTATTCGCCGTTGCTGCCGCGGGTGTTGGCGAGGCCGAGCAGTTCCTTGCCGCGCTCCTCCACCTCGGCGGCAATGGCGAGCCGTTCGTCGTCGCTCAGCGTGCCGTTGTTGGCGCGCACCGCCAGTTCGCGCACGCGTTGCAGCACATCCACGGTGTTGGTCAGCACCGCTTCCTCGATAGACAAATAACTGCGGGCGCTGTCAATGTTCGCCGCGAACTGCTTCGTCTCAGCGAGCGCATCGCGAATGCCCAGCGCCCGGGTCGCCGCCGCGGGATCCTCTGAAGGACTTTGAATCCGCTTTCCGGTCGCGACCTCGAGTTGGGTGCGCGCCACGGTGGCCTGCTGGTTGAGTATCACATCCAACCCACGGGAAAACAGCAGCGAGGTAGAAATACGCATCGATTATCTCCTTACCGCACCGATCAGTTCCTGAAATAAGTCATTGGCAACAGAGATGACCCGAGCGGAGGCTTGATAGGCCTGTTGGAAACGCATCAGGTTGGCGGCTTCCTCATCAAGATTGACCCCGGAGAACGACTCGCGGGTGGCGGCTACCAGGCTGCGTGCGCTTTCCTGGGTGTCGCGTCCGATCTCCGCCTGGCGGGTGGTGATACCGACGTCGCCAACCAGCCGGTTATACGCGTCCTGGATCGTGGCGTTCCCGTCGAGCAAACTCAGGGCATCCCGCAGTTCGCCGATCTTAATGGCGTTGCGGTTGTCTCCGACGCCGTTGCCGTTATCCGTGATCACAAACGAATCTCCGTCTTGTGGAGACCCGGTCACCGCGAACGATATCCCGTCGAACGGCGGCGCCAACACGAATGTCTTGCCTGCGCTCTCCATCGCGGGATCGTAGGCCAGCACGCCGCCGGGGCCTCCACTCACGGTGAAACCCGGCACACCCGGCCCCAGGGCGTCGACGTCGAAAGTCAGGGTAATGTCGCCGCCATTCACCGACAGCGGCAGCGACGCGGCGTCGCTGACTGCAACCACGTCGACGCCCGCATCTCCCAAGTTGCCGGCCGCGGACGCCGCGCGTAACGGAGCCGCCGCGGCCACCCGGGTCGGGTCACTAATGCCGACGCCCAGCTGCCGCGCGCCGTGGCGCGTCGGCTGTATCACGAATCGGTAGTCATCACCCGCCACGGCGCCGATCGGCTGCACGCTGATACTCAATCCGTCGGCGATGAACGGATCGGCAGCGGTGCCGGTTCCCGTCATAGCGACGGTTTGTCCCATAGCGCGATCAGTCAGACTCCACGCGGCGCCGTCGAAGCGCAGCAGATAATCGGATGCCGTTAATCCGCTGACATCCTGAATCATCACATCCGGCGCATTGCTGGTGGTGTTATCGGGGTGCGAAGAGACCGCGGGTCGGGCGGTGGTGAAGAAAGCCTGGCCCAGCAAACCCTCCAGGTCGAGACCCAGACGGTGCTGCTGGTTGAATGTCTCCGCCAGCCCGAGGGCGACGCGGCCCAAGCCGTTCAACGCCGGATCCAGCACCAGATCCCGGGTGCCCAGCAATCCGCCGATGCGCCCGCCGGTCAGCGTGTCGGAGATCGCCACCCCGTCATCGAAGGCGACTTCGAGCCGCGACGCGTCAAACGGGTCTGTGTTCACCGACAGCGTGCGCGCCTGAAATCCGTTAACCAACGGCTGTCCATCGCCGATGGCGACGGAGATGGAACCGTCCTGCATGGCGATGGTCGATACGCCGACGCGTTCCGCGAGGTCCAGAATCAACTGATCGCGGCGATCCAGCAGATCGTTGGGCGGCTGTCCCGAAGCCTGACTGCGGGCGAAGACAATTTCCCGGTTGAGGTCGGCGATGGCGCCGCCGAGGCTGTTTATTTCGGAGACCACATTGCGCAGCTCTCCATCCAACTGAGCTTGCAGCTGCACCACGTTCTTGTCAATGAGATTGAACTTGCTCACCAGCGACTGCGCGCTTCCGATCAGCACCCCACGGGCGGCGATGGACGTAGGATCGGCGGCTACACCCTCCACCGCCACGAAAAATTCGTTGATAGACGGGTTGAGCCCGGTGTCCGCGTCGCCCAGCAGGGAATCAATCCGGCCGGCGAAGCCGTGCAGCACATCGAAGTACTCGAAGGTGCTGCTGCTCTCGCGCATTTGCACTTCGAGGAACGCATTACGCATCCGCCGCACCGTGGCAACTTCGACCCCGTTGCCGATAAACCCCACCGATGACTCCTGTGCGGGACGCGTCGCCAGTTCCGTGCGTTGCAGGCTGTAACCCTCGGTGCCCACATTGCTGATGTTGTGGCTGGTAGTGGCGATCGCGCGTTGAAACGCCATTAGCGCCGAGATGCTGTTTCCAAGTATGTCGCCTACCGCCATTTCGTTACCCCGTCTTTGATATCACCTCGTGCATCGCCGCCGAATGTGCGGTGCTCACCCAAACTTCCCGCCGGCCGCGTCGGGTTCGTACGCGCCTATCCTGCTGTCCATGATGGCTCTGATCTTTTGTGCATATTGCGGATCGGTAGCGAATCCCGCCCGCTGCAATGCGTCCACAAACGCCTCCGGATCGGCGGCGGCGCGCAACGCACCGGCATAGCGTGGATTGGTCTGCAGAAAGTTCACGTAGTCGTTGAAACTCTCGGCAAACGAATCGTAGCCGCGGAACTCGGCGCGGGCGGGCACCCGTTGCCCGTCCTCGACCTCCCAGGTATGTGCCGCAACACGCTCGCCCCGCCAGCCGCCGCCCGCCTTGATGCCGAACAGATTGTGGCCATGGGTGCCATCCGCGCGTTGGGGAATGTATCTACCCCAGCCGGTCTCGAGCGCCGCCTGCGCAACCAATACCCGCGGCGATACTCCGAGATGGCGGCCCGCCTCCTCGGCCAACGGCCAAAGACCGCGAACAAACGCCTCGCGCGAACGTCCGATGTCCGCCGCCGAGGCCCCTGTGTCCGGCGATGGCGCAATCCTTTGACCGTCCGAGGTCGTAGCGCCGGCGCCGGCATCCGATGCAGCGGGCACTTCTTGATCCAACGCGTCGTGCACCGCCTTGTAGAAATTAGCGGCCGCGGGGGATGTTTTCTTTAACCGCGGGATATCCGCACCTGGCGAAGAGCCTTCACGCGCGTCCTTGGCGGCCGCAGCCGGTTCCTGATGCTTACCGAGTTGATCGGTGAGCATACGCTTCAAACCCAGGGATCTGTGGCCCGAGGTCAGCGACAAGGCGAATTGTTGATCAAGCAGGCCTTGATAGAATTTGCTCTGTTCACTGTCCAACAGGCCGTCGCCCAGGGTCGCCTCGCGCATGGCCTGAAGCGCGAATTGCACGAACAGGGACTCGAATTGCGCTGCGGCCTCCTCCAGCGCCACGCCCGATCCGGCGCGCGCCGCGCTGCGCAGTCCGTTGAATCGCGAGAAATCCAGAGAAAAACGTGTGGTGGCTTCGCCCTCGATCATCTGCTCACACCCCGCTCCGCGCGCCTCACATGACCACCAGCCTGGCGCGCAGCGCGCCGGCTTCCTTCAATGCCTCCATGATGGCGACGAGATCTCCGGGGGCGGCTCCGACTTCATTGACCGCGCGCACAATTTCGTCCAGGGTGACGCCCGGTTCAAACAGGAACATACGGTTGCCTTCCTCGCTGATTTCGATGTCGCTGCGCGGGACCACGACCGTGTCGCCGTCTGAGAACGGGAGCGGCTGGCTGACAATCGGATCGCTGGTAATGGTCACCGTCAGGTTTCCGTGGGACACCGCGGCCGGCATCACGCGCACGTGCTGCCCGATGACCACGGTGCCGGTACGCGCGTTGATGATCACCTTGGCCGGAGACTCACCAGGCTCTATGGTGAGGTTTTCGAGTACCGACACAAACTCGACGCGGCTCGCCGGGTCCACTGGAGTGATGACCTCAACGGTCGATCCGTCTATCGCACGCGCCTGATTCGGCCCGGCGATGGCGTTAATGGTGTCGGTCATGCGCTTGGCCGTGGTGAAATCCATATCGTGGAGTTGAAACACGAGCCGGTCGCTGTACGCAAAAGGACTCGGCACGCCGCGTTCCACGATTGCGCCATTGGGAATCCGCCCGGCGCTGGGCACGTTGACGGTAATGCTGGACCCGTCGGCCTCGGCGCCGAAACCGCTTACGATCAAGTCCCCTTGGGCGACAGCGTACACTCGACCGTCTACGCCCTTCAGCGGAGTCAGCAACAGACTGCCGCCGCGCAAGCTCTTGGCATTACCCAGCGACGATACCGTGACATCGATGGTCTGACCGGACCGGACAAAAGGCGGCAGCGTCGCGTGCACTATCACCGCGGCGACGTTTTTAGTCTGTAGATTCGTCCGCGACGGCAGGTTGACGCCGAACTGCTTCAACAAGCTCTTCAGGCTCTGTGTGGTAAACGGTACCTGACTGGTCTGATCGCCGCTCTGGTCCAATCCCACCACCAGCCCGTATCCAATCAGTTGATTGTTACGCACTCCGGCGATACTGGCGAGGTCCTTGATGCGTTCGCCATGCGCCGCGCCGACCATCATCACCAGCGCCGCAGCCGCGCAAAGAGATTGTTTGCATAGTCTATTCATCGTTTCACCTATTCGCGACACGCCGATGCCTGCTCAATACGGCCATATCGGCGCCAGGAAAAACCGTGCCAGCCACCCCAGCTTACTGGCGCTTGCGACCGGACCCTTGCCTTGGTATACGATCCGCGCATCGGCGACTTGGGTCGACAAAACGATGTTGTCCGCATCGATATCCTCGGGTCGGACGATGCCGGATATCTGGATGTACTCGTTGTCCTGATTGAGGCGGATCCACTTCTGGCCGCGCACCATCAAATTACCGTTCGGGAATACGTGGGCCACGGTGACGCTGATCGTGCCGGTCATGGAATTCCCCTGCTTGCGGGCGCCCCTGCCGCTGAATTCCTGGGACGACTTGAGCTCCTGATCGAGGGTAAACGTCCCGTTGCCGCGGGGCAGCGTGTAACCGAACAACTTGGGGCTGTCGATGTCGATGTCGTTTTCCTTGCTGGTGTTGGCCTCGGATTCGTTGTCCGCGCTGATCTCTTCGTTGAGAACGATGGTGAGCACGTCCCCGACCTGTCGCGCCCGGCGATCCTCGAACAGCGGCAGGCTCACGTAACCCTCCTGGTAGATCGAGCCGTTGTGCTGGCGCGGCGGGGTCACCGACGGCGGGTAGGTAACCTCATATCCGGGCCTGGGTTCGTAATAGGTCGCGCACCCGGTCGCCATCAGGACGATGCCCAGCAACGGCAAACGAAACAATCGGTCGATGTTCATGTCATTGGCCCGTCGACGATCACAGATTGTTGTTCACGTAAGCCAGCATCTGATCGGTCGCCGAGATTGCCTTGGAGTTCATCTCGTAAGCCCTCTGGGTCTCGATCATGTTGACCAGCTCTTCCACCACATTGACGTTGGAACTCTCCACCGATCCCTGGACGAGGGTGCCTAATCCGTTCAATCCGGGGGTGCCGGTCTGCGGTGATCCGCTGGCCGCCGACTCCAAGAACAGGTTCTGTCCCATCGCCTGCAGTCCGGTGGGATTAATGAAATCGGCGAGCTGTACGTTGCCGACCTGGGTGGGCGCGGCGGATCCCGGGGTCAGCACCGATACGATGCCGTCGGAACCAATGGTCACGGTGATCGCGTTTTCCGGAATGGAGATACCCGGCTGCAATTGATAACCGCCGGCGGTAACCATTTCGCCGTCGGCACTGATCTGAAACGACCCGTCGCGGGTATAAGAGAGATTGCCGTCAGGCAAAAGAATCTGGAAGAAACCGCGCCCCTGGATCGCCATATCCAGGGGATTGTCCGTCTGCTCGATATTGCCCTGGGTATACAGCTTTTCGGTGGCGACCGCGCGCACGCCGGTGCCGAGCGCCAGACCGGACGGAAGCTGCGTGTCCTGCGAGGACTGAGCGCCTACCTGGCGGATATTCTGATACAGGAGATCTTCGAACACCGCGCGACTGCGCTTGAATCCCGTGCTGTTGACGTTGGCGAGGTTATTGGAGATGACGGACATGCGCGTCTGTTGCGCATCGAGCCCGGTTTTGGCGATCCATAATGCTGGATTCATGGGTTGCTCCTGTTCGCGAGTTTTTTCGCTTCGATCGTTAACTGATGGACATCAATTGAGTCGATGCTCGGTCGTTTACTTCGGCGATCTTCATGAGCTTGACGTTCATCTCGAATTGCCGCGATCGCTCAATGAGACTGACCATCGCGTCCACCGCGTTCACATTGCTGCCCTCGAGCGCGCCGACTTCCAGGCGCACCGCGCCATCCGCCGGCGCGATCCCGCCGCCGGCAATTCGCATCAAGCCATCCTTGCCTTTCTCCAGGCTGTCCGGCGCCGGCCGCGTCAGCTTGATGCGATTGACTACCGCAATATTCTGCGGGCTCTGGCCGAGCGGCTGAACCGATATGGTCCCGTCAGGCCCGATTTCGAGCTTCTCCGCGGGTGGCAGGGCGATGGGCCCGGCGTCGCCGAGCAGCGGATGCCCGGCGCCGGTTTGCAGCACGCCGTTGGGAGTCAAACGCAGATCGCCCGCGCGGGTGTACGCTTCGTTGCCGTCCGGGCCTTGCACCGCCAGCCATCCATCACCCTGCACGGCGACGTCGAGATCGCGACCGGTGCGCTGAATTCCTCCCGCTGCAAGATTCGCCCCGGGTTGATCCATCACGCCGTACACGCGAGACGGGTAACCGGGGCCGACAACCGCTTGACTGCGAATCGCAGTGAAATCGGCGCGAAATCCCGACGTGTTCACGTTTGCCAGATTGTGACTGGTAACCGCCTGATTCAGCATCGCCTCGCCGGCTCCGGTCATGGCGACGTACAACATGCGATCCATACCGTTAACCTCTCAATGCGCTCGATGAGTTAGCGAAGATTGACGATGGTTTGGGTGACATCGTCCGCGGTGCGGATTACCTGGGCATTGGCCTGGAAGTTGCGTTGCGCCACGATCAGTTTCACCAGCTCCGCGGTGAGTTCGACGTTCGAGTCCTCCAGGGCGCCGGACTGAATCACACCCAGGCTCGCGGTTCCCGGCGCGCCAAGCAGCGCGGCACCGGAATCCGGGGATTCCGCCCATACCGTGTCGCTGAGCGGCCGCAGACCCTCCTGGTTGGAGAAGTTGGCCAGCGCCACCTGCCCCAAGGTCTGCAATTCGCCATTGGTGTAGCGGCCGATCAGCTTGCCTTCGTCATCGACCTCGACTCCGCTCAAACGGCCGGTGGTAAATCCGTCCTGGATCAATGCATTGACTCCGAACGGACTGCCGAACTGCGTGGTCTGCGCAAGGTCGATGGTAAACGCCAGGTCGGCGGCTCCGGTGCCCACCGGAATAGCTGCATGGGTCAATACCCCGAGCGGTGGTCCGGCGGGGGCGATGATGTTGCCGTTGTTGTCAAATTGAATATTGGTGCCTTCCGCGGGGACCGAGAACGCCTGGTTGTCCACCGACATTTGCACCTCCCAATCGTTGTCCGCGACCTTACGGAAATACATGGTGGTGCTGTGGGCCACGCCGAGACTGTCGAATATCTGGAACGACGCGGTATGGTTGTAGCTGTCCGGGTCCGGCGGCTCGAAACGCGGCGGTACGAACGGGTTGCCGTTGTCATCAAGCATCGCAGGACCCAGCACCAGCGGCGGATCCGCGGGCGTCTTGGCCAGTTCCCCTGCGTCCAGATTGGCGAGGAATTCGACATCGCTGGTGGTACGCGGTGGATTGTCGGCGGCGGAGATGCGCATATCTTCCAGTACGCCGCTGACTTCGCCGTCATTGGCGCCGAAACCGGTCAGGCGCATGCCCGCCGAATTGACTATATACCCCTCGTCGTCAACGCCGAACGCGCCGGCTCGCGTATACACGGTCTCGCCGCCGTTATTGACGCGGAAAAAACCGTTGCCGTTGATCGCCAGATCCATATTGTTGTTAGTGAAGCTGACCGTGCCTTGGGTGTACTGTTGACGCACGTTGGACAATCGCACGCCGCCGCCGATCGCCAGGGAGTTCCCGCCGAACTGGCTGGCTGGGAACACATCGGCGAATTCGGCCCGGGACGACTTGAATCCGGTGGTATTGCTGTTGGCGACGTTGTTGCTGATGACCTTGAGGTCGGACTGGGAAGCATTCAGTCCACTTACTGCGGTTCGAAAAGGCATGTTTACCCCCTATGTTAAGTGGCGACTGCGTCAAACGCGGGTCATAGGATTTCATTCACACGGGACAACGGAACCGGACCGACTCCCGCAACGTTCAGAGTGATGTCCTTGCCGCCGCCCTGGTCGAGGCTGACACTCTCGACCTTGGACGCGAGCGAGGTGGTCAGCGCCGATACTTCCCCGTCAATCAGGGCATCGACACGAATCCGGTACTCCCCCGGCGGTAATGCCTGGCCGGTGCCGCTCAGCCCGTCCCAGGTGAATTTGACCTGCCCCGGCGATTGCGGCCCGAGTTCAAAGCTGCGCACAGTCTGACCGGTGGCATCCTCGACGTTTACCGTCACCGCGGTTGCCGCTGCGGGCAATTCCGCCATGCCGTGCACGACGCCGCCGGAATCCAGCCTCACCTGGTCGGCGGGCACCATCACCGAGCGACCCACCAGGCTCGACGCCTGCAGCGCGCGGTTGGATTGCAGCGAGTTGGCGAAATCATTAAACGCGGTGCTCAAGTCCTGGATACCGCTGACCGTGCTGAACTGCGCCATCTGGCCGATGAATTCGCCGTTCTCCAACGGTTTCAACGGGTCCTGATGGCGGAGCTGGGCGAGCATCAGCTGCAGGAAATCCTCTTGTCCCAGCTTGTTATGCGGCTCGGCTTCCGTCTTTTGCAGCCCGATGCCGAGACTCTCAAACGGCGAGGAAGGGCTTTTGTCAACCGGGTTTACCATGGCGCGAACTCTGTTTTAAGTTTCATCGATTACTGCCCGAGGGAAAGCGTGCGCAGCAACAGTTGCTTCGAGGTGTTCATCAATTCCACGTTGGTCTGGTAAGAGCGCGACGCGGAAATCATATTGGCCATCTCTTCCACCGGATTGACGTTCGGATGCAGGACATAGCCCTGTTCATCCGCGAACGGGTGACCCGGTTGGTATTGCCGGATTGGCGGCGCGCCGCTTTCCACGATGCCCGCCACCCGCACGCCAACCGAAGACTGCGCGGTGAAATCATCCAGCACCGCGGCGAAGCGCGGCGTCTGCGTGGCGAAAACCGGCTGTCGCGCACGATACACCTGACCGGCGTTGCCGGCGACGGCATCGACGTTGGCCAGATTGCTGGCGATCACATTCAGCCGCAGCGCCTGGGCGCTCATCCCGGAACCGGCGACATCGAATACATTCAATAAAGACATGGTTACTCTCCTTTCAATGCGCTGAGCACCGAGCGTATACGGCCGCTCAACAACCGCAGGCTGACCAGGTAGGCCATGGAATTCTTGGTGAACTCCACCCGTTCGGTGTCCGCATCTACGGTATTTCCATCCAGTGACGGCTGGCTCGGTATGCGATACAGGGCATCGGTCACAAATAACGCGTTTTGCGCGCCACCCAGATGACCGGCATGGGTACGAATCAGACGCGCACTCGAAGATGGGCTGTCCGGAGCCATTTGCCGCAGGGTGTCTTTGAAATCGATGTCGCGGGACTTGAAATGCGGCGTGTCGGCATTGGCGAGATTGGACGCCAAGATCGCCGCACGCCTGGCTCTGATGAGCAAGGCGTCGTCGTGAATGCCCAGTGCGTGGTCCACGCTCAATCCCATTGTGGTCTCCGATTTAATTGCTGTCCCCCAGTACAACAGCAAGCTTCGTGCCAACGAGACGCGTGTGGCGATGGCCGCCAATACGCGGCGGTGACGGCGCCGTCCGCTGCGGTGCGCGGCAATCTTCTGCCGCCGCCGCGGCAAAGTCGCCGCATCGCCCGGGCCGTGGCGCTACGGCGGCCCTGCCGGTGGTGCATGCCGCAATTTCTCGGCTTGCCGCTTCAGTATGTGTTTGATCAAGACGTCGCGGTCAACCTCGTCGATGGCGTCGAACTCGACCGCTATTCGGTAGGGGTGTGTGGGAAGGTAGCGGGAACGTCGCTCGCTGCGGATGACGCGCGCCGGTGTGAGTATCGCCACGCAGGAGGACACCAGCAGCAGTTTGATTTGCAGGCAGGTGCGTGGCGCCAGGTGTTCGCCGGCGTAGAACGCCAACCCACCGCCGCTGAGACTTGCTTCCATGACCCGGGATTCGCTCAATTCCAATTCCTGCGCGAGCAACAGCCGGAACATCTGGTTCAGGCGGGACTCGAGATAGCTCAGATACTGCGCCACATCAGGATCGCTCTGGGATATCCGGCTCAGCATCAACCCGGCGTTGCCCATCACCGGGTCGATACCGTCGCGTCCATGCAAGTCGACAACCTTGTTTCGGCCGTCGCCGCGACTGTGGATCACGCTGTACTTCACAATGACATCGTCGTTGATGCGAAAGTAACTGCGTCTTTCGCTTGGCGTCCCGCTGGGGACCTCTGATGATTTGTCGGGTTTGACCTTCATCGGATGTCGACCTGCGTTTTACGGCCCGTCGGCGGGCGCGGCGGCGCGCGGTGCCGCTTCAGTGCCACGGTCCACCGATCGAATCATGTCATCGAGAATCCTGGTGTTCGCTTCCAGTATCCCCAGGGTGTTGACCTCCGGCTCCGCACGTGGGCGCGTCGAAAATATCGCACCATCCCGGTCGTCGCCGCGTATGATCATCAGTTCGACGCGGCGATTTTGCGCTCGCCCGGCAGCGGTGGCATTCGCGGCTATCGGCCGGGTGTCGGCGAATCCGACGACCTGAAAACGCGTGGCGTCCAGCTCGCCGTGCTTGAGGAGCTCGTGTAGCACACTGGCCGAGCGGGCCGCCGACAGCTCCCAGTTGGATCGATAGTGCGCCGTGTTGATGGGTACATCGTCGCTATGACCGGCGACAGTTACGGCGCCCGGGGTGTACTCGAGGATAGCCGCAATCTTGGCCAGCGCAGGTTTGAACTCCGACATCATATGGGCGCCGCCGGACGCGAATGAACCCTTTTCCAGGATGCGGATGACGAGTTTCTTATCTTCGTTCCCGACCTCGATCAGCCCTGCCTCGATCTCCTGCCGAAGCGCTTCCTCGATGCGTTCGATTTCCGCCGGTTGCGGGATTTCCCCGTGCGCGTCGAATTGCTTTGATCCTGATTCTATCTTGTCTGCGGCGCCAAGGTTCTTCGGCTCGGGCACATCCAGATAGTGTTTCAGACGGTCCACAGTCTTCTGCTCGACGCGGTTCAGCAGCGTCGGTTCGGGTCGTCCGGCGCTGAATTCACGCGCAATCACGTTGATACCCCGTGGCGGCTCCTTGGTCTTCACCTCCCGCTGCAAACCGAATGCCTCGCTCATGGAACCGGCGATCTGCTTATACTTGATGAGGTCCATCTCCGAAAAGCTTAGAATCAAGACGAAAAAGCACATCAGCAAGGTGGCCAGATCGGCGAATGTCACCATCCACATCGGCGCGCCGCCCTCTGGTTCCGACTTCGGTGGTAACGGTGCGTCGTCCATAGGTCGAATCAGGATTTGGCGTTCGGGAGCGGCATACGCTCACGCGGCCTTCTTCGGTTTGCGCTGGCTCCCCGGCAGGTAGGTCTTGAGAAGATCCTCCATCACATGCGGATTGAGACCCTCCTGAATCGAGGCGATGGTTTCCAGGATCAGCGAGCGGTTGGTCCGCTCCTCCTTGCTGCGATGCGCCAATTTGGCGGCGATGGGGATGGCGATGGCGTTGGCAATGACGGCACCGTAGAGCGTGGTCAGCAGCGCCACGGCCATGGCCGGCCCGATTTTTTTCGGATCGTCCATGTTGGACAGCATTTGCACCAGGCCGACCAGGGTGCCGATCATGCCCATCGCGGGCGCGACATCGGCGATGGCCCTGAAGATCGCCTGCCCCTCGTCGTGGCGTTCGATGGTGAGATTGATATCCTTGACCAACAGGCGACGCACCAGTTTCGGGTCGTGGCCGTCAACACACAACTGAATGCCCTGGCGCAGGAAGTCGTTGTTGACCTTGGTGTCCTCCAATGCCAGTAAACCGCCCTTGCGCGCGATGCCCGCCAGCTCCACCCCGGTTTTGATCAATTCGTCGGGTTTCTCCGACTTGTGAAAAAACGCTTTCACCGCAACCTTGAACGCGCCGAGTGTGGTAGCCAGGGGAAATTTGACCAGGGTTGCCATGAAGGTGCCGCCCAGCACGATCAACAATCCCGGCACGTTGACGAATATCAGGGCGTTCGGCCCAATCACAATCGCGGCGCCGATGATTGACAAACAACCGATCAGACCAATTAACGTTGCAACATCCACACGTTTCTCCAGCAGACAACCGAAAAACCACCACCTCACCGTCACCTTGGTCACGCCGCCCGACCGGATAGCGTGACTCAAGCTAGGTACGGTACCGTTATGCGGCGGTGAGCCTCTGACCTCGTAGTTAGTTATCGGGAGCAACGCGGAGATTCTTTAGCCTGTATCCGGCGCCGGCGGATTGCGGTGGAATCTGGCACGAACATTGCTGATTCCAGATCCATCTACTTGTTCAAACTGCGGATCTGGAGGATTTCATGACACAGCTACTCGCATCGCTGCTTGGACCGAACGGCGCCACCGGATTACCGGTCGCAGCGTCGCCGTCGAACCCGCATAACGCCGCTATCGCCGACGGTCAATCGCCTTTTCACGCACTTTTCAACCAGCAGCTTCAGCAGTTGCAACCACCCCATCAGGCGGGGTTGGCTGCCGCCGCCGCGCCTCAGTCCGGGTGTTGTTCGCCGTGGCAATCCCTTGCCATGGGTGGCGGAAATTTTCCGTTTGCACCCGCCGGCGTGCTGCCGCCGTCGGGCGTCACCTTGGAATCGGTGACCTATTCACGGATCACGATCAACGGCAACGAGATATTCAACACCCTCCACGGCGGCGCTGACGAACAACCGCAACACGCCCTCGCCGAAATGCTGGCGAACATCGGCGCGCCGACGGAGCAACCCGCGATCAACGATGTCGCCCAGGTGCCGGCCCCGCCCGCGGACAACCAGGCCGCAGACGCCGAGGCGGTGAAACACGAAACACCGCCCCTAGACAAGCTGCAGGATCCAGGCTATCTGGGTGAAAAAATCGGCCAAGCGCTCGCCAATATGTCGCACGCGGAAGTACCCAATGGCGAATTCGCAGTCGACCATCCTGTTTACGGCCGTATCGAAGCGCAGGTCGATATCCGTGACGATACCGTGGAGCTGGCGTTCGGCGTCCAGGATCCGGGACTGCGCGCCGCGCTGGAGGCCGCAAGAGCGGATATTGAGCACGCGTTGAGTGAAAAGGGCTTGGCCCTCGCAGGTCTCGAGGTCGGTGCGCCCCAGGGCGCACCGGGGGTCGTCACCCCTGGACGCGCTGACGAATTGATTGCCTCCTATGCCGCGCAACGGGACGCGGCGTTGAGCCGCATCATCAGCGACCTTGCGCCGGGCCTTGGCGACAACCAGGCGTAGCTGACCGCCGCCGATGGGCCGGTGTTCACGGCACAGTTCTTGCTGCAGATACCCGTAGCGGCGGCAACGACGGAAATTCGACACCGCCAGCGGTAATCGATGATCGCCACGACAAGTACGCGCGTGGCGAAAGGTGGCGGTGATAACAGGAGTATGCTTGTGTCTCAAGTGGCGAATTCAATCACACCCGGTATCTGTCATGCCGGGGCGGTAACACGGTCATTGTTCCGGCGCTGGTCGGACGCCTTGATGTTGACGTTGGCGGTGGCTGCCGGCATGGCGCCCCAGCCATCCGCGGGCGCCTATGCGGTGCAGGAAGTGGCCGAGATACGCCGGGCCGTGGGTGAGTTCCTGCGCGCCGCCAACGGCATGCTGTCGTCACCGGACCACGTGGAAGTGGGCGTCATAGATCCACGACTGCGGTTGGCGCGTTGCGGCGAGCCACTCAAGATGTTTTATTCCCCGGGCGGCGCGCGGTCGGGGAATACAACCGTTGGTGTACGTTGCCTGGGTCCCTCGCCATGGCTGATTTATGTTCCGGCTCGAGTCAAACTGTACCGCGATGTGGTGGTCACGACGCGCGCGGTGCCGCGCAATGTCTTGCTTGGAAACCAGCATATCAGGCTCGAGCAGCGCGACGTGTCCGGCCTCACTGCCGGTTATCTGGAGTCGCCGTCCAAGGCCCTGGGGCGCGTAGCCAGGCGTCCCCTCGCCATCGGCATGATTATCGATCCATCGGCGTTGGAAAACCGACGCCTGGTGCGCCGCGGCGAGCGCGTCACCATACTGGCGAACGCGGGCCGGCTCGCGGTGCAGATGAAAGGCAAGGCGCTGATGGATGGTGCATCCGGAGACCGCGTGCGGGTTAAGAACCTGAGCTCCGGTCGCATTGTCGAGGGCACGGTGTCCGCAGCCGGCGTGATCTACGTCAATCATTGACAACGCAATGATATTTAGCATTAACTTAAATTTGCAACCTATTGTTTATAGGTCTTTTTATAGTTACGATGGAACCACGGACAGCGTCGCCGCGGGCGGCGGGCCGCAGCGGATGTACGCGCCGCTAAAGTTTTCGTCGCTGCGGCCGTTATTAAGCGTGAACAGGTAGGAGAACTCAGCCATGTCAGTCAACGATATTGGTTCCCCCACGGCGCCGAACAACGTGCGAGTCGGGGGCGGCGTCAGCGCCGATCAGCGCACGGAGGCCAAACCCGAATCACAGCATACGGTGTCGGGCGATAGTTCCGCCGCCGGCCGCGACGACCGCGTCAGCATCACCTCGGCGGCGTCCGCGCTGCAACAAATCGAGGAACAATTGGCAAGACTGCCGGATGTCGACACCCGGCGTGTTACCGCAGTCAAGCAGGCGCTGGAAAATGGCAGCTTCGATATCGATGCGAATCGCGTCGCGGAAAAACTGATCGCCTTCGACACCGCCATGCAGCGCAGTGGAAACTGAGCCCGCCGCTGCAAGGGCCGCCGCCTGTGCGGAGTCTTTGCTGGGCGTGATTCGGCAGGAGCGCGAAATCCTGCAGTCCCTGCTCGGACACATCAATAACGAGTTGCGCGCCCTTCAGGGCAACGATATCGCCGCGCTCGAACACGCCATCCACGAGAAAGACCGCTGCCTGGACACACTGCTTCAGCTCGATCGGCAGCGCCGCTCGCAGCTCGCCGACGCCGGTTTCTCCGCGGAGTCCGCCGACTTCGAACGATTCCTCGACGCCTGCGACGCCGCGCAACAGACGCCGTTGAAAGAGGACTGGGAGACGGTGCGTTCGCTGTCCGCCCGTTGCCTCGACGCCAACAGTCATAGCGCCCAACTCAATGCCACGGCGCAACGCATGATCAAGCAGATGCTGGCGCATCTTCGCGGTGAACAATCCCGACCCGAAGTCTACGACCGAAACGGGGCGGTTGCCACACCCGATTCGAAGGCGCTGGCGCGCGCCTAAAACGGACATTGCCAGCTCGCGCCGGCACGCTCCCTGAACGCGTTTATTCCTTTTTCCGTTAACGGTAACGGGCGGCTGATGCCAAAGCCCTGCGCATAGTTGACGCCGATTCGGCGCAACATGTCCAACGCCTGTTCGCTCTCCACATATTCCGCTATGGTTTGCTTGCCCATCAGGTGGCTGATTTCATTAATCGATCTGACCATAGCAAACTCGATGGGGTTTTCGGTGATATTTCTGATGAACAAACCGTCGATTTTTACGTAATCGACCGGCAATGTCTTGAGATACGCAAACGAAGACAGCCCGCTGCCGAAGTCGTCGAGAGCGAACCGGAAGCCGCGGGCGCGGAAATCCTGCATAAACGACTGTGTGTTTTCAAGATCGGCGACCGCCGCGGTTTCCGTAATTTCGAAGCAGATCTTGTCTGCCGGGACGTGTTTTTCATCGAAGCGCTCGTTCAAATACTTCAAGAATTCACGGTCGCCGATTGAATGCCCGGACAAATTGATCGAACAGGACGCCAGCTGTTGAACATGCCCGGGATGCGCTGACAGCCACTCCAGGCCGGCGTTCACCACCCAGCGATCAATCCTGGGTGACATGGAATAGCGTTCGGCGGCGGGCAGGAATTCACCGGGCATTATTAGATTGCCGGCGTCGTCCAGCATCCTCACCAGGAGTTCGTACCTGACCCCGTAGCTGTGATCTTGGAGAACGCCGACGATGGGTTGAAAAAAGAGGGTCAGCCGGTTCTCCTCCAGAGCACGGGTTATCTCCGACACCCACTGCATTTCACGCTTCCAGCGAACCAGCTGAACACCATTTTCGTCGTTGACGTGGATGCGGTTTCGTCCCTCGCTTTTTGCCACGTAGCAGGCGGTGTCCGCGGCGCTCAGCACACTGGCGACGCTGGTGGTGCGTTGATTGATAGGCACAACACCGATGCTGATACCGAGGCTGAACATGGAGGAACCCCAGGAGAACCGGAATTTCTGAATTGATTGATACAACGCATTGGCGATACGTGTGGCGTCACCGGTAGAACAATTTTTTATCAGTAATCCGAACTCGTCCCCCCCCAAGCGCGCGAACACATCATCTTTACGCACCTGTTGCGGCAGCAGCTGCGCGAGCTGGCATAACAACTCGTCGCCCGCCTCGTGCCCGCATGTGTCATTGATGACTTTGAATTGATCCAGATCGAGATAGCAGAGGTAATGCTCGGAGTGGTGGGTTTTAGACTCCACTATGAGCTGCTGCACATTGAGCTCAAACTGCTGCCTGTTGATCAGCCCGGTTAGGGGGTCGTGGGTGGCGTTATAGGCGAGCTCATCACTCAACTTCTGGGCCTGGGTAATATCTTGGCCCGCGCCGCGGTATCCACGAAATTTTCCGTTGTCGTCATACACCGGCTTGCCGTTGACGCTCATTATCCGCGACTCCCCTTCAGGCCATGGGACGACAAACTGGAAGTTCCTGAATTCGCGTTGCATTTCCAGGTCAGCGATGTGCTGCTCCCAGCCGTCTATGGCCTCGTTATGCGGCATGCGCAAATAGGACTCTCCGATGACGGTCCGCGGATCGACACCGGTGACTTGTTGATAGCGCTCGGAAACGTAGGTCACCGACAGATCGGGTCCGGTTTCCCAGAACCAGTCCGCGGCGACCTCGGCGAAATCCTTGAATCTCTCCTTGGCGTCGTGAACCTGGGCTTCCACCTGTTTGCGTATGTCGATTTCCTGGCGCAACCGATTATTGGTGTTGGCGATCTCTCGAACCTTGGCGTCAACAAGGGTTTCCATGTCGTTGAACAGTCTGTGGCTCTTCATGAGCTGTCCCAAAAAGCTGCTGATCACAACGAGGGTGCGCCGACGCGACACCTGCAGTTCCCCCGACTCGCGACTGTAACCCTGGACGACTACGACCTCACCATCGAAGATGCGCATGGCGACGCACGCCGGATCATCGGCCTCGTGGGGGCAATCGGCATTCGCCACCGGCGGCTCGATCAAACAGTTGCCGCAGCGCGACGAAAGCTCGATATCCTCGAAACACCCGGTGCGGGCGCTCTCCGTCCGCTGCTTCCGGTCCGATGGGGCGGAGCCTTCGGCGCTCGAACACTGGGCACGGACATCCGTGTCGATCCGTCGGTCACGCAGCAATATGATCCTGCAGTTTTCGAAATCCAGGCATCGCACCAAAGCGGTGGCGGCGTGGGACAACAGTTCACCCTCGGTAACCGATCGCAGATCGATATCAGACAGCATTCTGATCGCCGAAAGCGCCTCGACCAGACTGTAGTATTCGTCGCGTAGACGACGCGCCGCGTCGAGGGGGACCAATAATCCGGGTTTGTGCGTCTTGGTCATGGTTTACGCAAACATGCCGGCTAGTTCCAAGACGCCCTGCAGCGACTTACCCGTCCTTTGCACAACCGCCGCAAAATCCTCCGCGGCTATACCCAGCATCGTCACGTCGGGGAATTGCAGTTCGCCCTCGATATCGGAGGTAAGCATCTGGGCCGCAATCTGTGCTGCCGCGTTCACCAGCATACAGGACTGCCAAAATTCCCCGCGATAGTCGGCATCCCGGTGCCTGGCGATCACCGTATATACCGCCGGCGGGAGCTGCCAGCGTTGGGCCAATGTCGCCCCGCCCTGGGTGTGATCGTACTGCAGAATCCTGGCTTCCGTTTCCATCAGCGTGCATTCCGGATGTTGCGCCGCCTCGGTGAACACCCGGGACATTTCCCGCGGGTACAAGTGAGATAAGACCAACACCCCGATATTGTGCAGCAGACCGCACATGAAGCAATCGTCCGCATCCGGTCTATGGTGGGGCGCAGTAATCCTTGCCAGCGAGCGCGCAACAGTGGCGCTCAATACGGAGCTCGACCAGAAAGTGTGGGAATTGAATCCTGGACAGCGGTGTGATGGAAACGCACCGCTCATAACGATGCCGATCACCAGGCTGTTCACCAATCGAAAACCCAGCACACGCACGATTGCATCATGCACCGACCTGCACGGGATGCGCTGGGCGAAATAGGCCGAGCACGCGAGCCCCACGACCCTGGCTGCGATCTCGGGACACGTCTCGATGGCGGAGGCCAGTTCCCTGGCGTCGGTGTCTTCGTTCAAGACGCTCATCAAACGTTGATGGCTTTCGTGAACCGGGGGAAGTTCGCGTAGTTGCCGGATTCCATGAGCCATGTCCACCGGTGTTACCGTCGATTGCATAACGTCTTCAGCCCAGATACTCCTTTGTTTGAATAACGGCTGTGGGACATCGATCTTTAACCCCGGAGAACGCGCGGGGATCGCGGGCTGGGACTTCAGTTTTCGCCGGATTGGCCGACTATTATCAATAACTGCCGCAATGTGACGTCTCTAGCGAACGAACAGGGAGGCGAGATGAACCGGAAACAACGCTGTCAAACTGACACGGATCTGGTGGCGAGCGCCGCAAACGATCGAGGAGCCAGCGAATTCGACATCTTCAAGGCTGCACACGTGGCTTGGTTCAACAGAAGCGTGAACGACCGGGAGATCGAGCATTTTTTTGTCGCGTACCTTTTTTATCGGCAGGCGCCACACTGGGTTCGTCACTACGTGCGAAACCTTGAACCTCGTCTCGAAGAGGACGCGTCGTATCACAGTTTCACGCCGGGTGACTTTGGGTTGCGCATGTGTTCGAAGCGGATTGGTTTTGCCCTGACGCTGCTGCGACAGAAGACGTCGGATGAACTGCTCATCGCTTGACATCGATGAATTCCAGTGCATTTCGCCCACACTCATACGGCATCCCGATTCACCAGGCGACATAGTCATTGTGCAGTAAATCCGTCGCCTCGAGCCGGCCGGATGCCAACGGCAAGTCAGTAACCCAACCGCAATGGAATCCATATCAACCTCACTGGTCACCCAGCAGTTGCTCACGGTGGCGTCGAATCACGCGCAGCTCAGTGGGCTCGCGGTCGGCCAGCAGCTTTCCGGCACCGTCCTCACCGTCGCCCAGCAGGGAACGGTGACGCTGCAACTGAACCAGGCTACGTTCACTGCTCGCACTACGCTGCCACTGATCGCCGGTCAATCCCTGGCGCTGGTGGTGGAGAAGATCGGACCGGAGATTCGGCTCAGGATTCTCGACCAGCAACTGCATCCGTCCAACCTGGTGCAGGCGATTCGGCAACAACTGCCGAAACAGGGATCGATTATCGAGTTGTTGACAAATTTACATCGTATCGCGCGCCAGTCCGGTGGTACGCGACTACCCGGCTCGATCACGCAATTGGCTCGCCACGTCGTCGATAGTCTGACCCAGATCAGCGGATCCTTGTCCGGGGAATCTGTAAAACAGGCGATATTGAACAGCGGTCATTTTCTGGAACAGCGCCTGCTCAGGCTGCTGTCGGACTCCCATCGTGGCGCGTTGGAACGGGATTTCAAGGCGGGACTGGTGCGGCTGCGTACCGCACTGGCTGATATGGTGAATCCGGGCGGTTCGCGCCCGGTTCGCAGCCGCAGTGCACCCGCCACGACAAATCAGCAGGCGCATGGCAATACAAATACAGCGTCGCCTGGCGACGCCGCGGTCGTCAAGACATTAAACGCTTTGTCCCAACAGGTGGAAAGCGCGCTCGCGCGAATTCAGCTGCACCAACTCACATCGCTGATCGAAGTCGAGGGTTCGAGATCCGCGTGGAATCTGGAGCTGCCGGTACGAGACGGAGACGAGGTGCAAATGGTGAGATTCAGAATCGAGAAACGACCGTCGTCGCGGGGTGGACAAGGGGGGGGCGTATTTTCCACCGTCGTCTCAATCGAGCTGCCGTCCATCGGCGCAATGCAGGCGCGCTTAACCCTCTCCGGCGACTTGATTTCCGTTGTGTTACGCGCGGAACGCGATGCGACGGTAGCACTCGCCCAATCCCACCTCGACGGTCTATGCGACCGACTGCGCAACATCGGCCTGGTTCCGGAATCCGTGGTCTGTGCGTCGGGCATCCATGAGGCGGATTTTCCGGGTATTCAACAACCACTGCTGGACGTCCAGGCGTGAAGTCTAAACGACACGGTGATTACCGCAATGCCGTTGCGCTCAAGTATGAACGCGACGATCACGCGCCGCGGGTAGTGGCGAAAGGACGCGGGCTGATCGCCGAACAGATTATCGGCATTGCAAGACAAGCAGGCGTGCCGCTGTACGAAGATCCCGAATTGGTCGGTCTGCTCGCGCAGGTCGATCTCGATGCCGATATCCCGGTGCAGCTCTACCAGGCGGTCGCGGAGGTGTTGGCATTCATTTATCGACTGCAATCGATCGAACACCCATTTGACGCCCGTGAGTAATTCGAGCTCTCAGCTATCTTCTAAATCGGTCGACATTTACCGTGTTGGCGCAGTGACTGCGCGGAATACTGGACGTCATTCGGCACCTCGCACCATGCGAAACGAAATCAGACAATGACATCCGGCAGTCAACTCTCATCGAAATCCAGCACGTCCATGCACGCGCGCCGGCCGCGTTGGGGCCGTCTCGTGGATCCCAAGTTCCGCCGGCATCCCACGCGTTATATCGCACAGTGCGGAATCGCAACCGTAACGATATTGATCGTTTTGTTATTACTGGATGCGATGCACCAGACGGTGCTGATTGCGTCGTTGGGCGCGAGCGCATTCATCGCCTTTACCATGCCGCATGTCAACGCATCGAAGCGACGTTTTCTCATTGGCGGTTATATCGTCGGCACGGCCGTGGGTTGCGCCTGGGCGACGGTTGCTTCCGTGGTCGCGCTCGCGGGAATTTGGTCGAGTCCGGCGCCGCTGCTCATCGTCTGCGGCGCGCTGGCCACGGGCAGCGCGATCCTGGCGATGGTCATCACCCAAACCGAGCACCCGCCGGCGGCGGCGTTGGCGCTGGGATATGTCCTGAATGAATGGGATTTATTGACGATACTGGTGATTCTGGCCGGTATCCTGGCCATCTCGACGGTGAAAGAGACCTGCAAACCCCTGTTGATCGATCTGCTGTAGCCACCGCGTTTGACGGTCGCCGCTACGAAACGGTGATCATGGCGCTCATCTAGCCCGCGCACGCCGAAAACTTGCCGCGCCGGGCAAAGGCTTGCCGGTGCAGAGCGTCAAAAGCCCGACGCCTCGCCGATCCAGGCCCGCTTTCCACCGATGGTATGGAAATTGCAAAACCCCTTGTAGTCACCAAAGAACGGAAACCGGAATACAAATGGCAACGCCCGCGATCCAGGCGATCCGTCGTTCGACGCGCCAAAATACAACGGTGTCGGCGGAGTCTCGGCGCGTGCGCTCCGCACGTGTTCAACCTGGGGGGTAAATAGATTTTGTTGCCGCGATTTGCAGGCACACAACCGGGGCATCGAGTTACACCCACGGCGTACACGACCTCACAACATTGATTAGGTGAATACTCGGGAATTGAACAACGAGGTGCTCGTCACGGTTTTTATCCGGCCGCACGAGGATGCGTCGAGCTTCGGTCGCTGCGTTGAAAGCGTGCAGCTGCAGGACGTGTCGCCGTTGGAGATCATAATCCTGGATGACGGCCGCAGCGATGGTCTGCGTGAGGCCGTCGCACCATACCTCGCCGATGGACGCATCAACTGCGTCCGTGTGCCGAAAAATCCCACGCCACAACATTTCCAGACACACGCCCTGGAACCGGGGTGTGGGCGTTATCACACTTGGCTGCGGGGGGATGAACACCTGCTGCCCGGTCATCTGGCGCGAATCATCGCCGGCCTGGAGGCGCATCCCGAATGCTCCCTGGGTTATGCCGCGCCGGAATATGCCGGCACCCAGGAAGACACCAAGCAGCCTCCCCCTCACCCGGGACTGGCGGCGCAAGACTACGCCGGAGGCCGCAACGATCTCGGCTTACTGCTCACCCACGGGAACCATATCGATCCCGCCGCCACCGTGTACCGCGGCAGCGATCTGCTACGGTTGGGAGAATTCCAACCGTCGGCCCGCGGCGCCGAAGCATGGGAACTGGTTACGCGCCTGGCCATCGAAAATCCGAACTTCTTCTACTCACGCACGCCGGGCGTCCGGCGACGTCTCGACGCGGGAAGTGACCCGCAGCAGTGCCTGGCGGACTCCGGGCTGCTCGAGACACATCTGCGCCTGGTAGCCCGCGCCGCGTACTCCGCGGCGGCGGAGAGACTGCGCGGATTGGAGTTGGAGATCCTGGCGCATCTGGACCGGCGTATCGAGTCCTGCGGAGCGGCGGCATGGACGCTGGACCGGGACATTCGCCGCGTTCGCGGCATCTTGTCGCGGGGCTTGCGTGCGCATAATGCCGTTGCAGTGCATCACCAGCCGGCGGTCAGCATCGTCATCCCCTGTTACCTTCAGGCGCAATACGTCACCGAAGCGCTGGAAAGTGTCGTTGCCCAGCGCTTCACGGATTGGGAGTGCGTAGTGGTAGACGACGGGAGCCCCGACGACTGTGTGCAGGTCGTGCGTCGGTTCGCGGCGACCCGCGGCGACGGTAGAATTCGTTTGATCTCCCAAGCCAATGCCGGGCTTGCCAGCGCCCGCAATTCCGGTATCAACGCATCCCAGGGCCGCTACATCCTGCCGTTGGATGCCGATGACAAACTGCACCCGGACTATCTTACACAGACCGTCACCGTGCTCGATCGGTATGCGGATATCGCCATCGTCTACGTGGACGAGCAGAATTTCGGCCTTGCGGATCATGTCCACGTCAAGGGCCGCGTATCCCTGGAAGCCCTGAAGCGGCACAACATCCACGACTATTGCAGCCTGTACCGCCGCGAGGTGTGGGAGCGAACCGGGGGTTACTCACCGGCCATGTACCTGGGAGGCGAGGACTGGGAATTCTGGCTGGCGGCCGCTGCATGCGGTTTCAAATCACACCATGTATCGCAACCGCTGTTCCTGTACCGCAACCGCGATAACAGCATGGTCGCAGACACACTCGAAAATCTTGACTACGTGCGCGCGCAATTGGCGCCACACCAATCCGGTGTGTTTGACCCGCATGAGATCAGCGACGCGGAGGAACGCCTCAAACACGTATCGCCGGCGCAGCACGCCAAACTAACGCGCACCCGTGACACTCATCCTCACAACACCTTGCTGCTCCGGTTCTTGGATTTAGCCGAGACGGACAATGCCCGATCCGCACCAGAGTTGCCGCCGATCGATGCTACGCCGTTGGTGTCGGTGATCATTCCCACCCTCGACCGTCCCGATTTACTGCGCGATGCGGTGGCCTCTGTGCTTGCCCAGAGTTACAATAACTGGGAGGCCATCGTCGTCAACGACGGCGGCGAAGACATCGGCGACTGGATTACCGCCAAGGATCCCCACGGCCGGATTCGCTACGTTCGACACGCTCAAAATCGCGGCCTTTCCGCCGCGCGCAATACCGGCATCTCCCTGTCTGCGGGGGCGATTCTCTGTTATCTGGATGACGATGACCGGTTGTGCCCGGACCACTTCGAAACGATCGTCGACGGCATGCGCGGCAACCAAGCCGGCCTGGTCTATACCGAAGCGGAGTACGTGCGCGAACGCCTCGCAGGCGGTAAACGTCAAGTTTTGTCGCGCACCACGCCGTATTCGCACATCCAATACTCCCTGGAACAACTGCATGTCGGCAATTTCATTCCGGTTAACACCTGGGCCCACCGGCGCGAATTGATCGCCTGCACCGGAGACTTCGATGTGACGCTCAACGCCCTCGAGGACTGGGACCTATTACTGCGCCTTGCGCGGATTACCGCCCCGGTGCACGTGCCGCGTATCACCGCCGAGGTCCGCCTGCGGCCCGAGGCCAGGGACGACAACATGAGTCAGCGCGAGCGGCACGACTTTCCAGCCTTGCACCGTAAAATCTACGCACGCTACCCGCTGCCGGGCAATGCGCAGGTGGAACTGAGACGGACGCAGGCGCTGACACAACTCGAAGGCGCGCGGCGCGACGAAGGATCAGCGCACAGCGATGCAGACCGCTACGCGCGGTGGCAACAGCCGCACGCGCTTACCGAAAACAAGGCGCAATACATGGCGGAGCGCATGATGCTCGCATGGCGGCTACGGCCCAGCTTTCAGTTGATTGCCATCCACCAGGGGAATCAGCACGACGCGCTGGCCGACACCCTCGACAGTCTGTGTCGACAGCTGTATCCGGGGTGGGGCCTGTCGGTGATAGCGGACTGTCCGGCGCCGGACGCGGGTTTTCATCGACTGCCCAATCTGGAGTGGGTGGAGATCCGCGGGGATCTAGTCGACACCTTGAATCGGATCGTCAGCGAATCCCAGGCCGACTGGATCATCCGCGCCAAATCGGGCGTGCAGTTCGCGCCCCACGCCCTGCTGCGCTGGGGCGACTATATGAACCGATATCCGCAATGGCGGATAATCTACTGTGACGACGACCATATTGCGCGAGACGGGACTCGCGATCAACCGCGATTCAAACCCGACTTCAACCTGGACCTGCTGCGTTCGACGCCATACATGGGTGACGTGCTGGCGCTGGAGCGTGATGTGCTCACCCGTTGCGGAGGATTTGGCGCGGGCGCCGGTGTTTTCGACGCGGTGTTGCGCATCCTGGATACGGCCGGAGAATCCGCTGTCGGCCACATACCGGAAGTGCTCGTCCACTATCCGCGCGACAAAGACCGCGAGCCCATCGGTGCCGCGGACGCCGAAAACGACCGTATCGCGGTCGAGACGCACCTCGAACGCAACGGTCTCACCGCCCAAGTGACCCATCATGAGATCGCGGGAACGTTTTTTGTCGATTACCAGGCGCACGACCCGCCTTCGGTGTCTATTCTGATTCCAGTGGAGAGACGTTATAAATGGCTGCCCCTATGCATCGAAGGCTTGCTGCAGAAAACCCGCTACCCCGACTTTGAGGTCGTCCTGAGCGATTGCGGCGGCGGCGATTCGGATCTGCTGGACGAGCTGGCGCGCACGTATGACGACAAAGTGCGCGTGCTGCGCACACCCGGCGCCGTGGGATCGGCATCGTTGACCCATGTCGCCGCCGCCGAATCGCGGGGCGAACTGTTGCTGGTGCTCGAACCTGATGCACAGGCTATCCATGACGAATGGCTGACGCGAATGGTGGCCAACGTACAGCGCCCGGAAGTCGGGGTGGTGGGCGCACGCCTCATTGACCTGCACGGACGGGTACAGCATGCGGGTTTGATATTGGGCATAGACGACGGCGCCGGGCGAGCGTTTACCGGACACGCGATGCAGTCACCCGGTTACCTCAACCGTCTACAGGTCGCACAAAACTTCTCGGCGGTCAGTGGCGCCTGTATGCTGCTTTCCCGGGAACTTTTCGCGCAGCTGGGCGGTTTCGACGAAACCGGATTCACGCAGTGCGGCCACGATGTGGATTTGTGTCTGCGCGCCCGCCAGGCGGGATACGAGGTGGTGTGGACACCGTTCGCGACCTTGCTGAAGCACGAAAGCCACGAGCCGCAATCGCCTGCCCCTCCCGATCCGAACTCCAAGACCACGGCGGATAACACGACGCTGATAGCACGCTGGCCTGACCTGTTGGCGAACGACCCGGCCTACAATCGGAACCTTTCCCTCGCCCGCGGCGACATGCGTGTGGAAGACGAACTCGCGGTGCCGTGGACGCCGCCGGAGCACCCCCGGCCCCGGGTGTGGGCGTTTCCCCTGAACCGGCAGGGCAGCGGCGAATACCGCGTGCGCCAACCGTTACAGGCCCTGGATCGTGCAGCACACGCCGAAATCGCGTTCTTGCCCGACCACGAGGGCGCCGTACCCACGCGGGTGCCGACATTGTGCGAATTGAAACGGGCCGCGCCCGACACCGTGCTAATCCATCACGGCTTCACCGATCCCTTCCTGCACTGGCTGCCCCGCTACCGGAAGTCGGGCGAGGCGTTGCTGGTGTTCGGACTCGACGACCACCTGCTCGCCATGCCCGATGACAACGACCGGCGGGGCCTGATGCCGGCGGACCTGGAACAGCGGCTTCGCGACGCCCTGGCCCACTGCCACCGGCTGGTGGTTCCCACGGAGCCACTGGCCGCAGCGTACCGCGGGTTCATCGATGACGTGCGCGTGGTCCCCAACCTCCTCGAGCGCCAGCGTTGGGGACACCTGGAAATACGCCGCCGACGAGCCGCCAGACCCCGCGTCGGCTGGGTGGGCGCGCAACAACACGATGGCGATCTCACCATCCTGGCGCCGGTGATGGAGGCGTTGGCCGGAGAAGTGGACTGGGTGATGATGGGTATGTGCCCGCGTGCGCTGCGGCCATATGTTGCTGAGTATTATCAGCCGGTGGTTTACCGCCACTATCCGGCACAACTCGCACAACTGGACTTGGACCTTGCCGTTGCACCCCTGGAGATCAACGCCTTCAACGAGTGCAAGAGCGACCTGCGTGTGCTCGAATACGGGGCCATGGGCTGGCCGGTGATCGCCACGGATATCCCACCTTACGCGGCGCAGCCGATCACCCGCGTGGCCAACGACACGGAAGCGTGGCTCGCCGCCATCCGCGACCGCATCCATGACCGCGACGCACTGGCCAAGGATGGCGAACGGCTGCGCGCCTGGGTGCACACACACCACATGCTGGAAGACCGGCTCGGCTGCTGGTACGCGGCGCTTTTATCGGACGCGGTGATCGAGCGGTTTGCGTTGCGCGAGGAACCGCCCGCGGTGCGCGCAGACGCCGTAGCGTCATCCTGACCCGCCGGTTGCGCCGATAGCCGCTAAGCCGGCGTCGCACTCGAAAAAGACCAACGCCTCGAATTTAGGGAAGCTCTGAATAATTCATCCCTGAATTTTCAAAAAAAACGAAAAGTGCGATTTTCGTTTTTCTCCATAGCTATGGCGCCCGTGGGGCTTGAGTTGCGGCGGGCCCGGACCCGCCGGAGCTGAGCGGGCTCAGCCGACCTTTTGCTGTGGCACAGGGGCTTCAGACAAGGCCCGCACCCGATCACCGAATCCGGACGGCGTGGCCTCCCGCGGCTGTTCGTAGGTGAACCGCCCCACCATGCGCTGCAGCTCGGCGGCGGTGCGCGACAATTCCTGCGCCGCGTGCTGCGCCTGGGTGGCGCCGCTCAAGGTATCCTGCGCCGCCTGGTTAACGCTGGCGACACTCTGGGAAATCTCCGTGCTCCCCTGCGCCGCACCGGCCACAACCCGGGTGATCTCATCCGTGGTGCGGGCCTGATTTTCAACGCCGGAGGAGATACGCTGTTGGATCTCATGGATCTTGCCGATAATGTCGCCGATCTCCCCGATCGCCTGCACCGCGCTGCGGGTGTCCACCTGGATGGCCTCGATCTTGTTGCTGATATCCTCGGTGGCCTGGCTGGTTTCCTTGGCCAGATCCTTGACTTCGTTGGCCACCACCGCAAACCCCTTACCCGCCTCACCGGCGCGCGCCGCTTCGATGGTGGCGTTCAACGCCAGCAGATTGGTCTGCTCGGCGATCGTGGTGATCACCTTGACGACGTTACCGATCTCATTGCTGCTTTCACCCAGTTTGGCCACCGTGGCGTTGGTGGTGGTGGCGATCTCGACGCCGTTGGTCGCCACCGCGGACGCAGAACTCGCGTTGTCGGCAACCTCGCGGATGCTGGCGTTCATCTGTTCCGCGGCGGCCGCCACGGTTTCCACGCCTTTGGTCACGTCTTCGGCGACCGCCAGCACCGCCGTGGCCCGATCGGAAGTCTGCTCCGCGTTGGTGCCGATCTGCGTGCCCACCCCGGACAGTTGCTCCGACGCCGCCGTCAAGCTTTGGGCGTTCACCGCGATGGTGCCAATG
This sequence comes from uncultured Gammaproteobacteria bacterium, assembly GCA_947259175.1. Taxonomy (GTDB): domain Bacteria; phylum Pseudomonadota; class Gammaproteobacteria; order Arenicellales; family JAANXG01; genus CALZGZ01. The sequence goes on along the minus strand of CAMYKW010000004.1, from coordinate 94,101 downwards.
TGGCTGCGTAGTTCCTTGAAGAATCCATTCAATCCCTGGCTCATCTGGCCGATCGCATCCGCACCCGAGACTTTCACCTCCCGGGTGAGATCCCCCTTGGCCGCGGCATTGACCACTGCGAGCATTTCGTCGACCTTATGGCGTAGCTCGGCGTTGTTGCGCTCCAAAGTCTGCGCCTGGTTGGCGGCGCGTACGCTGACGCCGAGATTCACCATGGTGTGTTTTACCAGGCGTTTTTGGATCTCATCCGGCGAGTCCGCGAACACCAGCGCCAGCACCATGGGTTCGTTACGAGACTCGTTCAACGCAGCGACGTATAAGGTGTGAGCGGTATCCCCATGGGGTAACTCCAGCCATCGAGACTCGCCGTCGCGCGCGACGTTATTCATCGCGCCGCCTTCAACAACCAAGGCGCTTCGCGTGGCTTCGTCGATATCTCCGCACGCCGCCAGCAATAGCGCCTCGCCGCGGTTGAATTCACTCACCCACGCGCCAGACAGTGCCAGCCGCTCACACAGGATAGACAGCGCCTGGTCCAGCAGCCGCTCGATCCGGGTTTCCCCCTGTGTCGCCTCGGACACCCGGCGCAGGCTCTCGTTCATCCAGTTCTCGCGCTCCGCCTTTGCCTTGGCTTCCTCGGCGAGGGCGTTTTTCTGTTCGCCGTCGCGCACCAATGCAGCGAGGCTCTTACCCATCGTACCCACGGCGGCCGCGACCTGGGCGATCTTGTCCGTGGCGGTTGTCTCGAGGCGGGCGTCGAAGTCGCCGCCGGCAATCCGGTTGGCGTAATCGGCCACCCGGCCCAGGCGCCGGTCGAGCAGCCGGTACAGGAGCAACATGGCCGCGATGACCACAATGAGATTCACCCCCAAACTCCACCCGGCGCCATATTGGACCGACCGCAGTGTGCCGTACTGTTCCTCCAGATGGTGGTGCGCTTTGGAGGTGTTCTCCGCCGCCAGGGCGGTTAGACGTTTGCTCTCCTCTTCCAACTGCGCCGAGGCAGTTTTGATCGTCGTCCGCGACTGCAGCTGCATGTCCTGCGCATCTAAAAGCAGATCGAAGCGCTCGTTGCGATCCTCGGTCTCCAGCAACTCATCGGTCATCGCCGACATCACCGCGACCAGCTCCTCGATCTGCGCCAGCAACTCCTGGGATAGGATGCCGCCGCCGGTGTCCCCCAGCGCCGCGAATGCCTCCTGGACCCCGCTCGCGGCCGCGGCCAGGGCGCCGGTCTCGCGGTCGGTGTCGAGCACCAGCATTTCGAATTCAAAGCCATGGCGCTGCACCACCTGCTCGAGGTGATACAGACGCCGCACCACCGGCAACAACGCCTGATCCAGTTTGCGTATGTTGGCGTCGCTCTGCTCGATCAGTTCGTGATTCTCCCCTGCCCGTTCAGAGGCGACGTTTAGCTTGGTGGCGACATACAGTCCACCGATGACGGTGATCAACAGCATTACCGCAAGCACGGCGCCGATGGACCAGGTGACGGCGATCTCTCGAGTCACGCCATGACCCGCCGCGTCGGCGCCGCCGGTGGCGGCGTCTGTCTCGGCTGCGACAATCGCCGCATCTCTGGTTTCTGCCTTTGCTCGATCGATCATGGCTGGATGCGTTGTTCAGAATTGAAATACCAGGTTGTCGGAGACGGTGTGATCATCGTCACCGGAATGGTCGTACACCGCGATGCCGCCGACCAGCGTGCCGCTGGTGGGGAACACCACGTCGTCCGCGTGGCCGGTATCCCGCTTGCGGCGAATCTCCAGGCACCACTTGCCGTCCTGCCACTTGCCCTTGACTTCGACGTCGGTGGTGGAACCCTGTGGGTTTTCTCACCTCCTGGTCGTATTTGTGATAGCGCTTGGTCGTGTACAGCTTGTCCCCGGCATCGCTGGGACGCGCGATATACACCTTGCCGCCGCCGTCCGCGGTAAATGCCCGCGTCTTGGCCATCTTCTTGGCGCTGATGATCGTGCTCTTGTCGTGCACCAGGCCCAGCGGATTGGAACGCGTCGACTTCCAGTGCCACATGTCGGCCATGAACTCCTTGCCCGACAACCAGTTGGTGGAATAATCGCCTTGCATGGCAAACTGCAGCGCAAAACGATCCTCCCGCTGCGGTCCCTTGACGTACTTACCTTTGTCCTTGTCCCACACCCACGGCTTGTGCACACTATCCTCGGTGCTGTCCTGCCATTCGACCAGAAAATATATATAGTCCCCGTGCACGCCCCCCTTGATGTCAACGCTGTCGACCGCGGTAGTGATCCCGGACCGGCTCGGTTTGAGCGCGATCGAGGTCACCGGCACACCCGACCAGTCCTGGCCTTGTCCATCGAGCACAGGCGCGGCGTCCAGACTGTGCATGGTGATGGTGGTGGCGGTGGCCGCGGCCGACAGCGTCACTCCCGACAGCATCCCGATTATCGTGACAAGTGAATGAAATGCTCCTGAATTACCCATGGCTTATCGCCCTCCTTCACTGTTGATTCATGCCGGGGGCCAGAGAGCCGCTCTGGCCAAGCGTTGGTTTCTGAGACTATCGGCAGCAATCGGAGAGACTTTAGACGACAACGCATGCCAAGGGCGCGCCGATGCGAACCGGCGGTCCGCGCGTTGCCGCCCGGGTAGACCCGGCGAATTTCCACGACAACGCTCAAGATTCCGTCGTCGGAACCGATACTCACACATATGTATAGAGGCCAAGTACCGCCAATAGCGCTCCACGCGATGTTTCCGGTCCCGGTTACGGGGTACGGATAATCTGCGAACCAGGACCCGAATCCGGCAGTGACCGACCTGATGAGTGAGGGGACCAGAGATGTTTCACAGAGCACATACACCCGCGCAACAAACCTACGACGTCCCGACAGACCCACGCGTTGCCGAGGATGCGCACCCAGGCATGGACTCGCTGCGCCGATTCAAGCAGTTCGCATCACTGTCAGAGGAGACGTTGACGGAAATCGCCCGGCATTCCGCGATTCGCGAATTCCCCGCCGAAGAGCGGCTTGCGCAAATCGGCACAAGCAGCCAATACGCGGTGTATCTTATAACGGGCCGCCTGACAATCGAGTCCGGTAACGGCGCACGGCGCAGCCTGGAAGGCGGCAGCAACGAAGCTGGATACGCCGTATCCCTGCTGCAGCCTCACCGTTACAACGTCACCACCACTTCTCCGGTGCAAGTTCTGTGCGTCGATCGTGACGTGTTACAAAGGTGCCTGAATGAGCAATCGTCGTCGGCCTATGTGGTGGAAGAGGTCGACGCGGGTGCTGAATTGCGTGAAAACCTGCTCTTCCGTGAATTGTACGTCGGCTGTCAGGACGACAAGCTGCAATTACCCAGTTTGCCGGAAATCGCCGTGCGTTACCGCGGCAACGACCCGGTGCACACCACCTCCGACGCACTGGTGCGGCTGGGTTGGTCCACGACGCGGGAGCTGGTCACCGGTTTCGCCATGCGTGAGCTGTTCAATACAAAATCCTCCACGCTCAAACGACACATGCAGAAGCTGTGGCGACACAGTGTCGATATTGCCGCCACGTGCTTTGCCATTGCCGGCAAAATCAAGGATTTCGAACCCGAAACCGCGCTGCTCGCGGGACTGCTGCAAAACGTCGGCGCCATCGCGGTCATTGCGCATGCGGAAAAATACCCTGAAATCGTCCAACGCCCCGGCGAGCTCGAGCGTATTATCGTCAAACTGCATGCCCATGTCGGCAGCATGATGCTGCGCTGCTGGGGATTTCCCGACGAGGTATCTTTGGTGCCCCTCTCCGCAACGGATTACTATCGCAGTCCCACCACCGCCCCCGACTATTGCGGTTTGGTGCTGTTTGCAAACCTGTTGATCAGGATTCGCAATGACTCCAACCCGGACATCCCACCGTTACATGAGCTGCCGTCGTTGGCGGCATTGGGCTTGGGCGATCTGAGTGTAGACTCGGCCCGCCGGCTGGCGGAGAACACCAAGCAGCAGGTGGAAAAAATGCGTCACCTGCTGAGCGCCGGATAACTTGTCGCGGCTTAAAGCCGCCGCCACAACCGGAAGGATGGATTCCCTCAGACCGGAAAACCGAGATCAACCAGCTTTTCCTTTAATTCGTCCACACTGAACGGTTTGGTCAGATAGTCGGTGGCGCTCGTTGCGCGTGGAGATCATCAGGATGCTCATCTGTTGATATTGCGGCTTTTCGTTCAGCGCGTAGACCAGATTGAGCCCGTCCATCACCGGCATATTCCAATCGATCAGCGCCAGATCGTAACCGCCGTTGGCGTCGCAACGCTGCAATGCATCCTGGCCATGCACGGCTTCGTCGACGACAAACGACAGTGCCTCCAGAGCCCGCCGCAGGATCATGCGCGTCGTGCGGCAATCGTCCACTATGAGCACGGAACCCGCCGCCGAATGGGAGGAATCCGTCATCGCCGCGGTGTTCTCATGCGCAAACCGCTTCCGCAACGGGCGGCACTCGGCGCAAGCATTACTTGGAGTTTTGCTGCATCCGGGCGAGAAGCATCTGATTGTATCGATGCTCTTCGTCAGGGTATTGTTCGACGACTGCCTCGCCGTCGGATCCCAGGGCTCGGTGATAGCGCTGGTAGACTTCACACGCCACACAGTTCTGTTCCTTCTGCGCCACACTGCCCTGCACCACGCCACCGCACAGGGTGCCGGCAATGGCCCAGCAGCTGTGACCGAGTCCCTCGGTCGCGGCGACACACTCTCCCAATTCATGCACCTTCGCGCCATTCACCTCACGGCCGCATCCCTTGATTTCCCAGCAATGCTTTAATTTCGTAGTCATGGCTATACCACCTTTCGTGTTCAAATGCGGTAACGCGCGACACCTCCGGTTTACACCTTGGATCGCTTCGCCGCGCGTCCGCGTAGGATCTCGGCACGGTACCGGAGACACACACCTTCGATCTATTATCGGCAGCCGGGGCGAAATCTTTAGCCCGCATATTGCATCAGTATCTGGGAAGCTGGCGCAGGACAGGGGCGGCTGAACGCCGGACTGGAACGAAAGTCATAGCCGTAGCTTAGCGGAGCTCACAACGTCATTTCCATGAATACTCAGCCGAACATCGTTTTGATCGCTTGCCGGGAATAGTAGCTGGGCGACTGGTGCAATATGCGGGTTAGGCCGGGGCACGGCCGTTCGAGCCACCACCGGCGACAAGCCAGGCCGCGTACCCCCAGGGCGGCGTTGACCCCGGCCCCGGAACGCCGTCAGTGGAACAGCTGGGCGAGATCGATGATGGACTGCACTTCCTGGTGGGCGGTGCCGATTACCGCATTCAGATCGCGCGTATCCATTTGCAACTCGGCGACCGAATCGCCGTCGATGCCTGGCGCCGCACCCCGGAGGGCCTGTTGGGCCCAGTCGGAACAAAGCCGCACCAGGCGACACGCCACCCACTCCGGTCCACGGTAGCCATCCTCGTGGTAATGCACGATCACGGTGTGAAGCTGCTCAGGCATGCCCCACTGGGCCACGATCAATGCACCGGCCTGGCGGTGATCCAGCCCCAGGACCTGCGATTCCACTTCGTGTAGCGGGCGTTGGTTTCTTTCGGCAGCGGCAAACACCTCCGACATCTGCGTCGGTGCGATATGGGCCAGGGCGATCAGCCCGATGTTGTGCAGCAGGCCACCCAGATAGGCGAAATCAGGTACCGGGGCATCGTCTAATGTGACGATACCCGCGAGTCTGCGAGCGAGGTTGGCCGTCAACAGGGCGCTGCACCAGTAGCGGTGGGTGTCGAACGCAGGACAACGCTCCGCGTTGAAGGCCGAACTTGCCGCCAACCCCATGACCAAGCTGCGCACCACATCCAAACCGAGCACGCGGATTATTGCGTCCTTGACAGAATCGACCTGCGCGGTGGTCCCGTAAAAGGCGGAATTAGCGACCTTGATGATGCGCGCCGCCGTGGGCGGACTCGATTCGATGATCTTCGCGAGCTCCTGAAAATCGACGTCTTGGTTGCTCACCGCCTGCAGCAGCGTCTGCATCTCGGAGAGTGGAGGAATATCACGCAGCTTGAGAACCAGCTGCTCGGTGTCGTTGTTCATGGACTGGCGCCTGTTTTTTTGGTTCGACTCAAGTTACAGGATAGCGGATTTGCGGGGAATATTCGGTAAATATTCGCCGCGCGCCTAAATTTTCCGACGCGCGAGACGATAACTCCTTACGACGGCGGCAGTGATCAACACCCGGTGCGGCGGCGTGCACTCATACGCGCTCACCGCAACCGTGGTTTCCATACAGGCAAGCCGGGATCGAACAGTAACGAGCACAGCTACAGGCAATGACGGAACAAGACAACCCTCTGGAGGGAATGGAAGAAGTCATCGAGGAGTTTCTCGCTGAGAGCGCCGAGGGCCTGGATCAGATGGACAACGACCTGATTGCCCTCGAGGCGGATCCGGCTAACCACGAGCTGCTTGCCAGCATCTTCCGCACCATTCACAGCATCAAGGGCACTTGTGGGTTTTTCGGCTTTTCCCGCTTGGAATCGGTATCCCACGCCGGTGAAAATCTGCTCAGCCGGCTGCGTGACCGCGAACTGGATTTCAGTCAGGAGATCGCCACGGTCCTGCTGAGCCTGGGGGATGCGGTTCGCGAGATGCTGACGGCCATCGAATCCGCCAACAACGATGGTAAAAAAGACTACGCGGATCTGGTGGCGACCCTGGCACGCCTGGCCGAAGGTCCCGGGCGAGCCGACGACGGTGCCGCCCACGGCGAGCGCACTTCGCCCGTGAGGCCGACGGCAGCGCGGTCCGAAGGGGAGCCGCAAGCCGCGGCCGAAATCCCTCCCGAGCCGTCCGCGGCCGCGGCAAAATCCGCGCCGGCGCCCGATCCCACCACCACCGCGGCGGGTTTATCTGCCGCCGAGAGCACCATCCGGGTGGATGTGGATATCCTGGACAACCTGATGAACCTGGTGGGTGAGTTGGTGCTTGCCCGCAACCAGATCCTGGCGCATTCCGCCATACAACAGGATCCGTTGTTGACCGGCGCCTGCCAACGATTGAATTCGATCACCGGTGAGCTGCAGCAGGACGTAATGAAGACCCGCATGCAGCCGATCAACACCATATGGAACAAGTTCCCCCGGGTGGTCCGCGACCTGGCGAAACACTGCGGTAAACAAGTTCGCATCGAAATGGAGGGCAAGGAGACGGAACTGGACAAGAGTCTCATCGAGGCGATCAAAGATCCTCTTACCCACTTGATCCGCAATGCGGTGGATCACGGTGTCGAGTCGCCGGATGATCGCGTCGCCAAAGGAAAATCCGCCGAGGGATGCGTCTCTCTCACGGCTTATCACGGCGGCGGCCAGGTGATCATCGAAATTGCCGATGACGGCGCCGGCATCGACGTCGATCGCTTGCGTGAAAAGGCCATCGCATTGGGAATGATCACCACCGCTCAGGCCACGCAAATGCCGGACCAGGACATCTGCCGGTTGATATTCGCTCCCGGAATGACGACTGCGAAAAAAGTGACCAATATTTCCGGTCGCGGTGTCGGCATGGACGTGGTGCGGACCAACCTGGAAAAGATTGGCGGTTTCATCGAGCTCGAATCGAAACGGGACCGCGGCTCCACCTTCCGCATACAGCTGCCCTTGACGCTGGCCATTGTCCCCGCGTTGCTGGTGCGCAGCGGCAAGGAAAACTTCGCGATTCCGCAAGGCGGCATTCTGGAACTGATCCGCATGAATCCCGATACCCCGGGCTCCGGCATCGAGTCGATCCACGGGGTACCGGTATTCCGGCTGCGCGGGAAGCTGTTGCCACTCATCTACTTGCACCAGGAACTGAACTTGGGAGCTGCGCCTCAGGGCGACCAGGCATTGAACATCGTGGTGTTGCAGGCCGACACCAAAAAATTCGGATTGGTTGTCGACGCCATCGAGGATTCCACCGAGATCGTCGTCAAGCCGCTGTGCGATTTACTGAAAGCGCTACCGGTATACGCTGGAGCAACGATCACCGGTGATGGCAAAGTCGCCCTGATCCTCGACGTCCTTGGTGTGGCGAAACACGCCAGATTGCTTTCCGAGCATCAGGAACGGTTTAGCGACGTTGATGCTGCATCTTCGCTGGATGACCATGAGGATCGCTGCGCGTTGATCATCGCCACAACCTCGGACGGAGGGCGCATCGCCATTCCGATGGACTCGGTAGTGAGATTGGAGGAATTTAAACGCACATCCCTGGAGCACACCGGCAACCGCACGGTGGTGCAGTACGGCCGGGAGATTCTGCCTTTGATAGAACTGACTGACCTGTTGCGGGAACGGCGCAGAAAACCAAGGCTGATCACCAGCGACAAAACCAGCCACACAAATGATGCGGTACACGCCCTGGTCTACTCTGTGGACGAGTGCTCAGTCGGCGTGGTCGTGGACCGCATTCAGGACATCGTCGAGCAATGTTCCGCCACGCAAGGCCCGCCGACACGCAAAGGCACTTTGGGCACGATCGTCGTGAACGGAAAAATCACCGAAGTGTTCGATATTGCCGCTTTACAACGCGAGGTTTCCACCATGCGCAAACGGCCGAAACGCGCCGCCGCGGTTGGGGAGGGATAAGTGTCCGCCGTGCATCAGGTCTGCACATTTCTCGTCGACGGCTATCTTATCGGCCTGAGCACCGGACATGTGCGCGAGGTGCTGAGGTCCCAGAACATCACCCGCGTTCCCCTGGCGCCACCCGCGGTGAGCGGACTGATCAATCTGCGCGGCGAGATCGTGACCGCGATCGACCTGCGCCTGCGTCTGGATCTGGAGCCACCAGCGGAAGACCGCCCGCCGATGAACGTGGTCGTGCACAAGAACGGCGCCATGGTGAGTCTCCTAGTGGACGAAATCGGCGAAGTCATTGAAGTTCCGGAAGAGGCCTACGAACCGGCGCCGGAGCATCTCGGGGGTGTGTGGCGCGATCTGATCCGCGGTGCCTTCAAATTGCCGGACAGGCTGCTGTTGATGCTGGACCTGGCGCGCGCCATAGACCTGAACCAAGCGACCGGCGGCGGGCAGTCTGCTCATACCGCTCCCGTCGCGCTGCCCCACATGGAGCACCGCTAATGAGAAGACTACGAATAAGCAATTGGGATCTCCCCGATCTAGCGACGAGTCTTGCGATCATCACCGCGAGTGGGGGCCTGGTGTTGAGCGCACTGTTGTACGGACTGTATCGCCGGGTGGTGCTGCACGCCGATGACCCCCAGCTGCTGACGGAACCGCACACAATCGTCTTCGCCGCTCTCGGTGTGGCGGTGTTGGTCGCGTTGATGGGGCTTGGCGGGGTCCTCGTTGCTAGGCGGAATATGGCGCACGCTCGGCGCGCGGTGCGGTCACTGGATGCGGTGGCGCGTGGGGACCTCAGCGTACATGCCCCGACCGCACCGTCAGGCCGGCGCCATCCGGTCGCTCGAGCCGTGCACCAGGCCACCGCCGCAATACGCGGCGCGCTGGCGACCGAAACAGTGGATTGGGCGGAACTTGCGGCGGAGAGGATGCGCCTGCAGCAGCACATGTTGGCGACACACAACCTGGCGGCGACAGTGATCGGCGTCGACCGGGACTTGATCGTCCGCTACGCCAATCCCTGGTCAAGCAAGCTGCTGTCGCGCCTCGCGCCGCACCTCGGGCACCCGCTGGATCAAGTGTTGGACCAACCACTCACGCAGCTGAATCCGCAACTCGAATTCGTGCGCGGCGTGTTCGGACAACCCCCGGGCGCATCGCAAGAGATGGTGGTCACTTGGGGTCCCGAATCGGTACGTGTGGCGGCCGCTCCGGTCGGCGATGCCGAGAGGCCGGGAATCGCCGCTGTCTTACATTGCGACTTGATCACCGATACGGTCGCCGCCGAGCGGCAGCTGCGCACTCAACGCGAACAAAACCTGCAACGCGTCGACGAACTGCAAAACCGCGTCGGCGGTATTCTCGAGGTCGTGCGATCGGCCACCGACGGGGATCTGACCAAACAGTTGTCGTGCCCCGGCGACGACGCCATAAGCCAGCTTGCCGACGAGGTAAACGTTCTCCTCGGCGGCATTCGCAAGCGCATCGCCGCCATCGACGAAAACGCCGATGCAGTATTCAAGTCATCTGGAAACCTCATTCGCGCAAGCGAGCAGATCAAAAAGAGCTCCAGCGGCGTGCACGAAGGCGTCAATTCCGCGTCAGCCACCACCCAGGACCTGAATGAACGCATCCAGTCGGTGGCCGCCGCGACCGAGCAGATGACCGCAAGCGTCTCGGAGATTGCCAGGAACGCGGCGCAGGCCCTGACTGTCGCCGTGTCCGCTTTGTCGGCGGCCGAGGACACCTCCAAGACCATCGGGCAACTCGGAGAACGGAGTAATGAGATCGGCGACGTGGTCAACATGATCACCGCCATTGCCGGGCAAACCAACTTGCTGGCGCTGAACGCCACCATTGAAGCCGCGCGCGCCGGAGACGCCGGAAAGGGATTCGCCGTGGTCGCTAACGAGGTTAAAGAGCTGGCCCGGCAGACCGCAGGCGCCACCGAAGAAATCGGTCTCAAGATTACCGGGATTCAGAGCGATACCGGCAAAGCCGTGGAAGCGATCGGTGTGATTCACGAAATAATCACCAAGATCAACGACATTGAAACCGGCATTGCCAGCGCCTTGGAGGAACAGATGGCGGTCACCAAAGCGATTTCCCGGGATGTCGCCGGCGCCGCGCAAGGCAGCGCAGACATACCAAATATCCTGGACGGCCTGGCCCAAACCGCGGAGGGCCCGGTGGGCGCGGCGCGGGAAGTGCGGGAATCCGCGGATCATTTGAAGACAATGACGTCCGAACTGAAGGAGATGATTGCACATTTCAGGCGTCACGAGGATTACGAGCCGCTAATCGTTTGGGACGAGGGATGTGCGGTCGGGGTGAATGCGCTGGACCAGCAGCATGAGGCGCTGGTGGGACTCATCAACCAGCTCAATCAGGCGGCCGGAGCGGGGCAATTGCAAACCCGGCTGGTGGTGATCCTGGGCATTATAGCTGACCAGGTTCAATCCCATGTGGATTTCACCCGGCGGCTGCTCGGCGAGCGCGCTGAGGCGGACACAAACGTGACACTTCGCGAACACGAAAATTTCGCTGCGGCGTGCGCACAACTGCACGAAAAGTGTCTGGTGGGTGAGGCGAACGTGGATGTCGATGCCGTTAACGACATCAAACACGTATTCCTGTCGCATCTCCAGGAGGACAATGCGCTGTCACCGCAACTGGCGCATCCGAATGCGGCTTGATACGCCGTAATTGAAGCAAATGGAGGCCGTCAGAGTCCTGGTGGTGGATGATGACCGGATAATCACACGTCTGGTCGTGATGCTGTTGACGGAGGATCCGCAAATTGTGGTCGCAGGCACTGCCGGTAACGGTGTGGAAGCGTTGGACAAGATCGCGGAGGCGCAGCCTGATGTCGTGATTTTGGACATCGAGATGCCGGTCATGGACGGCCTGGAGACGGTCGCGGTGCTGCAGGAGCGGCACCCGCAACTGCTGGTCGTGATGTTCAGCACCTTCACCCAGCGCGGCGCGGTGCAAACCCTGCAAGCCCTCGCCCGGGGCGCCAGCGACTACGTTGCCAAACCGAGCGGCGGCATGGACGAGGCAAAGCGCGTCATACGCACCGCCTTGTTACCGAAAATCAAAGCGTTGGTCGATCAAAAAAGGAGTTTGCGGCGGCGTTGCTCCGACAAAAAAACCAAGGCGCCTCGGCCCACGACGCCCGCGCCCGTGATCCGGGATCTTGTTCCCCGGACGAGGCCGTCGGTAGTGGTTATCGGCGCCTCCACCGGAGGCCCGCAGGCCCTCACACAATTGCTCGCTGAGTTGCCACCGGCGTTCCCGGCGCCGGTGCTCGTTGTGCAACATATGACGGCGATGTTTACGCGCTTGTTCGCGCAGCGACTGGCGCAAACGTGTGTGGTTCCCGTCGCCGAGGGTGAAGACGGCGCGCCGCTGCAGCCGGGTCATGTGCTGATCGCACCGGGTGACCGCCATATGGAGCTGGCCGCGCCTGATCGACAGCCGATCATGGTGCGCCTGAACAAGCACGCGCCGCAGAATTTTTCGCGGCCGTCGGTGGATCCCCTGTTTGTGTCCGCGGCGCGGTTGTACGGGCGGCGGGTATTGGCGGTGGTGTTGACCGGAATGGGGCAAGATGGCCTGCTCGGCTGCGAGGCCGTCCGCGATGCCGGCGGCGAGGTGATGGTGCAGGACGAGGCCAGTAGCGCGGTTTGGGGCATGCCCGGCGCGGTAGCTAAGGCCGGTCTCGCCAACGTCATCCTGCCGCTCCACGAGTTGGCGGCGGGGATTATCCGCCGGATCGCTCCGGCAGCCAGCGGACGCGTGGATCAGGTAAGCGGTCGTGCTCGCCAGTGACCTCCAATATATACACGAACTCATCCGCGATCGCTCGGGCATCGCGCTCGACATGCACGAATCTCTGATACATCAACGCTTGCTATCCCTATGCCGCCGTCACCAGGTGCCAAGTGTCGACCGTCTGCTGCAGCTGCTCCGTACGCACGCGCCCGCGGACCTGTTCGAATGCTTCATCGAGGCGTTTACCAACCACGAAACCTCGTTCTTTCGCGATACCTATCCTTTCGAGCTACTGGCGTCTTCGGTGTTGCCCGCGCTGCTCGCGCGCACCCAAGACCGTCGGCTGCATATCTGGTCTTGCGGGTGCGCATCCGGCCAGGAAGCCTACAGCATTGCCATGTTGTTAATGGAATATCTCCCCGTATACGAGCAAGCGCGGTTCCGCATACTCGCCAGCGACATCTGCGCAAGTATGGTGGAGGCTGCGCGCAGCGGCATCTACAGCGCGTATCAGATCAAACGCGGACTAACACCGCGAACACGGGACGAATATTTTCATGCGTACGGCAATCGCTGGCGCATCGATCACCGGCTCGCGCGAATGATCGATTTTCGCGTGATCAACGCGCTCGACCCACCCGACACGCTACCGAAGATGGATATCGTTTTTCTGCGCAATGTGCTGATCTATTTCTCCGAGGAACATCGGCGTCGCGTGCTTACGGACATCCACCGGATACTGCGGCCAGGCGGATACCTCTTCCTTGGCGCGTCGGAGACCGGCATCGATGCGTCGAGCGAGTTCATAAGAATCTTCGATGGAAAGACGGTGTGTTTCAAAGCCACGCACACGCCCTCCTAGTGGATATTTTCGTGATACCCGGATCAATGTGCCGGTCCGGCCAGACGCAATTCGGTCAAGTTTTCGCCGTATATACCGATAATAGCATTAACTGAACCGGAACTTGCGAAACTCGGGAGAGCCCATGAAGATCCTAATTGTTGATGACAGCAAAGCCATGCGTCTGCTGGTGAAGCGGACCTTGAGATTGGCCGGTTTCGGCGACCACGACACCATTGAAGCCACCAACGGCTCGGAGGCCATCGGCGTGGTGCAGTCGGAGCAACCCGATCTGGTGCTTTCCGACTGGAACATGCCGGAAATGACCGGCATCCAGTTATTGCAATCACTGCGCGAACAGGGAACCGATGTCAACTTCGGGTTCGTGACCACCGAGGCCTCGGAAGAGATGCGCGCCATGGCCTCCGAAGCGGGCGCCCGTTTCTTCATTACCAAGCCGTTCACACCCGAATCCATGGAGAAAACCCTGACACCGATCATCGGCTAGCGCGCGTTCGGGGTCAGTCCACGCCACCCGCTGGTTAATCGATCATGCGAGTCTGAAATAAGTAACGAGGATCATTGTTATGAGTGCTTTATTTTCTTTTCCCGCGCTTGATGACGTGTCCGACACGCTGTCGCTGTTGTTGAACAAACAGGTATCGGTGACCCAAGGATCTCCCATCACTACGTCACCTACAATAGTCGGCACCTATATCGATCAACAAGGCAATGTCGGAGCGCTGGGCCTGGTGGATCTCCCGCTGGCCAGTTATACCGGAGCCGCGTTGACGATGATTCCCACTGACACCGCTGCCTCGAATATCCGATCCGGGAAACTTTCCGACGAGATCCGCGAGAACCTTCAGGAAGTCTTCAACATCATGGTGGCGTTTTTCAATCAGGGCAACGTCCCGCATATCCGCTACCACCAATTGCATACCTCACCGCCGGAATTTCCAGGTGACATTAACGCTCTGTTGAACGCCGCCGGCCAACGCGCCGACATCGAGGTCGACATTCAGGGTTACGGCGCGGGCAAGATGTCGCTGTACGCAGTTTGAGGCAGGGATCGGCGCGGCGTGTCTAAATGCTGTACCGTTTATGGCCGTTTTGCGGCCCGCTGCAACGCGCCGCAATTAGGACAATAGGTGAAACCGGCCTCGATCGACCGGTGGCAGCTGCCACAGGGACGTCGGGATCTCATGGTACTGGATATCTTATACGACACCACACCGGTAATCATGGCGAACATGGCGATGCCCATGATCATCAACAGCGCGGCGAGCAATCTTCCGGCGGTGGTTTGCGGCACGATGTCACCATACCCCACCGTCGTCATCGTCACCAGGCTCCACCACACGCCGCCGAAGGCGTTGGATACGGTCCCCGGCTCGAGCAGGTAAATCAGGTTGCCGGCCATCAATACGGCTACTGCAATGCTGGCTACCGCTACCAGGATGATTTCCAGCACGTCGCGCATCGACGCGACAAACAGCCACAGGGTGCCGAGGTAACGCGCCAACTTCAGCAGGCGCACGATCCGCAACAGGCGCAGCGCCAGGGCCGGATCCCCGGTCAGCAACAAGGGCAGCACGGTGAACAGATCCACCAGCCCAAAAAATCCCAACGCGTATTCCCTGCGGCGCTTCGCGGCATATAAGCGCAGCAGGTATTCCACGGTGAATGCAGCGGTAATCGATACCTCCGCGATCCAGATCGCGCGCCCCCATTGGTGTTGAATTCCCGGCACGGTAGCCAGCATCGACAGCAGCACGCCGCCGATGACCACCAGGATGATGAACAGGTTGACGTTACGGCCGGCGGGATTCTTGAGGTCGAATAGCAATCGATTGAGGCGCCCCCGCGCGGTGTGCGCAAACTCCGGAATGCTCGACTTGCCCGCCGGGTTGTCCGCCAATCCAGCGCGGCTCATGGTCCGCCAACCGGCGTTGGCACGCGACGCTGCGCAGCGTACCCCCCCCGGTGCAGGGCACCGGAATCGGCCGCGTATTTATGATGGGTTCTGTGCAAACTGTCAGCCTCGTTCGGATGCCGGGTTGACGAAACTCGGGCGGACACGGACCTCCGCACACGGCATCCCTAAACCAATATCGGCCGGCGGGGCCGCGAGCTTTAGCGGGAATGTGCACCACTTGCATGTAATGGCGCGCACACCGGGAAACTCTCCGAGGTATCGTTTACAGGCGAGTGAACCCGGTTTCAGGTCGGTGAAGAGTTGAATGTCAGTAACGGGGGGTTTCGCCGCCGGCTATAGCGCCCTCAACCCGCCAGTGGGTTATCGATCGTGTTACCGTTGGAATCGAAAAATCGCACCGTGGAACATCGATTCCGTTCGTACACGTACTCCTCGTAGGATCTCAATTGCCCCTGTGGGTCGTAGTAATCCGCCCGCAACGGACGGCCGTTTTTGTTGAGCTGGTAACATTTTTTGTATATCGGGGCTTTGTGCTTGTCAAATACCGACATCGACGACTCATGGTTATTATCTCCGTCGTAGTGGTAGGTTGCGAAATGATCCACCTCGCCATTGCCAAGGTATTTCACGTACGCGGTGAGGCGTCTTTTGTCATCGTGCGTGCAGATCGTTTGATTTGTGACCACGTGCCGTGCATCGTAGTTGGCGATGTGGATCTTGACACCGCGCGCGTCACGGGTGATTACCGTTTGCGCGCCATCCTCCCACTCGTGCACTTCGATATTCATATTCGGTGAATGTGTCATCTGCTCACATCGCTAAACGTTGCCGATTCAGTTTGCGGTTAAGCTTCTGTAAATAGCAAACCCCATACAAACTTCAACTTGGCGGCACTGTTCGCGCTGCGACCCCGCTGCAACCTCTAACACAACTTCTAAGCGCGATCGGTGGGCGATCATGGGTAGCAAGCGCCCGCGCAACATCCGCCCGGGGTTAGATAAGGGCCCATGCTTAAATCATGAAACCCTGTTCCGGTGCACAGGTTTTCACAATTTTGAACGGCGTCTCGCGCTGCGCCGGACGGGAACTCTGCAATTTCTCGCGGCGACCGGCCGGATTGATCGTGCACTCCGTTCGTCGTTTGTACAATACCTTTCGTCGCCTTTTCATCCGGCACTTTCCTTGGAGCCGAGCATTAACTCTCTGATATTACATTGGTTTTTAAGGAGCCGTGGACAATCCGGCAATATCGTGCCCGGCTTATCGCATCCCCTACCGGATACGCGCCGAGTTAAATACCGGTGTCAATCGAACGGATGACGCAGGCAGATGGTGTCGTCGCGATCGGCGCCGGTGGATATGAGATCGACACCGACTTCGGTCAGTTGTTCGATCTTCGCGATGTAGTCGCGCGCCGCTTGCGGCAGGTCCTGCATCCGGCGCGCACCCGAGGTGGATTGTTGCCATCCGGGAAGTTCCTCGTACAGCGGCCGGCACTGTTCGATTGCAGCGGCGCCGCTCGGCGGCAACGCCAGTTTCGCGTTGCCTCGCTCATAGGCGGTGCAGATCTTGATGGTCGGCAACCCGTCCAATACGTCCAGTTTAGTCAGGCACAGCCCGGACAGACCATTGACCTGGCGCGCGCGGCGCAGCGCCACGGCGTCGAACCAGCCACAGCGGCGGGCGCGGCCGGTGGTGGCGCCGAATTCCTGTCCCCGTTCGGCCAAGTGACGGCCGATGTCATCGTTCAGTTCGGTGGGGAAAGGTCCGCCTCCTACACGGGTGGTGTAGGCCTTGGTAACCCCCAACACGTAATCGATGGACAGCGGTCCGATACCCGTGCCCGACGCAGCCGCTGCGGCCGTAGTATTCGACGAGGTGACATAAGGATAGGTACCATGATCAATATCCAACAACATGCCTTGCGCACCTTCGAACATCACACGTTGGCCCGCTTTCACGTGCTGCTCGACCAGGGTGGTTACATCCGCCAACAGCGGCGCCAGGCGTTCCTTGAGTTGCACGCATTCATCAAGCACCGCTTCGAACGCGACGGTGTCGGTCTTGTAGTAATGCTCGAGCGCGAAGTTGTGATACTCCATCACTTCGCGAAGCTGGTCAGCGAATCGCGGGGATTCGATTAAATCACCAAACCTCAATCCGCGACGCGCCACCTTATCCTCGTAAGCCGGACCGATACCGCGCCCGGTGGTGCCGATCGCATTCTTGCCCTTCGCCTGTTCTCTCGCGGTATCCAGGGCAATATGATAGGGAAGGATCAAGGGACAGGCTTCGCTGACGCGCACACGATCCATGACCTCCACACCGCCCGCTTCGATTTCCTGAATCTCCCGCCACAGCGCCGATGGCGAAAGAACCACGCCGTTGCCAATCAGGCACAACACCTTGTCACGCAGGATTCCCGATGGGATCAGATGTAATATGGTCTTTTTTCCATCGATCACCAAGGTATGACCGGCATTGTGCCCGCCCTGAAACCGCACCACAGCGTCAGCCCGGTCGGTGAGCAGATCGACGACCTTGCCCTTTCCTTCATCCCCCCACTGAGTACCTATTAGCACGACCCGCTTGGCCATTTCTGGTGTCCCGATTCTAGTTACCCGTTGTCGTTGAATACGATCGACTATTGTTTTACGAAATACAGCAGGACTAACCCGCCGGCCATGCTGATGCTGCCGAATATCCGCAACTGCCTGTCCGTCAACCCGTCAATCACCGCCAGCATCCTGCGCAAACCGGTAGGGTTTAAAAACGGCATGATCCCCTCGAATACCAAAACCAACGCAAGCGCAGCCAGCAGATCTTGCCATTCAACCATGGAATAACAGTGCTCTAACCGGCAGTGTTGGTCTTATTCTGGTCGCGGCTGCTTGAAGTACTTGAAGAATTCTGAATCTGGTTCAATAACGAGCAAGTCGCTCTCGGACTGAAACGTCTCCCTGTAGGCATTCAAACTTCGATACAGGGTGTAGAATTCGGAGTCTCGCCCGAACGCATCGGCGTAGACCCCGGTGGCCGTCGCATCACCTTCACCACGTATCTGTTCGGCCTCGCGAAACGCATTGGCCAGCGTGATCTCCCGCTGACGTTCCGCATCCGCGCGGATTTTCTCGGCTTCTTCGGCGCCTTGCGCGCGCAGCTCCTTGGCGACCCTGGAGCGCTCCGCGTCCATGCGCTTATACACCCGCTCACTGATCTCCGGATCCCAGTCTACGCGTTTCAGCCTGACGTCCACCACCTCGACTCCGATCTCACGCGCCTGCTCGTCCGTCGCCTGCTGCACGATGTTCATAATCTTGGCGCGATCTCCGGAAATGACCTCCTGCACCGTGCGTTTGCCGAACTCCTCACGCAAGCTGTCGTTCACGCGCTGCGCAATTCGCGCCCTGGCGCTGGATAACAGTCCGCTCACGGTGACGTAATACTTGGAGACGTCACGGATTCGCCACTTCACAAACGAGTCCACCACCAGATTCTTCTTTTCGATGGTCAGGTAGCGCTCCGGGGCCGCATCCATGGTCTGGATGCGGGCGTCGAACTTCTGTACGTTCTCGATAAAAGGAATCTTGAAGTGCAGACCGGGTTCGTCATCCGCGCGGATGATCTGCCCGAAACGGAATACGATCGCCTTCTCTCGTTGGTCCACGGTAAAGATCGCCGACGAACCGGCGGCTACCACTATGAACAGAAATATCAGTGCCGCTAGAAGTTTTGCATTCATTTCGGCGACCTCCTTTGCCGAATACCGATTCGGCTGCGTGAATCCCGGCCGCGCTCCATTCCCGTCACCACCTCGTCTTCCACACCGCCGATATTGCTGTCCGAAGTCAACGCCGGCGCCTGTGCCCGCCTTTGGCGCATCAATTGATCCAACGGCAGGTAAATAACGTTATTCCCGCCGGATTGATCAATCATGAGCTTACTTGAATTGCTGAGCACCTCCTCCATGGTCTCCAGGTATAAACGGTCGCGGGTGATATCCGGCGCTTTCTGATACTCGTCGAGCACCTGAGCAAAGCGCGATGCCTCACCTTCCGCACGGGCGATCACGCTGGCTTTGTATGCCTGCGCCTCCTGAACCGCCCGTGCCGCACGGCCACGCGCGCGGGGGATGATGTCATTGGCATAGGCTTCGGCTTCGTTTGTCAATCGCACCTGATCCTCGCGCGCCTTGACCGCATCGTCGAAAGCCGGCTTGACTTCCTTCGGCGGCTGGGCGTCCTGCATCTCCACGGCAATCACGTTGATGCCTGTCTGGTACCGGTCGAGAATGGTCTGTAACAGCTTACGCGTCTTCTGGACCACTTCGGGACGACCTTCGGTCAAAACAAAATCCAAACTATTCGACCCCACCACTTCCCGCACCGCGCTCTCAGTGGCGCCGCGCACCACGATCTCCGGATTGTCGGCGACCTGGAACACCAGGTCACGCGGGTCCTTGATGTCGTACTGCACCGCCAACTGCAGATCGACGATATTCTCGTCGGTGGTCAGCATAAGCGCCTCGCGCGGAACCGTAGAACTCTGACGGTTGCGTCCCGCGGTCCGGTAGCCCACTTCGACGGTGTTGACTTTTTGCACATGCACCTGGACGACCTTTTCGATGGGCCACCAATGCCAGTTGAGACCGGCGTTGGTAGTCGCGGAATACTCGCCAAATCTGAGCTCGATGCCGGCGAATCCCTGTTGGACCTGGTACGCGCATTGATACGCCCACAGCGCAAGGATGACTATCCCGATCAATGGCAATGCGGCTTTTCCGGGCAACTGGCTGCCTGCTCCGCGGCCACCGCCGCCACCGCGGCTGCCCAACATGCCGCCCAGGCGGTTTTGCACGTTTTTCACGATCTCATCGAGGTCCGGGGGGGCTGATCGCCCGCCCTTTCGACCCCAGGGGTCCTTATCGTTCGAACCCGGTTGATTCCAAGGCATCTCGTTAGTAACTCCTAAAAATAATGGACAACGTATTGACCTGCATAATCATGCCGCGTGTGATTTTAGCACGGCACAGGGCATGCGAATCGAGAATAAGTTACAGAGTTGTCATGCGCCGGCCGCCTGATTCAGGTCGGGCAGGGTCTCGACAACGCAGGATTTGTCGAATTCCGGCTGTTGGCGCATCCAGTTCATGGTGGCATCGGACATTTCCACATCGAGAACCCATCCGCCATTGGCCTCGATCTTCTCGCTCAAGACATTTGCGCGTTGGAACAATTGCGCACGGAGCCGGCCTTGCCTGGCCGGCAACCGGATCCGGTAGATACGGCGGTAACGGCGCAGTTGCAGACTGATGGCGTGATTGAGCAGGTCGATACCGTCGCCGGTTTGCGCCGACAGCCAGACTTTATCCGGCAGTCCCTGGACATTGCATTCGTACCGGGGCGTCGCATCGATAGCGTCGATCTTGTTGTAAACGACGATGACCGGGATCTCATGTGCGCCGATATCCTCGAGCACCCGATCCACTTGATGGATGCATTCGCGCCGATCGGGATTGGCGATATCTACGACATGCAGCAATAAATCCGCGTTCGCGACCTCTTCCAATGTCGAATGAAAAGCCTTGACCAGGCTATGCGGCAGGTCACGGATAAAGCCAACTGTATCCGAAAGAACTACCGGCCCGAAAGCGGGCACATCCAAGCGTCGCATCGTCGGGTCCAGAGTCGCAAACAACTGATCCGCGATGAACACCTCGGATCCGGTCAGTCTATTGAACAGTGAAGACTTACCGGCGTTGGTGTAACCTACCAGCGACGCAGTGGGAATGGGCACCTTGTGCCGGGACTTACGCCGCAGCCCGCGTTGCGACGAAACCCGCTCCAACCGCCGCTTCAGTGTCTTGATGCGCTGTCCGATTAATCTGCGGTCGGTCTCGAGTTGGGTTTCACCGGGGCCACGAAGCCCGATACCGCCCTTTTGCCGTTCCAGATGTGTCCAACCGCGCACCAATCGTGTTGCCAGATGCCTGAGCTGCGCCAGTTCAACCTGTAGTTTTCCCTCGTGGCTCGCGGCCCGTTGCGCGAAAATATCCAGAATCAAACTGGTGCGGTCGAGTACCCGGCAGTCGACGGCGCGCTCCAAGTTGCGCTCTTGTACCGGCGAAATATCGTGATTGACGACAATCAGTTCGGCATCGAACCGACGCACGAGCTCTCCCAGCTCCTGCACCTTACCCTTTCCGATATAGGTCGCCGGGTCCGGGGAGCGACGCTGTCCGAGCATCAGTTCACAGATTTCAGCACCGGCGGATTCCGCCAACAACCGCAACTCCGCCACCGACTCTTGATCGTCACCGCGCCCGTGTCGCTGATGCACCAGGATCGCGCGATCTTTGTGCGTCAGATCATCCACAAACGGCCGGTATACACGGGCGTACGACATACGATACGCGAGCGGAACAGATGCGCGTGATGGATGTCATCGCGAGATGTTCGTGGGACCTTGCCCACTGTTAACTGTCAGACGGTTCGTCAGCGGATTCAAGCGGGATTTTAACGGCACGACTCGGTACGACTGTTGATATCGCGTGTTTGTAGATCATTTGGCTGACACTGTTTTTCAGCAGCACCACAAACTGATCAAATGATTCCACCTGTCCCTGGAGCTTGATTCCGTTGACCAGATATATGGACACTGGCACACGCTCCTTACGCAGCACGTTAAGGAACGGATCTTGCAAAGCCTCCCCTTTTTTTTGTTGAGCCATCGTCTCTCTCCTGATCTTGTTATGATGATACCTTGCCTAAATAATGGGGCTCTCCTTGGCAAATCTCAATGGGTACTCTTCCAGAAGTCCAAGTTGACAATCTGCCGATCAGATATTCCCGTACCGAGTACGCCGGTCCTTCGGATCGGTTGGCATCGAGGCTGTTGATCCAGACAACCCCCCGTTGGTTGCGTAACCACGTCAACTGGCGCTTTGCCAGTTGCCGGGTGCTGGCAACCGCTTTCTCGAACATCGCATTATAACTCACTTTGCCCGCAAGATATTCGCCGACCTCACGGTAGCCGACGACTCGAAGTGCTTGTAATTTCAGATTAATTTCCTTCCGGCGGAGTAATTCCCGCACTTCGTCCACCAATCCCCGGGCCAGCATGTCGCGGAATCGCAGCTCGATCCGGCGGTGGAGTCGCGCCCGATCGGCGTCGACCAGCGCCAGTTTCAAAAATCGATACGGCGCGGGAATACCCGCTGCATCACCCGTTCCCAGCGGCGCCCCGGTGAGTTCATACACCTCCAGGGCGCGCTGAATCCGCTGCCGGTCATGGGGATCGATGCGTCGCGCGCGCTCCGGGTCCACGCGGGACAGCCGCTGATGAAGCGCCGGCCAACCCAGCCGCTCGCCATGCCGCCGGAGCGCGTTGCGCAAGCGTGCATCGGCGCCGGGCAACGCGTCGATGCCACGCTCCAGCGTGCGGAAATAGAACATCGTCCCGCCCACCAGCAGGGGAATCCTGCCGGCGGCGGTGATCACCGCCATCTTGTCGAGGGCGTCGCGGCGAAAATCCGCCGCAGAGTAGCCCTGATGTGGATCACGAATATCGATCAAATGGTGCGGTACCTGCTGCAGACATGCCTTGGAGGGCTTGGCGGTGCCGATATCCATGCCCCGGTAGATTTGCGCAGAATCGACGTTGATAACCTCAAACGGAAACTTGCCGGCAAGTTCCATCACCAGATCGGTCTTGCCGGCCCCGGTGGGTCCCATCAAGAACACGGCAGGCGGCTTTTGCATAACGAACTATCGGCCCCGCATGAACCACTTATCGAGATCCGCCATTGACAGCTGTACCCAGGTGGGACGCCCATGATTGCACTGATTACTGCGCTGGGTCGCTTCCATATCCCGCAGCAGGGCATTCATTTCCTGGATCCCAAGCCGTCGATTCGCGCGCACCGAACCATGACACGCCATGGCCGACAACACGTCATTGATTCTATCGGTGATACGCGCGCTGGCACCGGTTACCGCGAGATCCGCCAAAACATCGCGCACCAAACCGGGAATATCCACATCGGCAAGCAACGCCGGAGCCTTGCGGACCACCAGGGTATCCTCGGATAACCGGCTGATATCGAAGCCAATTCCGTCGAACTGCTCACCGTAGCTGCTCCATGTCGTCATTTCCTGCGTGGTAACCCGCAGGGTTACCGGCACCAGCAATGCCTGACTGAGCACACCATCTCCGCTCCATTGGTTTTTCAAACGTTCGTAGGTAATCCGTTCATGGGCGGCATGCATATCCACGAGCACCAGGCCTTTCCGGTTTTGCGCCAGAATATAAACCCCATGCAGCTGCGCCAACGCGGATCCCAACGGCAATGCGATTTCGGGTTCCTGTCTCTGTTGCATGCCTGCGTCTTCGACCACGGATTGTGCCGGCGCACGATAGTCAGAGGCGGGTTCCGCGAGCCGCATGGCCATATTCAGTTGTTCGCTTCCCACACTCTCGCCGGCGGTGGGCATTCCTCGCGGTGCCTGCGCCACCGCGCTGATCGCATGGCGCGGGTTGGTGTCATCGGCGACGATACGATGAAGCGTTTGATAAATAAAATCATGCACCGAACGCGCGTCCCGAAACCTGACTTCGTGTTTTGCCGGATGCACGTTGACGTCCACCCGCGCCGGATCCAACTCCAGATACAGCACAAAGGCCGGATGTCGATGTTGATAGAGCACATCCTGGAACGCCTGGCGAACGGCGTGTGCAACGGTTTTATCACGCACCATCCTGCCGTTTACAAAGAAAAATTGCAGATCGCGCTGACTGCGGGAGAAGGTCGGCAGGCCCAACCAGCCCCGCAGGCGCATGCCGCCACTCCGGTGCTCGAAGCGCACCGATTGTTCCGCCATCGCCGCGCCACAAATTGCCCGCAGCCGTTCGTCTTGCTGCTGATCGTCGCCGGCCTCGGGATAGGTCTCCGCGGCGCGGTCGTCGCGTCGGTATACGATGCGTACACCGAACCGGCTCAGCGCCAGACGCTTCAGCGTATCCTCGATGTGATATGCCTCGGTGCGTTCGGTGCGCAGGAATTTTCTCCGCGCCGGGGTATTGTAAAAAAGATCCGCGACTTCAACGGTGGTGCCGATCGGGTGCGCGGCCGGCTTTGGTCCGATGACATCGCCGGATCCATCGACGGCCACTTCCCACGCCACCGGATCTTCCGCGACGCGGGTGCGCAGCCGCAGACGCGACACCGAGGCAATGCTCGGCAGCGCTTCGCCGCGAAACCCCAACGAGCGGATGGCGGACAGATCGTCTACCGCGGACAACTTGCTGGTGGCATGGCGGGACAGCGCCAGCGCCAGATCCTGTTTAACAATGCCGCAGCCGTTATCGGTTACTTGAATGCGTTTGATGCCGCCGCGCTCGATGTCAACGTTGACGGTATCGGCGTCCGCGTCGAGGCTGTTTTCCAGCAACTCCTTGAGCACTGAAGCGGGACGTTCAATGATTTCACCGGCCGCAATCTGACTGACGAGATGCGGGGAAAGCTCCCGGATTCTGCTTCGCGATGCACCCAAAGTATCAACCACCGACATCGTTGACCGGAATACGCAATTTCTGCCCCACCCGTATTGTGTTTCCGTTCAGCTTATTGGCGCGCTTCAGCCGGATAACGGACGTGCCGTATCGCGACGCGATCATAGATAGCGAGTCCCCGGAGCGCACCACGTAATACACACCCGACTTCGCGGTCACGGCACGCACCGGGTGGCGGCGAAAATAGCGTTTTATGCCCTGATATATTGCATTCGCTACCCGGCGCCGGTGTTTGGCATTGCGCAGCAGGCGTTCTTCCGCCGGATTGCTGAGAAACGCGGTCTCCACCAGAATCGATGGTATATCCGGGGACTTCAGCACCAGGAATCCCGCTTGCTCCACGCGCTTGCGGTGCGTCGGGCCTATTTTGCTCAACTGACGCAGCACGTCCCGGCCCAGCTCCAGGCTGTCGCTGACGGTCTTGGTCATCGACAGATCCCACAGTACTTTAGCGAGCAAATCATCCTTATCGCGCAAGCTCACCCCGCCGATCAAATCAGCCGCGTTTTCCTTATCCGCCAACCAGCGGGCGCCTTCATTGGACGCTCCCCGCGGCGACAAGGCATACACGGAAGAACCCCGCACCCTGCGGTCGGGAAAGGCGTCGGCGTGAATCGATATAAATACATCGGCCTGGTGGCGGCGCGCCTGTTCGATGCGCCGTCTCAAACGGACATAGTAATCGCCATTGCGAATCATCACCGGGTGCATACCGGGGTCCCGCGAAATCAACTTCTTGAGCTCCCTGGCAACCTTCAAGGTAATGACTTTTTCCCGGGTGCCGACGCGGCCAATTGATCCCGGGTCTTCGCCGCCGTGTCCCGCGTCTATAGCGACCACGATTTTCGCGGAACGCTCCCGCGGCGGCGGCGTGAAATCCCTGGGTTCCGCGGCCATACCGGCCTGCTTCGCGTACAGATCGATCACCAGGCGATGGCCATACACGCGATTGGGGGTCAGAACGAAGGTGCGCGGGCGCACCTTGCGTTTGAGGTCGAGAACCACCCTGAGCACGCCGCCTTTTTGCGTACCGGTGCGTACGCGCCGCAGATACGGCCCGCTCAGATCGAGGTCCGGTAGGCTGCCGAGCAGCTTGGCACGCTGCAGATCGACGACCAACCGGTCCGGATTTTCGAGTGTGAATAACCGGTGTTCCACCGGGCGGCTGAGATCGAGCACCAGGCGCGTGTGATCCGGCGCCCGCCACATACGTAGATTCTTCACCGTCACCACATCGGCGAGGCATGGATTGGCCATCCACAACAACAGCAACCCAGCGATGCGATAAACCTTCACAAACCTCCACACAATTCGCGACCAACTTCGGTGTAACAGTCAATGTCGACGATACGCCGGTCACCATCGTGATGAATCACGATGCGCGTGTCCGGCGACGGCAGTATACCCTCGCCCCGCTCGGCCCACTCCACGACGCAGACGCCGGTGCCACTCACGTAATCCCGCATTCCCATGGATTCTATCTCTTCCGGGCTCTCGAGCCGGTACAAGTCGAGATGATAGATCACCAGGTCCGCCGCTTCATAGTGTTCCACCAGGGTAAAAGTGGGGCTTTTTACATGACCTCGGTACCCCAGGCCGCGCAGCAGACCGCGGACAAAAGTGGTCTTCCCGGCCCCAAGATCTCCCTGTAAGTACAACAATTGCCCGGGACGCAGCCGTTGGGCCATCGACTCAGCCAGGGCCAGCATTGCGTGTTCGTCATCCACCACGACGCGCCTGCTGCTCATGCCGACAATTCGCTGAGCAGCGCGCTCAACCATGGATAGAGATCACTGGCCATCAACCCGATCTCGCCGATATCGGCGGCGGCGTGGTCCGCGGCGGCGGCGTGAAGCCATACACCCAGACGCGCCGCTGAAGGCAAAGTCAATCCTTGCGCCACCAGCGATGCGATAACACCGGTGAGCACGTCACCCATACCACCCACCGCCATTCCCGGATTACCCCGGTCGCACAGCCACAGATCGTCATCAACGCCGCCCACCAGGGTTCCCGCGCCCTTGAGCACCACCACGCCGTGGTAACAGCGCGCCAGCTCCCGCACCGCGGCGACGCGATCCGACTGCACCCGCCCACCGTTGGATGCCAACAGGCGGCCCGCCTCGCCCGGATGGGGCGTCAGTATCCACTGCCCGCGCGGCAGCGGATCTGCGGCGACAAGATTCAACGCGTCCGCATCCACGATCAGCGGCCCGGTCCAATCCAACGCGGAAGCCAACATCGCCCGGCCCCATTCGCCCTGCCCCAAACCCGGGCCAATAGCCACCGCGTCGGCGCCGACCAGCTGCCGTTGCACGGCAACCGGATCGTCGCTACCGGTTACCAACAACTCGGGGCAATTCCCGGTGACCGCTACTGCGTGTTCAGGGCGGGTAACGACACGCACCAAACCGGCGCCGCTGCGGTACGCGGCCACGCCGCACATCTGCACCGCGCCCAGCATGCCGTGATCGCCGCCGATCACGACCACCCGCCCGCAGTCGCCCTTGTGGGCATCGCGGTCACGCGTCAGACCGGAGAGCAAATCGTGGTCGGGCCGAATCCGCCGCGCCGCGCACTTGAGCTCGCGGTAGATATCTCCGGGCACCTGCAAGTCATCAAACAGCACCTGCCCGGCCAACGCCGGCCCGCGCCCGGTAAACAAACCCAACTTCAAGCCGATGAAGGTCACCGTCGCGTCGGCCCGCACGGCGGTGCCCAGTACCCGGCCGCTGTCTGCATGCAGTCCCGAGGGAATGTCAATCGCCAGTACCCGATCGGCGTGTTTATTGATGGCACCTATGGCGTGGGCATAGTGTCCCGTCACTTCGCGCTCCAGGCCGGTGCCGAGCAAGGCATCCACCGCCACATCGGCATCCAATTCCGATAAACCGGCGAGGTCTTGAACCTGTCCCCCGGCCCGTTCATAGCTCCGGCACGCCTGCAACGCCGCCGATGATTTGGGCGGCGCCACCGCCCACACGCGCTCCTCCAGACCCGCCTGGCGCGCCTGGGCGGCGATCACATAACCGTCACCCCCGTTGTTGCCGGGACCGCACAGAATGTCTATGCGCCGGGCTCGCGGCCAGTGCGCGCGCATTGTGTGGAACGCAGCCAGTCCCGCACGGGCCATCAACTCATAGCCGTCGATACCCCGGTCCTCGATGGCGATTCGGTCCAGTTCACGCACCTGTTCCGCGCGGTACAGCTCCTGTGGCAGAGTTTTCATAGTGGGTATGATAGGGACTTATGGATTCCAAGCGAAGCGTGCCGTTGAATCTCCAAAACCTTGCCCGGAACATCAAGCGCTGGGGCGCACAGCTCGGTTTTCAGCAGATCGGCGTCACCGACACCGATCTCAGCCAGGCCGAGGGCCATCTGACACGCTGGCTGGAACGGGGCCGGCATGGTCAGATGCGCTATATGTCGCGGCATGGGCTCCGCCGCAGCCGCCCTGGCGATCTGGTGCCCGGCACCATCCGTGTGATTTCGGCACGCATGGACTACTGGCCCGAGGGTAGACGCGATGCGTGCGCCGTACTCGCAGACCCCAGGTTGGGATTTGTTTCCCGTTATGCCCTGGGGCGTGATTACCACAAGTTGATCCGCAAACGGCTGCAACGGCTCGCGGAACGCACCGCCGAAGCGGTGGGGCCGTTTGGCTATCGGGTGTTTACCGACAGCGCGCCGGTACTCGAAAAAGCCCTTGCGGAAAAAGCCGGCCTCGGTTGGATCGGCAAACACACCAATGTGATCAACAAAACATCAGGATCCTGGTTTTTTCTGGGTGAGATCTATACCGATCTGCCGCTGCCGGTGGATTCCGCCGCGGAAAACCACTGCGGGTCCTGTACCGCGTGCATGCCCGCCTGCCCGACGGGGGCGATCGTAGCGCCTTACGAACTCGACGCGCGCCGATGTATCTCCTACCTGACCATCGAACTGCGCGGTGCAATACCGCCGCAGTTGCGCTCGCTCATCGGCAATCGCGTCTTCGGCTGCGACGATTGCCAGCTGGCGTGCCCGTGGAACCGCTTTGCCCGCGCTACCCGCGAGCCCGATTTTTCCCCCAGAGCACAGCTCAGCGACCGGCAATTGATTGAGCTTTTTTGCTGGACGCAGCAGGAGTTCGCAACCAACACCGCCGGGTCGGCAATCCGCCGAATCGGGTACGAATGCTGGCTGCGCAACATCGCAGTCGCGCTGGGAAACGCCCCCACTTCACCAGCTGTCGTCGCAGCCTTGGAAGCCCGCACCGACGATCCTTCGGACCTGGTACGCGAACACGTGGCGTGGGCGCTGATGCAACATCGCTGCGGTGGTCGCGGTTAAAAACCGCTCCCGCAATGCGTATTACATCTAACCCATGTGGTCCGCCGCGGCCGGCGCCGGGGGCAGCAACAGGAAATGGTCGCGGTAATAGCGCAGCTCTTCGATCGAGTCCCGGATGTCATCCAGCGCTTTGTGGGTATTTTTCTTGTTCAAGCCGTCGTACACAGCCGGCGCCCAGCGCCGCGCCAGTTCCTTAACGGTGCTTACGTCCAGATTGCGATAGTGAAACCACTGCTCGAGTTCAGGCATATAACGGCGCAAGAATCGCCGGTCCTGATAAATACTGTTGCCGCATAAGGGCGACCTGTTGCACGGCACAAATTCCTGTATGAATGCGAGCGTCTCCGCTTCCGCCTGCCTTTCGGTATACGGAGAATTGTTGACACGCTCTATCAGTCCGGTCTCGCCGTGCGTCCGTTTATTCCAATCATCCATAGCGTCCAGCAACGCCTGGGCCTGGTGAATGGCGATCACCGGTCCTTCCGCCAGAACGTGCAAGTGGCTGTCGGTGATAATAGTTGCGATCTCGATGATGCGATTGGTCTCCGGATCCAGTCCGGTCATTTCCAGATCCATCCACACCAGCGCATTAGAATCCCGTGGCATTAGGTTACTCCCGCCATTATTCATTGAATGTTCCCTGTGACATGTGGTCTCATTAAATCGAGTGTAACAGCAACATGTACCGGTTTCGAATGTTACTCACCGGTCCTAGGAGTATTTGGCATGCGCAAACTAACGATCAGTTCTACAATTTTTGTGTGGTTACTCAGCGCTACGGCTCACGGCTTCCTGCTTGGAGATCCCGGCAACGGCAAGCTTGTTCACCAGGACAAGTGCGCGGCGTGCCATATTGACAGATTCGGCGGCGACGGCTCCGAAATCTATCTGCGCAAGGACCGCCGGATAAAGACCGTAGAAGGCCTCATGGCGCAAGTGGAATTCTGCGACAGGCAGATAAAAAGCGGCCTGAAAGACGACCAACTCGATGACTTGGTGATCTATCTAAACGAAAACTACTACAATTTCGAGTAACGAACATGCCGCATGAACTGACCGAAAAGACCTGCCGACCCTATGCAAAGGACGAATCACCCCTGAGCGCCGATGTCGTAGAATCAGGTGTCGAACAGATTCCGGGATGGTCCGCCAATGATGACGGCACCGAGATCAGCCGCAGCTTTGCATTCAACAACTACTACGAAACCATGGCATTCGTAAACGCGATGGCCTGGATCGCGCACCAGGAGGACCATCATCCCAATATCGAAGTTGGCTACAAACGATGTCTGGTGCGCTTTGCCACACACTCAATCGGCGGAGTGTCGGAAAATGATTTCATTTGCGCGGCCAAGCTCAACAGGTTGATCGACGAATAACGCCAAAAGCTGTGGGAGCGCCTTACAAGCGCCATTGACTTATTCACGGCGTGTCGCGGAATGCTTTCCCCGGTTCAGCGCCATACCGCGTTGAGCGTCCCAGTTTCGTGGCTGCAAGCCGCCTCCCACAGTGTTTAAAAGCTGAAGCGAGGGAAGGAGTTCGCGACCGTTGCCGGCAGGGATGCCGGCACCGAGCCTACAGGGAGGTATTCACGGCGTGTCGCGGAATGCTTTCCTCGGTTCAGCGCCATACCGCGTTGAGCGTCCCAGTTTCGCGGCTGCAAGCCGCCTCCCAAAGTACTAGATACTGCGCCGATCGTTGAATGCCTGCGCCAGCGTGCCGTGATCCATATATTCCAGTTCGCCGCCCACCGGCACGCCGCGGGCGAGTCGCGTCACCTTCACATCCAGCGTATCGGTAATTTGACGGATATAGTCAGCAGTGGCTTCGCCCTCGACGGTCAGGTTGGTGGCGACGATGACTTCGCGAATCCCACCGTTCGATAACAGTTGCCGCAAGCGGTCTATGCCCAAGTCGTCGGGACCAATCCCGTCCAGCGGAGAGATATGACCCATGAGCACGAAATACTTGCCGCTGTAAACCCCCGCCTGTTCCACGGATTCGAGATCCGCCGGGGTTTCGACCACGCACAACAAGGCGTCGTCGCGCTTGGCTGATGCACAGATGTCACACAACTGCGCCTCGCTCAAGGTATTGCATCGGCGGCA
Organism: uncultured Gammaproteobacteria bacterium; assembly: GCA_947259175.1. Classification (GTDB taxonomy): domain Bacteria; phylum Pseudomonadota; class Gammaproteobacteria; order Arenicellales; family JAANXG01; genus CALZGZ01. The sequence goes on along the minus strand of CAMYKW010000004.1, from coordinate 62,918 downwards.
GTGGGTAACCGTCTGCACCGCCTGGTTTATCGCCGCAGCGATTTCCCGCGCACCCTCCCGGTCCCGCTCCAACAAATGAAAGGCCATGCGCCGCGCCGTCTTGGGCCCGACACCAGGCAACCGGCGCAGCGCCTTTTTCAGCGCCTCAATCGCGTAAACGTCGGCCATCAGGCGCTACAGCGGAAGATTCAGTCCAGGAATGTTGAATCCCGAGGTCAAGCCTGCCATTTTTTCCTGGGTCGCTTTTTCCGCTTTCCGAACCGCGTCATTAACAGCGGCGGCGATGAGGTCTTCCAACACTTCCTTATCGTCACCCAGGAGATCTTTGTCGATTTCGACCCGTCGAACATCGTGCCGGCAAGTCATGGTCACCTTGACCATGCCTCCCCCCGCGGCTCCCTCAACCTCGATATGCGCCAGCTCTTCCTGGGCTTTGCGCAGATTCTCCTGCACCGCTTGCGCCTGTTTCATCAAGTTTCCAAGTCCGCCCTTCATCACTACCTCACTATTGAGAATCACGAGTCTTTATCGATTCGGAAACAATCGTAGCATCGAATCGACTGATAATCTCCTTAACGTTCGGATCGTTTTCTATCGCCTCGTGGGCGGCCTGTTCACGCTCCGACTTGCGACGTTCACGCATCCCTGCCGGTGTTTCCCGGTCGGCCCGTCCCACAACGATATTGAGCTTCATGTCCGTACCCAATTCACGCCGGACCGCAGCGGCGAGGGCATCACGACGTTCAGGATTGAGCAAATGCTCGTGATTCTCATCCAGCGTCAATTCCACAACCTCCCTTGTGACCGTCGTCGGCACCACGTTCATCGCAAGCTCGCGTACTAGTGCGGAAACATCCAGGCGCGCGGCGACATCGCTCCAGTTGTTTGCGCTGATCGCCGCCACCTGCGCCGGACCTTTATCCACCGGCCCCGTCCCGCGCCGCGCCTTTCGCGGCACATTGGCTGTTGTTTCCCGGTCTGCGGGCCGAAACGCCAGCATGCGCAGCATGATCATCTCAAAGCCGCTTCTGGGATCAGGCGCCAGGGGCAGATCGCGTTTTCCAATCAATCCGATTTGATAGAACAGTTGCAGAGTCTCTACGTCCAGGCTTTGCGCCAACTCCCGGTGCCAATCCATGTCAACTTGCTTTGCCTCCAAAATCGCCGACGCCTGGTGATAAAGAGAAACATTATGTAGCGCCCGCAATAATTCATTGAGGGCAGATGCAAAGTCGCAAGAACTGGTACTCATGCGGTCAACACATTGCAGCACGGCTTGCCCGTCCTGATCCGCCAATCCCAGCAACAGTTCTTTGATATAGGTCTGATCAATGGTGCCGAGCATATCGCGAATTGGCGTTTCCCGAACTTCGCCACCGCCATGGGCGATGCCTTGATCCAAGATGCTCAATGCGTCCCGCATGCTCCCGTCCGCCGATTGTGCTATCAGTCGGATCGCGACGGCATCGAACGGAATCCGTTCTTGATCCAGTATATGTTCCAGTTGTCCCGAAATTTGATCCACGCTCAGCGCCTTCAAGTTGAATTGCAGGCACCTGGACAGCACGGTCATCGGCAGTTTTTGCGGGTCGGTGGTCGCCAGCAGGAATTTCACGTGCGGCGGTGGCTCCTCAAGCGTCTTCAGCAGGGCATTGAAGCTATGGCCCGACAACATATGTACCTCGTCTATGAGATAAATCTTATAGCTGCCCCGGGTGGGTGCGTATTGCACATTGTCCAGCAGTTCCCGGGTGTCATCGACCTTGGTTCGCGACGCCGCGTCGACCTCGATGAGATCGATGAATCGACCCTCGTCAATTGCGGCGCAAGTCGCGCATTGGTTACACGGCGTGGCACTGACGCCCTGCTCGCAATTCAGCGCCTTGGCGAGAATCCTTGCCAGCGTAGTCTTACCCACACCGCGGGTGCCGGTGAACAAAAATGCATGGTGCACACGATTGCTCTCCAGCGCATTACTCAATGCGCTTACCGCGTGCTGCTGGCCGACCATCTCGGTGAAAAGTCGCGGCCGCCATTTACGTGCTAAGGCCTGATAGCTCATAGATAGTCAAAGGTGGTGGCGGCTCCAGCTAGCCGGACCCCGGCACCCGAATCAGTTGCTGCGGCTGCTTCCTTCCGGACCTGACCGGGTTCACAACCTATCGTCACCGGGGAGACCAACTGTCACCGCCATGGTCATTCGTCTACAACCAACCTACTTACGGTTCGTGGCGGAGAGGGTGGGATTCGAACCCACGATACGCGAAGCGTATACACGCTCTCCAGGCGTGCGCCTTCGACCACTCGGCCACCTCTCCGTTAAGGTTTGTTCCTTTGAAATGTTCCGATATACAACGACGTGAGAATACTACGCCTGCGCACGCACACCGCGCGAAGGGATCGAAAAAACGCTGCTACCGCAGCCCTCGTCCGCCGCGTCGGTGCAAAACATGAACCGGTCCCAGTCCATGAGTGAACGCCGGCGGCGCGGGAAGATTAAACTACTCACCAATCATTGGCAACGCGCTGTCCCTCATATTGCCCCAGCCACGCCGGCGCTGCACCGGTTTCCGGGGCACCGGCGCGACATGCGGGAAAGGGCGACTCCGTCGGCCAAAGTGGACCATTAGGACGGGGATCTTGCCCCCCGGGGTACGGCGCAGTACCGTACTCCGGGTTGATTAGTTTGGCGGAGAGGGTGGGATTCGAACCCACGTGGGGCAAAAGCCCCCAACGGATTTCGAGTCCGCGCCGTTATGACCGCTTCGGTACCTCTCCCCGGGGCCGGAATCGATAGCTTACGTAGGTTCCGTTTTGGCCACAAGTCCGCGCGCCGGACGTAGATCGAGCAATGAATGATACGACTGTTCAGCGAAGTTGGATACGATGGCTGCCGTTGGTGATGTTGCTGGCCGGCGTGTGCACGTTACCGCTTTTCTTCGTGATCGATCGGCCCCAGACTACCGACACCCTGGCACAGATCAAGCGTACCGGAGTACTGCGCGTCCTGACCATCAACGGACCCAACACCTACTATGAGGGCGCCAACGGCGCACTGGGACTGGAGTACGACCTCGCGGCCAGTTTTGCCGACTCACTTGGCGTCGACCTAACGCTGGAGGTAACCGATAATTTCGCCTCTTTGATCCCCCGGCTATTGCGCGGCGACGCCCACATCGCGGCCGCCGGCTTCACTATTACCGAACAGCGGCGCCAAGTGTTGAAGTTTTCCCGACCGTTCGAGCAGATTCATCAACAGGCAGTATACCTCAGAGGAAGCAAACGACCGCGCCGGGTGGAGGATTTGCTCGGGCGGCACATCGAAGTTGTGGCCGGCAGCAGCGCTTCGGAGCGGCTTGCCGAGCTGAAGGTGCATCACCCGGACCTCAGATGGGCGGAGACCAGCGGCAAGGATGCGGAGGAGCTGCTGGCCGACGTGTGGGCGGGCCGACTGGAAGTCACGATTACGGATTCGCAAACCGTGGCCCTGGTGCAACAACATCACCCACAGATCAAGGTGGCGTTCGTCTTGCCCCACGAGGAACATCTGGCGTGGGCATTTCCGCGCAATGTCGATCCGGCGCTGTACAGCGCCGGCAACGAGTTCTTGAGATCGATCAAACAATCCGGGGAACTCAATCGTCTGATAGACCGATATTACGGCGCGGTGCAGCGATTCGATTATCTCAACGTCGCCACCTACCGGCGGCGCATATTCAACACCCTGCCGGTGTATGAACCGCTGTTCCGAGCCGGCGGCGAACAAGCGCGACTCGACTGGCGGCTGCTCGCTGCGCAGGCTTACCAGGAGTCACAGTGGGATCCCAAGGCGGTATCGCCTACCGGCGTGCGCGGCATGATGCAGTTGACCAAGGTTACCGCTGATCGCTTTGATATTCCGGACCGCGAGGATCCTGAACAAAGCATCCTGGGGGGCGCGCGATATCTCCGACATCTTATTGACCGGTTGCCGCGCGAGATCCAGGATCCGGACCGCACCTGGCTGGCGCTGGCGGCCTACAACGTGGGTTTCGGTCATCTAAAGGATGCGCGGATTCTTACCAGACAAAATGGGCTTGACCCCAATAAATGGGTGGACGTCAAGGAATTCCTGCCATTATTGTCGATACCGAAATGGTATAAGACAACCAAACACGGATACGCGCGCGGCCATGAACCAGTCAAGTATGTCACCCGCATACGCTCATTTCACGATATCCTGGTGAAGATTGAAGAACAGGAAGAACACAGGCACGGCGCGCCACAACCGCAACTCACTTTCCCCGCAGCGTAAATTCAGCGAGCGTTCCGTGTCCCTCTCCGGGTCGCGAAAAAGTCGACCAGCAAGGCGCGGCAGTCCGGCTCCAGAACGCCGGATTCGATTTCGCAGCGATGATTCAAGTGTTCGCTGCGCAGCACATCGAACACCGAACCGGCAGCACCTGCTTTGGCATCATGGACGCCGAAAACGACCCGTTTGACCCGAGCGTGGACGATGGCCCCGGCGCACATCACACACGGTTCCTTGGTGACATAAAGCGTGGTGTCCGTCAGCCGGTAATTGCGCACCCGCGCCGCCGCCCGGCGCAGGGCGACAATTTCCGCATGGGCGCTGGGATCGGAATCGCCGATGGGGCAATTCCACCCCTCCCCCCACAGCTCACCGCGGTGCACCAGCACCGCCCCCACCGGCACCTCACCGGCATCCCGCGCGCGCAGGGCCAATACCAGGGCGTGGCGCATCCACAGCTCGTCTTCACGGGAGACCCGCCCCACGGGCCGATCACTCCCACTCGATCGTGGCCGGGGGTTTACCGGAAATGTCATAGGTGACGCGGCTGATTCCGGGAACTTCGTTGATAATCCGGTTGGAGATTGCAGCCAGCAGCTCGTAGGGAATATGCGCCCAAGTCGCGGTCATGAAATCCACCGTCTCCACCGCTCGCAACGCAATCACATACTCATAAGCGCGGTTGTCACCCACGACACCTACCGACTTCACCGGTAGAAAAACCGCAAACGCCTGGCTGGTCTTGTCATACCAGCCATGCCGGTACAGTTCGTCCAAATAAATCGCATCCGCCGCGCGCAGCAGATCAGCGTATTCCTTCTTGACTTCTCCGAGAATACGCACTCCCAGTCCCGGGCCGGGAAACGGGTGCCGGTACACCATCTTATTCGGTAGACCGAGTTCGATCCCGATCTTACGCACCTCATCTTTGAACAGCTCACGCAGCGGTTCGAGCAGCTCGAGTTTCATGTTCTCAGGCAAGCCGGCGACGTTGTGATGGGACTTAATGACTTCCGCCTTGCCGGTCTTGGCCGCCGCCGACTCGATCACGTCCGGGTAGATGGTGCCCTGAGCCAGCCACTTGGCGTCCGGGATACTCGCCGCTTGCTGTTCAAACATCTCGATGAACACGTTACCGATAATCTTGCGTTTTTGTTCCGGATCGGACACCCCGCGCAACGCCTCGAGAAACCGCTGCTCCGCGCTGACCTGAACAACTTTCACGCCCATATGCTCTGCGAACGTCGTCATCACCTGATCGGCTTCGTGCAGGCGCAACAGGCCGTTGTCCACGAAGATGCAGGTCAACTGGTCGCCGATCGCTTTGTGCAGCAGCGCCGCGACTACCGCGGAATCGACGCCTCCGGACAAGCCCAACAAGACCTGGTCCTTGCCCACGCGTTTCCGGACCGTCGTAATTGCATTGTCGATGATGTTGCCGGGAGTCCAGTGCGACCCACAGCCGCACACATCGTGGACAAACCGGCGCAGGATGTCTTCGCCCTGCCGGGTGTGGGTTACTTCAGGGTGAAACTGTAGCCCGTACAACCGCCGCTTGTCATTGGCAATAGCCGCCAGGGGCGCGTTATCCGATGCGGCGATGGCGGTAAAACCGGACGGCAACTCAGTCACCTTGTCCCCGTGACTCATCCACACATCCATCAGCACCTGCCCCATATCCCCATAGTGATCCACCAGGTCACGCAGCAACGGAGAGTCCTCCAACACCGTCACCTGGGCATAGCCGTACTCCCGTTTGGCGGAGGTCTCCACCTCCCCGCCCAGAGCCGCCGCCATGCATTGCATGCCGTAGCAGATGCCAAGCACTGGAATGTTCATCGCGAACAGCTCGCCACTAACCCGCGGCGTATCGGTGAGCGTCACCGTGGCGGGACCTCCGGACAGGATGATGCCGCGGGGCGCGAACTCCCGCATCGTTTCCAAGCCCATGTCGTAGGCATGAATTTCGCAATACACCCCCGCCTCGCGCACGCGCCGGGCTATCAGCTGGGTATATTGGGAGCCGAAGTCTAGGATCAGAATCCGTTCCGCGTGCGGGTCGGTCATGACGTCTTATGAGAATGTGTCAGCGCAACACGCGGGCTGGTGGTCGCGATGCCGTTCATCCATCATCTAATTTTTGATCTGATAGTTCGGTGCCTCTTTCACGATGGTGACATCGTGGACATGGCTCTCACGAATACCGGCGCTGGTGATGCGCACAAATTCGGCATTGCGGCGCATGCCGTCGAGGTTCTGATTGCCCGTATATCCCATGGCCGAACGCAGACCGCCCATCAACTGCTGAATAATATTGATCATCGGACCTTTATATGGGACACGCCCCTCGATGCCCTCGGGAACCAGTTTTTGCGGTGTCTCGGTGTGTTCCTGGAAGTAACGGTCTCTTGATCCGGTTGCCATCACGCCCAGGGAACCCATACCGCGATACGATTTGTACGAGCGCCCCTGATAGATGTCAATTTCACCAGGCGACTCGTCGGTACCCGCAAGTAAGCCACCGACCATGACACAATCCGCTCCCGCGGCAATCGCCTTGGCGATGTCTCCCGAAAAACGAATACCGCCGTCGGCAATGATAGGCACGCCCTCGCCTGCCGCGACCTCGGAGACATCTGCGATGGCGGTAATCTGGGGGACACCAACCCCGGCAACCATGCGCGTGGTGCAGATGGATCCCGGACCGATGCCAACTTTGAGCGCGTCCACACCCACGTCCATCAGGTCCCGCGCCGCCTCGGTGGTGGCGATGTTTCCCGCGATCACCTCGACATCGGGACAACTCGCTTTAATCTCTCTTACCCGCTCAATCACGGTCCGCGAATGCCCGTGGGCGGTATCCACCACCAATGCATCCACCTTCGCGTCAATCAATTTGGCTACGCGTTCGTCGCTGTCTTCGCCGGTGCCGACCGCCGCGGCGACCAGCAGCCTCCCGTGGCTGTCCTTGCACGAGTTGGGGTGCTCGCTCTCTTTCTGAATATCCTTGACCGTCACCAAGCCCTTGAGATTAAAGTCGTCGTCCACCACCAGCACCTTTTCAATCCGATGCTCGTGCAACAACGATTGGATATGTTCTCGCGAGGCATGTTCCTTGACGGTCACCAAGCGCTCCCTCGGCGTCATCACACGGCTAACCGGCTCGTCATAGCGGGTCTCGAATCGCAGGTCACGGCTGGTCACGATACCCGCCAATTTGTCGTCGTCTATCACCGGAACCCCGGAAATGCGATGTTTGTGGGTAAGATCCAGCACTTCGCGAATGCTGGTGTTGGCCGACACCGTTATCGGGTCGCTGATTACGCCGCTCTCGAATTTCTTGACCCAGCGCACCTCTTCGGCTTGCCGGTCCGGGGTGAGGTTGCGATGGATGACGCCGAGCCCACCTTCCTGGGCGAGGCAAATGGCCGCCGCCGACTCTGTCACCGTGTCCATGGCCGCCGAAAGCAACGGTATATTCACGCGCAATCGCCGGGTGACTTGAGTGCGGAGATCGACATCGCGGGGGAGGACGGATGACGCCGCTGGCACTAGTAATACGTCATCAAATGTCAGGGCTTCTCTTATGGTCCGCATCGGAGAATTATACGGAACGCGAGTGAATTGTCCACGGGTGCGCCGCGCCTTGGCCGTATAGGAGCCGCGCGCGTCCCAACCGTAGCAGCGTCCGTCACCGGCGGGACACGCAAGCGCCGTTTGCTGTCGAAGCGACCACGGGGCGGCTCGGGCGCGCGGGCTCGGGTGTCACGACATGGGGCTAAAGATATATGAATGCACCCATAAAACCCTTTCGGGGCGCGGAAAATTGACAGCCAAAGCTCAAAATAGATACTGTTCGCGTTCCCCACCTGTGGGGCTGGAAGGGTTTCCCAGTTTAATCACAATAACAAACACATAAACAAACACATAGATCAATGATTCGTTGGAGGATTGAGATGAACAAAGTTTTGGTTGCAATCGTTGCTACCGCGGCGCTCGGCGTCGCCGGCTGCGCAAGTACCGAGTCGAAAGAAGCGACAAAATCGTCATCCATGTCGGCGTCCAAGACGTCCATGAGCGCTGCGGACAAGGCCATCGCCGCGGCGGAAAAAGAGGTCGCAGCGGTAAAAAAAGCAGGTCATGAATGGAAACTCATCGACAAGTCGACCGGCCGCAACTCGGCACCGCTGAGCAAGATGCTGGCTGCCGCGAAAAAGGCGCGCGACGCCGGCAACGAAGCGGAGGCAATCCGTATCGCCAACCGCGTCGCCGAAAACGCCAAGTTGGGATTACAGCAGGCGAAAGAACAAGCCAAGGCCGGACCGCATTTCCCGAAATAAGCTTATTCGGATCCGAAAAAGCCGGGCATCCGCCCGGCTTTTTTGTTCCCCACGCTTTAGCCTCGCCGGTGAATATGACAGGATTGCGCATTGATATGCACAATCATTAGCCATAGATGCGCGAGTTCCCCAAACCCTCGACACCGGATCAACAGCCGTTAGAAATCTACACGGTCTCGCAGCTCAATCAGCGGGTGAAGCGTCTCCTGGAAGAGTGCTTCCCGGAGATCTGGGTGGAGGGCGAAGTCTCCAACGTCTCCAGACCGGCCTCGGGCCATCGCTATTTTTCCCTCAAGGATGAACACGCGCATATCCGTTGCGCACTGTTTCGCTCACGCCGACAGCTTCTGGACTATGAACCGGCTGACGGTAATCACGTGCTGGTTCGCGCCCGCGTGACCCTCTATGAGGCTCGCGGGGATTTCCAGCTGATCATCCAACATATCGAAAATGCCGGCGAAGGCGCGCTGCGCCGCGCGTTCGAGGCCCTCAAACTCAAACTGGAGCGGCAGGGGCTGTTCGATTCACGGCACAAACGGACTTTACCGGCGATTCCAAGGCGGGTTGGTATCATCACCTCCCCCAGCGGCGCCGCGATACGCGATATTTTAAGCACGTTCGAACGGCGGTTTCCCGCCGTGCCGCTGCTGATTTATCCGACCAGTGTGCAAGGCGCCGCCGCCGCGAAAGACATCGCGACAACCATCCGCCTGGCCGCTGAACGCGGTGAGTGCGACGTACTGATATTGGCGCGCGGCGGCGGATCCCTGGAAGACCTGTGGCCGTTCAATGAGGAGAGCGTCGCCAAGGCGATATTCGACTGCCCGATTCCCATCGTCAGCGGCGTCGGACATGAGACCGATTTCACCATCGCTGATTTCATTGCAGATCAGCGCGCCGCCACCCCCAGCGCCGCGGCCGAGCTGATCAGTCCGAACGCCGCGGAATTGGCTGACACTGTCATTCGACTTCGACAAACCCTGGTTCGCAGATCACAGCGCCGGCTGGAACAAGCATCTCAACACGTCGATTGGTTAACGAAGCGAATCGTGCATCCACGGCTGCGATTGCTCAACGCCGCGCAAAAGTTTCGTGGACTGTGTCGCCGACTATCGGAGGCAATGCGCAGTCGAGGACTACAACAAAGAACTGCGTTCATGCACCTAGGCGCACGGCTATGGAGCAGAAATCCCAGCTCACGTATTCGATTGTGCCGCAGCCAGGGCGATGATTGGGCGGTGCGCCTGCGACATGCTAACAATATCAACCTGGAACGACGCCGGCACCGCCTGTCGGCCGCGGCGGGTAGACTGCACGGCGTGAGCCCGCTGGCGACACTGGAGCGTGGCTATGCCTTGGTGACCGATGCAGACAGCGGCCGTGTCATCACCGAGGCGCGGCGCGTAAAGCTCCGCAACCGCGTCCAGGTGCGTCTGGCCCGTGGACGGCTCGAATGCATCATTGACGAAATTTTTGAAAATTAGCGGTACGCGGCCGGTAATCGGTACGCCGGCGTTGGTACTGATACTTGCGTGGTTCGCGGTGCAGGCGCATGCCCAGGGCGCGCTGAATTTTAATCACCCCATACCCGGCGGTAGCGTCGCCCTGATACTGGACACGACGGACGCCCCGCGCCCCGCCGCCAAATTCGGCGGACGCCGTGTCCTTGTGACGCGTCACGAACAACACTGGGTCGCCCTGCTGGGGCTGAGCCTCGACACTGTACCGGGCCGCTACATTATATCGGTGACTAGAAACGATGAAGCCGAGATCCGCGAATTCATCGTCAAACCCCACCGTTACCCGGTCAAGCGATCGGTGGAGCACGTAAGACGCAGAGACACGTCCACCAAGCCGGTTCAAGCGCCCTGGCCCGATCTTTACGAACAACTTTTCCACCAGACTCCGGTTTGGAACGATGCTACGGATGTCGACCTCCCGTTTCGCGCACCGGTCGAAGGACGTCAGTCAATCGAGTTTGGATCCCGCCAGGTCACCGGAGATGATGTTTCCAAACCCGTCAACTACGCCGAATTCGAAACGGAGTCCGGCGCCCCAGTGCATTCCCCGTCCGGCGGTCGCGTGCATGATCTCGCGAATATGGACGATGCCGGAGTGACCGTGGTAATCGACCACGGTATGGGTTTATTGAGTTTTATCGGCCCCACGTCGCAGGTGCAGGTCGCCGTCGACGATCAACTATCCAGGGGCCAGGTTCTCGGTACCGCAGGACAACGAGACATGGCGCCGATCAAGGTGATCTGGCTGGTGTCGCTCAACCATGCGCTGATCAATCCGATGTTACTGGTCGGGCGGCATTGAAAGACGCCCAAGGTCTACAACAAACCTTGAGACCGGTACCAGTTGACCGTCCGGCGCATACCCTCGGCAAGATCTATCTGCGGCGCATATCCCAGGCGCGCGCGGGCTTTCTCGATTGAAAACGCGCGGTTATTCTTGAAGAACCTAACGCGCCGGCGATGTATCGGCGGCTCCATGCCCAATGGCTTGCACAACAATTCACACGCCCAAGCGGCCCCATGCACCGGCCAATAGGGCAAACGGATCTTTGGTCGAGTCGCCCCCACCGCCCGGGCTGCGGCGTCGATATACTCCTGCAGTGACACGTAAGCGGGCCCTCCAATCAGGAAAGTTTCGCCGGCGATTCCGGGTGTCGTTATCGTCCGCCAAAACCCCTCAACCAGATCATCGATATAGACGGCGTGAAAGTTGGCGGCGCAATTACCAATCAGAACAAACCGACCGCGGGACAACATCTGGAACATTTTCAACATGCGCAGATCTCCGGGACCGTACTGTGAGGTGGGACGCACGACTACGATCTCCATCGTGCCTTGCTTCATCTTTTCCCTGCAGACGAACTCCGCTTCCAGCTTGGTCTGCTGATATAGGTCCCCCGGATTGAATGGTGACTCCTCGGTAGCAGGTGTCGATTTCACGTCTCCGTGCACGCCGATCGTGGAACAATGGATAAACCTTGCAACCTTCGCTTGCTCGGCGGCGTTGAGGGCGCACTCGGTACCCGCGACGTTGGTGGCTTGATAACTTTGCGGAGTTCCCTTGACCACCCGGAAGTTCGACACCAGGTGAACCACCGCATCACAACCATCAAACAAACGTCTTAGCACATCGTGAGCATTGATATCACCGTAAGCGATATCCGCCACGCGGCCCTCGAACGGCTTGGCCTTTTGCGGATCCCGCGCCAGGATTCTTACCTCGCATCCCTCGTGCAGCAGGCGGTTGGTAATGTGGCTGCCCAAGAAGCCGGTGGCTCCGGTTACCGCTATGGTGAGAGGTTTCTCCATTGCAGACATCAATCGGCGGCGCTGCTGCGCCGTGCCTTGGCGATCAGGCTGTATCCGGAGGTAAAAAACAGCAACCGGTCCATTTGCGCCAAACACCACACGATTGGGTAGATCTTTGAGAACATCTTGAACTTTTTCTCGTGCTTCTTCAGATCATCCGCCTTGACCACAACGCCTTTGCGGCTCGGACCGTTGCCGCTCAACCGATCAAACGCCAGGCTCACCGCCACGTCGAACAACTCTACGAAAAAGCGGCTGTAGGTGTGGTGCGCGGTAATGACGAACTGTGGCGACAGTAACCGCCTAAGGCTGTCCACGGTGTAACCGGGCCTGACATGACCGTGCTTTTCGTCGGTCAATCCCACGGCGAGTCGCAATCGCCGTATTGGGGATCGGGGTTTGTCATGAGGCACATTCACCACCAGGCACGCATCCGACTTCATAATGCGAGTCAGTTCGGTTACAAATCGTTTGTCGGTATGAATATGCTCCAGGAAATCGATGATGACCACTAGATCAAAGTAATTATCGGGGAATTCAGTGCATTCGCCGTCGATGAGATGAACATCGTCACCAACCATGTCCCGGATTGACTCCACGACATCCACGTCAAGATCGGCGCTGTGCCAATCCCCCCCCCGCTGCCGTAGAAGATAACTCAACACCCCGTTATCTGCGCCGATATCCAGGCAGACCTTGCCGTCAGCCGGCGGAAGGTATTGTGTGATCGCCCTGTGTTTCGCCTTTTTTAGTATCGACTTATCGAACAGCTTCAGCAGCACTTGCTGCTTGGCATTCGGTTCGGAGGTCATGGCTCGCGACTATGTTCCGCATCTTGGCGGTCGCGAATGATTCGAGCCGGCACGCCGGCGGCGATGCTGTATCCGGGCACATCTTGAGTCACCACCGCCCCGGCGCCCAGAATCGAGTCGCGCCCCACGGTAACGCCATCTGTTACCTTGACGTCCGCCCCCAGCCACACGTTGTCCTCGATTGTTATGCCCCTGATCGTTTGCCCTTGATCCATGATCGGAATATCGGTGCGATCGGCAACATGATCACCTCCGCCGATTACGTAGCAATACGCCCCGAACAATACCTTGCTGCCTATGGTCACCGAGCTTCCGGACTGGATAAAGCAACTCATGGCGATATTCGTGTTGCGCCCGACGTGTATGTCGCCATTCTTGCAACTGAGCACAGTGCTGCGTCCAATCAGTGTGTTCTCGCCGAGAAATATTCCGTTGTTGCCTTCGCCTTTGGCATCCAGGACTGCGTAGTCGTCTACGGCTACTCCGGATTCCAGGTGTATCTTGTGCGGATGCCGCATCGTCACGCTGCGACCGATGATGACGCCCCGGCCACAACTGCCCACCAGGAATTTGAGGAGCACCTTACGCAACCAGTATCCCGCCGCGCCGGGCAACGGCGCAATCAGCATGGTATAGATTTCGTACTTGATAAGTCCCCAAACACCGGAGCGACCGACATTGATCAATTGATATTTCTTGAACGCCGACGTCTGCGCGTCGGAGATCGCGCTTTGCAGCAATGTGCGCCCCTCGGAAGTATCGTACTGCTTGTCGTCGCCGGCGCTCATGGGACATTCAAACAACAGGGCGGATGAGCTTCCAGTAGCCGTTCAGAAATCTGTTCAGCAGATCGTAACCGAACGCGAGGATTTTTTTATCGACGTAATCGGAATATACAAAGATATCCCCAGCCCCCATGACATCGCGGTCCCGGAGCACGCGATGGGCCTGAATTTTCCGGCGTGTGCGCAGAACGCCTGGAATGTGGGTTAGAAAATAACCCCATCCGCGGAAGTAATCCTTGATGCCTCCCTTCATGACGACAAATGATACCAGCGCCGCTTCGTAAGCGATAAACGCAGGTAATGCCAGGAGTATCGTCCGCCATTGATACATTTCAAAGATAAACCGCAATCGGTTACGAACCGCCGCCAGGTAACGTTTCGAGCTTTCCTCCCGCTTGTGCAGGACCACCGCCTTTGGAATCTGATAACACCGATAACCCACCAGGTTGAGTTTGTGATTAATCTCACCGTCATCACCCCAGCCGAGCAGGTACTCTTCGTTGAAAAATCCAACTTCTGTCGCCGCTTCGCGGTCGATCATCTGCACACCCCAGCCGATACTTAGACGCGGCTCGGCGTCCACGTCCTTGACCATATCATCGCGATGGGTAGCCGGCGAAGCGCCCACGTAGTGCAGAATCTGGCCATCCTGATAGATTACCTCCGGCCTGTCCCAGTATACCGCTCGCGTGATGCACGCGGCCGCTTTGGGCAGGGTATTCATTCCATGCAGCAGTTCCTCAACACAGTCCGGATCCAACTCAACGTCGTTGTCGACTATGAATACCAGTCGGTTCGACGCTGCATGGAACGCCCGATTCCTCACCATATTGAGGATCTTGGTATTACGCCCCATGCTGACGATACTGACGTCGGGGTAACGTTGCTGAATGACCTCAGCGCCACCGTCAGTGGAGCCATCGTCCACAATCAGCAGTTCGCCGGGTGGTTGCTTTAGCCGTTTGATCGATTCGAAAAGTCCGGGCAACCTCTCGGCGCCGTTGTAGTTCATGACCGCGAGGGTTACATCCTTGGAGGTGAATTTATCCTTTTGCTTGGAAATCACATTCTTTAATTTAAGTGCTCGTCACCTATAGATCGCGCGCGATTCTGCCACTTTTAGAAAACGTGAACAAGCCTGATGCCGTGACGGACCGCCGTCTCGACGCTTGGACGCGCTCCATCGATCCGGCGCCGCCGTGCCGGCTCACGCGACGCGTTCATAGCACTTTTCAACGCCTTTCAGTTCGCGGGCCTTACGATCACCGTCCCAGTTGAAATAGGTAGCCATTAGTTCAACACAGTGCACCAATGCCGTTGGGGTCGGCGGACCGAGATGACCAAGGCCGGTGCGCCGTAACACTACATCCGCAAGCGTGAACGCCTTCTCCGCCATCATCGCATACACGATTTCCGCGCCGAGGACATCTCCAGAACCGGGGACAACTTCCCGCAGTTCCCGGCGCCGTTCCATGAGCGCAACGATCTCATCGATGCGGGTGCCGTAATGACTCGCCAGGCGGTGGATGGTCGACGCGGACAATCGATCACGATATTGGCCGATCTTGTCGTCAACGAACGCATCAAAGTCTTCGATCTCCCCGCCACACAAGCGGGCCGGCACTGTCGGTAATATCGATGGACGATCTATTTTTTCGTATATCAGGGACATCGACTGCTCCGCCACCAGACGGGCGGTGGTGTACTTTATACTGACTATGCTCAGCAAACCGTCTATTCCCTGCTCTACTTTTGAGTCGATTATGCTTGACCGTTCCAGCAGTTTTACGGCGCCGGATTCGCGCCAGGCGGTAACAGGGAGACGCCCCACATGAACGTGACTGACATCTGATTCGCCAAACTCAAAATTTGCAAAACGTCCGGAGACATCGCGCAGGCACTGGTGAATTTCGTCCCGTGTTAGCGCCTCTCCGATATCGCGCCTATCCGGAAAATACCACGTTCCGACAATGGTCGACTCCCCACAGGGGGTAAAAAACAGCAACCGATCTTCCGCGTGTTTGCGGTTCCGATCCCCGCCGACGCTCAATCCTACTGCGTAGTCGCTGATATGGGCCGGAAGGATGATATTCACCGCGCGCACGAACTTTGGCGTCTCCATACGCCCCAGAACCGCATTAAAGGGTGCTTGAAAAATATCGGCACCAGTGGCGTTGATCAGCACCGAGCAGCGAAAGCGATGAGATGCCCCAGTGAGGCGATTTTCGGCAATCGCTTCCTCGACACGGTCATCGCTGATGCCCAGGGCGTTCACTTTCATGTAATTGAACACATCGGCGCCTTGTTCCATGGCGGTGATGACATAACTCAAGGTGAGCCGTTCGGTGTTGTAAACCTGTGCGTCATGCCAGACTGCGCCGCCGGTCATATCCGGCGTGAGAACGATCGGCGCCAATGATTGTAGCTGCTCCCGCGTAATCAATGCGGATTTTTCGTCGCGAGTCGCGCCACTGCCCGGCCTGACCAAGTTATCATATATAGACAAACCGCAATACAGAGCCGCGCGGCTTTTGCGGAGATTGCGATACGTCGGCATCACGCAGGGCAGCTCCCGGATCAGGTGCGGCGCGAGACGCCGCAGATACTGCTGCTCCAGGGCGGACTGACGGCTTCGCACCATGTCCAGGTGTTGTAGATATCTCAGCCCACCGTGAATGATCTTGAGGCTGTTTGCGGACGCACCGCTTCCGAAATCATCCTGTTCGAGCAACGCAGTGGAAATGCCGCGGCGCGTCAACTCCCAGGCCAAAGCAGCGCCGTGAATACCCGCGCCGACTACGACGACGTCATAGTGATCGCGAATTTTCACAGCGAGATAATTCCGTTCGTGTCGCGCCGCTGGTGTCTGCGGAAGCGGGGGGATACAACCGCCGAACACTGTCGACAAAACGCGTATAGCTATGTTCGCGTTCGGCGTAAGCCATCGCCCGCTGCCCCAATTGACGGCGCAGTTGCGCGTCTTCCAGCAGTGCGCCCATCGCCCGCGCGAACGCGTTCGGTTCCGGCGCACACAACACCGCTATCTCCTTGTTCAGCACCTGAGTGTGCGTCGCCAACTCCGTGGCGACTATGGGTGTCCCGGAATGAAGATAAGAGTAGATTTTCATCGGCGTGTTCGTACCATGCGTGCGCGGGGAAACGAGCAGGTCGGCCTGTCTCGTGTAGTGACCGATGTGATCGACGGGCCTCGGACCGATCAAATGGACCACGCCCTCCAGCTTCATTTCCGTCGTGCGATCACGGTAATGTTCAATATCCCGCCACACGCCGCCGATCAACACCAGATGCACATGGTTCTTTGATCGGCAAAGCACCTCAAATGCGGACAATAAAAGGTCTATTCCCTGATACGGCTCGAGATTTCCTATGTACATGACAATCTGGGCATCGGTGATCTGCAACTCCCGGCGCAAATCATCGCCCCGTTCGCCCTCGTCCTCGGCTTTGAGCAGCGACACATCCTTGATGAGCACAACACCGCCGTCACGGTAGCGACCCGCCTGATCCGCGAGATCACCGCACATGGGGGCCACCGTCTTCGCGTACTTGATGGGCAGTGATTCCAACCACATCATGGGCCTCGCGGCAAATGACAACCAGGGAAAGCGATCGACGATCTGCGCCGACATGAGTGAGTCCATGTCATAGACATACGGCGTCCTGAAAAGACGACTAAACAACAACGCAATGAATGAGGACTCTTCCACCGCGTGAATCCGATCATACCGGTGGTTTCTCAGCAATCGCAGTGCGGAAAACATCAAAAACAAGTCGCAATACAATTTCTTCAAAGAAAATCCCGGACGAATGTTATTGACTTTGATCCATGGTTTAATGCGGTAAACCGCAACATTATCGTAGACACGCTCCCGACCCTCATGAAAAGTCACCATGTCAACGTGATGCCCATCCCTGTCCAATACTCCCAATAACATATCCACCGCAATCGGTGTTCCCCGTTCCTGATAAAACGGATGTGGCGCAAGCAGCAGTATATTCATGGGGAAGTCTTAAACTCGCCTGGGATCACACTCTGTAGAGCTTGGGAGAAGTTCATCGCGGTAGCAGGATAGTCGGCCTGCGATGCTTCCGCGCCACATAGTCGCTGTCTGCCTCAATACGACGTGTAACCGCGCCGACTTGACCACCAGCCGCAATACGATTACCCAAGTGCGACACGCTGTCAACAGGAATTGGGCCGCGGGAGCATGCACACAACCTGGGCCGATTAAGACTGTCGCGCGGAAACTCGCTCCGCCGGTGCAGTTGTTCTAAAATCTCGCCGCACGTATCACATCTGCCTATCAAGTGCACAAGCCCAGCGAGACCAGGGACGCGAGAACGGTGACTACCCGCCATATGGGAACCCGCCCATGCGATCAAGCCGACGCCCGCAACGTTTAATCATCGGTGATTAAAGTAATGTTACGTGAATCGCACCAGAAGTTGGCACCCGCCACGCCTCTCCCAGGTCGCTGTATCGGCCTAAAGGATGGTTAATCGATGGCTTCCCCGATAGCCCATAGCCTTGCCGGCGCCGTCATCTATTTCGCCGTCTCGCATAAACGCACATTCAACACGCAAGAATTCCTGCTGGTTATTGTCGCAGCCAACTTGGCTGATTTCGATCTGTTGGCGGGTCTTCTTATCGGCGACGTGGAGGCTTTCCATCGCACCGGATCGCACTCCATTCTGGGAACTTTAGTTCTTGCGTCGATATTCATCGCGTTCTTACGGATCAGGCGCAGAACGACGGCCATGCGCCTACACGTAATGATCCTGTTGGCGCTGACGTCGCAAATCTTTATCGACTGGATCAGTTATGACGACAGCATCCCCCAGGGCATCCCCTTGCTGTGGCCGTGGTCGCTGGAGCATTTTATGTCCGAGACTCAGCTATTTCTGCATGTGAGGCGGGACAATTTACTGACCATGCCGGTAATGTTTCATAATCTGAAGGCCGCGAGCCGCGAGATATTGATTCTGGGGCCCATTGCTTTCGCCGCCTGGTGGGCGGCCGCCCTGCGCCGTGCGCGGAAACGGGAACACCCGGGAGCAGCAATCAAATATTGAGGCGTGTGGTTAAATCGGCCTCGGCGGCCACTTTGGCGACCAACAATTCCTCACCGATATGTTCCCAAAATGATCCTTCCTGCGAGACCTCTTCCGACACTCTCCTCGAAAACCTGTCGAACGAGAAGTCGCTGTATTCATGGATGAGATTTGCAGTCGCCTCGAGGAATGGGATCAATCCTTCGTATTTTCTCAGTTTTTCCCTTTTCGAACGCAGGTCTTCGTCTTCGGTTTTGGACTCAAAATATTCTTCGGTATTTGTGGTGATGGTCTCAACCGCCTTGTTGAAGTTGTCAAAATCCAGCACGAACATGCCATATGCCCTTTGATATAACTTGAAATAATCCACGATAAACAGTTTGATCTGTTCCAATCGCGGATGATATTTCAGGGCGCGGGTAAAACGCATGAATATGTCGTCCACCTGCTCGTTGACCACGTCGCCGTGTTCACCTTTTTTGCGCTTCTCCCGCATGTCCGGATTCATCGCCATCTGGCACATGGCTTTAATTTCTAACAGCAGACCTTCGATCTGTTTCGCCTCCAGCTTGGCCTCCCGCTGCGAGACGGCGAGTTGCTCCTTTGCGCTCGCGAAGTCGAAATCACCCAACACCTCCTGTTTCATGGATTCCTCGACTTCACCGCCAGTGCGCATCGCGAGTTTTCCCGATAAGCGGTCTTTCAGTCTACGGCTCGCGTCTTGGGCGATTCGAAACTCGTGGGTTCGTTTAGCCTCCTCTTCGCGCAATTCAAGGTAATGCAGCATCAGTTGATTGAACCGCAGAAGCTTCTGCTGAAATAAATGCGTAAACGAGAGAAACGGCGCGAAAAAGTCCGAATTCTCCTGCGGCGTCAATTGCAGCTTTGCGACATACTGTTTTAAGTAATTGATCTTCTTGCTGATTATTTCAATGCTGGTGGAAATGCTGGTACTGATCTTGGAAATGGCGCTGAAGGCCTCGTGGAGTTCCTTGTTGACTTTTAAGATCTCCACCAACTTCCGCAGCATGGTCTCTTCGCCGCTGGTGCGAATAAACAAAGCCTGGAGACTGCGGCGGGCGTCATTTAATTGCGCCTGGGTCATGAGGGCGTTTTGCTCAATAAAAGACAACGCCGTCATGACGACCAGCATTTCCTTTTGCTTGGAAAGCAGGTTGTGTTCAGATCTATTATTCACTACTACCTACATTATTTAAGGCAACAACTGCGCTGCATGTCCCAGTACAGGCGGTATCCCGACACACGAATACGTTGAAAATTATAGCACTCCCCCGGCCGTTGCGTTCAGTCGCGGGTTGGGGAGGCCAACCTCAGCGGTAACGCAAAATTGCCTATCGCATTGTAAATCCATAGGTTTTTACTTCTGATAGGGATTTTCCGCGCCTTTAAACGCAATTTTTACCGGTGTTCCCACCAATTTAAACCGCCGGCGAAACCGCTTCGCCAGGTAACGCAGGTAGGAATCAGGAACCTTCCCCGTCAAGTTCCCATGGATCACCACCAAGGGCGGATTTTTACCCCCTTGATGAGCGTATTTTAGTTTAATCCTGCGATGTCCCACAATCGGAGGCGGTACCGAGCTCACCGCCTCCCGCAGAACATTGTTGAGCTGCGGAGTCGGCAACGCCGCCATTGCCGAATCATACGCGGCGCGGATCGCCGGCATCACCGCTCCGATTCCACCCCCGTACTTCGCGGACACGTACAAAGGTTCGATGTCATCCAAAAACGACAATCTGCGCATCACATCCAGACGCACCCGACGACGGCTGTCTGCATCCAAATGGTCCCACTTGTTGATCGCCAATACCATCGAACGGCCGCTGGACCAAACCAGCCCGGCCAACTTGGCGTCCTGTTCGACGACACCCTGATGTGCATCCATCACCAGCATCACCACATGAACTTGATCCAGTGTGCGCAACGTCTTGACCGCGGAAACTTGTTCCAGTCGTTCGACGGCTCGCGCGCGGCGCCGAAGGCCGGCAGTGTCCACTAGCACATAATCCTCTTCTTCAAACTGCAGCGGCACCTTGACGCTATCCCGCGTCGTCCCCGGTTCATCGAACACGACCATCCTCTGTTCGCCCAGCAACACATTCGCCAACGTGGATTTGCCGACGTTCGGTCGCCCCATAATCGCGAAATGTGGCGTCTCCGGAAGTACGTCATCGACCCCGGTGCCCGGAATCTGATCAAGAATCTCATTAATCAAGCGATTCACACCGGTCCCGGTACGTGCGGATATTGCGTGCGGCGCGCCCAGACCCAGGTCAAAGAATTCCGACACCGCCAAGTCTCGATCCAGACCCTCGCTTTTGTTCACAGCGAGATATAACGGAGTCTGTTGCACGCGGAGTCGGACGGCGATTTCCCGATCCACGGCGTTGGGACCCTCGCGACCGTCAACCAGGAAAATAATTGCATCCGCCTCGGCCAACGCCAAATCGACTTGTTGTCGAAGCAGTCGCTGCAGTGCGTCGTCATCCGCCGTAATGCCACCGGTATCGACAACCCAGAAGATCTGTTCTCCAATACGACCGACCCCGATAAGCCGATCTCGCGTCACCCCCGGCTGGTCGTCGACCAACGCATCGCGGCTGCGCGTCAACCTGTTGTAAAGAGTTGACTTTCCGACATTGGGTCGTCCAACAATAGCGATTACCGGTCTCATGGCGCCCAACCGGAGCTATGCAATACCTGAAATGGAAAAATTTAGTTCTTCGGTGTCAGAGAGGTGAGCATACCACCTTGCGTCAGCACCAATAGTTGCGATCCGCGCTGTATAGGCGCCCCGATAACCGCTCCGTCTTTGAGTTTGTATCGTCCGATCAACTTACCGTCCGACTTGCGCAACGCGTGAAGAAATCCTTCCCTGTCGCCGACGAATACATGGTCTCCTTCGGCGGTAGGCGGACTGAGCCGCCGCCGTTTCAGCGCCTCCTGGGTCCACACGGTGGTGCCTGTGAGTCGATCCAACGCGTGTACGATATCCTGCTCGTCGGTCACGTAAATGTTGGCGTCATCGACCGACAGGTCATTGTAGGTTGATACGTCACGAGCCCATAAAATCCTTCGGCTACCCAAAGCGAGCGCTGTGACCCGACCCTGATAAGCGGCGACGTAGATCACGCTGCCGGCCATTACCGGTCGCGCATCGATGTCGACCAAACGTTCCACTTCGTTGCGGCCGCGCGGCTGAGTCACGCTCACGTCCCAAATAATTCGGCCGGACTCGACATCGGCGGCGACGATCTTACCGCTGGCGAAACCCAATACCACCACTTGTTCATACAACGACGGAGCTCCCGCGCCGCGCAACGACAGGCTCGGCACTGATCGGCGAAACGACCACCGCGGGGTTCCATCCACGGCGGACAGTCCGTAGACGCGACCGTCGCCGGAACGCGCCACCACGACCCCTCTCGCAGTAACCGGCGGCGTCAACACTTCACTGGATACCCTGCTCTTCCACAACTCCTTGCCATCCCGTGCGTCCAGGGCATATACGACACCCTTCGAGGTTCCCACCAGCACCAAACCATCTCCGGCACCAACACCGCCGGAGATCACCGCGTCCAGGTCCGTCGACCACCTGCGTTTGCCGTCGGATAATCCGGCGGCCGAGATTTGGCCCTCGGGGTCGGCGGTATACACCTGTTCCCCGTCTACAGCGGGGACCAGGTGTTGACCTGCTTCCTCCAGTCCGGCGCCAATGTCAAAGGCCCACTGCTGACCCAGATCGATGGACGCCTCAATTTTCGACAACGGCTCCGGCGCCGGTTCTTTTTCGGATGAGCCCCGCTTGAACACGGACCCACAGGCCAGCAGCGACGCAAGCGTCATTAATATAAGAATGTTTTTCATTGGGCGCCGGTTACCGCCGCATTGTCAGCTTTCATCTTTAACATGTCACCGTAAGAAGATCCCAGCGGAACCGTCTGCGCGGCGGCGAGATACGCCTCTCGCGCCTGGTCCAGTTCACCCTTGACTACGTGGAGGTCTCCGCTGAGTTCCTTGTATTCCGATTCGAACCCACCGAATTCGTCCACCGCGATTAAGTCCGCTACCAGAGCATATTCCTTCTCCGCCAGCAGAACCCGCGCCAGTCTCAACCTTGCCGCATGAACGGTTGCAGGTTCAATGGCGTTGCCGATAGCCCAGCGAAGCTGCGATTGCGCGCTTTTCAGATCGTTTTTATCAAAGCTGATCTTGGCGAGCAGCAGCGCAGCCTTGCCGGCGTAGGGCGTCGATGAATAAGTACCCATAATTTTTCCACCCGTAGTTTCCGCGGCGGCTATATTCTGCGCACGATAGTTCCCTAACATCATCTCATACAGCGCCGACGCACTCTCACCCTGCGAGGTCTTGTAGTCGCGCCAGAAATTGACTCCAACGATCACGCTGATGCCAATAATAGCGCCGATTATCACGGAGCTTCCGTTTTCCTTCCACCAGGCCTTGAGTCGTTCCGCTTGTTCGTCGTCGCTCAGATGCAAATCTACCATTGAATTCCACGCCTCTTCATGGATTGTCTATTTCGCCCGCGCCGCCGCCAATGACGTCGCGAATTGTTTCCAGCAATCGTTCTTCCGGCACCGTGGTTTGTTTGCGATCGCTGCGCATCGGCTTTACCACATAAGTCCCTGTTTGTAGTTCATCTTCTCCAATTAATATCGCGACGCGCGCGTTACTTTTGTCGGCGCGTTTCATCTGACTTTTTATTCCGCTTTCACCACAATGACCGATTACAGTCAAACCGGCATCCCGTAATGTTTCACCGACTACCAACCCGGTTCTTTTGGCAGCGGTTCCGAGCAGCACGAGATAAACGTCCGCCGGTTTTTCATGCTCTTGCGCCGACATTAACTCAACCAATCGTTCAAAGCCCAATGCGAAGCCGATAGCTGGTGTCGCCTTCCCCCCCAAGTCCTGTACCAACCCGTCGTACCGCCCTCCCGCGCACACCGTGCCTTGCGCCCCTAAACGATTACTGGTCCATTCAAATACGGTGCGCGAGTAATAGTCCAAACCGCGAACCAGACGGGAATTGACACGATATTCAACACCCGCGGCAGATAAGTATTCCTGCAGCGTTTCAAAATGCACCCGGGACTGGGAGCCCAGGCTATCCAGGATATCAGGGGCCTTGGCGATGATCTCCCTGGTGCGCTCGTCTTTGCTGTCCAATATTCGCAACGGATTGGTTTTGAGCCGTGATTGACTGTCCTTGTCCAGGTGTGATTCGTATTGCGACAAGAAATCAACCAGCTCGCGCCGATAGCGTCGCCTTGCTTCCTGATCCCCAAGAGAATTAAGCTGCAGCTCGATTCCGCCCACGCCCAACTCACGCCAGAACCTGGAGACCAGAGAAATCATCTCCGCGTCGATGTCGGGTCCCTCCCACCCCACTGCTTCCGCGCCGATCTGATGAAACTGCCGGTGCCGGCCGCGCTGCGGCCGCTCGTGCCGGAACATGGGTCCGACATAGTACAATCGCTGTTGCTGGTTGTGGAAAAGCCCATGTTGAATTCCTGCACGCACACACCCGGCGGTGCCCTCGGGACGCAGCGTGATGCTGTCACCGTCCCGGTCCGAGAACGTATACATCTCCTTACCAACAATGTCGGTCTGCTCACCAATAGACCGTGCAAAAAGCTCGGTTTTTTCAATCAAAGGGAAACGAATCTCACGATAACCGTAGGCCTCCACCACCCGCCTCATCACCGACTCTGAACGCTGCCACGCACCCACTTCGGCGGGTAATATATCCTTCATCCCCTTGATGGATTGGAGCTTACTCATGAGGCGGTTAAGGAAGGTTAATTACCGGGAACAACGAATCGCGCATAGAGGCCTGTTTGATGGGGGGTAATATCAAACGTCTCGCCATTGTATTCCATGCGCACACCTCCCGCATTACCCAGAAACACACTAAACGGCGGCGTGCCCTCTACTGCAACTTCTCGTCCCGGATGGAAGCTCTGATGCAGCAACCGCTCATTGCTCGCGTCACGGATCTCCGCCCACGAGGACTGGGAAAATGTCAACACAATTCTGCCGGATTGACTTGCCAACGCGGCTTGCGATTCCCTGGAGGCGCGAGTCAAAACCGCGGGCGGGGTAACGCGCTCCCGCTGCGGGAGTGCGTTCGGCTGATCCGCTGTGGTCGTGGTGGTCCGCATGTTCGCGGCCGGACCGTCAGGCTCGGTCAACCGGGACGGTGACTGTTTCGTTTCCGCCTCAGCCGTCGCGGCAGTTATGCGAATCGTTGCTTCCTGTCGCGGCGAACTGTCGGCAACGGTTCGGTCGCTGTCACCTTTTTCAACGGTCAAACTCGGCAATTCCGCCAGCAGCTCTTTTTCAAAATCGAAACCACCTTGAGATCGCCACCAGACGACCACCAGAGCGATTAACAGCAGCCCAAGACTGTAGCTCATAAGCCTCACCCATCGATCGCTGCTTCGCGCCTGGCGTTGCACCGGCCGCGCGATCGCGTTCATCGAACGCGCCAGAGGTTCGGGTTGCAGCGGCGGCAATACGGAGTCTTCGTCAACCTTGACCAGCCGTGCGTAACTGCGCAGATAGCCACGAACGTAGGTGGCACCGGGCAGATCGGTGTAATCGTCCTGTTCCAATGCCTTGATCTGTGAAACCGATAATCTCAGTTCGCCGGCCACATCTTCCGCGGAGAGCCCAAGACTTTCACGCGCTCTGCGCAACCTGGAGCCCGACGTGTTCGATTTAGCTATCGGTTCCTCGTATTCGGGGATCATTTTCGCTTACGGGTGAGCTTCTCTAGTTCCTGGGCCTGTTTCGAACGTGCAAACTTTCCGCGAAGCAACGAGGCATATTCCTCCGCGACATCGGGAGCCTTGAGCTGGCGTTCTATTTTGTAGGCGAGTAACAGGCTTTCCGGCGTCTTAGCGGCGATCGAAAAGTAGCGCTCGATATATCCCCGCGCCGACAGGTAATTCCTGCGGCGAAAATTTATATCGGCCATATGATATAAAGCCAAAGACAGGCGCGGATTGATGCGCAGGGCCTTGCGGAAATATGGTTCGGCGGATTGGATATTACCGTGCGTGATGAGGCATTCGCCGGCACGCAGATTCGACAAGTCCGGTTGGCGATACAGTGGATTGGACAAGGCATGTTCGTACTGAGCAATCGCCTCTTCAATTCGTCCACGCCGACAGAGAAATGTTCCGAAATCATGGGCTGCTTGTGAATTTTCCGCGTTCGACCTCACGGCCTGATGGAAATGTCGTTCTGCTTCCTTATAGTTGCCCAATCGTTCTTGCAGCGCCGCCATCGCGTGATTGGCAGCCGAGTGATCAGGCGCTAATTGCAGCGCGTACTCGAGTTCCTCACGGGCCACCTCGAGTTGATTGCGCTGCATGTAGCTGATTGCAAGTTGGGTCTTGACATCCGCCCGCTTAGATACATCCGCCGTCTTACCGATGGGCTCATTCGACGCACACGCAACCAACGCGAGCGTCACGACTCCGAGAAAAATAATCCGGCCGCTCATGCCATCGACCCCGCTACTCCTTGATACCGCCGCCATCGCGTTGATCGATGCGTGCGATCTTGAAACTTACCGGCCAGTTGTCCGCACGCGGCATCGATATCATCCCCTCGCGTTTTGCGTGTAATCGTCATGATTCCTGCGGCCAGTAGACGGTCACGAAATCGATCGATGGCCACACTATCCGAGCGCTGAAAGTTTATGCCTGGCACCGCGTTGAAAGGTATGAGATTGACCTTGGCGGGCACCTTGCTCAGAACCTTAACCAACTCTCGGGCGTGCGTTTCGGAGTCATTCACGCCGGCAAGCATCACGTATTCGAAGGTTATACGGCTCCGCGAGTCATCAGCAACATATCGACGGCACGCATCGATCAAGGATGCGATAGGATACTTGCGATTCAGGGGAACCAACCTGGTTCGCAGCTCGTCATTTGGTGCATGCAGCGAGATCGCCAGGCTTACCGGGCAAGCGCGTTTGAGCTCATCTATTTTGGGAACAACTCCCGCAGTACTCAGGGTTACGCGTCGCCGCGAAAACCCGTAGGCGAAATCGTCCAACAGTACATATAAAGCGCTCACCACGTTAGCGAAATTGAGCAACGGCTCGCCCATACCCATAAATACAACATTCGTAATAACCCGATTATCTTCGCTGGTTTCCAACAAACGGTGCGCAAGCCAAATCTGTCCCGTTATTTCGGCGCTGGTGAGGTTGCGGTTGTAACCATGCAATGCGGTCGAGCAGAATGTGCAATTCAGGGCGCAGCCTACCTGCGATGATATGCACAGCGTGCCTCGATCGGGTTCCGGGATGAACACCATCTCGACGGCGTTTCCATCCGCCAGGCGCAACAACCATTTCCGGGTACCGTCGACAGACCCTTGTTCGCTGATAACGGACGGCGTCTCGAGACACGTTATACTGCTCAGCTTGGCTCGCAGCGCCTTGCTCAGATTAGTCATACCGTCGAATGTCGACTCACCGCGCTGATGAATCCACTGCATTACTTGATCGGCGCGATAGGGCCGCTCGCCCAGCTCCCCAACAAATCGCCTCAGGGTGAGACGATCCAATCCAAGTAAATTTATTGGTGACTTCGACATCAACGCGTTCGCGGACAAACCTCATCCGGTTTGAAAAAGAATTTTATTTCAGTTGCGGCCGTATCCGGACCATCAGATCCATGCACCGCATTTTCATCCACCGTGGTCGCAAAATCCGCCCGTATAGTGCCTGGGGCCGCCTGCGCCGGGTTCGTCGCCCCCATCAGTTCCCGATTTTTCGCGATCGCATTTTCCCCCTCCAGGACCTGAACCATAATCGGACCCGATTGCATGAATCGAACCAAGTCGTTGAAAAACGGCCGATCCTTGTGCACCGCGTAAAACCCCTCGGCTTGATTTTGCGTAAGGTGCATCATCTTAGCGGCTACGATGCGCAATCCCGCTTCTTCGAAGCGCCGATAAATCTCACCAATAATATTGTTCGCAACTGCGTCCGGTTTGATTATAGATAAGGTGTGTTCAGTTGCCATGCATAGTCTCCAAACAGTGGAAAATCCAAGACAAAACCGTGCGTCGCACGATTTGGGGGTAAATTAGAAATAAAGGGCGCGTAGTGTACCGTTTACGCCATACGGCGGGCAATCAGCCCGTCTCCGTGAATACCCTCATAACGAACCTGGTGCCAGCACCCCATCTGATCCGCCCCGCCAGGCGAATAGACGGTCAGGTAATCCGCGGCGCGCGCCCGCTGATAGCCCACCGGAGACTTGCCGCCACCCTCCACCAACACCCGGTGGACCTCGCCAATCCGGCGGCGCAGCAAGCGCGCCCTGATTATAGAGGCTTTATGCCGAAGCCGCTCCGCGCGCTGCCTGCGTAAGGCGGGAGGGACGTGCCGCTGCGCGGGAATGCGCGCCGCCGGGGTGCCGGCGCGCTGCGAATAAGGGAACACGTGGGGAAATGCGATTTCGAGCTCTTGAACCATGTTTTCGGTCGCCCGAAACTGGTCCTCAGTCTCCGTGGGGAAGCCAACCAAGATGTCCGCACTCAACACCAGGCCTGGAATCCGCCGCCGCAACGTCGTGACCCGGTCATATACCAGATCAGCGGTATACCGGCGCTTCATTCGCTTCAGAATCAGGGTACTGCCGCTTTGCAGCGACAGATGCAAATGACGGCAAATTCGCGGATCGCTTTCCAAGGAGCAAATCAGGGCATCGTCGATGTGAACCGGGTCGATGGAGCTCAATCGTATCCGGAAATCTCCGTCAATCTCCTTTAAATCTGCCAGCAGACCGGCGACACCGCGCAGGCATTCACTGCCCGCCAGATCATCTCCAAAGGATCCAAGATCGATGCCGCACAGCACCACTTCCTTGTATCCGTTCAATACCAACCTTTCGACCTGTCGCTTGACCAGCGCCGGCGGTAAGGAACGGCTGGGTCCCCGCGCGCGATGGATAATGCAGAATGTGCAGGCTTGATTGCATCCTTGTTGAACTTGTATGAACGCCCTGGTTTGGCCGCCCATTCCCGACACCAGGGCGTCGGGCAGACTAACCTGATGGTCGACGTCGCCCACCATCACCTTCGGCATTGAGCTCCGTGTCAGCGCGGGCAACAGCCGATGTATTTGCAGCTTGCGGTCGTTGCCCACCACCAAATCCACACCCGGGATGCGCGCACACGCCTCAGGATTCATTTGCGCGTAACAACCGGTAACGACAACGAAAGCATCCGGATTGCGGCGTATGGCGCGCCGCACTTCCTGCCGCGCTTGTCGGTCCGCCTCCCCGGTCACGGTGCAGGTGTTGACAACGTATAGATCGGCAGCGTCGTCGCCGGCCACCGCTTCCCATCCTTGGCCGCGGAGCGCGTGGCTGATGAACTCGGATTCGAATGTATTGACCTTGCAGCCCAAGGTCGTGACGCCGAAGCACTTCTTGCGGCGGTCGCTGGATGTTTCTACGGAGGCTCCAACCCCGACCATCATCGCCGGTTCAAATCGGACAATGCGTGGATTTTCAGGCTTACGGCCGCAGGCGCACCATTTTCAAGCCCGCCGCCGGCCGATCTACCGCAACCGGGCGATTCGCGTCTTGGTTTCAACTCGGTACTCCGGAATATGTCGCCGTCAATGCGGTCGCGCATGTCGACAAAGCGGTGCGCGGCTCTTCCGTTCAAGCGCGGACTCGGCTCAGGTGCTGAAGCTCTCTCCGCAACCACAAGTACCCTTGACTTTAGGGTTATGGAAACGAAACGTCTCGCTCAAGCCGTCTTTCTGGAAATCGATCTCGGTACCGTCCACAAACACCAGGCTCTTGTCGTCGACGATTATCTTCACGCCATGGCTTTCGAATACGTGGTCGTCGGACTTGATCTCGTCGGCATAGTTGACGACGTAGGCATGCCCGGAACAACCGGTGGTTTTCACGCCGAAGCGCAGACCTGCACCATGTCCCCGGGAATCGAGGTACGTGCGTACCCGATCCGCGGCATTCTCAGTCAATGTCACCGGCATACATCTATATCCTGCACTATATTAAGGTAATTCCGCAAACTCCGTATTCGCCGCTGTGGCTGCAAACGGCTGCCTAGTGCGGACGGTCGTCCCCGTCCCGCTCGCCCTGCCTGAGCGCCACTTGCTTGACATGGGGTTGGCTGATCAGATTTCCAAGGCTGATATTGGTTAGAAAGTCTCTAATTTGCACACTCAAGTCCTGCCACAAGAAATGCGTCAGGCATGGATTGTCATCCTGGCAGTTCTTTAATCCGCCGCATTGGGTTGCGTCAATACGCTCTTCGATGGCATCGATAATCTGCGCCACAGAGATTTCATAGGGTGGATGCTTGAGACTATAGCCGCCCCCGGGTCCGCGGGTGCTGACGACCAGGTCGCGACGCCGAAGTTGGGCGAACAATTGTTCCAAATACGAGAGTGAGATCCCCTGCCGCGTAGATATTTCAGACAGTGCAACCGCACCGCGGTCATAATGAATCGCCAGATCCAGCATCGCGGTGACCGCATATCGGCCCTTGGTGGTGAGTCTCATCATGCACTCCTGTAGACCAGAAGGGCGTGCATTGTCGCTTACTTGAGTATTTCGATCAACTATTTATCCGCCACCGCCGCCGAAGCCTTCGGCGCCGGTTCATCGCCGAGGTGTTCCACGTCGATTTCCGGGATCTCCAACTCGCCGACCTCGATTCCGGACTGGGCGAGCTTCTCGAGAATAAACGTCAGTCTTTCGTCGGTCACGTGTAAATGATCAAGGATGCAGTCTACCGCATGGGCCACCGGGTCACTCATCTGACGGGTCAGGCCGTAGGCATCAAATCCGATGCGCTTCGCCATCTGCTCACGCTTCTCCCGCGCCTCGTCGGTTCGCGGTTTCACGGTGTGGCCGGGTATTCCTATTACCGTCGCCCCGGCGGGCACGTCTTTTACCACCACGGAATTGGAACCGATGCGCGCTCCGTCGCTAATATTGATCGGGCCCAAAACCTTGGCCCCCGCGCCGACCACGACATTGTTTCCCAAGGTCGGATGACGCTTGACCTTTTCCCATGAGGTTCCTCCCAGGGTGACTCCTTGGTAGAGAGTGCAGTCGTCGCCAATAACCGACGTCTCCCCGACCACCACGCCCATGCCGTGGTCGATAAAAAATCGCCGACCGATCTTTGCACCCGGGTGAATCTCAATGCCGGTCAGCCATCGAATGACGTGGGATAGGAACCTCGCCAGCCAGTACCATTTTTTTCCCCATAACCAGTGATTCAACCGATGTCCAACAACGGCGTGCAGTCCCGGATAGGCAGTCAACACCTCCATCATGGAACGGGCCGCGGGGTCACGTTCGAATACAAAATTAATCTCTTGTTTCAAACTTGTCAGCATCTTGGCTTCCAGATTCTGCTTCCTGGTTTATGAGGCCAGTGGCACCGTGCTTTGTCAACACTTTTTGGCGATTTGTTGTTGAACAGCAGTCAGGATCCCACGCAATATCTGAAGTTCTTCCTCGTCGGGGCGCGCCTTGCTGAACAAACGCATGAGCTTTCGCATCAGTTTCACCGGCGGCCTGGCAATCGGAAAATCCAATTCGAGTAATACCTCTTCGAGATGTTTGTAGAATCGAGACATGCTTTCCTGATCTGCGTATCGAGGCAACTCCCGCAAGTCACTCGAACCATGCGTACCGCTCATCAATTTTATCTCATACGCCATAATCTGGGCCGCACTCGCCAGATTCAACGAAGAATAATCCGGGCTCGTAGGAATACGCACCAAGTAGTGACACTGTTCGACTTCCGGATTCGCCAAGCCGCTTCGCTCCTGACCGAACAAGAGAGCAACCGGTCCCTGGCGGCTTTCCCGGCAAAGATTCTGTGCCGCTTCGCGCGGTGATAATTGGGGCCATTCAATGGAACGTTTGCGGGCGGTAGTGCCAATGATCAAGCGACAATCCTTAACTGCGCTGCTCAGGTCATCGTACACGTCAATGCCGGCTAAGATATCGTCGGCGCCCGCGGCCCGACGTGTAGCGTCGTGGCAGG
Source organism: uncultured Gammaproteobacteria bacterium (assembly GCA_947259175.1). Lineage (GTDB taxonomy): Bacteria > Pseudomonadota > Gammaproteobacteria > Arenicellales > JAANXG01 > CALZGZ01. The sequence continues at coordinate 31,175 of CAMYKW010000004.1, read as the reverse complement.
GAAGACTGACCACCGGAGCTACCAGCGTCAGACGACTCAACCCCATAGTCTTCATGGCGCGCGCCACGCCGCCGACATTTCCGGGATGCGTGGGGCGAATCAGCACAAACCGGATCTGATCGCTTAAATTTTCGGATTTGCTTTCTTTCACAGATACGCGCTAATACAATTCGCCGCCCGAGCTTCAGTTGAAGAAAGACCAACAACCCAGGAAATAAATATGCATCCCTTGCTGAACACAGCGGTCAAAGCGGCACGACGTGCGGGTACATTGATTGTACGTTATGTTGATCAAATTGACCGAATAGATATCCAGGAAAAGGGCAGAAATGATTTCGTCAGCGAGGTTGACCACGCCGCGGAAGACGCAATCGTCTCGGTCATCCGGCATGCCTACCCCGGACACGCCATACTCGCCGAAGAAAGCGGTTCCACACCCGGCGACGACTACGAATGGGTAGTAGACCCGCTGGACGGGACCACTAATTTCCTGCATGGTTTTCCCCAATTTTCAGTCTCCATCGCGATTCGCAAGGCAACACAAATCGAGCACGCCGTTGTGTTCGATCCATTGCGTAATGAATTATTCACCGCGTCGCGAGGCGGGGGCGCGCACCTTGACGACAGGCGAATCCGGGTGAGCCGTGTAATGCATATGAAGGACGCATTGATAGGTACCGGATTTCCGTTTAAGGCGCTCAGCCATCTCGATGAGTGGATAAGTATGTTCCGCGATATTCTGTTACGCAGCAGCGGTGTTCGCCGCGCGGGCTCCGCGGCGTTGGATCTCGCATACGTGGCGTGTGGCCGATTCGACGGTTTCTGGGAACTGGGACTGAGTCCTTGGGACATGGCGGCGGGATGCCTGCTGATCCAAGAATCCGGGGGACTGGTGAGTGACCCCGACGGCCGGCAGGATTTTCTCGCTACGGGCAATATCGTCGCGGGTAATGCGCACGTCCATCCGGAGTTGTTACGACTGATTCGCACTGCGGTCGATCATTAATGTCCTTGGACCGTCAACACACTCCGATGATGCAGCAGTATCTGCGGATCAAGTCGAAATATCCGGATACGTTGTTGTTCTATCGCATGGGTGACTTTTACGAGCTGTTCTACCAGGATGCCGAACACGCGGCGAAATTACTCGGCATCACATTGACACAGCGCGGCAAATCAGCGGGCAAACCGATTCCCATGGCGGGAATCCCGGTACATAGTGTCGATCAATACTTGGCGAAATTAATCAAACTCGGCCGCACCGTAGCGATATGCGAACAGATCGGTGTGCCCGGCAAGTCCAAAGGACCGGTCGAGCGCAAAGTAGTACGCGTAGTGACCCCGGGCACGTTATCCGATGAAGCCTTGCTCGAGGACCGTCAGGAGAACTTATTAACGGCGGTGTTTGCCGGCGACTCCGGTTACGCCATAGCATGCCTGGAGATTTCGAGTGGACGGTTTGAGGCGTATCAGACAACCGACTCGAGCACTCCCGCCGGCGATCTTGAACGTTTAAAACCAGCCGAGGTCATCGCCGCAGAATCCTATGCCGATGCACTGCCCAAGTCCTGCGACTTTGTCGTGCGCACGGTCCCGGACTGGTACTTTGACGTCGAACTCGCGACACGATTGCTTACCGCACAACTCGGCACGAAAGACTTGACATCCTTCGGAGCGGAGAATCACCCGGCCGCGGTAATCGCGGCGGGGGCGGTGCTCCAGTATGCAAGAGATGCGGAGTACTCATCCCTGCCTCATGTACTGGACTTTCGGATCGAACATACCCATGAGTACATCGCAATCGACGCTATAAGTCGTAGAAACCTGGAAATTGAAGCCAACCTGTTGGGTGGTCGCGACAATACTCTTATATCCATCGTAGATTGCTGCGCAACCGCCATGGGCGCACGCTTGTTGCGGCGCTGGCTGCACCGCCCGCTGCGCGATCGAAACCGCGTCAACCTGCGACTACAAGCCGTTGCATGTTTTGTTGAGGACCACCGGCCCGAGCTGCACAAGCTGCTCTGTGAGGTCGGCGACATGGAACGGATTTTGGCGCGGGTCGCATTGTTGAGTGCCCGACCCGGGGATCTGGTGCGATTGCGCATGGCGTTAGCGGCGCTTCCGTCGATCATCGACGGCATTCGTAACCACGACTCCCCCATGATTCGCGACATCGTCGTTGCGCTGGGTCCGTTCCCGGCAATCCATGACCTGTTACAAAGGGCAATCCTGGAAGAACCGGCGTCCACCATACGTGATGGCGGAATGATTCGTACCGGCTACGATTCGGAGTTTGACGAGCTGCAGAAATTGAGCCGTGATACCAGTGATTACTTACTTGAACTGGAACGTCGCGAACGGGAAGAAACCGGAATCGGCAATCTACGCGTACACTACAATCGCGTCCACGGTTTTTATATTGAGGTCACCAAGTCCCAGACCGGGGCGGTACCGGAACACTATATCCGCCGGCAAACTCTCAAAAACGCCGAACGTTATATCACCGCCGAATTGCGGCAGTTTGAAGACAAAGTGTTGAGCGCCAGGGAAAAAGCCCTGGCACGGGAAAAATGGCTCTATCAACAACTCCTGGAGCGACTGGCCCAGGACTTGGCGCCGTTACAACTTTGCGCCCAGGCAGTTGCGAAACTCGATGTGCTCGATAATTTCGCTGAGCGCGCGACCTCATTGAATCTGTCGTCACCGGTACTGACCGACGAGCCGGTGATAAACATCAGCGCCGGGCGCCATCTGATTGTCGAGCAGAATCAGAGCCAACCGTTCGTTGCTAATGACGTCTCCCTGCACGAAGACCAGAGGATGTTACTAATCACCGGGCCGAACATGGGCGGAAAAAGCACATACATGCGTCAAACGGCTTTGATAACACTTCTCGCCTACTGCGGGTGTTACGTGCCTGCGGAGCACGCCGAACTGGGACCCATTGACCAGATCTTCACCCGAATCGGCGCCTCCGATGACCTCGCGGGCGGCCGCTCCACTTTCATGGTTGAAATGACGGAGATGGCCCGGATTCTGCGACAAGCGAGCGCGAGCAGCCTGGTGTTGGTCGACGAGATCGGTCGTGGAACCAGCACCTTTGACGGTCTTTCCCTTGCCTGGGCGTGCGCTGTGGATTTGGCGCAAAGGATCGAGGCGTTCACTTTGTATTCCACCCATTATTTTGAGATTACGCAACTTGCCGACAGCCTCATGGCCGTCAGCAACGTCCACCTGGACGCTGTGGAGCATCACGAGCAGATTGTTTTTCTTTACTCGGTTAATCCGGGCCCGACCAATCAGTCCTACGGAATTCACGTGGCGCGGCTTGCCGGTGTTCCGCGCGATGTTCTTGCGCTGGCGAGGGATAAGCTGGCGGAGTTGGAAATCCACTACCGAGATCATGCGCCAACAGGCAATACCGACGGCACTACACAGCTTGGCTTTTTCGACGGCTCGAATCCACCGGTTCACCCGATAATTGAAAGAATCGGCGCCCTTGAGCTTGATGCGTTGACACCACGGCAGGCGCTGGACCTGCTGTACGAGTGGACGGGTTTGTTACGCGAAGATCCGTAAACCGTACCGTCGGGCTAGTCCCGCGGCGGAGGAGCGAGCAACAGTTGGGCGAAGGAATCGGTGCGTTCCATAAGACGCATTGGAGTAACAGCGCGAGCTACACCATCCACATCAATCACCGACAGCTTTTCTCCGGGTTGATGTACGCCCCGCGCCAAAATCAAGGAAGTTGGCGATTTCAGAGCACGATTGCCCGGCAATAACAAACCCTCGAAGTTCGCCGCCGAAGATTCGCGTTTGATTGAAACCGCCCTCGCCTCGGGCCCCAGCATTTCGACACCCACGTCCATTGATCCTTCGTCGACGCAACGAAGCCACCGCACAATCCCCACTCGCCATTTCTTTGCAATCGGCTCTTGGGCCGCGAGCACATCACCGACCCGGATCTGCAACGAAGAAGGCCTGGTAACATGCAGACACATGCCGGATGCGCTTTGGTTTTTTGTAAGGCAGGTGTGAATCTGATTCACCGCGTAGGTCCGCCAGGACGTCGGCTCGCTACTATTCCCTTCGGCTTCTTGGGGAGTCGAATCTAGATTGGGTTCACCGAGATCTATGTACCTTTCAATATCGCCGTGGGTCGGCGGTTCGGCGACGTCGGATTGTTCACCACCGGAGTTCTCGCGAACTTCGCCGACCGCAGCCAACCGTTTTTCTCCGTTCATAAAATAATGAATGGAACTCACACCGCAGCAAACTGATATCTGCTCGTCTTTTTCGATTCTCAGTGATCGCCGCTTTGTTTTTACGCCGGTCAATAAGCGTCCCGCCCGCCGCAGCAGATCCACATCATTTGCGTTTATGCCGGTCTTCACCATATAACTCGACAGGGTGCCCAGGGCCAAATCACGCTTTAAGTTCCGTAAAACACTGTGCACTTCCCGCAGCACATCCAGTGCATTCAGCAGACGCAGGTGCTCAGCTGCTTCGAGGTGTTGCGTCTTGATCAATGGAATGGGCGGCGAATCCGAATTTACACTTATGACGAATCGACCGGTGGGATCTTTTTTGACAATGTCAGCACTGATCTGGGCGCTGCTCTGCCAGTGTAGGAACAGCTTGTAAAGCTTGAGACATTCATCCTGCAATAACCCATAGGGATGGCATGCACCCACCAACCCGATTTGCTGATAACTGTCGGTAATCGTACACAATCCATCCGGCGAGTTTGAGTCGGGTGCGGCGATTGGAAAATTCAGCAAGCGATGAGTTTCCGCATAGAGATAGACGTTGTGCAATTCCTTCCAGATACCGGTCGGACAGGCGGCGTAGATCTGATACGAATTGACCAATACTTGTCCCAGAAAATGGGTAGACCTCTGTAACGCCAGCACCAGATCCGACTTGTTTGTCCTGCCCTTTTCGCTGATGTCGTTGGCGACGATCTTATAACCATTGGCGGCTTCGCCAAGCAGCTTCGCCGACAGCGAGTAGTCTTCAAGACTGCGGCCCGATAGTGGATAGGACGCAGAGGCAAAACCCTGCCGCAACGCCTCCACCGCCGCGATGACCGGCTCCCGATAGAGCTCCATGATGCTCAGACGGTTTTCGGCGTCCAGCGATGTACGATTCTGGCCAAACAGCGCCTGCAAAAGCCGTTCAGCGCTATCGCGCGCGCTGGCCCTGGGGAGGGACGCAAGCCAATGCTCAACGCGTCGTGGGCGGACTTCAGCGGCTAATGGTCTTCTTGCTCGTATTTTCGGTACCGAAACTCCAAGCACTGTTATATGTTTCTCGCCTATCCGGAAGGTGCTTTTAATATTTGAGCATAGCAGAAGTTCATCGCTAGTCGACCGCTCTACTAAGCAAATATGCCGCCAGTTGCGGTATATTAGCGTTTACCCATAAGAACCGAAACCGTACACTACCGGAATTTTACCCGGTCGCTACGTCAGCACCACGCATCATTGGAGTCGCACTATGACCTACGTGGTCACGGAATCCTGCATAAAATGTAAGTACACTGACTGTGTCGAAGTTTGTCCTGTCGACTGCTTTCATGAAGGCCCCAACTTTTTGGTAATTGACCCGGAAGAATGCATCGACTGTAGTCTTTGTGAACCGGAGTGCCCGGTAGACGCCATCTACGCCGAAGACGATATTCCCGACGGACAACAAGATTTCCTCGAATTGAATGCCGAATTGTCCAAGGAATGGCCGGTTTTGACCGAGAAAAAGCCGGCCCCCCCAGATGCCGCAGATTGGGAGCAAGTCGCGGAAAAATTGAAATACCTCGAGCGTTAGTTCCACACCCAGCGGCCGTCCCGGTGCCCCGGGTGATGCCGCCGACTGGGAATAAGTCGTAAAAAACTGAACTACTCCAAAATTCGAGTTCTCGCAACGGCGTCAGGCCCGCCGCCTCATAACGGTTCGCGGTTCAGTCACGTAAGTTTACATATTGCAGCGGCAATTCGAACTGCGCGTCCCGCAAGAGAGCGATTACAGCCTGCAGATCATCGCGCTTCTTCCCCGTCACCCTGACTTGTTCACCCTGTATCGCGGCCTGCACTTTCAACTTGCTTTGCTTGATCGACTTGACAATCTTTCTTGCGGATTCCGCGTCGATGCCGTGGCGAATCAAGATCTCCTGCTTCGCCTTTCCGCTCGCGGTGGATTGAACCTCGCTCTCCGCCAGACACTCGAGATCGATTTTACGTTTCGCCATGCGGGTGATCAGAATGTCCCGCGCTTGCCCCACTTTGTATTCGTCATCCGCATTCACCGTCAGGCGTTCTTGATCCTGCTCCACACGCGCGCCGCTGCCCTTGAAGTCGTAACGATTGGCGATTTCTCGATTAGCCTGATCCACGGCATTGCGCACTTCCTGCCAATTCACCTCGGATACGACATCAAATGACGGCATTTTTCACCTCCAATGGTTAATACACTTGACGTGGCGATGATACCAGCGTCCACGGACGCTCCCTAGCCTTCACCCACATCTTGAGTCACGGCTTAAGGTCCTTACTCAAGTAGCTGAGAATATGGCGTTTTTTGGCTTACCATTATCGCTAAAACCAACTACAATCATAAGCGTAATGGATTTTAGAATGAGCGTCCTCCGGGAGAAACAATAGTTGATGTGGCCGAAGCATTTGGCGGCCGTCCTCGGCGCTTGGTTGTTGTGCGCAAATCTGGCGTATGCAGCAAAAATCTACGTTTACGAGCGCAGTGACGGATCGCGACTGATTACGGATCACCGCCACGTGGAGCCGGGTTACCGGCTGGTCAAGAGTTACGGTGTGGACGAGGACGGGTGGGTGACCCGCCGGCCACAACGATCGCGCCGGCTGCGGCCGGTTCCATCGCGCTTCGATCCTTTAATCCGAAACACGGCATCACGATTTGGGGTCGATGCAGCCCTGGTTAAAGCGGTGGTACACGTCGAGTCGGGATTTAATCCCCATGCCGTCTCGTCGAAGGGCGCGTCGGGCTTGATGCAATTGATGCCGCAAACCGCCGACCGTTATGGCGTACATAGGATCTTCGATCCGCATCAAAACATCTCCGGCGGGGTGCGATACTTACGTGACCTGCTCAGTGAATTTTCGGGCAACACGCAATTGGCGCTGGCCGGCTACAACGCCGGCGAGAATGCAGTAATCCGGCACAACGGGATTCCACCCTACCCGGAAACTCAAGGTTACGTTGCCCGCGTCATGTCTTTATATCAGAGCTACCAAACGCGCCGATAACGGGAGTTACCATCCTGTCGAAAACCACAAATGCAATACCGCGGCGGTGTATACGCCGGCCATGACGTCGTCGATCATTACACCAAATCCGCCGGTAGTGTTGCGATCCAACCAGGCAATCGGCCACGGCTTGAAAATATCGAATACCCGGAACAAGGCGAAACACGCCATGAGTACCGGCATCGTAACCGGTGCCCCAATCATTCCCACCATATACCCAACCACCTCGTCCCAGACTATGGCTGGGTGATCGTGCACACCCAGATAACGCGTCGTCTCGTGACATACCCAGACACCGAATACGAACAACACGGCTACCAGGGATACGTATCCCCACAGCGGCAGGTCCGCGGCCACCAGCACCAGCGGTATAGCTAACACGGTACCGGCGGTCCCTGGCGCCTTTGGAAGCAGACCACTTCCGAAGCCGACAGCGACCACCCGCAAAGGGTGACGCAATAACCCGCGCGCGTTCAATACCGGCATTTGATTTCACCCTTGAAAGTGCGCATAACCCGCACGCGGGGGTATATAACGGCTGCCATCCCGATCAAAAAAGACAATATTGCGGTCTGCGGTGATGGTCCCGACGCGGGCGACCGCTACATCGAAGCGTTCGCCGAGGGCGAGGATCCTCGCGCGATTTTCCGCGATCGCCGTAAAACACAGCTCGTAGTCGTCACCCGAGCTCAAAGCCGGCTCCCATCCGATCTCCGCAAAATGAGCCTGGTAGGGCTGGGACAAAGGCAGATCGGCGAGCGACACCTCCGCCCCAACACCGCTGCGCGTCGCGAGGTGCCCCAAATCCGCGGCCAATCCGTCCGATATATCAATTGCCGCGGTGGCTAGAGCCCGGAGCTGGATACCCATTGCGATGCGCGGGCATGGATAATCCAAGGCCTCTCGCACCGCGACCGCGTGGCGACGGGGTAATTCGACTGCGCCATTGATATCCATCAAACACAAGCCGGCGTCACCCAGGCAACCGGTGATATAGATGTCATCCCCGGCTCGGGCTCCGCTGCGCTTCATAGCCGTTCCCTGGGGCACCCACCCGCTGAGTTGCACCATCACCGTCAACGGCCCCCGCACCGTATCACCGCCCACGAGATCCACGTTGTGTCGACTCGCCAGCGCGAAAAATCCCTCGCTAAATCCCTCCATCCAGGACCTGTCCACGTCGGGCACGACCAGGCCCAGTGTCGCCCACGCCGGGGTTGCCCCCATAGCAGCCAAGTCACTCAGATTAACCGCCAGGGCCTTATGTCCCACCGAACGGGGATCCGCAGACTGATGAAAATGAACGCCGGCAACCAATACGTCCACGGTGGTCACCAATTCGTGCTCCGGAGGAACGCTGGTGACCGCTGCATCGTCACCGATTCCCAACGCTACGTCCGACCGCGTTACAGGCCGGTTAAAATACGCTTCGATTAGCGAGAATTCGTCCAAGCGACCGGGGTCTAACGAAGGGTGCGCGACTCCGACACATCCCCCGAAATCGCTCGTTGTTGACTTCCGATTGCAATGGCTGATCGCCACCCTGGGGGGAAATGCGCGGCCGAATTCATGGTCTTCGAGCAAACCGGGCGAAGCGATACGGTTCGGGTAGCGCGCCGCGGAATACCGCCGCTGCTAATGCTGCGTGCCGTGCCGCAGCGTGGAATTCCGGCTCAAGATGCGGTTTACTCCTTGATGGCACTGTTTGTTTCATTCAAGGCCGCCGCCGAAGGGCGTTGCACTCCGTTCGGTCGCAAGCTTTCAGCTAAACGGTCGAGTACGCCATTGACGAATTTGTAACCGTAATCCGCACCAAATGTCTTGGCCAGCTCAACGGCTTCATTAATAATGACTTTCGCGGGAACATCGTGCTGATATTCCAGTTCGTAAGCCCCGATTCGCAGGATTACACGCTCTACTGGATCGATGCTATCGAAATCGCGATCGAGATACGGTTGCAAATTCGCTTGAATTTCCTGGCGGTAAAGTGGAACTTCACTAATCAAGATATGAAAATAACCTTGATCTGCGTCTTCCAGATCATGCTGCTGAATGAAGTGCGCTTCAATTTCGCCGGGGTCTTGCTCTGTCAAATCCCACTGGTAGAGCGCTTGTACCGCCGCCTGCCGCGCCGCATGTCGACTACCACCTGCCATGTTCCTCCACCCGCAATCGGTTAGTCGTTGACGATACTTACTCCCTCAGCCGTTTCAGCACGTTTACCATTTCCAACGCCGTGATCGCCGCATCCGCGCCTTTGTTCCCGGCTTTAGTTCCGGCGCGTTCGACCGCCTGTTCGATAGTGTCCACAGTCAACACTCCGAAGCCGATCGGAATATCGCAGTCCATACTCACCTGCGCTATGCCTCGTGCACAACCAGCGGCGACATAATCGAAGTGTGGCGTGGAACCGCGAATGATCGCACCCAAGGCAATCAGCGCATCGAAATTATTCGATTTGGCCAGGCTCTTCGCCGCCAGTGGGATCTCGTAAGCGCCGGGTACACGCACGATGTGCATGTTAGCACGATCCACGCCATGGCGTTCCAGGGTATCCACCGCGGCATTCAACAGACTCTCGGTTATAAAGCTGTTGAACCGGCTGACCACTAACGCAAATCGCGCGTTGCGCGCGATTAAATCTCCCTCAGTTTGCGTGATGTCTTTCATTGTCGTTCTAACGCTTTCAATTCGTTACATATTCGACGATCTCTAAATCGAATCCCGACAGTGCGTGGGCGCGCTTCGGAGCACCCAAAACGCGCATCTTTCCGACCCCCAGATCGGCGAGGATCTGGCTACCGACACCCAGCATCCTGAGATCGTCACCGGATTCGTGCCATGGAAATTGTATGTCTTTTCCCTCCATGCTGGAATGGCGCAGTCGCTTGACGATCTCCACACCGGGCTCGTTGTATCGAAGGATCACGAGCACTCCGGAACCCTCCTGGCGGATGCGCTGCAGAGCCGCACGAATAGGCCATTTTATAGCCTTTTGCAGTTCGCGAAAAACGTCAAACAATCCCGACTCAACGTGCACCCGAACCAGGGTCGGGGTTTCTCTTTGAATCTCGCCTTTAACCAGTGCGATGTGTGTCTCGTCTTCAATAATGTCGTGATACGCGATAATACGGAATTCACCGTCGGCGGTGGCAACCTTGCTCTCCGCTATCCGTTTGACGGTGGGCTCGTGGTGCATGCGATGACGAATCAACGCAGCGACGGAGCTGATTTTAATATCGTGTTGACGGCTGAATGCCAACAAATCCGGCAGCCGCGCCATGGACCCGTCGGGCTTTAGAATCTCGCAAATTACACTCGCCGGCTCCAGGCCCGCCAACCGCGCCAGGTCGATGCCGGCTTCGGTGTGGCCGGCGCGGGTCAGCACTCCACCGGGTTGCCCCATAAGCGGGAAGATATGGCCCGGCGTGGTGATGTCATTGGGAGTTGCGTCGGGCTTGACCGCCGAAAGCACAGTGGCCGCGCGATCCGCCGCGGATATCCCCGTGGTGACTCCCGCCGCGGCATCAATAGAAACCGTGAAGTTAGTTGAAAACCGAGAGTTATTAGCCGCCACCATTAATGACAGCCCGAGCTGTCTACACCGTTCCTCGGTCAGCGTCAGACAGATCAGCCCGCGGGCATGACTGGCCATGAAATTGATGGCATCCGCAGTAACCTTCTCCGCAGCGATGAGAAGGTCACCTTCATTTTCGCGGTTTTCATCATCGGTCAAAATCACCAGCTTACCGCGGCGATAGTCGTCAATAATCTCTCTGATGTCGCTGAGTTCCATAAACTCATCTACTCCTGATCTTCAACCCGTAGAAACCCACGTTCGGCCAGTAAGGCTTTTTTGAGTGCGCCGGTGTTATGTGCGCCGCCCACACTCATCAGACGCGCAACGTACCTGGCGATCAAATCGACTTCGATATGCACTTGTTGCCCAATGACAAACGCGCCCAACGTGGTCTGCTGCAGCGTGTGCGGTACGATGTTCACGTCGAACACGTCTCCTGCGACGTGATTAACCGTTAAGCTCACGCCATCAATGCATATCGAGCCCTTCGCGGCTATAAAGGGGGACAAATCCACGGGGACGCGAAAGCCCATCTCCACGGAACCCCCGACACGTTGGTGGGCGATGAGCTCACCCAATCCGTCCACGTGGCCGGTTACGATATGACCGCCGAGTCGCGTCGTAGGCAACAATGCCAGCTCCAAATTCACGTTGACGCCCTTCTGCAGGTGGGCGAAGGTCGAGCGCGATATTGTCTCTGCGGAAAGGTCAAAAGCCAATCGAGCATCAGCCAGGGAAACCACGGTGAGGCATACACCATTAACTGAGACGCTGTCTCCGACTTGAATCGCGTCGTGGTCCAAACCACCCGGTTCGACAATCATCGTCATGTCAGGACCACGCCTCTGCGCCGCCTGGATCGTACCGATGGTTTGTATGATACCCGTGAACATGATGTTAGTGCGTATTTTATGCGTATCGAATATCAAGGACACAAAATCAATCGCAGGTCGGGGCCAACGCGACGAATATCCGCGATTGCACACTCGATCCGGTCGCTCAACCGCTGAATTTCCGGCAGGCTGAACAAGCCCTGAGCCAGGTCCCCCAACATATTCGGCGCCAGATATAGGATCAACTCGTCGACCAGATGGCGATAGAGCATGCTTCCACTCAAGGTACGACCCGCTTCCACCAGCAATTCGCTAACGCCACGCGCGGCGAGATCCTTCAAGACCGCATCGAGATCGACGCGATTATCCTTAGCCGGGACTGCCGCCACATCGGCGCCGGCGCGCGTTAAGTGATCGGCCTTGGACCGGTTGTCTTCGACCGTGTAGATCAGCGCCCCTCCCGGAAGCGTCAACAGCCGGGCATTCACCGGCATGCGCAGCCGGGTGTCCACGGCCACCCGCATGGGTTGCCGGTCATGACCATCGATGCGTACCGTGAGCGACGGGTCATCCGCGAGCACCGTGCCGCTACCAGTCATAATCGCGGAACTCCTCGCGCGTAACCGTTGCACATCCATACGCGATGCTTCGCTGGTGATCCACTTACTTTCCCCCGAAGACATGGCGGTCCTACCATCGAGGCTGGCGGCCAGCTTGAGCGTAACCCAAGGTCGGCCATGACGCATACGTTGAACGAATCCACGGTTTAATCGTTCCGCTTGCTCGCGCATGACACCGACATCTACTTTTATGCCCGCACTTCGCAAGCGGTCTATACCACCTTTGGACACCAGGGGATTGGGATCTTCCATAGCCGCCACGACGCGAGCCACCCGGGCATCGATCAATGATGAAGAGCAAGGCGGGGTGCGCCCTTGATGGCAGCAAGGCTCGAGGTTTACGTAAACAGTCGCGCCACGCGCGCGTTCTCCCGCCTGGCGCAACGCCAGCACCTCGGCGTGGGGTTCACCCACACGTCTGTGCCACCCCTCTCCGACGATTTCGCCGTCCCTTACTACAACGCACCCAACCCGCGGATTCGGATGGGTCGTACACACTCCGCGTTCCGCCAGGCGCAACGTCCGCGACATGAAAAGATAATCGTCACTTTTTGTCATTATTGTTGGGCAACAGCGACATCTGCTTTTTTTTAACGGCCGCATTAGGTTGCTCTTGAAGCCTCTTGATCTCCTCGCTGAACTCGTCGACGTCTTGAAACGATCGGTACACCGACGCGAAACGCACGAACGCGACTTGATCCAGTTCGCTCAGTTCCTGCATCACCCACTCACCGATTTGACGCGAGTCAATTTCACGATTACCGCTGGTCAACATTTTGTGCTGGATTCGGTGAATGGCGCTTTCCACTGCTTCCGCATCCACCGGCCGCTTTTCCAATGCACGTTGAATTCCGGCGCGCAGTTTTTGTTCGTTAAATGGCTCGCGTTTTTCATCCGATTTGATGATCTGCGGCATACGCAGGAACGCCCGCTCCAAGGTAGTGAATCGTTCACCACAATCACTGCATTCGCGGCGCCTGCGGACCGCGTCGCCCTCTTCGGCGAGCCGAGAATCAATCACGCGCGTTTCGTCCGACTGGCAAAATGGACAACGCATCGGCGATACTGGGGATCGCGTCCTCGGACCGCGACGAGGCTACGCGTAGACCGGGTATTCGCGGCACATATGCAGCACTTCCTGCTTCACATTGTCGCGAACATCCGGTTCATCGATCTGATCCAGAATATCGCAGATCCACGCGGCAAGCCGTTTCATCTGCGCCTCTTTGAAACCCCGCGTCGTGACTGCGGGCGTGCCCACACGGATTCCACTGGTGATAAATGGAGACTGCGGATCATTGGGGACTGCGTTTTTGTTCGCGGTAATGTTCGCCTCTCCCAGCGCCGCCTCCGCATCCTTGCCGGTCATTTGTTTATCGATCAAGTCCAGAAGAAACAAGTGGTTATCGGTGCCACCGGATACCACTTTGTAACCGCGGCCCATGATTTCCGCGGCCAACGTCCGGGCGTTGGCGAGCACCTGCTCCTGGTACTGCTTGAATTCCGGCTGCAGCGCCTCCTTGAACGCCACCGCCTTGGCGGCTATGACGTGCATCAATGGACCGCCCTGGGATCCGGGAAACACACGCGAATTGAGTTTCTTTTCCAGCTCCGGGTTTTGCTTCGCCAGGATGACACCGCCGCGCGGGCCGCGCAACGTCTTGTGCGTGGTGCTGGTGGTTACATCCGCGATATTGACCGGGCTGGGATACAGTCCAACGGCAATCAGACCGGCGACGTGGGCGATATCGGCGATCAGGTATGCCCCCACCTTATCGGCAATATCGCGAAACCTCTGCCAGTCGAGAACCCGTGAAAACGCACTGAATCCTGTGACAATCATCTTCGGCTTGTGCTTCACCGCAAGCGCCTCAACCTGTTCGTAGTCGATATCTTCGGTGTCGTAATCGAGCCCGTATTGCACCGCGTTATAGAGCCTGCCGGAAAAATTGACCTTTGCGCCGTGGGTGAGATGACCACCATCCGCGAGACTCATGCCGAGGACGGTATCGCCCGGATCCAGCAGCGCCATGTAAACCGCCGCGTTGGCCTGGGAACCCGAGTGGGGTTGCACATTGGCATACGGCGCATCGAAGAGTTGTTTGACACGCGCCAGGGCGAGTTCTTCCGCCTGGTCAACGAACTCACAGCCGCCATAATAACGCTTACCCGGATAACCCTCGGCGTATTTATTGGTAAGCACCGAACCCTGGGCCGCCAACACCCGTGGACTGGCGTAATTCTCGGAGGCGATGAGTTCGATATGCTCCTCTTGCCGGCGTTGCTCCGAAGTTATCGCTGACCACAGTTCGTCATCGAATCCCGATATGGTCATGTCCTGAGTAAACATGCACTCTCCTCATGTGAACGTCGAGCTACGGCGCGACACGATCTTGATCCGCGCCTTCTTTCTTCACCGGCATCATATCCTCACGGGTCACGCCTAAAGCCATTACCACGGGACTGGCGACAAATATGGAAGAATAGGTGCCGACGATGACACCGATTATCAACGCTGTGGCGAAACCATGTATGACTTCGCCTCCCAATAGAAACAACGCGAGCAAAACGAGTAAAGTTGTAATCGAGGTGAGCAGCGTGCGAGGCAGGGTCTGGTTGATGGACCGATCCATGATCTCGCTGACGCTGCCCCGGCGGATCTTACGAAAATTCTCCCTTACACGGTCGAATACAACGATGGTGTCATTCAGTGAATAACCAATCACCGCCAGGATCGCCGCCAGCACCGGCAGTGAAAACTCGAGGTGCAACAATGAAAACAAACCTACAGTGACCAGCACGTCGTGAACCAGGGCGACCACCGACCCAACTGCGAACCGCCATTCAAATCGCCATGCGACGTAGACTAAAATCCCGATCAAGGCATAGATCATCGCGAGACCGCCCTTCTCGGTCAGTTCCTCTCCCACTTGCGGTCCGACGAATTCCACTCTGCGCATCTGTACGCGGCAGTCACCGGCGCCGGCGCCGCCGACGCACTGCTGAGCTGCTCCCTTGCGACTCTCCGCCAGGGTTTCGTTGTACGGCTGGCGCAGCGCCTGCATCACCCCGCTGCTGAGTTTGGCGCCGGCGTCGCGGGCCGGCAATCGAACCATGATGTCGCTAGATGTGCCGAAATACTGCACCAGCGCGTCATCGAAGCCCGCCTGCTTCAATGTGTCGCGAACTCCCTCGATCTGCACCGACTCGTCGTAGGAAACTTCGACCAAAGTACCGCCGGTGAAATCAATGCCGAAATTCAATCCGCGCACGAACAACGCTGCGATCCCTATTGCGATTACCACCGTGGATACGCCGAAGGCGATTCGGCGCAACGACATGAACTTGAAGTCGGTCTGTTTACGTAGAATTTGCATTAAATTGAAAGCCTCTGTACACGGCGGCCCCCGTAGATAAGGTTGATAACCCCCCGAGTTCCGAGGATGGCGGTGAACATCGAAGTGACGATGCCGATACTCAATGTAATGGCAAAACCCTTGATCGGACCGGTGCCGAAGTTGAACAGCACGATCGCGGCGATCAGTGTGGTGACGTTTGCGTCCACGATCGTCGACAAAGCGCGATCATAGCCCACGTGGATGCTCGCCTGGGGAGTGTTCCCGTTACGAATCTCTTCGCGAATGCGCTCAAATATCAATACATTGGCGTCCACCGCCATGCCCACGGTCAGCACAATTCCAGCCACACCGGGCAACGTCAGCGTAGCCTGGAAAAGAGACAACACGGCAACGATCAGCACCAGATTGAGTAGCAATGCGCCACAGGCCACGGCGCCGAACAGCCGGTAATAGACCATCATGAACACCAGCACCAAGAAAAACCCGACCAGTACCGACTTGAATCCCTTGTTGATGTTGTCCCGGCCAAGGCTCGGGCCAACGGTTCGTTCTTCAATAATCTCAATGGGCGCGGCTAAGGCGCCGGCGCGGAGCAGCAGCGACAGATCCTGGGCTTCACTGATGCTTTCCAATCCCTCGATCTGAAATCGTTTGCCCAGCTGATCACGGATGACCGGCGCGGTGATGACCTCCTCGATCCTGCGTTTCAGTTTGACTTCATTTCCGTCTTTATCCAATACCGGTCTGCCATCGGCGTCGCGCTTGGTTTCAGACTTGATTTCGATATACACGACCGCCATGCGTTTACCGATGTTCTTGCCGGTGATGCGCTGATTGATCGCCGCCCCGCGAGCATCGAGGGTGATGTAAACCACCGGACCCCCGGTGCGCTGGTCGATGCCCGCTGCCGCGTCAACTACGTTGTCCCCGGAGTAAATCACTCGCTTTTGCAGAAGAATCTGACCGCCGTTTCTGTGTCGAAATAATTTCGACCCGGGCGGCACCGATGTGTTCAGCGCACTTTGGAGATCATGCTCTTCGTCCACCATCATCACTTCCAGGGTGGCGGTGCGGCCCAGAATCTCTTTCGCCTTCGCTGTATCCTGCACACCCGGTAACTGCACCACAATTCGCCGGTCACCTTGTTGCTGCACCACCGGCTCGGCCACACCGAGCTCATCGACACGGTTGCGCAGCGCGGTCATGTTCTGATCCAGCGCGAATTTCTTGATCTCCTCGAACTGTTCCGGGCGGATTGTCGCGATCAATATCGGCTTCCCCTGCCGATCGTCATCCTTGAGCTGCAGCTCCGGCAGTTCACGTTCGATGACGCCGCGGCCCGAATCGCGCTGATCATTGTCGCGAAACTTGATCTCAATGCCGCCCCTCGGGACCCGGCGAACGGTGAGGTAGCGCACCTTGGCCTCGCGCAGGCCGGACCGCAGGTCACCCACGTAACGATCCTCCGCCCGCGCCAACGCCCCCTGCACGTCGACTTCCATCAAGAAATGCACTCCGCCGCGCAGATCCAACCCCAGATACATGGGCGCACCGCCGATACGGGTCAGCCAATCCGGAGTAGCCGGCATCAGATTCAGCGCCACCGTGAAATTGTCGCCCAGCTCGCGTTGCAACAGATCCTTGGCTTTCAGCTGGGTCTCGGTGTCCGCGAATCGCAAACGGGCGCCACCGGCGTCGAGGCTCACTTTCTGCCAGCGGATACCGTCTTCATCGAGCGCCTTCTGCATGCGATCCAGCACTATCTCATCCACTTTGAACGAGCGCACGCCGGTGACCTGCACACCGGGATCTTCCCCGTACAAATTGGGCACGGCATACAGCAAACCCGGCAGTATCACTGCCAGGATAATCAGATATTTCCACAGCGGGTAGCGGTTCATCAGCCGAATCAAGCTTCCTTGATCGTCCCCTTGGGCATCATTGATTGCACCGAATGGCGCTGCACCTTGATTTCCACCCCATTGGCAATTTCCAGGTTAATGAAATTCTCGCCGACGTCGGTGATTTTCCCCAGGGTACCACCTGCGGTGACCACTTCATCGCCCTTCTTGAGGCCCTCCACCATCGACTTGTGTTGTTTCTGACGTTTTTGTTGCGGCCGAATGAGCAGGAAATAGAACAGCACGAAAATCAATATGATCGGAAGCAAACCGAGCAAGCCTCCGGACGGATCGCCGCCCGCAGACTGTGCCCAGGCATCTCGTATCAACAGGCTCATGAGCATGTATCCTTTTGGTAATGGAATATGATGCGCCGCTGCCAACAGTCACGGGCCTTGGTCAGGCACGGCGGGAGCCGGGCGGCGCGGCGCGGTATTATGCCACAGGGCACTGGAAAATTGAGGGTCAAACCGTCAACTTGCGCCTAAAATCACGGATCCGGAGCGCGGGTCGACGCCGCGCTTGGCGAAAAAGTCCTCGGCGAACCGGGTAAACCGGCCGTGGCGGATCGCGCTGCGAATCTGATCCATCAGTGCTAGATAATAATGGACATTATGTAAGGTATTCAGCCGCGCGCCTAAAATTTCATTACTACGGTGGAGATGGCGCAGGTAAGCGCGTGAATAGTGCCGACATGTGTAACACTCGCAATTGGGGTCCAGGGGCCGCGTATCCTCCGCGAACTCGGCGTTGCGGATCTTAATCACCGAATCTCGGGTGTACAACCAGCCGTTGCGGGCGTTACGGGTCGGCAAGACACAATCGAACATATCGATCCCCATGCCGACCGCGAACACGATGTCTTCGGGAGTGCCGACGCCCATGAGATAGCGTGGCCGTTCTTCGGGCAATCGGGGCGCTAAAACTTCGACCAGTTCATACAACAACGCCTTGGGTTCACCGACCGACAGGCCGCCCAGGGCGTAGCCGTCAAACCCCATCGCCGTCAATTCCTCCAGGGAGCGCAGGCGCAGGTCCGTATACATCCCGCCCTGGACAATGCCGAACAATGCCGCCGGATGATCGCCATGCGCGTCCTTGCACCGCGCCGCCCAGCGCAAAGACAATTCCATTGAAGCTTCCGCCTGTTCCCGCGTGGCCGGGTATGGCGTGCAGTCGTCGAAAACCATGACGATATCGGCATCCAAATCGTGTTGAACTTCGATCGCCCGCTCAGGTCCCAGAAACACGGCGTCGCCGTCCACCGGAGATTGAAACGTGACCCCTCGTTCCGAGATCTCGCGCAGTTTGGCCAGACTCCACACCTGGAAACCACCCGAGTCGGTGAGCAACGGCCGCTCCCAATGCATGAACCGGTGTAATCCGCCGTGCCGGCGGATGACGCCGGTGCCGGGTCGCAACATCAAATGGAAGGTGTTCCCCAATATGATCTCGGCGCCGGCTTCAACGAGCTCCTCCGGCGTCATTGCCTTGACAGTCGCAGCCGTGCCTACCGGCATGAACGCCGGCGTCTGTACGCAGCCGCGCGGCATCACCAACTGCCCGCGGCGCGCGTGACCATCCCGCTGGAGCCGCTCAAATTTCATTCGCGTCATCGGCAATAGATTCCGTGCCGCGAGTCAAAAACATCGCATCACCGTAACTGTAGAACCTGTAACCCTGCTCAACGGCATGGGCATAAGCCGACAAAACGCGCGACGTACCCGCAAACGCGCATACCAGCATGAGCAACGTGGAACCGGGCAGATGAAAATTGGTAATCATCGCATCAACCACGTTAAACCGGTACCCCGGGTAAATAAACAATTTGCTGTCCCCGGTGTATGACCTCAGCTTCCCCGACGCCGCCGCGGTTTCCAGTGCCCGAACGACGGTGGTGCCCACTGCGACTACGCGCGTACCACGTTTACGCGCACGCGCGACCCGCTCGCACAATTCAGGCGGCACCTCAATCCATTCCGGGTGCATGCGGTGCTCGCGAATATCGTCCACGCGGACTGGCTGGAAGCTCCCGGCGCCGACGTGCAAGGTCAAAAATGCGATCTCCACACCCTGGGATCGAAGCCGATCCAGCAACGCATGGTCAAAATGCAGACCGGCGGTGGGCGCGGCGACCGCTCCGGCCCGTCGCGCGTATACAGTCTGATAACGATCCGCATCGATCGCGGTGTCGGCCCTGGTGATATACGGCGGCAACGGGACGTGTCCTTCGCCACGCATAATCTCCGACACCGGTGCCGAAAACCTCAGAACGTAAAACTCGCCGCGCCGCTCCTCGACCACCGCTTGGACCCCGTCAATCCCGTCTTGCAGGTAGAGTATGCCGCCCTTCTTCAACGCCTTGCTGGCGCGAATCTGGACGAGCGCACATTCGGACTCGATGATGCGCTCGATGAGCAACTCGATGCGGCCGCCGCTTTGTTTGCGCCCATACAGCCGTGCCGGCACCACCCGGGTGTCATTGAGCACCAACAGGTCGCCCGTTTCGATCAGATCAACGACAGCCAAAAACTCCAGGTCGGCGATCTCGCCGCTGACACCATCAAGCGACATCAGCCGGCAATCGGTTCGTCGCTCAGGCGGGAATTGCGCAATCAGTTGATCCGGAAGTTGATATTGAAACTGAGTTAGATCCACGGATTCGTTTGCGCGGGGAATTTTGCTCGGCATAGCCAACCCCGCTATACTTTTATGTCTGCGAACAGTGCCGAGGTGGCGAAACTGGTAGACGCGCCAGACTCAAAATCTGGTGGTGGCAACACCGTGTCGGTTCGAGTCCGACCCTCGGTACCACGCGGTCATTAATTCATCGCCTCCTTGCGGCGCCCCAGTTCCACTTCGACATTGTCTATCAACCGCGCCTGCCCCAAGCGCGCGGCGGCGAGAATCACCAGCGACTCATCCTCCGGACCCGGCGCCGCGAGGTCTGATTGCCGGCGCACGCTGAAATAATCGGGCGAAAATCCAAGATCGGACAGTTTTCTATATCCCTGCGCCTCGACACCGACTGTATCGGTTTCGTTTCGGCGCAGTGCGTCGCGAGCTTCGCGCAGCGTTTTGTGCAGCCCCGGCGCCACCGCACGCTGTTTCGGGGTGAGATACCGATTTCGCGAACTCATGGCGAGACCGTCCGCTTCACGGATGGTGTCGACGCCGACGACTCCGACCGGCATCGCCAGATCCCGCACCATACGCCGAATAATAGTCAGCTGTTGATAGTCTTTCTTTCCAAAAACTGCAATATCCGGTTGCACGATGTTGAACAAACGATTCACCACCGTCGTGACTCCGACAAAATGACCAGGACGAAATCTACCGCACAGCGTTTCGCTCAATTCCGGCACCATGACCTTGGTTTGCTCCTCCAGCCCCGCCGGATACATGGTGCGGTCATCGGGCAGGAAAATGATATCAACGTCGAGATCACCAAGCGCCGCCGAATCCGCCTCTAAAGTACGCGGATAACTGTCGAGGTCTTCGTTCTCCCCGAATTGCAGCGGATTGACGTAGATGCTGACTACCACCGAGTCCCCTCGCTCGCCGGCGACACGCACCAGATCGAGATGGCCCGCGTGCAGGTTTCCCATTGTCGGAACGAAAGCAACAGACTCGCCGCGGCTGCGTCGCATAAGAATCGTCTCGCGCAGCGGAGCGACCTCGTGCTCGACGATCATGGTCAGATCGTGGCCAACGGGTTGAAAAAATGGCGGCCGCTTCTGGTTTTTTTTATATGCTGTAACAGTGTCTGAAAATCACTGTCGTTATCGACAAAATTGATCTCCGCCGCGTTTACGATCAACAACGGCGCAACATCGTATTTATAAAAAAACATCGTGTAAGAATCGACAATCTGCTGCAGATAGTCCCGTTCTATGCCGTGTTCATAATCCACGTCCCGTCTGCGGATGCGCTCGATCAATACCTCCACCGGCGCCTGCAGATATATCACCAGATCGGGAACCGGAACTTCCGGGGACAGCTGCGCGTACACCTGTTGATACAAGCGATGTTCGTCTTCGTCCAAAGTCACTTTGGCGAATATTGCGTCTTTTTCCAGCATGAAATCCGCTACCCGAACCGGGCTGAACATGTCGCTCTGTTTCAACCCACGCAGTTGGCGAGTGCGCTGAAAGAGGAAATACAGCTGGGTCGGCAACGCATACTGTTTGCGCGACTGATAGAATCGCTCGAGGAACGGATTCTCCTCCGGCTGTTCCAGGATCAGTTGGCACTTGAACGCCTTGGCCAAGCGCCGCGCGAGGCTGGTTTTCCCGACGCCGACCGGCCCCTCGACTACCACATAGCCGGGCGCTTCGTCTTTAGTGTCTGTGTTTTCGATTCGTTGCAACACGGTAACGCTTCATTTGTGGGCCTATAATATGCCGGTTGGGGTTGTGGTAAATCAACCCGGTAGCGGGCGCAATACTATATCAAGTATTATTATCGGCTGTATCTCAGTCAGCGTTTCCCTTGATGGTTTTACCACCCAAACTCAGCGACGCGCGTGTTCGTCACCAGCAGGTATCAGCGGAGATTGTCACCAACTACAACTCCAGATCACCGCGGGTTACGGATCAAGTCACGCCGCCTCAGCTTTCCGAGGCCATCGACCAATTTTTTTCCGTGGCCATGCGGCTGGACAGAGAACAGGGCGAAGACGGGGCGATTTTGCAGGACGATGTCAGCCAAATCGGAGACTACGGGTTGCAATTGATGACCGATCTTGCCCGTTGGGCGCAGCAACTTGCGCTGCCCGATGCCCGGCAAGAAGTCGCGTTGGCGGCGCTCGGCGCGGCGAATTGGATTATTCGCCACCAAGGGGAGATCAGAGCGCCGGAGATCATAGTGGACGCACTTGCCGATGTGGCCAATACCACCCGCGACCCGGAGACCCTGAAGGAACTGGAACAGTTCATGACCGCAATCCTGAAGGCGCTGGCGGCATTCATCCAACAGGATCTCGAGAAATCCAATTCGGGACGCCCGTGGCGGGTGTTGCACGTTAATCGCGCCATAGTCGCCACTCGAATCCACGATGTGGGTACAATGACCCGTGTATTCGACGAATTCGTGCAGGCGTTACCGGAGGAGGCGCCAAGATTCTTTGCGCAGGGCATGGAGCAAATGAAAAAACTCGACTACCCGGCCCCTGTGCGTCTGATAATGAAAAAATACTATGATACGTGGAGTCCCCGGCAGGTGCACTAACGAACGCGCATAATCCATGAAACTGCTTTTTGATCTATTCCCCCTACTCGTCTTCTTCGGTGTATTTTCCGTTTACGACATATTTGTAGCTACCGGTGCGGCGATCGGCGCGTCACTGCTACAGGTCGGTTGGCTCAAGTTCGCCGGCCGCAAAGTCGAAACCATGCACTGGATCACGCTCGGCGCCATTGTCGTGCTCGGCGGGGCGACGGTGCTGTTCAAAGACGACGCGTTTATCCGCTGGAAGCCCACCGTTGTGTATTGGTGTTTCGCGGCGACCATGTTTGTGACCCAATTCGTCGGCCGCAAAACCGCCATAGAATACGTGATGGGAAGCCAACTCGAGCTTCCGCGTAATCGCTGGCGTTTCATGAATCTGAGTTTCGGCGTCTTTACCCTGGCGATGGGATTCCTAAATTTATACGTCGCTTTCTATTACGGCGCCGACCTGGATCCCGAGATACAGCAGAAACACTGGGTGTATTTCAAGGTATTCGGCACCCTGATACTCACCTTCGTGTTTATCTTCGTGATAATGCTATTCGTGTCGAAAGACATTAAAGTCAAAGAGAGTCAGTAGCAACCGATGTACTACGTCATTTTTGCGACTGACAGACCGGGCAGCCTCGACGCCCGGTTGGCGGCCCGTCCCGATCATGTCGCCCGTCTGAACGCGCTGCGCGACGAAGGGCGATTGCTGACCGCGGGGCCGTGTCCCGCAATCGACGCCGAGGACCCCGGCGCCGCGGGTTTTACCGGCAGCGTTATCATTGCCGAGTTCGAATCCTTGCCGGCGGCGCAGCAATGGGCTGACGACGACCCGTACGTCCACGCGGGCGTCTATGTCGATGTTGCGGTGAAACCGTTCAAGAAGGTGTTCTAATGCCACCGGACCGTATCGCCCTGATCAAGGAACGTTTGCACGCCGCGTTGGCGCCGGAATCGCTGGAGGTGATCGATGAGAGCCACCTGCATGCGGGCCACGCCGGCGCGAAAAGCGGCAAAGGCCACTTCTCAGTGACCATCGTCAGCGAAAAATTTGCCGATCAAAATTCGGTGCAACGCCACCGCATGATCTATGCGGCGCTCGGCGACGCGATGCAAACCGACATTCATGCATTGAGCATCGACGCCTACGCCCCGGACGAGATCTAGCCCTAGCCCGCATTGCGGGTTCATTCCCGACCCGCGGCGGGTAATCTCCCGGCTACCGCGTTATTACGCCGCCCGCTGGCTGTCGGCCACCAACTGGCGAAGCACGAAGTGCAGGATGCCGCCATGAACGTAGTAGTCCCACTCCTTCGGCGTGTCGATACGTACGCGCACCGGGAATGTGCGGCGGCTCCCATCTTCCGCGGTTACCGCGACAGTCACTTCCCTGGCACCGACTTCCAGCCCCTCGATGTCATAGGACTCCT
Organism: uncultured Gammaproteobacteria bacterium; assembly: GCA_947259175.1. Lineage (GTDB taxonomy): Bacteria > Pseudomonadota > Gammaproteobacteria > Arenicellales > JAANXG01 > CALZGZ01. The sequence goes on along the minus strand of CAMYKW010000004.1, from coordinate 6,958 downwards.
CGCCGCTAAGACCCAGGCTGTTGCGATCGTCACCGTCTTTGAATTGCAGTGGCAGAACCCCCATTCCGATTAAATTAGACCGGTGTATGCGTTCGAACGATTCGACGATTACGGCTTTCACCCCCAGCAGGCGTGAACCCTTGGCGGCCCAGTCGCGGGACGAGCCGGTGCCGTATTCCTTACCCGCGATTACGATGAGCGGCGTGCCTGCGGCCTGGTAGCGTATCGCCGCATCGTAAATCGTCATCTGCTCGCCGTCCGGTTGGAAACGGGTCCACCCACCCTCGGTGCCCGGCGCCAGCTCGTTGCGCAGGCGGATGTTGGCGAAGGTACCGCGCATCATCACCTCGTGATTGCCGCGTCGCGAACCGTAAGAGTTGAAATCCACCGGTTTGACTCCGCGTTCGATCAGGTATTTCCCCGCGGGGGAATCTTCCTTTATCGCGCCGGCGGGCGAAATGTGGTCGGTGGTGATGCTGTCGCCGAGTTTGGCCAGGACCCGCGCGGCCTGGATCACCGGAATTCCCGCCGGTTGACGCGTCATGCCGTCAAAATACGGCGCCTTCTGGATATACGTGGACTCCGCGGACCAGACGTAGAGGCTCGACTCCGGGGTTTGGATCTTCTGCCATCGCTGATCTCCCCGCAACACATCGGTATACTTGCTTTGAAACATCTCGCGGGTGATCGTCTGGCCCACTACATCGTTGATCTCCTGCTGCGAAGGCCAGATGTCGCGTAGATACACATCGTTGCCCGCTGAATCCTGGGCAAGGGGCTCGGCGTAAACATCGATGTCCATAGTGCCGGCGATGGCGTATGCCACCACCAGTGGCGGCGAAGCGAGAAAATTCATTCGCACCTCGGCGTGCACGCGTCCTTCGAAATTCCGGTTCCCCGACAACACGGAACAAGCCACAAGATTTCCGTCGCGAATGGCCTGGCTGATCGGTTCCGGCAGCGGACCCGAGTTGCCGATGCAGGTCGTGCAGCCGTATCCGACCACATCGAAACCGAGTTTCTCGAGAAAAGGCATCAGCCCGGACGCGTCGAGGTACGCACTGACCACCTGAGAACCCGGCGCCAGCGAGGTCTTGACCCAGGGTTTGACTCCGATCCCCTTCTCCACGGCGTGCTTGGCGAGCAGCGCCGCACCGATGATGACGTCGGGATTGGAGGTGTTGGTGCAACTGGTAATCGCTGCAATCACCACATGGCCGTCCTTTACTTCAAATTGCCGGCCATCTTGGTCCACCCGTTGCGCCGATGCGGGTTGGGGTTGCAGTTCCGCCATATGGCCGGCGATGATCGGTTTGGCGCGGTGTAGGGGAATCCGGTCCTGGGGCCGTTTCGGTCCCGCCAGGCTCGGCTCGACCGTGGCCAGATCAAGCTCCAACACATCTGAATATTCCGGGTGGGACGATCCGGTGTCGCGAAACATGCCTTGTTTGCGCGCGTAGGCCTCGACCAGCGCGATTTGTTCGTCACTGCGCCCGGTCAAACGCAGATAGTTCAAGGTCTCGCGGTCTATCGGGAATATGCCGCAGGTGGCGCCGTATTCGGGCGCCATATTGGCAATGGTGGCCTGATCCGCCAGCGACAAATCGTCCAGACCGTCGCCGAAGAATTCGACGAATTTACCGACCACCCCTCTTTCACGGAGCATCTGCACGACGGTCAACACCAGATCGGTGGCGGTGGCGCCCTCCGCCAACCGGCCTTCCAACTTGAATCCCACGACCTGGGGTATCAGCATCGTAATCGGTTGACCCAACATCGCGGCTTCGGCTTCGATGCCCCCGACACCCCATCCCAAAACGCCGACACCGTTGACCATCGTGGTGTGAGAATCGGTCCCGACCACGGTATCCGGGTAGGCCTGCAGTACGCCCTCCCGGGTGGCGCTGAACACCACTTGCGCCAGGTACTCGATATTGACCTGATGCACAATGCCGGTATCCGGTGGGACGACGCGAAAATTCGTAAACGCCTTTTGACCCCAGCGAAGAAACTGGTAGCGCTCATGATTACGCTGATACTCCAGAGCCGCATTCAAGTCGGCCGCGTCCCGGGTACCGAAATGGTCCACCATCACTGAATGATCGATAACCAGATCCGCCGGGGACAGAGGATTGATCTTATCCGGATCGCCGTTGAGTTCGCGCATCGCATCACGCATGGTAGCCAGATCCACCACCGCCGGCACACCCGTGAAATCCTGCATCAACACCCGGGCCGGGGTGAACGCAATCTCGGTGCTCGGTTCTGCCTGTGGATCCCAGTTGGCGAGCGCCTCGATGTCATCACCGGTCACATTCACCCCATCTTCGTAACGGAGCAGATTTTCCATCAGAATCTTCAATGAGTAAGGTAAACGTTCGACGCGGGAACCCAGCGCGTCCAGGGCATAGATCTCGTAGTTCTTACCGCCGACCTGCAAGTTGGTACGGGCATTGAAGCTGTTGGTCATGGTCGTCTATTCTCCGAATTGATTACCGCGTAGCAGGGTGAGATTTTACCCCCTTGTCGGATAAGATGAATCATTAGACGCCGGTGGCGGGGCATGCCCCGGATGACAAGGAGTTGTTGATAGTTAGTATTGAGAATAATTATATTATCACTTCGAAATATTATATTAGTTTATAATTAACTTAGCCACTGGTTTATACCTTTATAATCATGGCTTATTCGCCAACAACACCGGTCGCATAAGACCGTCGTACCCAAAAAGCACAACCAAAGCGAGGAGCGACGATGGGAGACTATCAATCGATCTACAACCGTTCGATAACCAATCCGGATGAGTTTTGGGCCGAGGCCGCCGAAGCCATTCAGTGGTCCCGCAAATGGGACCGGGTATTGGATGATTCGAATCCACCCTTCTATCAGTGGTTCACCGGCGGACGCTTGAACACGTGTTACAACGCCGTTGATGTGCACGTAGAGAACGGCCACGGCGATCGGTTGGCGATAATCTATGACAGCCCGGTGACCGATACCGTTCGCCGGATTACGTACCGCGAGTTACGTGACCTGGTGGCGCAATTCGCCGGTGCGTTGGCTGATCGCGGGGTGGAAAAGGGAGACCGGGTCATCGTATACATGCCTATGGTGCCCGAAGCGGTTGTCGCCATGCTCGCATGCGCACGCATCGGCGCGATCCATTCCGTCGTGTTTGGCGGTTTCGCCGCCAACGAACTGGCCACGCGCATCGACGACGCCAAACCGAAGGTCATCGTCAGCGCGTCATGCGGCATCGAGCCGGGCCGTATTGTGGAATACAAACCGCTGCTCGACGAGGCGATCGAATTGGCGAGCCACAAACCGGGACATTGCATGATTCTGGCTCGGCCGGAGGCGACCGCGGCCATGATCGACGGGCGCGATATAGACTGGGCGGACGCAGCTGCCGCCGCAACACCCGCGGACTGCGTGCAGGTCGAGGCAACCGATCCACTGTACATCTTGTACACGTCCGGTACGACGGGGCAACCCAAAGGCGTGGTTCGCGATCACGGTGGACACGCCGTCGCATTGAAATGGTCGATGAAGAATATTTACGACGTCGAACCCGGACAAGTCTACTGGGCGGCGTCGGACGTGGGCTGGGTCGTCGGCCACTCGTACATCGTGTATGCGCCTCTACTCCACGGCTGCACGACAATAGTCTATGAAGGAAAACCCGTCGGCACACCGGATCCGGGCGCATTCTGGCGCGTAATTTCCGAGCACGGGGTGGAGGTCATGTTTACCGCACCCACCGCATTTCGGGCGATAAAGAAAGAAGATCCGGGCGGCGAGTACATCAAGAAGTACGATCTATCCAAGTTCCGGATATTGTTTCTCGCGGGTGAGCGTTGCGATCCCGACACCCTGCACTGGGCCGAAGACATGTTGCGGGTTCCGGTCATCGATCATTGGTGGCAGACCGAAACCGGTTGGGCCATTGCCGCCAATTGCATGGGGATCGATTTCGCACCGGTGAAGCCCGGTTCCCCCACTCGCTCGGTGCCCGGCTATGATGTGCAGGTATTGGACGAACAAGGCAATTCCGTCCCCGCCAACGATATGGGCGCGATATCGATCAAGCTTCCCTTGCCCCCGGGAACATTGCCGACGCTGTGGAACAACGACGCCCGCTATCAGGAATCCTATCTCAGCCGCTATCCGGGCTACTACCTGACCGGCGATGCCGGTTACAAAGACGACGACGGCTATCTGTGGATTATGAGCCGCATCGACGACGTCATCAACAGCCGAGTGCGCGGTCATCGGCGCCGCCGACTCGTTGAAAGGACAATTACCGGTGGGATTGGTGGTGTTGAAGGCCGGTGTCGATCGGCAGGACGCGGAAATCGTGCCCGAGCTCGTCAAGCTCATGCGTGAGCAGATCGGTCCGGTCGCCGCGTTCAAACAGGTAGCGGTGGTGCAACGGCTGCCGAAGACCCGTTCGGGAAAGGTCCTGCGCGGAACCATGCGCAAAATAGCGGATGGCGAGGAGTACAAGGCCCCCGCAACCATCGATGATCCGGCAATCCTGGGAGAAATCACCGGCGCCCTGAATATACTCGGCTATCCAAAATCGGGGTGACGCTATAACCTCGACGACGGCGCGCGGCCGCAGCGATTAGACGACGCCCTGCGGTCACCGGCGACAGTCGGTGCGATTACACCCTGATTGAGTCTCCCCGTGCTCAAGCACGGGGTTTTGTTCCACGATAAAACCAGGGTTCACCGTCCCTGGTTCGCCCTGGTCCCATCCTTGGTATAAGCGGCGATCCCTCGCCGCCGGCCTCCAAGCATTGGCCACTTACCTTACCCATGTCCGTGACGGATTTCTTCACCCAAATGAGTGATATTGGAGAACAATTCGAAATACCGGAAAGTCCGCGGCGGGGCCGGCGCGGAGCGCCTTTGACATTGCGAACGGACTACGGAAGATGCCGGAAACGAATCGGCCGCGGCACGGGAGTAACCCGCATATTGCATCAGCCGCAATATACGGGCTATGGCGTATTCGCCGGGGGTCCGAATTTGGATGGAGCGACATCGTCGGTCGCGCCCAGAAACGGCAGGCGGGTAAAGTCCCGGGTTCGCAAGCGCTTCGCGTCCGTCAATTTCCAACCATTACGCTGCGCAGTCTCCGCTGTGCGGAACAGTATGGCGCCCCGGTTTGTGAGCAGCAGATATTGCGTCGAGTCATCCGGGAGTTCGGCGACGGCCAGGGTGCGTTTCATCGGGCGCAACAGGCGGTTTACTTCCGGTGTGATCGCTTGGGCGATCACTCGGTACCCCGCGTAAACAGGATGACCGTTGGTGTCACGGGGATAAATTGGTTTCGACTGCAGCGCCGCCCGCTGCAGCGGCGTCACCACATCGACATATGTGACATTGGGCAGTTGTGAAAAGATTCTCGCCAAGTCTTGAATATTGGCATGTTCCATCGACACCAAACGGGTATAGTGTGGATCCGGTTCCACTCCTTCGGCGTCGACCTTGCGCTGATACGCGAGTTCTTTAGTGGGGATAGTCGTATATACGAGTGCGACGTCGTAGTCGCTCGTCAGTTCGCTGATCTTCCTTCCGACTTTTTCCATGATCGCCCAGCCTTCTCTAACCACGGCGTACTTCACGTCATTGGATTGCAGCCTGAGTTTGGGCGTGAATACGGTATTGACGCCGTCTGCGAACGCCACGTGCCAGCTCTCCTCGGGAGGCGCTGGAAATCCCGCCGCCGGCGCCCGGTCCGACTCATCGAGATTGTCCACGACCTTGAGCGACGCCCACTTCTCCACGCCGTAGGCCAACAGGTACGATTCCATCGGATCGTTGCCGGAATAAAACGCCACGACGATAACCTGCGGGCGAAAATAAAGGCTCTTGGCTGACATGTCCAGGTACTGAACGGCTCCCCATCCGCCGGTCGCCATGCTGTATACGGTTGCCTGACTACCGAGTCCGAACTGCAACTGGCTGGGCCAGTTGTGTTCCATGAGCACGTTATTCCCGTAGGTCTGGCTGTCGCCCACGATAATGACATCGGTGATATTCGGTATCCCATGATTGCGGAATCCAAGTAGGTCATGCGGGCCTAGACGGAATCCCCTGGGCATGAACGGCTTGGCGCGTACCTGAACGGTTGGATCGTTGAGAAGAAATTTCTCTGCATCCACACTTCGGAATATGCCTTCATAAAACGGGGAGAGCGTTTCGCTTACACGCACGGTTTGCAGGTCGATCGGAATTCCCAATAACTGCGGAGCGAACCACCTCACGCTCCCCAACACAATCACCGAGGTGGCCGTGACCACGCCCAGCAGCAGTATCCATTCTTTCCTCATTCGTGGTTTGTCGCCGAATGCACTAGTGATTAACCGATCGCGGGAAGGACGTTGCCGATAATCCGGCGTATCAATATTCCATTTTAGCCGGGAATAGCCGGTTTTGGAGGCAGCAGCAAGTCATCTTGCCGCGTTTCGTGCCACTGACGGGAAAGCTGGATTGAATACCAGGGAATTGCGCCGGTCTAGCATCCAATTTCCGACTAGGAGGGTTGCTCCAAGTCCTGTATCACCGCCATCAGGAACCGTGTCGCCTCACCGCCGGTCACTGCGCGGTGATCGAACGTCAACGATACCGGCAGAATCCTATGCACCACCGGCTTGCGATCAACCGCCACCACGGCGTCCCGCGCGCGTCCCGCGCCAAGGATGGCCACCGTCGGCGGCATGAATATGGGATCGGCGTAGCGTCCGCCAAAAGTGCCGAAATTCGATAAGGTGATGGTATATCCCCGCAATTCCTCAGGCGGCACATCGCGCCGCCGTACCGCGTCCTTCATCGCTTCCAGTCCGCGCCGCAGATCCTCGGCATCACGATTGCCGACATCATGCAAGACCGGGACGAACAATCCTTCTTCGGTGTCCAGCGCGATACCCAGATCGATCTTCTTCAACAC
>CAMYKW010000003.1 GCA_947259175.1 uncultured Gammaproteobacteria bacterium | reverse complement strand
CCCATAGCTACGGCTATGGGTTTCGTTCCAGCGCGGCGTCCAGTCGCCCGGTCTCTTCGCCAGCATCCGGGATCCTGGTGAGAAATGCGGGCTAGCGCCAGTGACCGCGTAACTCTGTCACGATGTCCTGCAGCGCCGGAGCCGACACCGCCTGCGGGGCTAACGGAGTACCGCATGCGACGGCGATCTTGGACCACAAACGGGTGGGCCACCCGGACATCGCGCGGCCGCCTTTACGGCTGAAGAACGTGCCCCACACGCCCCGCAGGGCGAGTGGGACAACGTTGACCGGCGTGCGCCGAACGATACGTTCGACACCCTTCTTGAAGTGATTGATCTCACCGGTGCTGGTGATTTCTCCTTCCGGAAAAATACATACGAGTTCGTCGTTGTGGAGCGCATCGGCGATTGCATCGTAGGCGCGCTTCAAGGTTGCGGGATCCTGCCGTGCCGGGGCGATCGGAATTGCACGGGCGGTACGAAATACGAAATTGAGTATCGGGAGATTGAAGATGCGGTGGTCCATGACAAAGCGTATCGGCCGCGGGCTGGCGGCTGAAATAATCAATGCGTCGACAAAACTCACGTGATTACTGACCAGCAGCGCCGGGCCCGTCAATGGTATGTGGTGAATATCGAGGCGCTCAACGCGATAGATCGAATGCACCAGGAGCCACATGATCATGCGCATCACGAACTCCGGCACCTCGATGAAGATATACACGGCGACGGCCGCATTCATCAACGCCACCACCAGGAACAGTTGCGGGATGGTCAGCCCGGACTTGAGTATTACGATGGACATCAACGCGGCGGCGACCATGAATGCCGCATTGATGATGTTGTTGCCGGCGATTATCCGCGAGCGGTGGCGTGGTTCGCTGCGATGCTGCACGATCGCATACAGCGGCACGATATAAAAACCACTGAACAACGAGATCAAACCGAGATCCGCCAACACCCGCCAATTGTCTGCGCTGGCGAGGAACGATTGCGCGTTCAGCAGTTGCGTGCCGGTAAATGAAGTGTGAGCGAAGGCTAGGTCAACCGCGAAGACGGTCATGCCGAATGCCCCCAAGGGCACCAGACCGGGTTCGATGTGCCGCCCGGAAAGCCTTTCGCACAGCAATGAACCCGTCCCTATTCCGATGGAAAAGAAAGTGAGCAACAAGGTGGCGACCGTGCCGTCGCCGCCCAAAGTCAATTTGGTGTAGCTGGGAAACTGGGTGAGAAATACCGACCCATAGAACCAGAACCAAGAGATGCCGAGGATCGACAGGAAAACGGTGTGATTGCGCATGGTGAATTTGACGATGCGCGCCGTTTCGGTGGCAACGTTGAGCCTGATCCGCAGTGTCGGATCCGGCGCCTGCACGGTAGGAATGTAATGGCTGCACCAGCGACCCATGACTGCGACAACCACGATACATGCGGAGGCCACGTGCTGTCCCCACGTCCCGAGCTCGATCAGCACGCCGCCAACCAGAGTGCCCAACAGTATCGCCAGGAAGGTGCCGGTCTCCACCAGCCCATTACCGCCGATGAGTTCCTGCTCGCTGAGCTGCTGGGGCAGGATGCCGTATTTGGCGGGTCCGAAAAATGTGGATTGCGTTCCCATGAGAAACAGCACGCTGAGCAACAACGGTACGTTTTGCAGATAAATCCCCAAAGCGCCGACCAGCATAATTACGATTTCGGCGGTCTTGACGTGTCGCATGAGTAGCGCCTTGTCGAACTTGTCCGCCAACTGGCCGGCGGTTGCTGAAAACAAGAAGAACGGCAGGATGAAAAGACCGGCGCTGATATTGACCAGCAGATGGATATCCACGCTCGCGGCGAAATGAAACGTTACGAGGAGTATCAAAGCGTTCTTGAACAGATTGTCATTGAATGCGCCCAAAAACTGGGTCATGAAGAACGGCAGGAACCGCCGCTGCTTCAGCAGATCGAACTGGCTGGACTGTTCGTTGGGGTGCACGTGAACAGGCGTCGGTGAAGGATTGCGAGATCGAATCCCTAACGGGGTTGCACTTTTCGCCGCAGCATATCTTTCAATCGCAGGATATGCCCTAGATTTGCGCCGAAATCGGCGCGTCCGGTACGGGATCTCGAGCTGGCATGCAGGGAGCTTTCACCGTTTTCCGCTTCTTTTGCCCTAATCTTCATATCATCCTTGAAGCCCAGTAGCGGTGTGCTGATAATCACGTCCAGGCTCATCTGCGCGTGATCGATAGTTACGATATCCCAGTCCAGTTCAATCGCCGCTTCCCGCGCGCTGTCGAATAATTGTGCCACGGAAACCGGATAACGCGGCGGCCGGAGTTCCGGCAGGGGATTGTTTGGGCCCATCTCCGCCGAGTTGGTTGATAGATAGATCTTCAGGCGGGTTTTCCAACCCGGGGGATCGAATACGGGAACTTTGTTCAGCATGACGGCGCAACTCGACAAGCCGACACCGGAGATGACCAGGATAATGATTAGATATAGAAAACTTTTCATCTTTGGCATCATTGTACAGTGGAAATATTATAGCGCTTCACCGGTAAGTTGAATTGCGTCTCGATATGTACAAACGGCTGTGGCGCATCGGGTGCTTGGGGGTTACGTTCCTGTTCGTGTGGAGTTGTGCGCCTCTGGCCCGAGTGACGGCGAAAGACTACGAGCAGTCCCTGGCGGTATCGCGCCAACTGATGCAAGCAGGGCAGTTGCAAACGGCGCGTGTGCGGCTCAGCGAGCTGTGGGAAGCGGATCCGTCGCGCCCCGAGGTCGGTCATTTGTTGGGCGAGTGCCTGTACCGGATGCGCATGCTAGCAGATGCGGTTTCCCAGTATCAAACGGTGTTGACGCGACATCCGGAATTTCACGCCTCCCGTCATCGCCGCTGGGCGGCGTTGCTGGCGATGAATGCGGAGAACAAACAACAGGTACAGGCCGAGGTCGACGCCTTCGCCCGCCGCCATGCCGGAACTGCGGACGCGATGTACACCGCGTATCGCGGCTATCAGCTTCTGCATCAGCACCGGGACCATGTTCAACTATTAAAGTGGCTTGCCTCGGCAGCCGAAACCACGGCTCTGCGCAGCGCCGTGGCGGCGCAGTTGCAGGAGTATGTCATCGCGTCCCGCGAGTCAACGGTAAGACGGGAATTGGCGGCTCTATACCTGGCGCATTTTCCACAACAGCGCGGCGCAAGGCTGCTTGCCCGGATCTATTTGAACACCTACCGGCGACCCATCGGCGCGGAGGAGGCCGAGTCCATATTGGCGCGTTTCCCCGGCAATCGCCACCTCATGCAGGGTCTGGCGGCGCGATTGATCGATCAGCATCAGGCGCTCGACACCGCCGAACAATGGCTGCGCCGGCATCTGTCCGACTGGTCGCGGGCAGCGGCCGGCGGTATGTCCGCCGGGCTGGATGACAGCGCCCAGGCTTTGCTTCGCGGTTGGGAAGGCGCTGAATCCCAATACTGGCTGGGCGTGTTGTATCAGCAGCAAGGGCGGGTGTCGGAGGCGCAACGTTTGTTCAATCTGGCCTTGGAAAAACATGCGCAACCGTGGCGTGTCTACCGGCAACTGTACCGGCTGACGTCGGCCGGCGGCAATGGCGATCAGGCCATCGACTACTTGATGCGCTCCCTCGCCGCCGGTAATCGCTCCAAGGGGGATCATAAGCGGCTGGCGCAATTGTTGGAATCACGTCATGGCTATCGCGGTCCGGCGCACCGCTTTTTCGCGGCGCAGCAGGCCGCGGTGACATTTACTGAAGTCGACGACTCGGACCTCAGGAGTGTCCGGTCACCGCGGGTCGCCTGGGGGGATTACAACAACGACGGCTATGACGATTTATTGTTGGATGGACCGCATGTGCTGCGAAATGAGCAAGGCGCGGGGTTTACCGACGTCACCGCAATACTCGGCGCTGATCGCGTGCAGGGCACCCACGGCGGTAGTTGGGCCGACATCGACAACGACGGTTTTGTCGATTTGTTTCTGGCCTACCGCCGGGGAAATCGTCTTTACCTCAACGAAAATGGCGCTGCATTTCGCGACGTCAGCGCCGGGACGAGCAGCTTGTCTATGGCGCCGCCGGTGCTAACCGAGGCGGCGGCGTGGGGGGATTACGATAACGACGGCTGGCTCGACCTGTATCTCGCCAACTATGAGGGCAGGGGCGTGGAGCGTGGATTTTGTGATGCTGATCAGCTATTGCGAAATCGTGGTGACGGCACATTCACGGATATCAGCGAAGATGCCGGCGTGATGGTCGATGAGCCGCTTTGCGGTCGGGGCGTAATGTGGGCTGACATCAATGATGACGGGGCCCAGGATATCGTGGTGGCGAACTACCGCCTGGACCCCAATCTGGTGTGGTTGAATACCGGGTCCGGCATGTTTCGTGAAGCCGGAGCCGAGCTCGCGCTCCGCGGTACATTACGGCATGGCGCCTATGGTCACAGTATCGGCAGCGTCGCCGGTGATGTCGATAATGACGGTGATCTCGATATATACACCGCCAATCTGGCCCACCCGCGTCATCTGCACTATTCCGATCGTAGTAAGCTGATGATCAACCAATGGGGTATGGGTGATGCGTTTGTCGATGCGATCGGACAATCCGGTATCCGATTCGAGGAAACCAATGCCGATCCGCTGCTCGCAGATGTAGACAATGACGGCGACCTCGATTTGTTCGTCACCAGCGTTTACCGCGGCCGGTTTGCCCATCTGTATCTGAACGACGGCAGCGGGCGGTATACGGACGTGACCTGGCTGAGCGGCATTGTCATCGAAAACGGTTGGGGGGTCGCCGCCTCGGACTACGACCGCGACGGCGATGTAGATTTGGTGGTTGGCAGCGACGATGGGGCGAGACTGCTGCGCAACGACGGTAATGCGAATCATTGGCTGGCGATAAAACTAAAAAGCAGGTCATGTAATGTGTATGGTGTCGGCAGCCGCATCCGCATCAGTTATCGCGACCAGACGCAGATGCGGGAGGTCAGGGCCGGGCGGGGTACAGGGTCGCAGGATTCCGCGGTGGCCCATTTCGGTCTGGGCGACTACAACGGCGAGGTGGATGTTCATGTCGAGGATCTGTGTGGATCGACGCTGCGAATGACCGTATCCGGTGTAGACCGCATTGTGCATATGGAGTAGCCGGGAGCAGCGGTATGGCGATGAAATTTGATGCACTGGCGCTGTTGACGTTGTGTTGGGTCGTCTATTTTGTGATCCACTCGCTTCTCGCCGGCATCCGGGCCAAAGCGTGGGTGGCGCGGCGCTGGCCGCGGTTCATGCCGGTATACCGCTTGAGTTACAACATCATCGCCATGGTATTGCTCACGCTTCCAGTGATGCTGATATTCACCATTAATGGAGCATACTGGTGGCGCTGGACCGGAGCGGGATGGTGGCTGGCGAACGGCGCTGCGCTGGCTGCGATAATCACCTTTTTGTGGTCGTTGCGATATTACGATGGCGCGACGTTTCTCGGCTGGCGGCAGTTCCGGGACGGGCTATCCCGAGCGGAAGATCCCGGTTTGTTGCAGCTGTCGCCGTTACATCGCTTTGTTCGGCATCCCTGGTATTTTCTTGGGCTGGTGGTGTTATGGACCCGGGACATGAATACGCCATTGCTGCTGTCGGCAGCGATCATTACCGTGTACCTTTGGGTCGGGTCTCGGCTCGAGGAACGCAAGTTGGTCTATTATTACGGCGAAGCGTATCGTGAATATCGCAAGCGGGTGCCGGGATTGATACCGCTTCCCGGCCGGACCATAAGCGCCCAGGAAGCTGACCGGTTGATGCGGTCTGCTTCGGTGTCAAGGGGTACCGGCGTATCATCGTGAATTAGCCCGGTGTTATCCGGTTGTTCATTGCCCGCATATCGGGTAGTTTCCCGGGTGCCAATTCGTATCGTCCAGGCAAGCTCAAAGGAACCGTCGTTTTACGCGCACCAGATGCAGGTCAATAAGTACTTTTTCGTTGTTTTAGTCGGACTGTGGGTTTTGCCGTTCCACGCCCTCGCGGTCCCTAAGGTCGAACGCCATCCGCTGGCGTGTGACGACGTGTTTCCGTGTCCGCCGGAAATACGGCGCCGGGTGGATTTCTGGGTCCAGGTGTTCCGCACTTGGGAAACGTCGCAAATTGTCTTTCACGACACCTCGCGACCCGAGCGGGTGTATTCGGTGAAAACCACGGATTCCCGTTGCAGCCGCAAACGGCCTGGACGGGACGTGACCCGGGAAAAGCGCCGCATTCGTTGGAATCTGCAACAGATTGCCGCGAAGTTGGAGAGCGGCGGCAAAAAATGGTCGCGCGAGCAGCGTCGTTTGCTGACGTTGTTCCCGGACCGGGATCCAAAAGAAATCCGCCGCGCGTCAAACAACATCCGCTGTCAGCAGGGTAACCGCGACCGGTTTGCGGATGCACTGAAACGCTACGGTCGTTATCGCGACCACGTCGTTCGCGTGCTACGCGATCACGGCTTGTCGGAGGACATTCAATATCTACCGTTTGTCGAGTCCGCATATAATCCACGCGCCTATTCGCCGGCCGGCGCCGCGGGTATGTGGCAGATCATGCCGCGCACCGCCCGCACATTGGGACTGCAGCTAAACGCCACCATCGATGAGCGTTTCGATCCCGAGGCCGCCACCTGGGGTGCGGCCCGTTACCTGTCACGGGCCACCAAAAAATTGCGCAGCTTAGCCGAGGAGAAAACCGGTGGACCGGTAACGACGTCGCAGATCAATCCATTCGTGATCACCTCGTACAATTACGGGGTGACGGGCATGCGGCGCGCAATCAGAAAGTTCGGGCCCGACTATGTAACCGTACTCCGTAAGTACAAGTCGCGCACGTTCCGCACGGCGGTGAGAAATTTCTATGCGAGCTTCCTCGCCGCACGGCACGTCGCTAAAAACGCCAGGAAATACTTCGGCAATTTCGATTCCGATGGCGTGATGCGGTATACACAGGTGTCTTTGAAACAACCCACCTCGGTGAAACGGGTGAAGAAGGTGTTTCGCGTGTCGGACAAGCAATTGAAGGAGATGAATCCCGCGCTGACCCGTTACGTGTGGCGTGGATGGCGTTTGATCCCGGAAGGCTATGTGCTGAAATTACCGTACCGGAAGAACGGCTGGAGGAAGAAGATCGCCAAACTGGAGAAGTTGCCCGCCGAACAACCGCAGCTCAGTGGCCGTAAGTATATCGTGCAGCGCGGCGACACCGCGTGCGCCATTGCCGAAGCCTTCAATGTGCGTTGTCGGGACCTGATCCAGGTGAACGGTCTGGGGCGTCGGGCCCTGATTCGCGTGGGGCAGAAGCTCGACATACCCGGCAAACCGCGGCGTCCGGCCAAGGCGATGGTCGCCAAGGCGCCGGCACCCGCCGCGGTGAATCATGCTCCGGTCAACGACAAGGCGAAAAAGGCGAAGCAACCGCCGGCGACGAAGGCGGAACCGAAGCGGGCACGGGGGAAGACTGCCAAGGCGGCGAAGACGCCGGTAAAGCCCAGGGATAAGGAAATCGCTGTGGCTTCCGCGGTGACCAGCCTGCCGGAATCCGGCGGTCGTTTGCTCGAACCGCTGACGCGGGATCTGGACCTCGAGGTGGTGATTCGCCAGCACAATGGAAAGCGATTGTTCAGTATCCGCGTGCAGCCGGAGGAGACCCTGGGGCACTACGCGGATTGGCTGGGCCTGGGTTTCACTAAAAAACTCCGGGCGTTCAACCGAATCAAGCCAGGCACCCACATGCGGGTTGGACGTTGGCTCAACCTGCCCATCACGTCCACGGGCATGAAAGAGACGTTCGAAAAAAAGCGCGAGGATTATCATCGCACGCTGGTGGACGAGTTCCAGCAACATTATGAGATCGTGGGTCTGGACGCGTACAAGGTGAGGAAGGGGGACAGCTTATGGCGCATCGCCCGGGAATACGAACTACCCTATTGGCTGCTGACCCGCTACAACGCGGAAAACCTGTCACCCAACATCGGCGAGCGGGTCGTGGTGCCGTCGGTGAAAGCCAAAAAACCACAGAAAGAGCCGCCGTTGACGCACGCCAGCTGATCGGCTGAGCAGACGAGATTAAGTCGTGGCCGCGCTGGCGGGGCGCAATGATATCGGGATATTCGGCACGACCGGGTGCGCGGCGTCAAAACCCGATGCCATCGCCGTCCGGTCTTGCCGTCGCGAAGGTGACGCATCAATCCTGTTTCGATTTCTCGGGATCCAGGTCCAGAGACACCGAATTGATGCAATACCGCAGGCCGGTAGGCTGCGGTCCATCCGGAAATACGTGCCCCAAATGCGCGTCACAGCGCGCACATAGCACCTCGATGCGTTGCATGCCGTGGCTGTGGTCTTCTTGGGTGCGAATTTGTTCCGCATCCACGGGCGCAGCAAAGCTCGGCCAACCGGTACCGGATTCGAACTTCGTTTGCGAACTGAACAGCCGTTCACCACAACACACGCAGCGGTACACTCCCGGTTCCTTGGAGTCGTGGTATTTGCCGGAGAACGGCCGCTCGGTGCCCTTGTCGCGGCATACTTGGAATTGTTCGACGCTGAGCTGATCCAGCCATTCATCGTTGGTCTTGCTGATCTTGTCTTTCATTCGCCAGACTCCCGATAGTTGACGGCGAAACGGTAACACGAAAACCGGCCGCCGCTAAATTGCGTGGCAAAGTACCTGGGCAATAGTCGCTGGCTACCCCCGCAGTGGCTCGATATCGAACGCCAGCACTTGCGCTTCACTCAACCCGTGGCTAAGGCTATGGTTTTCGCTGCAACGTCGCATCCGGAACTTGACGGCAACCCAATCAGTCAACAGAGAGCACGCGGATCAGGTCCGTGCTGCCCGCCTGGTGCGAGCTGCCGGCGGTGGCGATGACAATATCACCCGAACGCACATAGCCGAGTTGTTTTGCGCGTTGGGTTGCGTGTTGCAGTTTGTCTTCGTCCGTGCCTTCGTCTTTGTAGTAGATCGCCCGTACGCCCCAGTTCATCGCCAGCCGGCGTACGACGCGAGCCGATGAGGTCACCGCGAGAATCGGCGAGCCGGGGCGGTATTTGGAAATCAATCGCGAGGTGAATCCGGTTTCGGTCAGCGCGATGATAGCCGCCGCCTTGAGATGTGCCGCCATGGTGATCGACGCCTGCGCCACCGCCTCGGTGACCACGTTGGAGGGGTTAGGCAGGATCTGCTGCAAGTGACCGTACTCTCCGAGGCCCGCCTCGGCCTCCAGGGCCAGGCGCACCATGGTGCGAATCGCTTCCACCGGATAAGCGCCGGCCGCGGTCTCGCCGGACAGCATCACTGCCGAGGTGCCGTCGAGGATGGCGTTGGCCACATCGCTCACCTCCGCCCGTGTCGGACGCGGGTTTCTCTCCATCGAATCGAGCATCTGGGTGGCGGTGATCACCGGCTTGCCGTTCATCACCGTGGTGCGGATGATCTTTTTCTGAATCGCCGGGCCTTGGGCTAGATCCAGCTCCACGCCGAGGTCGCCGCGCGCAACCATGGTGCCGTCGGCGGTGGCAACGATGCTGTCCAGGTTTGTCACTCCTTCGCGGCTCTCGATCTTGGCGATCACCGGGATGCGGCTGTCCAGCGCTTCGAGTCGCGAGCGGATGCGTTCCACGTCGCCGGAATTGCGAATGAAGGAGGCGGCGAGATAATCGACATCGTTTTGCACCGCGAATTCGATTTCTCCTTTATCGTCGAGGTCCACCGCATCGAAGGCGCTGGGATTCTCGGGAAGATTAACCCCCTTGTTGCTGCGCAACGTTCCACCGCAATCAACGCGGCAGTAGACCGCCCCGGTGGCGACCTTGGTGACGACAAAACCGATGTTGCCGTCGTCGGCCAGGATGCGATCTTCGGGCCTCACGTGTTCGTGCAAAGTGGGCAATGAGATCGATGCGCCCTGTTCGGTGCCGATGCGGGAGTCGTTATAGAATACGAACTCCTGACCGCGCTCCAACTCCACCGCGCCGCCTCTCATGGTTCCCAGGCGCACTTCACGGCCGCGGGTGTCCACCATGACCGCGATATTGGCCTCCGCGGCGTCGGCGGCGCGGCGGATCACATGCAGCCGTTCGCTCTGAGCGTCCAGGCTGCCATGAGAAAGATTCAAACGCGCCACATTCATGCCGGCGTTGATCATCTCCAACAGCGTGGCCTCCGCGTCGCATGCCGGGCCCACCGTGGCGACGATCTTGGTTTTACGAAACCGGTTTCGATTGTTCAGGGTTTGCTACTCCTCAAGTTCAATTTGTTAACACATCGATCGGGTCTGCATCGTGCTACCCGGCGCGCGCCACACGATTCACACGGTTCAGCACTAAGAATTATTCTGTCGATGGCTGATGTGCACGATGCGGCGCGCCTTGGCAGGTGCCTGCGTGCGACGAGCGCACTAGTATACCGGCTCGCCGCCGGTGCGCAGAAGCGCCCGCCGAGACACGCGGGAGCTTCTGTATTGATTACGCGATGCCATGATCTGAATCAAGAGATTAATCCCGGTCCGGGTGTACTATATGTCCCGGGAAAGTTCCTCACCGTGCTGCTGGCGCCACGATGGGCGAGCGATCCCCGAGCCGTGACGGGATGCACGGGTTACAAGACCCGAGGCAAACCGCATGGTGGAGAGGTAAGACACCAGCAGCAAAGCCTCACCGTAATGGTGGGGCTTTGTTTTTTTAAAAAAGGGATCAGTACCCGTATCACGGGTACTGCACCGCTGGAAAGCGTAGGCCAAACGATCACCACTCCGATTATTCCTGCATATCGGGGTTCGATTTTGCCGGATGTCCGCGTCGCGGCTGACCCACTTTCCGCCGTAAGGTCTGTTCGATCTCCTCCCGAAAATGGTCATTACCCAACGGCGCCCCGGTTTGCGCGGCGTCGCGAAGTCCAGCTCCAAGAAACTTGCAGACCGCGTTGACCTGATTCTCTCGGCACTGGAAGTGCTGCCTCTCGAAACGCCCGCCGATCGTCACTATGGGGAGATCCGTTGGCAGTTGACCCTAAACGGAACTCCGATCGGTCCGAACGATCTATTCATCGCCGCACACGCCCGCGCGCTGAACCTTACGGTTGTGACCGCCAATGTAAGGAAGTTCTCACGGGTACCTGATCTGCGGGTTGCGAACTGGCTTGATGTCAAACAGAAGCGATGAACAATCAACCAAAGAGACCGAAGGAAAATACGGGTCAGAGAACAAGTTTGTCGAGTATCTAGAGTTAATTGTTCTCTGACCCGGTTTTGTCTTGGAAATAGCATTGACATGTTTATCACATGTGAATAGTGTTATCACATGTCCCGCATGATCCAGGTACGTAATGTTCCCGACGAGCTTCATCGCCGGCTCAAGGCGCGTGCCGCCCTGGAAGGCATGACCCTCTCCGATTACTTGTTGGCCGAGATTCGGCGTGCCGCGGAACGCCCGCCTTTGTCCGAATTGCGGGCGCGATTGCGTGCACGGCAGCCCGTCAGTCCGGTGCCCTCGCCGACGCAAGCCGTGCGTGATGAGCGCAATCAGCGGTGATCGTCGTTGACGCGTCCGTCATTTTAGAGCTGTTGTTGCGCACGCCCGCTGCCGAAGCGATCGAGCCGCGATTATTCGATCCTGCTGAGACGCTCCACGCCCCGCACCTCATTGACTTGGAGGTCGCGCAGGTTCTGCGTCGGTATGCGCGCAGCGGCGAGATCACCGAGCAGCGCGGGGCGGAAGCCTTGGAGGATCACCGCGACATGCCGATTAGTCGCTATCCACACACACTCTTTCTGGAACGTATCTGGGCGCTGAAAGATACTGCGACCGCGTATGACGCCGCCTACCTGGCGCTGGCTGAAGGCCTGGAAGCGCCGCTGCTTACCCGGGACCGCAAGCTCCTTGGGGCGCGCGGACATGCCGCGACGATTGAGATCGTGTGACCCCTTTTCTGCTCTTTGTCATTATCTTGCAAAGAGTCGTGCCGCGTTGTCGTAAGCGATTTTCGCCGCCACGTCTTCGGGCAGCTGGCGCAGCCAATTGCGGTGTTGCTGGATGACGTTGACGTAGTCCGGCCAGATCGAGGTGGTCCAGGTGTCGCTGCCGATCATGAATCGGTCGGGGTGGCGTAGGAACAGCGCCCGCCATTCGTCATTCAACCGTCCGCCGGGAGCGATGTCGCCGGCGCGCAAGGATACCTCGGTCCACAGGCCGGGATGGCTATCGAGCAGTTCGGTGATGAGCGCCGGCGGCGCGCTCATGCCGGCGTGGGCCCATAGAATGCTTGCCTGCGGCGCAGTGGCGAACAACGCCCGTATCACTTCCGCGCCGCTGTGCACGTGCAGCACCAGTCCTTGTTCGACGGCGAGTTGGCCCAGCCTCGCGATGTGGTCGCCGGCGGCGTGGTCGGCGTCGGTGAGATGAAACTCGCCGATGCCGCGGTATCCCTTTTGTTCCAGGCGCTGCTCGATATAGGCCAGCACCGCGTCACTGCGGAACCAGTCGACGCGATCGGCCGGCGTCCGGTACGGCCGCAGAATCGGCACGATGCGCGCGGCGTCGTGGCGATAGAGCATCAGGCTGCCGTCGTCGGGGGTGCTGGACACCAGCGCGCGCGTAACGCCCGCTTGTTGCATCAGCGCGATCACCGCCTCGGGGCTGAATGCGTCCCAGTCATCGCGGTTGTAGTGAACATGGGTGTCGAACAGGGGCAGCGTCGTCTCGGCGGCCGGGCCGGAGTTGCCGACACAGGTGAGCAGCACGCCGAGTATAAAGGCGCCCAGCGCCTTCGCGGGTCGCGGTCGGCGTGATCTGTTGTGAGCACATGACACGTCGGTGGCTATCCTCCGTATGATGCGTGCTGATCCGGCTGACGTCAGTGCGCGCATACGCTACCAACCGCCGCCGCCGCCACCGCCGCCGCCGCCGCCGGATGATCCGCCGCCCCCGCTGCCGGAGCTCGAGCCCGGCGGCTGCGCGGCGCTGTTCACCGCGCGGGTCAATGATGACGACAGGGACGACGAGAAACGGCTGACGTCCGCGCGCTCCCAGTCCGACCCCGAATACCACTTCGGCCGGTACGAGGAACCCCCGGCGGCGGCGCGCTGCAGCGTGTCGGCGAACTGCTCCGACCATTGCTGGTCGACACCGAGGGCCAGCGCATAGGGCAGATACTTTTCGAACAGGGCGGGCGTCTGCTCCGGCGGATTGAGAGTGTTGAGGCGTTCCCTTTCGGCAGTCGAAAGGTATAGCTTGAATCCTTCGATGGTGTCCATCAGCTTGCGGCCGCTGCGGGTCGGCGCCTTGATCAGGTAAAAGAACACGATGTTGATCGCCAGCAACACGATCAACAAAACCGTGATCCACACGGACGCGATTTCGGTGGCGAGCATCACCAGGGCACCGATTTCAAACATGGAAAATATCGCGGCCATCAGATATTGGCCCTGGGTGGCCAGGGTGTAGATGGTGAAGGTCCAACCGGTCAGCCAGATGATCATGAAGAACAGGCCCGCGATATCGTGCACGCTGCCGTAACCGCTCGCCAGGATCGTCGCCGCGGCGATGAGTATGCCGGGAATCAGATACTTGCCGTTGGTGCGGAAATAGACGCGATGGTATTCCTTGCGCAGTAACTTTTTCAGCGCCTTGATGGAACTGCGGATGGACTTGTGGTTGGCACGCTTCAACACCGCGGTGTTGCGGCCCTGGAACAGTTTCGCCGCTAGCCGGCGTTCGCCTGGGGAGAGCCGACTCAGGTCCATGTCCCGGTTGCGTGTGAGCACGTATTCGTCATCCTCGTCGGAGATGCTGAGATAACCCTTGACCGCGAGGTTGATCACCGCCGCCGAGTAGGCCTTGTTGTCGAAGCCCATTTTCAGGATATAGCGCATCGCCGCCGGCGACAGACCGAGGGGCGGCTCGAATAACGGCACCACGACGCCGGAATCGGGGTCGCGTCCCACCCGCGACCAGACAATGTAGAAATACAGCAGCAGGACGGCGATACCGATCACGCCCAGCAACACGTTGCGGTTGTCGCGCGCGAAGTAGCTCCACTTTTCGGCGGTGCTGGGCTCCTGTACGTGGCCCTTGGGCCAGGTGACGACAATGGTCAGGCCTTCGCCTTGGCGCAGCTCGCGGGTTGCGGCGAATTCCGCCACTCCGAAAACGTCCACTTGTGCCGCAAAATCGGGGCCGCGTTCGCCGGATCGCCCAACGTAGGCCTCGGTGCCGATGTGCTCCGGCGCGACGCTGTTAGGCAGCGTGACACGCGCCTCGGCGCGGTCGATGGGAAACTCCCAGCGATCGCCGGTGACGTTCCAGTACAGCTCATCGTGATCGTCGAAAAATCCCAACTGGCGGTAGGTGCGGTACGCGAGCTCGTAGGTGTAGTCGCCGGGATTCAGGAGCGTGTCTCGCTGACCAATGTATACCCGCTCGTTATTGCCGCGTGGTTCGATGTGGTAGGCCTCGGGTTTACCGTCACGTCGCACGTCTTCGATGGTAAATTCAACGTGATAACGGTGACCGGCGGGGGTGGTGTAGCGCACCGGGAAATCACGGTAGATCCCGCGTTTGATGTTTTTACCTTCAATGCGCACGGTGATGGTTTCCTGCACGGTGATCCAGCCGTCCCGGTGTACGGTGATATCGCTTGCGAAAGACAATATGCGCTCGTCGGCGAATACCGGCGCGGTTGCCAGTATCAGCGCAATGGGCGCCCATATGATCCAGTGTCTGAGGCGCATCGCGTGGCGGGCTAAAACTCCACCTTCGGCACTGCCCGCGCGGCCGCAGACTCCAGTTCAAAGAACTCGGCGGCGCGAAATCCGAAGGTCCTGGCGATGAGATTGCTGGGAAAGGATTCGACGAGGATGTTCAGGTCGCGCACCGCGCCGTTGTAATACCGGCGCGCCTGCTGAATCGTGGTCTCGATCTCATCGAGATTGTCCTGCAGATCGAGAAAATTCCGGCTCGCCTTGAGGTCCGGGTACTGTTCCGCCACCGCCAATAGATTACAGATTGCCTGTGAGATCTGCGTTTCCTGTTTACCGCGCTCGGCCGCCCGTTGCGATCCGGTGCGCAGCTCGGTGAGTTCGTTGAGCACCTGGGTCTCGTGCCCGCTGTATCCTTTAACCGTCTCGACCAGGTTCGGGATCAGGTTGTGGCGGCGTTTTAGTTGCACATCTATTCCGCTCCACGCCTCCATCACCAGGTTACGGCGTTTGACGAAGCGGTTGTAGATCAAAACAGCGCCGAGCACGATCGATCCGAGTACGCCGAGTACGATCATTGTTGCAGACATTTCTACCGCCTCCCGGGATCAGGATACCGTATACGCGCCGGTTCCCACCGCGATGAGTGTGTCCTGTTCGTTGTGCAGCTCCATGCGGGTTACCGCGACCTTGTTACCGGTGCGCAGGATATACCCGGTGGATACAAAACGCCTGCCGCGCCCGGGGCGCAGATAGTCGATGCGCAGATCGATGGTGCCGAGCTTGGCGAAGCGGCCGACCTTGTCCTCGCGGGACAACTCATCGAGCTTTTCCATCAGATTCAGGAACGCAACCAGTCCGCCGGTGACGTCCAACACCGCGGCGGTTACTCCGCCGTGCAGGGTCTCGTGGATAAAATTCCCCACCAGGTCGTCGCGCATGTCGAGTTCCACCGTGGGCCGTGCCGGGTCCAGCGAGCCGACACGCATCCCCAGCAGCTTGTTGTAGGGAATTCTTTCGCTGAACAGCACCGAAATGACTTCCTGGATGTCGTTGATTTTCAGCAGTTCTTCCATGGTGTACAGGATACACGCTCGTTTACCGCTGATCCATGTGGCGTGATCTTCCCAGCGGCGGTACCAATGGTTTACTCTCCCCCGGTGCTACACACCTTTCATCCAGCGGTTGCCAATTGGTTTCGCGCCACTTTCGCTGCGCCAACGCCGTGTCAGACCCATGCCTGGCCGGCGATACGCGCGCGCAACCACACGCTTGTCGCCGCGCCCACCGGTTCCGGTAAGACCTTCGCTGCATTCTTATGCGCCATCGATGACCTGGTGCGGGAGGGCCTGGCGGGCGGCGGCTTACCCGACGCCATCCAGGTGTTGTATGTCTCGCCGCTGAAGGCGCTGTCCAACGACATTCGAAGGAATCTTGAACTGCCGCTGCAGGGCGTTCGCGATCAGCTGTCGGAATCGGGCTTGCCGGATGTCGACATCCGCGCATGGGTGCGCACCGGAGATACGCCGCAGTCGGAGCGTGAGCGCATGCGGCGCCAGCCCCCGCATATTCTGGTGACCACGCCGGAATCTCTGTTCATCCTATTGACCGCGGAATCCGGCCGTTCGATGTTGTCCACGGTGCACACGGTAATCGTCGACGAGATTCACGCGCTGGCCGGCAACAAGCGCGGCGCCCACCTGGCGCTGTCCCTGGCGCGGCTGACGGCGCTTACCGGCCGGGCCGCGACCCGCATCGGTTTGTCGGCGACACAGAAACCGGTGCGGGAAATCGCCAACTATCTCACCGGTGGCGGCGACCCGCCGTGCAAGATCGTGGATATGGGGCACGTGCGCCGGCGTGACCTGGCAATGGAGGTGACGGGCATTCCGCTGGAGGCGGTGATGTCCACCGAGGCCTGGGGCAAAGTGTATGCGCGCCTGGCGGAGCTGGTGCGCGCGCACCGCACCACACTGATCTTCGTCAACACCCGCCGCATGGCGGAACGCACTGCACGCCATCTGGCGGAACAACTGGGCGAGGAGGCGGTGACCGCACATCACGGCAGTCTCGCCCGGGAACAACGGCTCAAGGCCGAACAACGTCTAAAGGCCGGCGGCCTTCAGGCGCTGGTGGCTACCGCCTCTTTGGAGCTGGGCATCGACATCGGCGACGTCGATTTGGTGTGTCAAATCGGCTCGCCGCGCTCGATCTCCGCGTTTCTGCAACGCGCCGGGCGGTCCGGACACGCTTTGGGAGCGATCCCCAAAGGCCGCCTATTCCCCACGTCCCGCGACGAACTCGTGGAATGCGCGGCTTTGCTCGACGCCATTGGCCGCGATGAGCTCGAGGCCTTGGTGGTGCCCGAGAAACCGGTGGACGTCCTGGCGCAGCAAATCGTCGCCGAAGTAGCGAGCCGCGAATGGGCCTGCGCGGATTTATTTGCATGCCTGACCTGCGCGTGGCCGTACCGCGGGCTGACCCGCGAGCAATTCGACGGCGTCGTTGCCATGCTCGCCGATGGTTTTTCCACCCGGCGCGGCCGCAGAAGCGCCTATCTCCATTACGATGCGGTAAATCAGCGTTTGCGTCCACGCCGCGGCGCGCGTCTGACCGCGCTCACCAACGGCGGCGCGATTCCGGATCAATTCGATTACGACGTGGTGCTGGAACCCGATGAGCAGCAGATCGGCACCCTGAACGAGGACTTTGCGTTTGAAAGCCTGCCCGGGGACATCTTCCAGCTCGGCAACACCTCGTATCGCATCCTGCGGGTGGAGCAGGGTAAGGTGCGCGTCGAGGACGCCAAGGGCCAACCGCCGAACATTCCGTTCTGGTTCGGGGAAGCGCCTGGCCGCAGCGATGAGTTGTCACACGCGGTGGCGCGTTTTCGCAAGGACTTTGCGGCGCAATGGTCCCAGAGCGGCGAATGGGGCGTGCGCGCATGGCTGGAACGACAGGGGCTAGCCGAAGCGGCAGCGAGCCAGATTTACGACTACCTGGCGGCCGGTCACGCGGCGCTGGGCTGCTTGCCAACCCAGGACACCATCGTGCTGGAGCGGTTCTTCGACGAATCCGGCGATACCCATCTGGTGGTGCACTCGTCTTTCGGCTCACGTCTGAACCGCGCCTGGGGGCTGGCGCTGCGCAAACGTTTTTGCCGCAAGTTCAATTTCGAGCTGCAGGCGGCGGCGCTGGAAGACACTATCGTGCTGTCGCTTAGCAGCACCCACAGTTTTCCGTTGGAAGAAGTGCGGCATTACCTGCGTGCCGACAGCGTGAGGGAGGTCTTGATCCAGGCGCTGTTGGCGGTGCCGCTGTTCATCACCCGCTGGCGGTGGGTGTGCAACATCGCCCTGGCGGTGCGGCGCAACCGCAACGGCAAGCGAATCCCACCACAGTTACAACGCATGGACGCCGAGGATCTGGTCGCGGTGGTGTTTCCCGACCAGCTGGCCTGTCAGGAGAACATCGTCGGTCAACGGGAGGTTCCCGATCATCCGCTGGTCGATCAGACGATCGACGATTGCCTCCACGATGCAATGGACGTCGACGGCCTGCAGCGCCTGTTGTCGCGATTGGAACAAGGTGAAGTAAAGATCGTAACGCGCGATCTGGCGTCGCCGTCACCGCTCGCCCAGGAGATCCTCACGGCGCGCCCCTATGCATTCCTGGACGACGCTCCGGCCGAGGAGCGGCGCACCAGTGCGGTGCAGGCGCGCGGGTTCATGGATCCGCAGTCCGCGGCGGATCTGGGACGTCTCGACCCGGCGGCCATCGCCCGGGTGCGCGCCGAGGCGTGGCCCCAGGCGCAGACCGCCGACGAACTGCACGACGCGCTGCTGATCCACGGTTTTATCACCGCCGGCGAGGGCGAACGCGGCAACCTGCCGGATTCCGAGGGCGGCGGGGGATCTGCGCTGGATTTCGCATGGCGGCATCTGTTCGATGCCCTGGTGGCGCAGCGGCGCGCCACCCGGGTGCGGCGCGGCGCCGGACCCGAGTTGTGGGTGGCGGCGGAGCGGCTCCCCCAAATCGCGAAGCTGTACCCGGATGCGCACGGATCGCCGCCGATCACGCCGGTGGCCACAAAAAACCACGGCGCCGAATCGGCAGATGACGCGCTGCGCGAATTGCTGCGCAGCCGCCTGGAAGGGCTGGGACCGGTGACAGTGGCGGAACTGGCGGCAACGTTCGCGTTGCCGGCGACCGACCTGGAGGCGGCATTGGCGGCGCTGGAGGCGGAAGGCTTCGTCATGCGCACGGTGCTCGACGCCGACGGCGTCGACAACTGGTGCGAGCGGCGTTTGCTGGCGCGGATTCATCGCTACACGATCAAAACCTTGCGTAAACAGATTGAACCGGCAAGCTGCGCCGACTTCATGCGTTTTCTGTTCGATTGGCAGCGCGTGTCGCCCGATCAGACCGGTCACGGCGAACAGGCGCTGTTGGCGGTGGTCGAGCAATTGGCGGGTTTTGAAAGCGCCGCGGCGGCGTGGGAAGGGGAAATCCTCGCATCCCGGGTCTCCGATTACGCCCCCGCTACGCTGGACCGCTTGTGTATGGCGGGACGGCTGCAGTGGCTGCGCCTGGGTTTGCCGGGGCCCGCACCGCGGCGCGGGTCCTCGGTGCGCACCACGCCGATCACGCTGACACCGAGGAGACAGCGCCAAGTCTGGGAGCATCTAGCCGCCGCCAAACGCGGTTTGCAACCGGTAAACTCGGCCAGCGCGCAACGTATTGCCGACCTGCTGGCGCAACACGGCGCATTGTTCTTTGACGAACTGGTCGAAGCGTCCGGGATGCTGGCCACACAAGTGGAGCCGGCGTTGAGCGAATTGGTCGCCAACGGTGTGGTCACATCGGACGGATTCAGTGGTTTGCGGACCTTGATGTTGAGCAGCGGTCGCCGGCGCCGTTCAGGAGGCCGCCGCCGGAGCGCGGCTTGGGGGATCGAGGAAGCCGGCCGCTGGGCGCTGATCCGTGGCTTCGGTGTTCCGACCGGCGAAGACGGCGCACCACTCGATGAGGTTTGCCGGGCGCTGCTGCGCCGCTACGGGGTCGTGTGCCGGTGTTTGCTGGACCGGGAGGCGGGGTGGATGTCGCCGTGGCGGCTGTTGTTGCCCGTGTTCCGACGATTGGAGGCCCGCGGGGAGATTCGCGGCGGTCGTTTCGTGGCCGGCCTGACGGGCGAGCAGTTTGCGCTCAGCGAGGCGGTGGCGCTGCTGCGTGAAGTGCGACGCCGCGCAAAAGACGGGGTGATGGCGTCGGTGAGCGGCGCCGATCCCCTCAATCTGGCCGGTATTGTCGTCCCCGGCCCGCGGGTCCCGGCGTTGGCGGGCAACCGCATCCTGTTCCGCGACGGCGTCGTGGTCGCGACCCAAGTCGGCAAGCAAGTCGAGTATCGGGTGGAACTGGACGCCGCAGCGCGCTGGGACGCGCATAACACATTAATCAAACGCGCGCCGGTCGGTCCCTTGCCGGCTCATTGATTCACGCCGCCCAACGGCAGACTACAGACTAAGGTTTACCTGGTGTTGGCGCCGCCAATCCCTTCTGGCTGTAAAAGTATGCCGCCAGGTCCTTCATATCCTGTTCCGACAAGTTGGCGACGAATCCTTTCATGATCGCGTTTTCGCGTTCTCCGGACTTGTAGTCTTTTAATGCCCTTACGATATAGTCCTGGTACTGGCCGGCAATGATCGGGAAGTTGGGCTGCGGACTGACGCCGTCTGGACCGTGGCAGCTCGCGCACACCGCGGATTTGGCCTTGCCCGCAACCACGTCGCCGGCGGCGAACGCCGTGGGTCCCGCGGTCATGGCCGCAGCGGCAATACACAATACAAGCAGGCGTGGGTTGAGCATCGATGTCCTCCTCATGAACCGCTACGTATTAATTTCCAGGTGCCGACATGGCGGCGAAATACGCGGCGATGTCCTCAATATCGTCATCTGAAAGCGAAGCGGCTTGAGCGCGCATGGTGGGATGGGCGCGGAGTCCCGCGCGATAACCCTTCAAGGCATCCGCCAGATACTGAGCATGCTGGCCACCGAGCTTCGGTACGCGGTAACCGGGGTAGGCGTTGCGCATCCCCGGGGCGCCGTGGCAACCCATGCAGGTCGCGGCCTTCAACCGGCCGCGCTCCGGATCTCCAGCGGCCCAGGCATTCACGTACACGGCGGCTGTCATCGCGAACAGGGCGGTGAGTACGGTCAGTTTCATCAATCTCGTCTCCCGACGGAAATTCGAAGGACGCAATGTAAGGAACTTGCGGCGCGGGTGCAAGTCACCCAGCTACTATTCCTGGCAGGCGCTAATGGCGGCCACGACATCAGTGCTACGAAATCACGCACGAGCCCTTTGATATGCCGAGCGGGAATAGTAGCTGGGTCAATCCGCCCTGCGCTTGAGCACGTAGCCCAGCTCGTGGATGCCCGAGGGATGAGGCACAGTGACCGCCGGCGCCGCCGCCCATTGCCAGCGGGCATCGCTGAAAAGCTCATGCATGGCGGTGAGATCGCAGTGATACGGTGGGCCACCCGCTTGTCCGGTCTGCATGAACAGAATGTAGAGCGAACCGGATGGGCGCAGCCATTCGCCCAACAGACGACTGTACTGCGGCCATACCGAGGGCGCCATGGCGCACAGGCAGGTCTGTTCATAGACGGCATCAAATTCCCGCGCGGGCGCCCACCCCAACAGATCCGCGCACAGCACCTCAGCCGCGACTCCGGCCTGATCGAGCCGTCGTTCGAGACTGGTCACGGCGGTCACCGAGGTGTCTATCGCCACCACGTCAAAGCCGCGCTGCGCCAGTTCCACCACTTCGTAACCGCGCCCGCATCCCGGTACCAGGATGCGCGCGGGCTCGAGTGCGCCGGTCTCCAACCAGTGCTGCAAGGCGGGGCTTATGTTGCCACGGTCCCAGGGCGTGTCCTCGTCCAGGTAGCGTTGCTCCCAGAAATTTACGATATGGTCGGGTATCGGCATGGCGTGCTATAGATTAAGTTGTTGCTGCTCGGGATGGTGATGGCGCTCCGTGAGTGCGTAAAAAAGGCTTGATTCGCGCTTGTAGAATCCCTCGGTATGGAACGAGTCATGGAAGCGGAAATATTCATAGTCCAGATGATGGCACAATTCGTGGAGCACCGTGCGAAGAAAGGTGCGAAACGCAACGACCTGGCGCCGTTTAGCGGTGCGCATCCAGACCGTAATGCGCGCGCGTTTACGTCCTTCGGCGGGCTCATACAGGCCGTGCAGCTCGCCCCAGTTGTTGCTGGGCCTGGCCGCCAGTACCGTAACCCGCACTGGCGGCGCGCGCAATTGCTCGGTAATGCCTGTTACTAGCTGCACGCACAGGCGTTGTACGGCAATGCGGTCATCGCCAGCCAGCGCCGCAGGTAGTGCGCCGATCGTATCTTGCGCGATCTCAGGCTGGGGCAGCTCGATGGACTCCACCCGGTCGCTCTGCCGGTAGATCTGCTGCTGACGGCGGTTGAGCCGATGATAGTAATTGAAGACCAAGATTCGGGCTAACACTCAGCGAAGTGAAGCGACGAACTGCCGCAGGCCGTCCACATAATGCGCTCCACTTAACACAAATGCCTCGTTGTGCCCACCGCTCAGCTCCAGAAAATGCTTGGGCGGACGAGCAGCGGCGTACAGCGTCTGCCCATGCTTAAAGGCGACGATGCGGTCGTCGCGGCTATGCGCGATGAGCACCGGCACTGATACTTCCGACAGCCGCTCCCGGGTGTCGTAGCCGTATCGGGTGAGCCAGCGCACGGGCAGATACCAGTAATGGTCCGCCCCCAGGTCGGCCAGGGATGTAAACGTCGATTCCAGTATCAGACCCCGCGGTTCGACCTGCGCGGCCAGCCATGCGGCCACCGCGCCTCCCAGGGAACGACCGAAGATAATAATGTCCCCGGGTTGTCTGCGCTGCTCCCGGCGCAGGTAATCCCAAGCCGCCATGGCGTCTTGGTAGGTGCCGTTTTCGTCCGGGGAACCCTGGCTGTTGCCGTACCCGCGATAATCAATAATCAAGGTACTCAGACCCAGGCGATGCAGGATCGCCAGGGACTCCAGCCGGTGCGAGATGTTACCGGCGTTGCCGTGCAGGAACAGCACCGTATATGCCGCGCCCTCGACGGGTACATACCAACCATGGAGCTTTACACCGTCACCGGTTTCGATGCGCACGTCTTGGTAAGGCAAACCGACCTGGGACGGGATCATCTGTACCTGGGATATCGGGAAATACACCATACGCGGCTGCAGTATGTAAGCCACCGCTACTAATGCCGCGTAACACGCGGCGGCAAAGACCAACCACCCCAGGATCGTGCTCACAGGCGAGTACTCTTTCCGATACATATTCGACACCAATTGCCGCGGGTCCGGTAACCAGTTAGGCTTACATCATCGTGGTTGATGCGCGTACAGCAGAACATGATATGACTGATACGATCAATTACCTCCATGACATACTGCAGAAGATCGACACCCTGGATACCGCCGAGGCGGTGCACAGAGAACTCGACAACGTTGAATTTCTGTATGAAGCAGTCGCTCCGGAAATGCAAGAATTAGTTGATCAAGTGATCACCCGGTTGAATCAGCGCCTGCGATCGTTGACCTGAACGCCTTGCCTGAAGTTTCGTGTTTTAGCGTCCGCCGCCTGTCTCCGTTTCGCGGCACCTTGCATATGCTAGAGACCGGGGACGGGCGTGTAGTGACCAGCGACGGCGTGAACTGGCAGGTGCAGCTGTGGCGTGCGCATCAATCGTTCCCGTGGGGCGGGATGGGGACCCCCGAAATCCGCTGGGGATACCTGGTTGCGGGTGTGTGGCGCCGGGACATCGGCTTCGAACGATTCCCAGTGGATCCGCTGATCGACGTGGCCGAGATCGAAACGCCGGCGCGGAAATTGATCGAGAATGTTCAACGGCATTGTGAAGCCGTGCCGTTTGCACCGGCGGACCACTTCGAACTGTGGTTGCTGGATCATGAGGCGCACCTGCCCCTGGCGTTGCTGGCATCCACCCGCGAACCCTCGCACTGCGAGGGCGTATCGGACGTGTGCTGGCGGGCGAGCTTGCCGCGGGATCTTTCGTTTGAGTCGAACACCTTGAAGCACGACGAGGATTTTGCGCGACAGTTGTATCGCGGCAGCACCTATCATCGCGACGCAATCGCCGCATTCGTGAACCGCGGCGCCGGAAAACCACCCGTGGCTCAGTGGTTCGAACGCGACCCGCAAGGATGCGGTACGGGAATGGGCGGTGTCCGCGTTGACGAGTCCCTGATCGGACGCCATTTTTCCCGCGACATGTTTCCGGAACTGCTGGTGCGGGCCCACTGGCCGGATCCACGCGTCCAGGCCTTGGTGCACGATTACCATCTGTGGCAAGCGCCGCTGTTGCTCACCTTGCCCGGATTGAGCCGCACGACGCGGGCGTTTTGGGAGTCGTTGGCGAGCACCCAGGCGGAAGCCGTGTTGCGCCACTACCGGCTGTATCCGGAGATCGTCGACAAGCAAATGGTGGACGCCGCACTGGTTGAGGCGCAACTTCGCCGCGCGGCGCGTTGACATCGGTATTGCCCGGTGGGATTAGACCTGTTGTCTGCTATCATTGCACCGTTCGTCCGGCGGCGCCGGGAGATCGGCTTCGAAGTGTACTGAGATTCGGGGGTTGAATTGAAACTGCTATTCGCCGTTATTGGTGCCCTGCTCGCCACGCTGATGCTCGACCTGGATTCGCCGCTGCACGCGCGGCAATTGTCTGAACCGTATACGATCCCCGAATTCACCCACCGCAATCCCGAAGATTGGATCAACTCACCGCCGCTGGTGCGTGACGACCTCAAGGGCAAAGTCGTGCTCATCGACGTTTGGACATTCGGTTGCGTCAATTGCTACCAGTCGCTCCCCTGGTTGAAAAGCATCGAGACCAAGTATAAGCAGCAAGAGTTCGCGGTATTGGGTGTGCATACCCCTGAATTCGACCATGAAAAGGATCGTCGCAAGGTCGCGGAGAAGGTCCAGGAGTTCGGAATCGAGCACGCAGTGATGATCGATAACGATTTTTCCTACTGGAATGCACTGAATAACCGCTATTGGCCGTCGTTTTATTTGATCGACAAAACCGGCAAGGTGCGCGCCGTATATGTGGGAGAAATGCGCGAGGGCGGGAAACCGGCAGATCGTGCCGAAAGGCAGATTGAGGCCTTGCTCGAGGAGTTGGATTGAGTGTATGCACCACCAGGCGTTGGTTCCCCTGCAAAATAATTTTTGTTAGTCTTTGGCGAGTTCAAACACCTATTCAGCTAACTCTTTGTTCGCGTTCAACCGTACCAAAAGTGCCCTCAAATCCGTTGCCGCGGTTGACCTCGGTTCCAACAGCTTTCATCTAATCGTCGCGCAGCTAAACGATCAAGAACTCTCGGTGATCGATCGTCTACGCGAAAGCGTTCGTCTCGGTGCCGGTTTGGACGACAACAAGCGGCTCACACCCGAAGCCCAAGAACGCGCCTTGGCGTGTCTGGAAAGGTTCGGCCAGCGCGTCGGTACTCTGCCCCCGGGTAGCGTGCGGATCGTCGGCACCAACGCGTTGCGGCAGGCGCGAGACGCGGACGAATTCCTGATGAAGGCCGAGGTGGCCCTGGGGCACCCGGTGGAAATCATTAACGGTCGGGAAGAAGCGCGATTGATTTACCTTGGGGTCGCCCATGGTTTGGCCGCCGGTGATGAGCGTCGCCTGGTCATTGACATCGGTGGCGGCAGTACCGAGATTATCGCCGGGACGGGTTTTGACACCATCCATCGCGAAAGCATGCATGTCGGATGTGTCAGTTTAACGCGCGCCTGCTTTGCGGACGGCCGTATCAAGAAAAAACGAATGCGCCAGGCGGTGCTGCGAGCGGAGCTGGAGATTCAACCGGTGGTCGCCATGTTCCGCAGAGAGTCCTGGGATCGAGTGATCGGATGCTCCGGCACCGTGCGCGCCATCCGCGACGCAGCGCAAAATCAAGGCTGGTGCAAACGGGGGATCACGCGCAGCGCGCTGGATAAGCTGCGCAACGCATTAGTGGAACACGATCACGTCGATGAATTGCGGTATCTGGGCTTGAGCGAGGACCGTCTGGCGATCTTCCCCGGCGGGGTCGCGGTGCTGTGGGCGCTGTTCGAACTGTTTGACATCTCCCGCATCGATGTTTCCAGTCAGGCGCTGCGTGAAGGCGTGTTGTACGACTTGATCGGGCGCAGCGGGCACAGCGATGTCCGTAGCCGCGCGGTGCAATCGGTCGGTGCCCGCTGGGCGGTGGACAACGCGCATGCCGAACGCGTGGCCCAGACCGCGCTGTCGTTGCTGGCACAGGTGCAAGAGTCTTGGGAGCTGGACGACCAGGACCATCGCGATATTCTTTACTGGGCGGCGCTGCTGCACGAAATCGGGTTGCTCGTCGCTCACAGCCAATACCACAAACATGGCGCCTATGTGGTGGCCAATACTGATTTATCCGGTTTTTCCCGCCGCGAGCAAGCGGTGCTGGCGGCGCTGGTGCGCGGTCACCGCCGGAAGTTCCCGTTGGCGGAATTCGATACGCTGCACAAGTCGGTCGCCAGGGTGAGCATGAAATTGTGCGTATTGTTGCGACTCGCGGTATTGTTACACAGAAGTCGCGATGCGTCCGCGGCGCCGGCGATCGAAATCACGGCTGACGGTGACCGGCTCGATCTCCGGTTTCCCGAGCAATGGCTCGACCAGCACCCGCTGACCGTCGCCGATCTGGGGCAGGAGCAAACCCTCCTCGAACCGATGGGTGTAACGCTGAATTTCCAATAACCACCGAAATCGCAGGGCGGCGGGATTGGCGATCCTCGGAGCGCGATTGGGCGGGGGTTACGATTGGGCGAGGTCTTCCAGCAGGGTTTGTTGCGCGGATACGGGTCGTTGATTCGGGGGTAACGGTGTTCGCTGGTAGGTCCCGTCACTGTGCATCTCCCATACCTGGGTGTTGTCCCGCAGGTACAGCTCCAAGTCGTCGATTACGCGCCGTTTGAGTTTTTTGTCCTCAATGGGGAAGCACTGCTCCACACGCTGCACGAGATTACGGGGCATCCAGTCTGCGCTTGCACACATCACCTCGGGGTTGCCGGCATTGTAGAAGAAATACACCCGCGTATGCTCGAGGAAACGACCGACGATCGACCGCACGGTGATGTTCTCGGACACACCCGGTACTCCCGGACGCAAGCAACACACGCCGCGGACGATCAATTGAATCTGCACCCCAGCCTGGGAAGCCGAGTACAAAGCCTGAATCACCGGCGCACTCACCAGGCCATTGAGTTTGGCCATGATGCGCGCTTTCTGGCCTTTCTTGGCATTGCTCGCCTCCCGCTCGATGCGCTCGATAAGTCCCGGTTGCAGCGTGAATGGCGACTGCAGCAGCTTGTCGAGTCCCGATGCCCGCGTTTGGGTGGTCAGTTGCATGAATAGTTTGTGCACGTCTTCGCCGATTTTCTTGTCGCAGGTGAATAACCCGTAATCGGAATACAGGCGTGCAGTGCGGGCGTGATAGTTGCCGGTGCCGAGATGGACATAGCGGCGCAGCTTGCCCCCCTCACGGCGAACAACCATGAGCATCTTGGCGTGGGTCTTGTAGCCCACCACTCCGTAGACGACCTGGACGCCGGTCTCCTGCAGCTTGGTGGCGATGCCGATGTTGGTGGCCTCGTCGAATCGAGCACGCAATTCCACCGCCACGGTAACCTCCTTGCCGGCGCGCGCCGCATCCATCAGCGATTCCACCAATACCGAATCCAATCCGGTGCGATACAACGTTTGTTTAATGGCCAGTACATTCGGATCACTCGCCGCCTGGCGTATGAATTCGAGTACCGGTATGAACGACTGGAAAGGGTGGTGCAGCAAGATATCCTTGGCCGCAATCGCTTTGAACATATCGGTGGTCTGCGTCAATCGCGGCGGCAATCCCGGCGTAAAACTGGGGTATGTTAGATCCGGCCGTTTCACGATGTCGGGTAACGCAATCAGCCGGTTGAGATTCACCGGACCGTTGACCTGGTAAAAATCATCCTGCTGCAGCTCAAACCGATGCAACAGAAAATTGACGAGCTCTTCGGGGCAGTTGTCCGCGGCCTCGAGGCGGACTGCGTCGCCGTAACGACGCGACGGCAGTTCGCCTTCTAATGCGCGCTTGAGATCATCCACCTCTTCGGTATCGACAAACAAATCGCTGTTACGGGTGACGCGGAATTGGTAACAACCGCTGACCTTCATCCCCGGAAACAGCTCACCGATATAGGTGTGCAGGACCGAGGAAAGGAACACGAACTCATTCGGCCCTTTGGCGATTTGTTCGGGGAGGCGTATCAACCGCGGTAATGAACGCGGCGCCGGCACCACCGCCATGCCCCCTTTGTTGCCATAGGCATCCTTGCCTTCCAGGGACACGATGAAGTGCAGGCTCTTGTTGAGGGTGCGCGGAAACGGGTGCGCCGGATCGAGGCGGATCGGGCTGATAACCGGCAGTAGTTCGTTGCCGAAATACGTCTTCAGCCATTCCATCTGTTTTGCGTCCCATTCCTCGCGCCGCAGAAAGCGTATGTCCTCGCTGGCCATAGCCGGCAGCAATTGATCGTTGAGGCATTGATATTGGTCATTCACCAGCGTGTGGGCCTGTTCACTGATGCGCCGCAACGCGTCGTTCGGGATCAAGCCGTCGGCCATGGTTTGCGTGCTCCCATACTCGGCCTGCTGTTTGAGCCCCGCGACGCGGACCTCGAAGAACTCATCCAGATTGGAGCTGGTAATACATAGAAAGCGCAGTCGCTCGAGCAGCGGGACATTCGGGTCGAGGGCCTGCTCGAACACGCGCCGGTTGAATGCCAGCAGACTGAGTTCCCGATTGATGTACAACTCCGGACGTTGCAGGTCCTGCTGACGGTCAACCGCCTGTTTGATGGTCGCTACCATGATCCGGGGATATTGTTTGCCGTAAGAGATTCAAGTGTACACGACGGGCGCGGGTTGCGGGTTGCGATAACGCAAGACAGTCGCCGCCCGCCGCGAAACTCGATAAAAACCTGGTATTTCGAGTAGAATCCCACGGCACGACGATTTGACTGCGTTTCCATGACCCATAAGACCGACGACCTGCGCATCCGGGAGACCAAAGAACTCATCTCACCGGCCCAAGTTCACGAACAGTATCCGATTACCGACAAGGCGGCGGAGGTGGTCTACACGACGCGCCGGACGATTCACGAGATCCTCCATGGGCGTGACGATCGGCTGCTGGTGGTGGTGGGTCCATGCTCGATCCACGACGTGGTCGCCGCGCGGGACTACGCTGGTCGCCTGGCTGCGATGCATGACCGGCTGGGCGACGATCTACTGCTGGTGATGCGAGTGTATTTCGAAAAACCCCGGACAATAGTTGGTTGGAAGGGGCTGATCAACGATCCGGATCTGGACGAAAGCTTCCACATCAATAAAGGGCTGCGCCTCGCCCGCGAGCTGTTGTTGCATATCAATGAATTAGGTGTGCCCGCTGGTACCGAGTACCTGGATCTGATCTCGCCGCAATACGTGGCGGACCTCGTCAGCTGGGGGGCGATCGGCGCGCGCACGACGGAGAGTCAGGGTCACCGCGAGCTGTCGTCCGGTTTGTCCTGTCCGGTCGGCTTCAAGAACGGTACCGACGGCACACTCAAAATCGCCGTGGATGCCGTCGCCGCAGCGATGCGGCCGCATCATTTTCTGTCGGTGACCAAGGAGGGCCGCACTGCGATATTCTCTACCACCGGCAATGAAGACTGCCATGTGATTCTGCGCGGCGGCACCGAGCCCAATTACGATGCCGGTCATGTGCGACAGGCCGCGCAGGAACTGGAAGCCGCCGGGTTAACCGCGAATATCATGATTGATTTCAGCCACGCGAACAGCCGCAAACTGCCGCCGCGGCAGTGCGAAGTCGCTGCGGATGTCGCCGCACAGATTGCCGGCGGCGAACGCCGTATCATCGGGGTGATGATTGAAAGCCACCTGGTCGAGGGCCGTCAGGACGTGGTGCCTGGTCAGCCGTTGACCTACGGGCAAAGCATTACCGATGCATGCATCGGTTGGGACGATACGGCACCGCTGCTGGAGCAACTCGCCGACGCTGTACGCAGGCGCCGCGCGGCGCAACCGGCCGCAGCCTATTCCTAATTTCCCCCGCTTACCAATTATACTTATCCGCGAATCAGATATTTTAGTGCCGCTATTCTGTTAGCGGCGCCCATTGTGAGGTATTTTCGTGCCCCCCTTGCAATAGCAAAAATAATCCTCGAATTTCCCAGATACGGCGTAGGAGAAAGCAGGTATGATCAAGCCCCACGGTTCCGATTCTCTCAATCCCTTATTCGTCTACGATCCGGAACAGCACCGAGCGCTGGCGCATGAAGCCTTGGAATTGCCGCAGTTGTTAATCAATTCCGCGGCCTCAGCGAATGCGGTGATGCTCGGCGGCGGTTATTTCAATCCGCTGCAGGGATTTATGAACAAGGCCGATGCACTATTGACGTGTGAGAGCATGCGCACCATGGATGGCCTGTTCTGGCCGGTACCGGTTCTCAATCTCACCGACAATATCGACGGCATTAATGGCGCCAAGCGCATCGCCCTGCGCGACCCCAACGTCGAAGAAAATCCTGTGCTGGCGGTGATGGAAGTTGAGGCCATCGAGGAGTTCTCCGAAGATGAGATCCATTTTATGGCGGAAAAAATCTTCGGCACCACCGATGCGGAACATCCCGGGTTCGCCACCTTTGTGTCGCTGGGCAGGTACTGCGTTTCCGGGCCGATCCAGGTGTTGGATTTCAGCTATTTCCAGAATGAATTTCCCGACACCTTCCGCACCGCCGTAGAGATCCGCAACGAAATCCAGGAGCACGGTTGGGAGAGGGTGGTTGCTTTTCAAACCCGCAACCCGATGCATCGTGCCCACGAAGAGTTGTGCAAGATGGCGATGGAGGCGGTGGGCGCCGACGGCGTCGTCATCCACATGTTGCTGGGTAAGCTCAAGCCCGGTGACATCCCGGCACCGGTGCGCGATGCCGCTATCCGCAAGATGGTCGAGCTGTATTTCCCACCCAACTCGGTGATGATCAGCGGTTACGGCTTCGACATGCTGTACGCAGGTCCGCGGGAGGCGGTGTTGCACGCCATATTCCGGCAGAACATGGGCGCTACAGATTTTATTATTGGTCGTGACCACGCGGGCGTCGGCGACTACTATGGCGCGTTCGATGCACAGACGATTTTTGACGACGAGGTACCGGAAGGCGCTTTGCAGATTCAGATATTCCGCGCCGACCACACCGCCTATTCTCGCAAGCTGAACAAAGTGGTGATGATGCGCGACGCACCGGACCATTCCAAAGAGGATTTCGTGCTGCTGTCGGGCACCAAGGTGCGGGAGATGTTGGGTCAGGGCATCGCCCCGCCGCCGGAGTTCTCGCGTCCGGAAGTGGCCGAGATCCTGATGGACTACTACCGGAGCCAGGCGGCCTAGGCTAGCATCGCGCCACAACGTCGAGTGTCGGCGCGGCGGCGAGGGGGAACCGCTTATTTCGGCAGGGACGCAGACGGTTCGGCGTCGTTGCGACCGGTCGTCCCAGCGCTGGTTCCCCACGTCGGCAATCGTTAGGCGCTGTTGTTGGGCGTTGGTATAATACGCAAAACAAAAACGAAAACGTTTACCAACGGTGTGGGGTGCGCGGCAGAGGCGTGTGCGATGTTGACTTACAAAGACTGTCTAGAAATGTGTGATTTCACCAAGGAGGAAATCAAGGCGATCGCCGACCACGAACACATTTCGGGCATGTCCGCCATACTGCTGGCCGAGGAACTGTTGCACGAGCAGGGCGGGGTGTTCAAGATCCAGCGCATGATCATGGACGACATCGAGATGGCGTTGCAGCAGCACGATGGAGGTCGCGCGGGTCAATTGAAGAAAGTCCTGCATCATTTCATAGAGACCCACCCCGACGCCTTGCGCCTCGAGCGCTAGCCGCGCTTCAATCTAACGATCCTCTGATTGTCAGAGCGTCCCTAAAAATTCAAACGACTGCCATCATCGTGCTCGAGCGCCGCCTTTGCGCCGAGTCGGGTCAGCGCTCATTCCGTGATCGATTCGTAATTCGATTATTGCTACGAGCGAAACCCCCGCGGAAAAGATAGAATACGGATTCTTCTATTTCGGAAATCCGCGTCCGCACATCCATCCATGCACAACAACCAGTCATCCCTGCCGGTGGTTGTCTTTTCGTGTCTCGGCCATCTGTATATCCATCTGTGCATGGCATTTTATTTCGTGATCATACTGGCGCTGGAAGTCGACTGGCGGATGCCGTATCACGACCTGCTGGAATTGTGGACCCTGGGTGCACTGATGATCGGTGCAGCGGCGCTACCCGCCGGGATGCTGGGCGATCGTATCGGCGCATCGTCGATGATGGCGATCTTTTTTATTGGCATGGGAGTCTGTTCCATAGCCGCTGGCTTTGCCGATTCGCGCTTTACCCTGCTCCTGGCGCTGACCGGTAT
This sequence comes from uncultured Gammaproteobacteria bacterium, assembly GCA_947259175.1. GTDB lineage: Bacteria > Pseudomonadota > Gammaproteobacteria > Arenicellales > JAANXG01 > CALZGZ01. The sequence continues at coordinate 86,372 of CAMYKW010000003.1, read as the reverse complement.
CGGCCTGTTCGCATCTATCTATCATCCGGTGGGGATCCCATGGCTGGTGCGCAGCGCCGGGGCCAACAAGGGTAAGGCGCTGGGTTTCAACGGCATCTTCGGTTCCCTGGGTACGGCGGTCGCGGGCATCACCGCCGGCGCATTGATCGATCTGGTCAGTTGGCGGGCGGCATTTATCGTTCCCGGACTGATGTGTGCGGGCACCGGCGTCGTACTGCTTCGGTATTTGCTGCGCGGAAAAATCAGCGACGAGACCGGTTACACCGAGAAAGTTGAACAACCCAGTCGTGAAGACCGCGTGCGCGTGTTCGCAGTGCTTTTAGTAACCATGTTCTTTGCGTCCTTGATTTATAACAGCACGCAAACTGCACTGCCCAAGACATTTGAATTGCGTCACGATGGGCTGGCCGGTGACGGGGCATTTGGTATCGGCATGCTGGTAGCGGCGGTTTATACAGCCGCGGGGCTGATGCAGTTGCTGGGAGGACATCTCGCGGATCGCCATCCGCTCAAATACGTATATTTGGGCGCTCTTCTTTTGCAGGCTCCACTGTTGTGGCTGGCGGCGAGTTCGGGGGGTATTCAACTGGTCGTGGTCGCCATGTTCATGGTAATGGCGAATGTCGGTGCGTTGCCTGCGGAGAATATGTTGCTTGCCGCCTATACGCCGCTCAAGCGACACGGTCTGGTGTTTGGATTGAAATTTGTTCTTGCCTTCGGGGTTGCGCCGCTCGCAATTCAACTGGTCGCATTTGTAGCGAAAGCCACCGGTGAGTTTTACTGGTTGTTCGTCTCGCTGTCGTTGTGCGCGTTCGCGGCGCTGAGCGCCGCTATCTGGCTGCCACGCCCGGGGACGGCCGAATTCGAAGGCCGTATCAGTGAGGCGCCGCCTTAGGGTCTGCAATAGTAGTCAAGTGTCTCGAATAGGTCTTCGGGTAACTGGTGAGCGACCTGGCATTGTCGTTTTTGTATGGCGTCGAATTGTCTAATCCATACCGAACCGGAGGCCACCGGCAACGCCTTGGTGGCTCGCGTCGCCGCTTCCAAGTCCGGATGTGATCCGTAGATCGCAAAATACCAATCTCGTTGTTCGCGTCGGGTTGTGTAGTAAATCGCCTTGTCCTGGAGCTCGTGGTCGTGGAGAAAGCGCGCGATTTGCGATTGATCGGGCACGCTGATGAGCTGCACGGTGTAATAGTCCTCCGGCTGCGCAAACAACCAGGCATTGTCATCGTGGCGCACGTCCATGACGCTGGACTCCTGTTCGGGGGAGGCGGCTTGCGGAACCGCCACAAAAGCCGGTTGCGTCGTGGACCCGCGAGGTTCGACTGCCGGGGAAGGGGCCGCCGGTGCGGTCGCCACGGATTGACTGCCGGCGGCGGCGGGCCGTTCGTCCGGGACCGTGTCCGGTGTGTCGGTAGCCGTCAGCGGTGGCGTTCCCACGGTGGCTGCTCTTGCCCCGGGACCGTCACAGAATTCGGATAACCCGGTGGCGGCAAGGTTCTTGCAGCGATTTTCCTGCAGCGCGCCGAAACGGCGAATCCATACGCGGGTCTGTGCCAGCGTTGACGCAGCCGCCGCCGCGTTGGCCTGCGCGATGTCGGGGTAGCTGCCCCACAGCAGGTACCACCATGGCTCGCCGTTGACCCGGGTACGCAATAACCTGCTGTCCGTCAGTCCGGTTTGGCGAATGAACGCATCCACGGTCGCGCGACGGGGTGCACTGATCAACTGCAGGGTAAAAAACTCAGGCGGTTGTAAGAACAACCAGCGGTCGTTGTCGACAATGGACTCGGGTGACACCGCCTCAGCCGAGTGCGTTCCGGTCCGGGCCGAGGCCCTCTGCGGCATGCTGATTGATCCGCTGGGGGTATCGGCACCCGGTGGTGGCGACTCGGGTTCCGCGACAGCAGCCCGGGATGGGACTTCAGCACCACCGCCGGCGGTGGTGCTGTCAGTCGATGTCAGGCGGGATGCGGTTAATGGCGTTGCGTGGGGACTCGCGCCGAGTTCGCCATCTGTTTCCGCGGCGCTGGGCGTCACCTCACTCGGCGTTGTCGCTTCGCGCACGTGAACCGCGGCGGCAGTGGATGCATCCCGCTCGTCGGTTCCCGTGGTCTCCACTGCTGAAGCTGCCGTGGGCGGGGTGTCCCCGTGGGCGACGGGATCGCTGACGGCGGACGGGAATCCCGCCGCCGGTGCGGCGGCGACCCCGGCCGGTTGTGGCGCCGGGTCGCGCGCATGGTCTGGTGCCGCTGGCGCGGCTTGCGTGGCGGATACGGCAGGCGCGGTTTGTTGCTGCTCCGGTTTCGGCGCTGCCTCGAGGGTCTGCTCGATGGTGGCGAGCATCGTTTTGGCGCGGTGGTCGCCACCCTTGGCGGCCTCGCCAAACCAGCGCAACGCTTTTTGTTGATCCTTGTCGACGCCGATGCCTTTGTAATATGCGTAACCCAGATACTGTTGCGCCAGCATATGACCGCGCTGCGCCGCCTGTCGCCACCAATGGGTAGCCTGCAGCGGATTTTTGTCGACACCGCGACCATCCCAATAAAGATGCGCCAGGTTGTACTGTGCGCCGGTATGGCCTTGTTCTGCGCCCTTTCGATACCAAAAGGCGGCTTGCCGGTAATCTCTGGGAACGCCCTTGCCCTCGCTATACAGCAGACCCAGCTTGAATTGCGCCTCCGCATCCCCCTCAATCGCCAACAACATCCAATTTTCAAACGCTTCGGTGTATTGTTGTTCCACCGGCTTGGCAACAGGCGTGGCAGGCGCCGTTTGCGCCCAGCCGGGCGCGGCAACGACGGTGGCGACCACGGTGACGGCGGTCACTCCGAGTTTCGGCATTTGAATCTTTGGAAATAAGCAGCGGGATGAGCGCCTGTGGTCAGGCCTTAGATTCATGATGACGGCGGTGCGACACCTCATATCAACGTCAGTGCAGCGAATTATAGATCAGGGGCGACATTACGGGACAAAAAAACCGGACTCGTATTCGGGTCCGGCTCCAGGTGGGGGTCTTGGGGTCGGGTGGGAAAGCGGTTAGTGGCGGCGGAGGTTGAAAACCAGTTTCGTGGTCACCGGCGTGGTCATTGCCCCCGCGACTATATTTTCCAGTTCATCGGATTGTGCCTTGGTGACGCCGACGCGATACCACGTGTCCATGGTCAGCGCATTTTTTCGCCTGTCCTGTTCGCCCGCAGGTTCGGTTGCGCCCGCGCTAAGTGTCAAAGCACATGCGGCGAAAGCAACCATACTCTTGAGTCTCATCCGCGTCATCTCCAGCTCGGTAAGCGAACAATAAATTCGTCTAGGGAAAGTATAGATAGTGAGGCGCGATTTGCTTGGCCGCTACGGACGCGCCTGGGTGATTGGCGGTGATTGAAGTGAAATCCCCTTCTTTACAGCTTGAGAAATATAGAAAAAACCGCCCGTCGGATAAAACATGCCGTTTATCTCGAAACAATACGGATAGTCATGATAACCCATTATGTTTGGGTTCGCGCTGACGGAAAACACTATATATAGCGTTTTTTGGTTGTGCACGTAGAGATTGACGCCAGTGTTTTTCAACGCTTGTAGCTACGGTCGCGGACGTTGGCAGTAACGCACCTGCCAGGAGAGTGATTTTGGGGAGGGGAGATGGAGGGTTTTGACGGTCAAAAGTTTGGCCGCAGCGTTTGCAGGTACCGCTGCGCTTCCGTATCGGCGTGCAATCGATCGGTCGCCGAGCGGGTCCCGTCTCGACCGCTAAGGTCCGTCGCAGCGACGACTCATGAATTCGCACCAACTCCTCCCGGTGACAAGGAGTGTCTCAGTCCCTCCCCCGCAAGGGGGAGGGAGCATGGAGACCCACGTTTGAAGCAGCGGCGCCGGTGCGGGACCAGTCGACCTTCGATGTCAATTTATCGTCACGCGGCGCCGTTTGTCGTCTGCGCCGGGGTGCGCGAGCCGGCGCGCCTGTGGTGTTCGGCTTCGACGGGAATCCCGATCGAGTAGATGGCAACGGTAAATTTCGAAATTGGCGGCCGCAAACTGGATCCATGTTTCGTCGGGAATCCGATGGAGAAAGCGATGTTGTTGTATCTGGCGCGCCGCATACGACGGCGCGTCGGAGCCTTGCGGGACCCGCTGACCGGCAAGGCGCCGCGCATACTGGTCAAGGGTGATGATTTCGAACATCTGTCTTATGAAGTGGATGGCTCGCAACACATTGTCGAACAAGTGAAAGCGATATTAGTTGTATGACTCGAGATGCGTCATCGCGAGGTGGGTACAAGGATGTACCGATTGGTTCGAGGGGCCGGGCAGAACCCGGCCCCTGATGTCTTTAATCCTTTGCGGCGGTGGGAGGTGAGACCGGAGGGCTTTGCTGTGTTAATGCGCGAGAAGCGATGCGAAGCGGCTGGAACCGCTTTACGGCGGTTCATCCCTCCAAATGTCGTGCCGGGAGACGCGCTGCGCCTCCGGTGTCAATTAGTTGCAATATAACAAGTAGGTAAAAGCAGTATGACTATTGCGCATATCAATGATGACTATGAACAGAATGTGTCTGTATCCGACGTCCCGATGCAGCTTGCATCGCTGGATATCTGGGACAAGAAATACCGGTTAAAAAGCAAAGATGGTGATGTCATCGACGTCACCATCGACGATACCTATCAGCGCGTGGCGCGGAACTTAGCCGAAGTGGAGGCTGATTCCCAAAAACAGGCTTATTGGAATGAGCGTTTTTTATGGGCACTGCGTCATGGCGCGATTCCCGCCGGGAGAATTGTTTCTAACGCCGGCGCGCTGGAGCATAAACCCGCCACCTCAACCATCAACTGCACGGTATCCGGGACCATCCAGGATTCGATGAACGGCATACTCGGTAAAGTTTTTGAGGCCGGGCTTACACTCAAAGCGGGCTGCGGAATCGGTTACGAATTCTCCACATTGCGGCCCAAGGGGGCTTATGTTTGCGGCGCTGGTGCGTACACCTCGGGCCCGTTATCGTTCATGGATATCTACGACAAGATGTGTTTTACCATCTCCTCCGCAGGTGGCCGGCGCGGTGCGCAAATGGCGACCTTCGACGTCGGGCATCCCGATGTGTTGGATTTCATCCGCGCCAAGCGTGAGAACGGACGATTACGGCAATTCAATATGTCGCTGCTGATCAGCGAAGATTTCATGCAGGCGGTGACGCACGACGCCGACTGGAAACTGGCGTTCCCGGTTTGCAAGGAGGAGGTGACGGCGGAAAACATGGATCTTAGCGACAATGACAGGTTTATCTGGCGCGAATGGCCGGTTACCGACGGGTATGTGTGCGACGAGTCCGGCCGGGTCGCGTGCCGGGTCTACAAGACCATCAAGGCTCGGCACTTATGGGACATGATCATGTCGTCCACCTACGATTATGCCGAGCCCGGCTTCCTGCTCATCGATAAGTATAATGAGATGAATAACAACTGGTACTGCGAAAACATACGCGCCAGTAATCCGTGCGGGGAACAGGGTCTGCCCCAATACGGGGCGTGTCTGTTGGGATCGGTTAATCTGACTCGCTTTGTGCGCGAACCGTTCACCGACCAGGCGCACTTCGACTGGGACGAGTTTCGCGATGTGGTTGCGGTATTCACGCGCATGTTGGACAACGTTGTCGAGGTCAATGGCTTGCCGCTGGAACAGCAGCGTAATGAGATTGCGTACAAGCGGCGGCATGGTTTGGGTTACCTCGGGCTCGGATCGACGATCACCATGTTGCGTATGAAGTACGGCGCTCCGGAGTCGTTGGCGTTCACCGAACGGGTCACCCGCGAACTGGCGGTGACCGGCTGGCGGCAGGCGTTGGAGTTGGCGCGAGAGAAAGGCCCGGCGCCGGTGATGGAGGATGATTTTACCGTTACCCGCAAAATGCTGCGCCAGCGTCCGGAGATGGTTCGCGATGGTTATCAGGTGGGCGATACGGTCAAGGGTAAGGTATTGCACGCGCGCTACAGCCGCTATATGCAGCGCATAGCCGCGGTTGAACCGCAGCTGGTGGACGAGTTGACCGAGGTCGGGGCGCGATTCACCCATCACAGCTCCATCGCCCCCACCGGAACGATATCGCTGTCGCTGGCCAACAACGCGAGCAACGGCATCGAGCCGAGTTTTGCTCACGTTTATTCACGTAACGTAATCCGTGAAGGTAAAAAAACCAAGGAAAAGGTAGAGGTATGTTCGTACGAATTGCTGGCGTACCGCGAGTTGATTAATCCGAAGGCGAATCCGGATTCCCAGGATCCTTACCGACAGTTACCGGATTATTTCGTGACTGCCGACCACATCACGCCCAAGGAGCATGTGGATATCCAGGCGGCAGCGCAAAAATGGATTGATTCGTCCATCTCCAAAACAGCCAATGTGCCGACCGATTTTCCGTTCGACTCGTTCAAGGATATTTATCTGTACGCGTATGAACAGGGTCTGAAGGGTTGCACCACGTTTCGGTTCAATCCCGAGGCGTTCCAGGGTGTGTTGGTGAAGGAAAAGGATTTGGAAAATACCACATACGAATTCGTGCTGGATGACGGCACCGTGGTCAGCGCCAAGGGAAACGAGGAGATCGAATATGACGGTGAGACACATACCGCCGCCAACTTGTTCGATGCACTGAAAGAGGGCTACTACGGCCGCTTCTAAACAGTCCGCGGCAGCCATGAAGAGGTAAGATGAGATGACGATCAAGATTGATAAGCGAATTGTGGATTACGGTATACCGGAGGCCAAGGCCGCACCGGAGGCCGGGCGGCAGGCGGATGCGCCGGCGGGCGACGATCGCGCGACGGCCGACGTCATTCACATGCACGAAAAGCTCAAAAGACCGCCCAAGCTGGAGGGGTCGACATACAAGGTCAATAAGACCCCGGGCTCGGAGCACGCGATGTACGTGACCATTAACGATATCGTGCTCAACCCCGGTACGGAACACGAGCTGCGTCGGCCGTTCGAAATATTTATCAACTCAAAAAATATGGACCACTTTCAGTGGATCGTGGCGCTCACGCGGATTATGTCGGCGGTATTTCGCAAAGGCGGGGACGTGACTTTCCTGGTTGAAGAGTTGCGTTCGGTGTTCGACCCGCGTGGCGGCTATTTCAAGAAGGGCGGGCGATATATGCCGTCCTTGGTAGCCGAGCTTGGCGACATCATCGAGTGCCACTTGAAGGAGATTGGCTTGCTCGGGGACTGTGAGATGGATGCAAACCAGCAGCAACACGTCGACGCGGCGCGGGACAAATACGAGCAAGCCAACGGCAAAACCACCGCGGAAGACAGCGATTATCCAGAGGGAGCATCGTTGTGCGCCAAATGTCACACCAAAGCGGTGGTCAAGCTCGACGGCTGTATGACCTGCCTCAACTGCGGTGAATCCAATTGCGGTTGACGAAGGCGAGGCGGCGCGCCACAACATTCATCAGGACGAACCGCAGGCTCAACGCTATGGAATCCATCGTCAATCGCCACCACCCCTTGCCGTCACGTCGGTGCCCGCCGACGTGACACAACCCAAGTTTTCGCAACCGGCGGCAGCCGCTAGCGGCGCCGGCGTGCTCCCTTCGCAGTCGCTCACGCAATTGGTGCGCCGTGGGGAGATCAAGGCGCGCGAGCCCATCGCCGATGATCAAATACAGCCGGCGAGTCTGGATCTGCGGCTCGGAGACCGCGCCTACCGGGTACGGGCCAGCTTCCTGCCCGGCAAACGTGCCACCGTCACCCAGCGGCTTCACTCGCTGGCGATGCACGAAATCGACACCACCCGGGGCGCGGTGTTGGAGAAGGGGTGTGTCTACATCGTCCCGTTGATGGAAAGCCTCAATCTGAGCAACGACTTGTCCGCCGCCGGTAACCCGAAAAGCTCCACCGGGCGCCTGGATGTGTTCACACGCCTGATTACTGATTATGGCAATGAATTCGACCACGTGCGCCCGGGCTACTGGGGTGCGCTGTATGCCGAGATCGCACCGCGCACGTTCAGCGTTCTGGTGCGCAAGGGATCGCGCCTGGGGCAATTGCGGGTGCGTCGCGGGGAACCGCCAAAGCCGGACGACGTGCTGCGCCGGCTGCAACAGGAGCACCGCCTGGTCGAAGACAACCTCGATGCACACGACATCAAACGGGGCGTGCCGGTGCGCGTTGACGTACACGGGGATCCCGAGACCGGGCTTATCGGATACCGGGCCAACAGCCATGCCGGGCTGATCGATATCGACAAAAAGCACCACTATGCGATCGACGATTTCTGGGAGCCCGTCTACCGGCGCAACGGTGCTGGCTTGATCCTCGACCCGGGCGAGTTTTATATCTTGGCGTCGAAAGACCCGGTGCGGGTACCGGCCGGCTATGCCGCGGAAATGCTTGCCTACGACACGCTGGTGGGCGAGTTTCGCGTACACTACGCGGGCTTTTTTGACCCCGGCTTCGGAGATCCGGCCGCCGGCGGCCAAGGCGCGCGCGCAGTGCTCGAGGTACGTTCCTTCGAGGTGCCGTTCGTGATCGAACACGGTCAAATTGTCGGCCGCCTGGTCTATGAACCGCTCATCGAAGCCCCCGAAAGGATCTACGGTGAAGAGCTCCACTCCCATTATCAGCGCCAGGGTCTCAAGTTGAGCAAACACTTCAAGTCCTGACTTCACCGCTCACCGGACGCATGCCGCTTGCGAAGCATAGCGCGTTGATCGCGCCTGGAGGGACTGAGTTGCCGGAACAAATACCCACAGATCCAAATCGTAGTGGAGCCTGGAATCCGACCCGCTACCTGCGATTTTCCGAGCATCGCTTGCGTCCGGCGATAGAACTCATGGATCGCGTGCCGCTGGGAACGGACGCGTTGCACCGGGCGTTGGCGCGAAAATGGGTTGAGGATGCGGAGTTTTATTAAGATATTCTGGTCCGGCATGCGCGCCACGTCGACATCGGCGAAACATAGTCGTTCAGGTATGATTCGACGCTAGAGAATATTGGTGCAATATGCCCCCGGCGGGGTACCCGCCGGGGGTTACCGCGGAATCTCAGGACAATAAATCATGAAAAATGCGTATTCTCTCGGTAAAAAATCGCTAACCGTCGTCCAGGATATCGGGCTTGTCGTTATCGCGGTGGCGACGGTCTATGCGGTCAGCGTTGAGGTCATGGGGATGATTGACGAACGCACCGTGACTTTGGCCGATCTGTTGTTGTTGTTCATTTATCTCGAGGTGCTGGCGATGATTGCGATGTATCTCGAATCGGGGCAACTTCCAATTCGGGTACCGATATATATCGCCATCGTCGCGTTGGCGCGCTATTTGATACTGGATATGAAGGGGCTGGACAATTGGCGGATGCTTGCGGTTGCCGGCGCGGTGTTGTTATTGGCGTTATCGATCCTGGTAATCCGTTATGGTCACGCTCGTTATCCATATACCAAGGACGAGTAGGCGCCATAGTCGACACCGACAGCGGATCACGTGAAAACGCATGGTCTCAGCGACGAGACCGGGTGTTCGTGACATGTGTGCAAACGGTGTGGGCATCGATGGCAAGGCGCAATCTGTAGTCTCGCACACCCCGCCCCGTCCCGCGCCGGCTGGCAGTGGAGCGTTTGCCGGGAGAAACCTCGTATCATAGGCGTTTAACGATGGGCACAAAAACCGGATCTCAAGAATCATTCGCGGACTGAGGTTATGAGACGAGCAAAACGCGGTACCAGGTTCAAACGGTTCATGCATGATGTCTCTATGCACACACCGTTTCTGAAAATGATCCTGCTGTTGATTGCCTTGTGGATTGTGTTTTCAATAGCCCTGTATCTGGCCGAACGTGCGGTGGAAGGGACGGCGATAAGGTCTCTGGGCGAGGCCATGTACTGGGGTATCGCCGCGTTCTCTACCGCCGGCATCGCCGATGCTCCTCAGTCCGGTTTGGCCCAGTTGGTCGGCGGGGTATGGATCGTGGTGGGATCAGTGCTTTTTTTCGGCACCATCGTCGCTACGATCACCGGATACTTTATGCGGCCCATGCAGCGACCCGCAAAACGAATAATCGATACTATTGAATACAACCTCGAACAGTTGGACGATCTCACCATCGACGAACTCGATCTGCTGAAAAAGACCGTCGACACACTCATTATGCATGTTGAACGCATCAAGAAGAAACAATCCAGATAACACACCACCAGCGGCCCGTCGATGTGGCGGCCTTGCTGGAGTTTTGATTGATTCGATTAGTTTTGTCCGGCCGTTATCGAGAAACGACCGGGGCGACGACGATGTAAGTCGGGGTAAGCGTAGAAGCATGGACCCGGTCCGGCCGTCATTTCGTTTTCGTCAGCGGGCCCGGTGTGCCGGGTGTAATAATCAATAAGACGTAACGCCGTGGGTATTCCAATGCCGTATCTGAAAATAAAGGTCGGAAGTCTCGCCGCGATCTGCGGAATAATCGCGTTGACCGCGTTTGCGCAGCCCCCCAAACCCCAGACATCGGAGTTTTTTGCGACCGCTGGCGCCGGTTTTGTTGTATCAAAGTCGAAAAAGACCATCAGGTTTGCGATCACGCTGCGCAAACTAAAAGCGATTTCACCAGGGAGTGTCATTGAGGCCAGGTTCCCGGATCCGCGCGGTGGGGATCCGGATATCGCTACCCATGTTGTTGCTGGCGGGGAACACCGGTTCCGTTTTTTCTCCCAGCCGGTGCGGGGTTTGTCGGCGAATCGGGACTACCGGATCCAGGTGTATTTGTACTCGAATAGCAGCAAGAGCGATCTCACCGGGAAGCACACGCAGCGGGTGCAATCATTGATCAACCAGGACAAAATAAACTGGTAGGATCGACACACCGCCGTTCAAGAATACGGGAGTTAAAGCGGGGTGGGCTGAACCGAGGGCAAATACCCGGGACCCGGGGCAAGAACTTCCCTGTAGGGCCAACGTTCGATTTCCGGTGGCCGGCGGTCTCGAAAATTCTCTCACGCATCAGCTTCAAAGTCGCAAGGAGTGCGGCCAACTCTGCGATCGACGCGCGACGCCGGCAGTTGGAGATAGTCTATCGTTTGCCACCGGCTTCACGGCTGGCGGCAAAAAGCGCAACAGTGGTAAGTTATCTAAATTAACAGCGGAGACCGCCATGTATGAGAAAGACAGCGAAACGGTAACGCTGCGGCGAGATTGTCCCGTGGTCGCCGTGCCGCAGGGTGTGGATATGATCCTTCCTGAGGGTACGGTCGGGACCCTGGTACAGGCCCTGGGCGGCAGCTTTACCGTATACGTTCGCGGGAAGATGTTTCGTATCGCGGGCGAGGACGCGGATGCCTTGGGGAAACGCCCGCCGCCCGACACCCTCGATCTTCCCGCCGGTGCCTCGGAAGAAGACGTGAAACGGCTCGTTTGGGAACAGATGAAGACGTGCTTCGATCCGGAAATCCCGGTCAATGTCGTGGATTTGGGGCTGATCTACGACTGTCGTGTTGAAACTCGCGAACAGGGTATGCACGAGGTGTATGTCAAGATGACGCTTACCGTGCCCAGCTGCGGCATGGGAGAGATTCTGGCGCGAGACGTGCAGCAGAGAATAGAGTTGATTCCGTCAGTATCCACAGCACACGTGGAGTTGGTGTTTGATCCGCCGTGGACGCGGGAGCGGATGTCTGACTTGGCCAGACTGAAAACGGGGTTGTATTAGCCGCGGCCCGAAAAGCGCTATTTCAACATCTCCTGATGTGATCCCACGGCATCCCATTGCTGATCGTATTCAATGGTATCGGGTCCGACTGCGCCACCGGACATGATGAAGGTCATTGCTTCTTCTACGGTCCAGTCCGTGGGTGTCAGGTGCTCCACGGGTACGATCTCCATGTAACCGGACGTGGGATTGGGTGTGGTAGGCACATACACGGCGGCCATCTGTCGGCCATCCGTCTTGTCTGTCATGACGCGGGTGATGAAGCCGACAGTCTTCATGTCTCTGTTGGGAAAGCTGATCAGTACAACGCGTTCGAGTTTCTGCGGCTTGTCGCCAAGCGAGGCGACCAGTTTCTTGGTGGCGCCATAAATTTTTTGGACCATCGGAATGCGCACCATCAGGTTGTCAAAGCTGTTCAGCAGCCGGCGGCCCACGACACGCGTGGTGATCAGTCCGAGCAGGTACAGCGCGAGAAGTGTTACGATCACCGCCACCGTCGGTTGCAGCCAGGGGTGGAGCAGGAACTCTGACACGCTGGGGGCGGTTTTACGGAATCCGGATGCCAGGGCCCGTACCCACGGTGTACCAATATTGGACAACTGGGTTAACACGAACTTGAAGACGATCCAGGTAATCCAAACCGGAATTACCGTCAATACGCCGGCAAGTAGATAGCGCTGTATGTGCGGTGTGCGGGAGGCGCGCTTTTTCATCTTAGCCGACCGCCGGCCAGCACCGAACACCCGCTATCACGAACTGTACCCGGGCCGATGGGGGTGAATGCAATATGTACATATGATCCATCAATCTGGTCCTCGGCACGTGCTGCCGGTGGGTGCAGACCGCAGGGCTAGACGATCTTTCGTAATTCATACTCGAGTATTCCCTCAGCTCCCGCAGCCCTCAATTGCGGTATCAAATCCCGGACCGCACTACTGTCGACAACCGTCTCCACCGCCACCCATTCCTTGTCGTAGAGGCGGTTCACCGTCGGCGCATGCAGGCTGGGAAGCATGGTGACCACCGCGTCGAGCTTGTCCGCCGGAACATTCATGCTCAGGGCGACTTTTTGGTGCGCACGCAAGGATGCCTGTAACAGCAAGGCAATTTGATCAATTTTCTGTTTCTTCCAGGGATCATTCAGCGCATCCCTGTTGGTAATAAGCCGCGTGTGAGTTTGGAGTAAATCGCACACAATGCGTAAGCCGTGGGCTTTGATCGTGCTTCCGGTCTCGGTGATCTCCACGACCGCGTCCACCAGTCCTTCCACCGCCTTGGCCTCAGTGGCTCCCCAGGAGAACTCGACCTCGGCATCGATGCCCTTCTCCTGCAGATAGCGGCGGGTGAACTTCACGAGTTCCGTCGCGACCTTTTTGCCGTTGAGATCGTCCAGCGACTGAATCGGAGAGTCCTGGGGCACCACCAGTACCCAACGGCACGGTTGATCGGAGCTCTTGGAATAGACGAGATCGCAGACTTCCACGACGTCGGCGCCGCTTTCCAGGATCCAATCGAGGCCGGTCAGACCCAGATCGAGTGTGCCGTTGGCGACGTAACTCGCCATTTCCTGGGAGCGGACCAGGGCGCATGAGAGTTCGGGGTCATTGATATAAGGAAAATAATTCCGCGATCGCGAATGTATTTCCCAACCGGCGCGAGCAAACAGGTTTATGGTGGCCGATTCCAGGCTGCCTTTGGGGATGCCAAGCTTGAGGGTTTTCAATGTCGTTCCTTTCGTTTATACCGCTGGTGGGTGCCGAGGGGGCGGTATTGTGACAAAGGTCGGCAGTTTCAGGAAGGGATTTCGCGTCAAGACGTCCTATACTGATGTGATAAGCAGGAATAGCAGGGGTGGGCCGGTTCGGACCGTAGTTGCGTCCTCGGTGTCCGAGATTAGTCATTTGCGAGACCACCGCCGACGCCCGGTACGGGGCGGCTGCCGCGGAACTGGCGCATCGGAGATACATCGGCAATACTAAAATCTAACATAGGTGAGATCCTGGCCAGCAACCGGTGATACGCAAGATTTCCACTGAAGACTTGATGCTCGGCATGTACGTGGCTGAACTCGATCGGCCTTGGGAAGCCGCGCCTTTCGAGCCACCCTTTGATCTTCAAGGATTCGTCATCAGAAAAATAGAGGAACTGGAGAGGGTCCAGACGCTGTGCCGTTACGTATACATCGATCCCAATCTTGGACTTGGTTCCACAAAGTACCTCTCGGAGAGCTACACGGACGAAGACATGGCGCATATGGTCGAGCAAATAACGCATCATGTGTCGCTCAATGAGTTTTATCCGGAGTTGATTCCGGTAGAAGAGGAATATGAACGCGCCCAGGAGATATTAAACGACACCCACGAAGTCTACCAACGTGTGGTGAAGGATCTTGACGCCGGAAAAACAGTTAGCGGAAAGTCCGTCGAAGAGGTGGTGGGCGCCCTGGTTCAAAGCGTATTACGGAATCCCGCGGCTACGGCGTGGTTGGTGCAGCTCAAACATCGCGATGAATCGTCCTACGCTCAAGCCATATCGGTTTGCGTCCTGGCACTGAGTTTTGGGCGATTTCTAGGGTTGCCGATTAAGGACATGCATTACGTGGGAATCGCAGCCTTGCTGCAGGATGTTGGGAAGATAAAGATTCCGATTACATTGCTGGAGAAAACAGAGCCTTTGACCGGTGTTGAACGACAACGGGTTCGCCAACACGTTGATTATTCACTGCTCATGCTCAGATCCATGGAGGAAGTCAACAAGGAAGTGCTGGAGATCGTATGGAGCCATCATGAACGCTTTGATGGCACTGGATATCCCCGTCGCTTGTCCAAGTCGCGTATCAATACCCTGGCATTCATAACCGGTATGGCAGACAGCTATGAGGCGATGATGTCGGAGCGGCCGTACCGCGAAACCAAGACATCGTTTGAGGCATTGATGGAACTCTACGGGCAGCGAGACAAGTCGTTTCCCGGCGGACTGGTGGAGCAATTCATCCAATGCGTTGGTATCTTTCCAGTGGGAAGTTTCGTGAAACTAAACACCAAGGAAGTCGGCATCGTTGTTCACCGAAACCGCGTGCAGCAGCTCAAACCAAGGGTGATGATATTGATTGACAGGCACGGCAATAAATTGTCACACCCGCAGACTATCGATCTGGCGGCGCAGTATCTGCTGCCGACGAAAACCCCTCGTATCATCACGAGCATCGCCGATCCCAAGGAGTACGATCTCAATCCGACGGAGTTTTTCGACTTGGCCAGCTGATTCATCGCGTTGCTCTTTAAATTGTCAACCATTGGCGCGTGACCGGCGCTAACGGACCTGGTGAAATCGCCCCCCCCGGTTCCGGTATCGTGAATAGCGGACGTTCTGTGACTTGGTTGCCCTGGACCGAGAGTCTGGAATCGTATTCACTCGAACGCAAAGAAGAATACAAACGGTGGTGTTAATTTCGCGATTGTGTGCTTAAACTTGCCCACCGAGAAGAACATAAACGGTCGGGGCGGGTTCGCTAAGACCATACGATTACGGACACGATTTCATGTCAATACAAGCCAGCAGGGCGTTACGAAAACTCACCCGATGCTTCAGCGAATTTGGCGATGGTTGCGCGCAACGTAAATCCGCGCTGTTAGACGCATTGGAAGACCAGGCACTCGCCAAGGCGACCGAAGTACTCAAATTGCACGAGGTACTTTGTTTCCTGAGGGCATACCCGGACGACGCGCCGCTGCTATCACGGATCGAGCGCATGTTGTCGCGATTCGACGAGCGCGCCGATGTTCGAGAACTCCATGGCGAACTTGCGAACACCGGTGTCGCCGGTTCAGCCATATACTTCCGTTTTTTCGCCGCAAGCGCTCATTGGATCGCGCGGCGTTGGGGTGACTATCTAACGATAGACTGGGACGAATTCGAACGCAGTGAACAATTGGAGCTGTGGTTGACGTCGATGACGCTGTATTGCGAAACCCAGGGGTTGGATGCCTACGGATTCGACGTGCGTGAGTGGCTCAACAGGCTGAAGGGACCCGAGGAAACCGACGCCAAATTTCTACTGAAACGTTTTGAAAAGATGCCCATGAGTAGGCGCGCCGCGGAGGTATTGCTGGAAGACCTGGATATACCGCTTGCGCTGCAACCAGGGCCGGATACACCGGCACGCACACGGGAGAAGTTCAAGAATGCGGCGATCGTGTATCAATCCGCACCTATGACCCGGCGCAGGCCAACAATCGAAGACATCAAGCGGCAGCAGATCAAGACACAGCGGGTCGACCCGCGGATTGGACGCATATTAGTAGATTTGGCGCGGGCCACAATGGCTACACGCAGCCGGGATTTGGACGCGTTTGCATACGGATACCACCAGGACGTGCACACGGTAGATTGCGGCGATGGATTGCAGATTGCCTGTATCGGCGTGCAGCCCGAGCGTCGTCTTTTGCTGGAGACGTTGTACGGTTACATTGTGTTGAAAAACGGCGTGCCTGTCGGCTACGGCGCGATTACCGGGCTGTTCAACTCGGTGGAGGTCGCATACACCATCTTCGATACATTTCGATCTGCGGAAGCCGCGACAATGCTCGGTTGGGTGCTAACCGCGGCGAAAAATTTGTTCGATGCCGATACCATATTGATCGATTCATATCAGATCGGCAAGGATAACGAAGACGCCCTGCGTTCGGGTGCGTGGTGGTTCTATCAGAAAATGGGTTTTCTCCCGCGCAATCCACGAACTCGTCGACTCATGCGGAGAGAATTAAAACTCATGCGTGCGGACCCGGCACATCGTTCCAGCGTTAAAACACTGGTGCAGCTGGCCGAACACAATCTGTATCTGAGCCTGGATCAACCCAGGGATGATGTACTTGGATTGCTGCCCTTGGCGGATGTCGGTTTGCAACTAACGCAATTTTTAGCGCAAAGATTTGGCGCCGATCGCGAAAAAGCGGCCCGTGTTTGCAGTCGGGATGCACAGAAACTCCTAGGTGTGCGTGATACCAGCCGATTTACCACCAGCGAGAGGCTGGCATGGAACTGGTGGGCACCTCTTGTGGTTATTTTGCCCAACATCGAGCGTTGGCCGCAATCCGATAAACGCGCTTTGGTGCGATTGATTCGTGCAAAAGGGGGGCGGCGTGAACTGGACTATCTGTTACGATTCAACAACCATCGACGTCTGCGGAACAGTCTGCGGCGACTCGCTGCACAAGCAGGATAAACTCGCCACCGTCAGTCCATATACGGGTTGACGCCCGGTGCTGCGGGGTTAAGCAGTTGTGCGGGTAGGCCGTGGGCACTGCTGGGCGTTTTTCGGTTAAGGAAGCTCTGAATAATCCATCCCGGTATTATCGGAGCTCAGTACGTCCATGTACCGGCGGCACCTCTGACAATCAGAGGTTCCTTATATTTTGTAATTACGACTATCTGACGCTTCTCGAAGTGATCCTGAGGATGTGTTGCGAAATTAACATCCCCGCGGCCCGGCCTGCTTTTAAGTGGATAATTCTTCCAGCTCGTGGTGCGAGAACGGTTTTAGCACTGATGCTGGCGGCTATGCTGGTGGTCCCCGCCGGCTGGGGCGGCACCCTATCCGACGTCGCGCATGGAAGTGAGCCGGGGAGCCGCTGGCAGGGGCGCTGGTACAGCGCGTCGCCGGCGACCTTGGGATTTGACGCGAACAAACTAGCCGCGGCGATTACCAATATTGGACGGATGCGCGGGGTGCAGGGGTTATTGCTGGTACGCAAGGGTTACCTTGTTTCGGAGCGCTACTGGCGCGGTGGAGGCCGGGACAAGCCACACAATCTGAAATCAGCATCAAAGAGTGTCATCTCCACGTTGGTGGGTATCGCAATCGCCAACGGCTATTTACGACTCGATCATACAATTTCCGATCTGTTGCCTGTGGCGAAGCTTCCGAAAGACTCAGCGAAACGGGGGATTACGGTCTATCACTTACTCACCATGACCTCGGGACTCACATCCACCAGCTATGACGCGTACAACGATTGGGTGCGTCATCCGGACTGGGTAACCGCGGCGTTGCAACAACCGCTGGCAGCACCTCCGGGGACCGAATACCGGTACAGTACGGGAAACACACATATACTGTCGGCGATTCTCGCCATGGTCACCGGTAACAGCACGCGCGAGTTCGCTGAACGTGAGTTGTTCGAACCGATGGGGGTCACGGTCGCCGGCTGGCAAATCGATCCCAGCGGTCTCCACTTGGGAGGTAACAACCTTTCGCTTCTGCCGCGCGATGCAGCCAAATTCGGTCAGCTCTATCTGGATAAGGGGCGCTGGCTTGATCGGCAACTTATTCCGCCGACGTGGGTTACCGAATCCACCCGTGCGCAGGGGCACGGATCGCACGATACGTATGGTCGCTACGGATTCTTGTGGTGGACACAGTCACCCGCCGATGGAGGCTTTGCCGCCGTTGGTTACGGTGGTCAGTACGTCCTGGTATCACCGTATCACGACAGTGTTGTCGTGGTGCTGTCCAATGTTGTATCCAAGGGTGATCGCTGGGAACAGCAGATGTTTGAGCTGCTGAAACGAGGGGTTCTCGACAGTTTGGTCGATCCAATCATGCCGCCCGCAATTCTCGAGAAAAAGGTAGCCACGGAAAGCGGCGACGAGGTACAGGCGGCAGTGACCGCGATCGCGACCACCAATGTCAACTTGCGCGCTGAGCCACGCCTGACTGCGAAGAGACTCGCGCTGATTCCCGAGGGTAGTCAAGTTGATGTATTGCAGCGCGACGGCGCATGGATAAGTGGGCGGTTTAACGGTAAGACCGGATGGCTACACTGGGACTACATAGACTGGCTGGCATTGAAGTCCGAGGAGTCCGAACCGGCGGTGTCCACTGTGGCCAAGCACACGGCAGAAACCGACGTCACTTCGATCGGACAAGGAAGTACTGCCGCGACGAACAACTGGACGATCACCGATGACGCTGAACGGGAACCGGTAAGTCCGGTTGCCGGCCCGTCCCGGAGCGATCACACGAGGGACGGGGACGGTGAAAGCCCGGCGGCGCTGAAGGCGCGGCTCGACCACGTTCGCTCCCAGTTGCGCGAGTTGCAGGCGTTGTTGAAGATCAATGCCCCGCAGGCTCACTACCGTACCACCGCACGTATCAATTTTCGCCGAAGTCCCGGCCTGCATGGTGCCTGGTTGCGGATAATCGAGCCCGAATTCGAATTCCTGGCGCTTTCCCGTGAAGGAGACTGGCTCAAGGCGAACATCGATGGTGTCGAGGGCTGGCTTCACTCCGACTTTGCTGAAGCGGTCGCGCTGTCTCCACCGCCTGACAGCCACGCCGATCTGGCCGCGGAGTTATCGGTGGTTGCCGATATAGTGAAAAAACTGCTGGCGGGAGGCCAGCTCAATGAGACCCAGGCCGATGCAGAACGACGTGCCGTTGCGCAACTCGAACAAGAGTTAAAGCAAACCTTGGCGCGTTTACAGACGGTCGAGGTCGAACGGTCGCGTCTAGATCGGGAACATAGGGAGGCGCGCGAAAAGTTGGTAATCGCCGGCATCACTCGCAGTCAACGCGAGCAGGAGCTGGACGCCGCGCAAAAAGAGATTGCGACGTTAGAACACTCGTTGCAGACAGAAAAGGAACTAAAACAGTCTTTGGCTGGCAATATCTCTGAATTTCGCCGGGAGTTGCTGGCCAAAGGGCATCAACTCGCGGAATACGCGGATATGCAGAAGCGACGGGAGAGCGCACTGGAGGCGGCACGGACCCGGATCACCAAACTCGAGCACGGGTTGCAACAACAGCAGTTGTCGAATCGGCGCTTGACCGAGGAACTGGGGCGAGTCCGCGACCGCAATGACATCCAGCGCCGGCAGATGGGCCAGCTCGACGAACAACAGGTCCGGCGCGCAAGGGCGCTCAAGGCCGCGCGCGTCCGCATCGCCAAGCTGGAGGCTGCGCGGCAACGGGAGCTGGCGGAAAAAAAGAGCATGGATGCTGATTTGGCGCGCCTGCGGGATGAGCAGAAAATGCAGGCTGAACGGTTTCAACACACCTTACAAGAAGCGCGAGAGTCGCAGCGGGCCTTAACGGATCAGTTGGCGAGTCTGAGCGCCGGACACGAGGCGTTGCGTCGGCAATTCGATGCGTTAGCTGCGGTCGAACGGAAACGGGTCAAGGAACTGGAAACAACAAACGCTCAAGTTGGTGAACTCGAACATAGCATGCTGCAACAAAACGCTACACGGCAGGCGATGGTTGACGATCTGTCGCGCATAGCTGACGTGAGCGAAAAACAATCACGACAACTCGCGCGTCTCGATGCCGAGAACAACAATAATACTCAACAAATCGAGGCCACGCGCGCGGAGCTCGAGTCGTACCGCGAGCTGCGCTCGCGAGTTCAAGTGCTCGAGGAAGGAAGTACGCCAACTGCGGGCACTGACAGCGCCATGGGCCGGCAGGTTGCGGGTCAATCGCCGGCGCGCAAACTCGTTCCAGAAGCGTCAGCGGCCCTAATTTTACCTCCCGCATCCACGGAATACGTCACCGCGGACGTCGTTGCGCAGCTAAGCGACTTAGTGCGCGCTTGGGCCGCGGCATGGTCCAAACAGGACGTCGAGGCTTATCTGGCGTTCTACTCTCGGGAGTTTCGCCCCACCGGCGCTACGAACCGTAATGCGTGGGAGGCGTTGCGCCGCAGGCGCCTGTCGCGCCCGGCATTCATCAAAGTAGGTATCAACGAACTGCAGATCACGGTCTTGGGCGCAAAGCGTGCACGTGCGACTTTTCATCAAGCTTATCATGCCGATCGTTATCAGGATAACGTGTTGAAGACTCTTGAATTGGTGCGCGAGGATGTACAATGGCGCATCATACGAGAGACAAACCGTTAGCCGGTATTCACTCACGACGCGGTTGCTAACATTTGGGATGTAATGAACGAAACCTCACTTCCGTTAATCGACCCGTCAGTGCACAACGCCGATTATGTGTCTCGGATCAGGGATGCCGCGTCTGACGACGAAAAGACAACTTTGACGGCAAATTGGATACTTTACGAGTTCGATGCCTACTACTGTGAGTCGCGGCACATTCCGCTGCTCGCGAAAAAAGCATTCGAATGCCGGGATCCATCGACATCCCTGGCCCTTAGTAAGAGAAGGCTTTCATTGTACAGCGAAAGCATTAACGCACTGGGACCCAGGCTGAAACAGGCGTTCCCGCACTTGGCAGAAAACGAACATCTATGGAGCCATGTAGAGCAGTGTTATCTGTCTCTGATTGACGGAAGATACGAAGCCGATTTTGCATTCGCTTATATACATTCGGTACGACGCAAAATTTATCAGGGAGTGTGGAAGCCGGTGGAGTATGCATTTGGGGAGTCGATCGAAAAAAAATCCGTGGCTCGCCACGAGATATGCCGTAGTTTTCCGGGCGGCCCGCGGATATCCACCGAGACGATCATGGATATTCTGCTAATACCAGGTTTTACCGTACCGTATGAAAGTCGTGGGCAGGACGCCGAATTGGTCGCAGAACGGGCCAATCAGATCTTGGGTCTGGATGGTGAACAAACAGATTATGTGCGAACCATAGTAATGGTTGATGCCGGTTTTTATCGCAACCGCGGTGCCTATCTCGTGGGAAGATTCGTGCTGGGGCGTGGCGGGATCGTACCCTTGATTATCGCATTGCTAAACGGAGATAAAGGCATCTACGTCGATGCAGTTCTGATATCCGAGGCGGATACGCATAATCTTTTCAGTTCAACCCTGGCCAACTTTCACGTGACCACTGAGTACTATCATGAATTGTCGGAGTTTTTGCACGGCATTATGCCGCGAAGGCCCATCGGCCTGCACTATTCGACTGTTGGTTTTAACCATGTCGGAAAAGTTGCGGTAATGAGCGAATTGAAACAGGAATTGGCGGCGGCATCGGAGACCTTCGGTACAGCGGTGGGTTTTGAAGGCACGGTCACTATAGGTTTTTCAGCACCTTCGTCTTCCTACAATCTGAAGGTAATTCGCAATAAGCCGACGGCACAGTATAAATGGGGCGATTACGAAGGCCTGGATGCAGTATTGCGAAAATACAAGCGGGTGCATGAAATCAATCGCACCGGAAGCATGTTGGACAACATTTTCTACTTTAATCTTAGGCTTGAAAAAAGATTATTCCAGAAATCGTTGCTTGATGAACTATTGAGCCAGGCAAGCGAAAGTGTATCCGCGGATGCCGACTATGTCATATTCAAGAACCTCATCGTTCAACGAAAAGTTATACCTTTGCCGGTGTTCTTTGAAACCGCATCAGATGAAGACGCGAGAACGGTAATCGTAAACCTGGGCTATTCGATCAAAAATAACATGGCCGCGAATATTTTCAACAAAGACCTGGATGCGAGAAACTACGGCGTCAGCAGATTCCTTAAGGTTTATCTGTTTGACTATGATGCCTTGGAGCCTCTGACCGAGATTAAGATTCGCACCAATCAAGACAGGATTGACGGTGAGGAAGACATACCGGATTGGTATTTTGAGGATGGCGTAGTGTTTCTTCCGGAAGAAATAGAGGCGGGGTTACGTATTCCGAACCGATCGTTAGGCCGGCTGTTTCGTGAAGTGCATGGAGACTTGCTTACGACGCGGTACTGGGAGCGAATCCAGCAGGACTTGCAGTGCGGTAAAGTACCGCGACTGCATATCTATCCGGAAGACCGCGAGTTAGACAGGAGTAAAATCGTTTCCAGGTGAATCGTCACCAATGCCGGCAACACCCACGAAAGACACCCGAAACAGGGGCTACGTCTTTGCTGGCGAACGATTAGGCGTCAGTGCTGATTTCGTCTCGCAGCAGCATTGATGGGGCGCTGAGCAGTACCCTGCGTGCCGACTCCATCAATTAATTTAATACTTGGCATTGTAATACTTATTATTTAATGCATTTTGACCTCAATAAAATGCTGCACTGTGAGCTACGGTGACGCCGCACGTGGGCAGCGTAGCGGGTCGTCGAAAACTGCTTGTCATAAATCATCTTAAAATCACGTCGAGGATCAATCATGAGAGTATGCGTAGTCGGTGCCGGTGCCATAGGCGGAATGCTGGGTGTCAAACTCGCTTTGACGGAACAGGAGGTTACCCTGATTGCCCGCGGCGCACATCTCAAAGCAATCAACGAGCGTGGCCTGAAGTTGATCATGAATGACGGTACCGAGCATGTAGCGACCAACGTGAGGGCAACCGATAACATCGAGCAGGCGGGCCCGCAGGATATCGTTATTCTCGCGGTTAAGGCGCACCAGATTGCGCCCATCGCCCATCAGTTACCCGCTTTGTTTGAGCCTGATACCGTGGTCATAACCACCCAAAACGGGATTCCGTGGTGGTATTTTCAACGTCACCCTGGAGAGCACGAAGGTCAACGAATAACGGCAGTTGATCCTGACGGCACGATAGCCGCCAATATCGAGCCGGAAAGAATTGTCGGGTGCATTGCATACCCGGCCGCGGAGATCGCAGAACCGGGGGTGATACGCCATATTGAAGGCATCCGCTATCCCATTGGAGAACTCGATGGTACGGAAAGCGAACGCGCAAAAAAGATATCCGAGATGTTTATCGCGGCCGGGTTCAAGTCTCCGATTCTGCCCGATATTCGATCGGAGATCTGGCTCAAGGCTTGGGGCAATCTGACCTTCAACCCAATCAGTGCGTTAACGCATTCTACCCTGGTGGATATCTGCCAGTATCCTCTCACCCGCCATCTTGCTGAGATGATGATGACCGAGGCACAGACGATCGCCAATAAACTGGGGATAACGTTTCGCGTACCCCTGGAAAAGCGTATCGCTGGCGCGGAAAAAGTCGGCAAGCACAAAACCTCCATGCTGCAGGATGTCGAGTTGGGTAAGGCGATTGAGACCGACGCATTGATCGGAGCTGTGGTGGAGTTAGGCGAGATGACTGCTACGCCGGTCCCGCATTTGACCGCGATGTATGCCTGCGTCAAGCTGCTGGCCAAGACGATGGGGGAGGAGGGAATTTACATCAAGGGACAACCGCTTAATCCGTAACCACCACCGGCGCCGGCAATTCGATTCGCTATCGACGTTCAGTCTTTGATGCCGTTGTGGCCCTGTTGTATGACCAATCCCGCAGTTGCTTGATCTGTTCATGCATGGTTTCAGAGAGCGGCACCATCTGACTGCTGTTACGGGAGATGTCGCGCTGCGTAAACGTTCTTTTGTCCGCGAATGCATCAACACGCGCCGCCTTCACGGCTTGCTCGATTTCAGCGCCAGAACGGCCCTTGGTAAGGGTGGCGAGGACGCCGAGGTCGAATTCCTCCAGGTTTCCACCATTATGTTCGATGTGTATGCGGAATATTTGTTCGCGTTCCTTTTCCGTGGGAAGGTCGAGAAAAAACAGTTGATCAAAACGGCCCTTTCTAATCATTTCGGCCGGAAGTCTCTGAATCCTGTTGGCGGTTGCGGCAACGAACACTGAAGCCGGCTTTTCCTGCATCCACGTGAGGAAACTCGAAAAGATATTTATATTGCCCCGGCTTGAGGAATCGTCGTCGTAACCAAACGCGTTTTCGATTTCGTCGATCCACAACACCACGGGGGAAACACTTTCGGCAACGCGGAGAGCGCGATCAAAGGCAAACTCCGGTGATCCGTAGACACCCGAAAGAATCAAGTTCATATCTAATCGAACCAGCTGCACGTCCCAGGCCGCGGCGATGGTTTTTGCAGCCAGGCTCTTCCCGCACCCGCTCACACCCATGAACAGAACACCGGATGGCAACGGTATGCCCGCATCGTAAGCCTCTCTGGTAAACAGGTGTTTGCGCGCCAGCACCCATTCCTTGAGATTCTCGAGTCCACCGATCTGATCCATGTCGAACCTCTCGGGCACAACCCGCAGACAGCTTTCCTTGAGTAATAACTGGGCTTTTTCCTTGTGGATCTCTTCGATTGCGACGTCCAATTCGAGATTGTTTTCCTTGATCAGGCGCAGCATCAGATGTCTCACTTCATTCAGAGCCATCCCCCGCATAGCCGATGCCCACTTGAAAGCCAGGTCCTGCGGAATCGGCTCACTGAGCTGTGTTTCCTTGGTGAGTACATTCAGGTAGTCAAGAATCTCCTGTTCTCCGGGTAGCCCGATCTCGATTAAAAACACTTCCTTTTTTAGCTCATCAGGAACCCTTGGCGATGGATGTGAAAAGACCACAAAGGTGTCGCGGTGCAGCAACCGGTGGTACGAGTCGCGAACAGCCCGCACCAGCGACTTGTCGCTCTCCAGATATGTCGGGAGATCCTTCATGAAATAGATGGCATTGCTGTTGGTATCGGCGATGTGTTGCAGCGCCTTCTGTGGATCTTTTAGATCATCCAGGTCTTTTTGTTTTGTGTGAAACCCGCGTGCCGCGGTCCACAGAATTAATTGTCGATCATCCCCATAGTGTGCTTCAGAGACCGATTGCAACATCTTTTCGAGACGTTCTTCTTCCCAACTGATCAAGTAGATCAAAGGGTACTGAGACGAAATCGCTCTGGTAATCTCAGCAGTAGCTGATTTAACGGGTTCCCACATGTTTAAATTACAATGTCTCCAGGATCAAACCGTGTTCTTGGACTAGACGTCCAGGTGGCAAGAACGTCACGCGCGGATTATTTATTGATTCTTGTGCAGTATAGCTTAGATCGGGAAGCGACATCCGGCAATGCGTCGCAACAGGGCGTACCGCTACGGTAAATACATCCGCCAAGCGGGAGATGTCTGTGCGCCTGGTGAGGTATCATAGTGCGATGTATCCATAAGCAAGACGTGATTTCGAATTCAACGAGTAAAAACTGATGCAAGCAGCATGGTTCGAACGGCCCGGTCCCGCCCATGAAGTGCTGGCGGTGGGAGAATGGGACACACCGATGCCCCGGTCGAACGAAGTCCGGGTTCGATTGTATGCCTCGGCGGTTAATCCTTCCGATGTAAAAAAACGCGCCGGAGCACAGCCGGCAGGCCTGGAGACAGGTGCGGTAATTCCCCACAGCGATGGTGCGGGCGTTATCGACGCTGTCGGTCCCGGGGTATCCAAGGCGCGAATGGGTGAGCGTGTCTGGGTTTATCAGGCGCAATATCAAAGGCGTTTTGGCACCGCGGCGCAATTCGTAGCCCTGCCGGCGCAGCGCGCGGTGAAATTGCCCGAGAAAATCAGTTTTGAGATTGGCGCGTGTCTTGGCATACCGGCGATGACCGCCCATCGAGCGGTGTTTGCGGACGGGATGGTTGAGGGACGCACCTTGTTGATCACCGGTGCATCCGGAAGGGTAGGGCACTACGCGGTGCAATGGGCCAAATGGGAAGGCGCCAGAGTGATCGCCACTGTGGGAAACAGCGAGCATACGGTTGCCGTGGCGGACGCCGGTGCCGACCATGTCATCAATTTCCGTCGGCAAGACGTGGCAGACAGCGTAATGGAACTAACCGGCGGAGTAGGAGTTGATCAGGTTGTGGACGTCGAGTTTGGAGTAAATCTCGAAACCAGTCTCAAGGTGCTGAAGACCGGAGGCACAATTACCACGTACTCTTCGACTCAATCGCCGGAACCCAAAATCCCGTTCTATCCGATGATGTTTCAAAATATCGCCATCCGCCTGATTCTCGTGTACAACATGCCCGAGTCGGCGAAGCGGCAAGCTACGACGCACATCACCGACTATCTTGAGAACGACCGCTTTATTCATCGTGTTGCGGAAATATATCCTCTGGAGGACATCGCGAAAGCTCATGAATCCATTGAACGCGGCGGGTCTTCCGGTGCGGTAATCGTTGATATCAGTTGAACGCTGGCGGCGACCGCCATGTGTTCGGCCGGGAATCCCGTAATGTACAGCGCTTACGAATTTTCGTAATCTTGTTTATCCAATCAGGACTGTTGGCTGTAAAGAGTTCCGACGGTTTCTAAGGAACCTCTGATTGTCAGAGCTTCCCTAAATATACAGCGAATTATCGTGATTGATTTGATCAATTAGTTATCTCGTAATTCTAAGATGAAAACGAAAAAGAAAGCGATGGAAATCAGTTTATATTGGGACCGTGAAGAAATGGCAAAAGTCATTTCGAACTTGTCGACGATTGTGTCTTTCCATATTTCCTTCAAGCACAAACCGGAGATACTCAAGCCTGAGGAAATCTACCCGCAGTTTCATCGTTATATTCAACACGAGAAAGTGGTGATTTTGTCTCATTACGGGAATGAGAAAGCGATTGAATATGCCAATGAACACTTCCGGAAGAAGGACGGGACCTACAAATGCGTATCCCTGCATGAGTGTATTTCACAACTAATACGCCTGTCCGATCCGAATAACTATAGCGAAATTGAATGTTATCCCGCGAAACTAGAGTTGAGACGCGGTAAACACTATTTGAGCTCGGAGTTTTACGAATTGCGCGCGGCGGACATCGGGTTTGAATATAAGGTCATCATCGATGTAATGCCTTGGGAGGATTACCAGAGTGCTCTAGCACTGGTGAGAAGCGCGAAGCACGACAATGACTAGCGAGATCCGCCACCGCGCGGACGGTATCGATCCTTCGTGCCGAAGTTACCCTGGTAAACCCGTCTGAAATAATGGAACGCAGAACGATCAGTCTTAGAAAAATCGAGTTGGGCGTATTGTCGCTTGGGGCTGTGGTGGTGTTGATTTTACTGTCCCGATGGGCCACCGATGTATTCGTGCTCGGATCGGAATCGGGTTTCGTATTGTCGTTTACCTGGTTGTTGCTCGAAGTGGTCGCGATAGTCATTGGTGTCGGACTTACCGTTTCGCCCTATGTTTTATTGGCAAGGTTGAGCGCATTGGTGCCGCGCGGGACAGGTTCGGTGATTCTGGAAGTGGCGGCACTGGCGATCTCCGTTCTCACCGTGCTTATGGCCATATGGCTTTATGGCCATTATGGCGATGCCATGCGCCAGAATCCCACACCAATATCTTCACTCATCTTTGCGGTGTTACCCGGATATTTGATCGTTGTCTCGGGATCCATCTACGGTGTGCTCGTGTTGATTGGCAGGCGATTGAAAAACAGTGAGAAATTGGTAAACAGAGAGTATCTCGGTTAGGACGTCGGATTGCGCCGCTTAACCGATAGACGCATGCGAAAAGGAGCGCAGAGTGAACCGACCAGGGGTAATAGACTTCGTCAAGGGTGCACTGGGTTGTACCTGTCCGGACGAAGTGTTCAACCACGTAACAAGCCGGACAAACGAATCCGTTCGATACTGCCAAAGTGGCATATCGAAAATTGAGGTCGGCGAGAGGTTGTTGATTCATCTTCTGCTTACCGACGACCCCGCTGTAGTTGAGCGAGATCTACCACTCATCTTGCGTGGTGGTATGGAAGAGCGCGATCGGCGCGGATTCAATCGCTTCCGTGCCGTGGTGTGCACGGGAAACCGTGAAGCGATCGCTTCCGCGATCAATAAGGTTTGCGAAAATCGCGTTGACGAAGATGAGCGGGTGCATTTGCACGTGGTGTCCCGGGAGTCGGCAAGAGCGGTATACGAGCCGCCGGCCGTCGATTGATGAATACTCAAATAACACACTTGGTCACGGAATGAATATGCGTTTAACTTCATTAGAATATCTGGAATGAAATGACCGTGGACCGTCTTACGATGTCCAAGTCGAGGCGGGTTGACGCCAGGCTCATCGTTATTCTGGTTGTTGTCCTGGTAGCTATCGTCGCGATGTTTTTCGTTCCGCGGATTGCGCAAGACCCCAGCTATCACCACTTCGTGGATCAGCGCCGTATATTCGGTATTAACAATTTTTGGAATGTCGCCACGAATATACCGTTTATTGTCGCGGGCACCCTGGGCCTTTATATCTTGCAGCCGCGCATGCCCGACGGCGGTTTACCTGAACTTAAATCGGCTTATCGCATCTTCTTTTTCGGGATCCTGTTGGTTGGATTTGGATCAGCTTATTACCACTTAAACCCGTCTACACATACGCTGTTGTGGGATAGATTGCCGATGACTGTGGCGTTTATGGCCTTTCTATCCGCTATGGTAGGTGAACATATATCTATTCGCGCTGGAAACAGGCTCCTCGCGCCGGTATTGGTGATCGGTCTGTGTTCGGTGGTTTACTGGTACGTGACCGAGGCGAAGGGAGTGGGGGATTTAAGGCCGTATGGCCTCGTACAGTTTCTACCGATGGTGCTGATACCGATCATCCTGGTGCTTTACTCATCGAGGTTTACCAAGGGCGGGTATATCTGGTTGATTCTAGGAGCGTATGCGGCGTCTAAAATCGCCGAGCAATACGATTCGGCTGTGTTTCAAATCTTGGGATTCATCAGCGGACATTCCGTTAAACACTTATTTGCTTCCCTGGGCGCCTTGTTAATGGTCCTGGCGCTGGTCAAGCGCCGTCGCGTCGACGCAGTTTCGAGTCATTCGAAATAGCGCCTGCGGAATTGTCTCCGACTCGCCCAAGAATTCGAGATCCATCGCTCTCGTGACGATTATCGGTGATCGTTGTTTCGAATGCAGGGCGATGCCCATGATTGCTCAGGGTAAATCGAAAAACAGGGCCTCGGTACCCGAATCGGTCCTCAGTCTCAATAAACCCACATGTTGAACTACCGCTCCGTCCCCTTGTTTTAAGATTTTTCCCTCCACGTGAAGAACACCGCTCACGACATGAACGTAAGCGGAGCGTCCATCGTATTGTTCCTGGAGGACCCGGCCATTTCGTCCAAGCAGTATCCGATACAAATAAGCATCCTGGTGAAGACGCAAGGTATCGTCGCGACCATCCGGCGATACGATCAGCTGTATGCCGTGTTCACGGTTTAATACCTTGTATTGGTAGCCAGGGTTGACGCCCAATTCATGCGGCGTAATCCAGATTTGCAGAAGTGTTGCCGGATCGGCTTGCGAAGCGTTGAATTCGCTGTGCGATATTCCCGTGCCTGCACTCACAAGTTGATACTCACCGGCGCCTACTTTTTGTGCATTACCCAGATTGTCCTTGTGCTCGATTACGCCTTCGGTGACATAGGTGATTATCTCCATGTCCTGGTGTGAATGTGTCGAAAATCCTTGCCCCGGAGCGATGTCGTCGTCATTGATTACACGAAGCGCTGACACGCCCTTATAGCAGGGATCGTAGTAGTCGCCGAAGGAAAAAGTGTGCTTGCTGTGTAACCAGCCAAGCTCGGTGACGCCCCGTTCGTAATTTTTTCGAACTGTGATCATTGATATTTAACTTATACGAAACTATTTTAGTCTTATTCCACTGAAAGGAAATATTTAAAGAACCCCTGACTATTGCAGAGGTTCCGTCGCCACATGGACGTTCGAGCTCTGATCATACAGGCATGGATTATTCAGAGCTTCCTTAGAAATAGGGCAAATGCCTGTGTGAGTGCCGAGTATGTACGCATCGGATTCGCAGTGTTCCCGGAGGTCCTGGCGATCCGCATCAGTAATGAGCTACGTGTCACAAACGCAACTTGCTATTTTTCAGCGACTTCATTTTACTATTAGGCAATGGGCCTCAGGGCAAGAAACTAAGATAGTATTGATTTTTCGGCGTGTATTCATAGCTGCACGCCGGCGCGATCCACGGACTCCGGTCTATAAATGAGTTTGTTTTGCAGGAGGATTCTCGAGCATGTCAAGTTCCCGCAAGTGGGTGTACTCCTTTGATAAAGGTGATGGACGCAATAAGAAGCTGCTGGGCGGCAAAGGGGCCAATCTCTGTGAAATGACCCAGATGGGACTGAGGGTCCCTCCGGGATTCGTCGTCACTACCGAGGCTTGCCTCGAGACGCTTCAGGATCCGCAGCAGGCGTTTCCCGTTGGCATGCAAGATGAGGTTCGCGAGCACATAGTTCGGTTGGAGAAGGCCACCAATCGCGGGTTTGGCAATCCGGACAATCCACTTCTGGTTTCAGTGCGCTCGGGATCGGCGCTGTCCATGCCGGGTATGATGGACACCATACTCAACCTAGGCCTCAACACCGATACGGTTAAGGGACTGATAAAGCAAACCAACGACGAACGATTCGTGTACGACGCGTACCGCCGTTTGATTCAGTTGTTCGGCAAGGTGGCAATGGGTGTTGCCGATGAATATTTTGACGAACCGTTCGAAGCGGTAAAGCGCAGAGTGGGTGCCAATTCAGACGTGCAGTTGGGAGCCGAGGAATTGCGAGAAATTTCGGACACCTTCCTGGATGTGGTGGCCAGACGGGCAGGTAAGCCTTTCCCGCAAGATGTTTACGAACAGCTCGAGTGGGCAACTCGGGCGGTATTCGGCTCGTGGATGGGAAAGCGCGCGGTGGATTATCGCCAACAATTCAACATAACACCGGACATGGCGAACGGCACGGCGGTTAATATCTGCACGATGGTGTTCGGCAACATGGGAAACGACGGTGCAACCGGGGTCGGATTCACCCGCAATCCGGCAACCGGAGAGAATGTCATGTATGGGGAGTACCTGACAAACGCCCAGGGAGAGGATGTCGTCGCCGGGACTCGCACCCCCAAGGCGGTAGCGGAATTGAAAATAGAGATGCCGGAGATCTACGAGCAATTAGAGGAACTGCGCGCTGGGCTCGAATCCCACTATCGGGAAGTGCAAGACTTCGAGTATACCGTTGAGCGCGGTACGCTTTATTGCCTGCAAACACGCAACGGAAAGATGAACGCCACCGCACGCGTGCGCACGGCGGTGGAAATGGCGGAACAAGGGTTGATTAGCAAGGAAGACGCCCTGCAGCGCGTCGATCCGGAACAGTTGGACCAGCTGCTGCATCCCCGCCTCGATCCGACACATAGCGCCGAACCCTTCGCCAAGGGTTTGCCGGCCTCACCCGGCGCCGCGACAGGTCAAGTCGTGTTTGACGCCGACCGTGCCGAACTACTGGCGAAGGATGGATACAAGCTCATTCTGGTGCGCGAGGAAACCAAGCCAGAGGATATTCACGGATTTTTTGCCGCCGAAGGGGTTTTGACCAGCCGCGGCGGAAAGACGTCGCATGCGGCGGTGGTCGCGCGTGGTATGGGTAAACCGTGTGTGGCGGGCGCGGGGGACATTGTAGTTGACGTGCGGGCGCGGGAGGCGCGAATCGGTGAGAAAATGATTCATGAAAGTGACGTAATCACCATCGACGGAGGGACAGGGGAAGTATTCAGCGGGGAGATACCGACCGTTGCCGCCGATTTTACGGATGAGCTTCGCAGGCTTTTGGAGTGGGCGGATGGTATTGCGCGTTTGCAGGTGCTGGCTAACGCCGATACACCGGAGGCCGCGCAGCGCGCCAAAGAGCTTGGCGCCAGGGGCATCGGCCTGTGCCGGACCGAGCGCATGTTCAATGCCCAGGAGCGATTACCGCTGGTTCTCGATATGATCCTGGCGGAGGGTGAGGACAAGCGAAAACAGGCATTAGAGGAGCTGCTTCCCATTCAACGGGATGACTTCATGTCATTGTTCAAGATCATGTCTCCGTACCCAGTGACGGTTCGTCTCCTGGATCCACCGATTCATGAATTTTTACCCACTGAGCGCGAGCTGGAAGACGAGTTGCACAGTCTTGAGCAGTTGCGCGCAAATCTCCAGGGTATGAGCACCTTGATGCAGTCTTTGCGCACGATGAGCCCGGAGATCGTGAGTACCGAAGCATTGCCGGAGTTTCTTCGCGAAGGAGGACCACAGTACGTCGACAGGGTGATCGCTCGCAAGCAGATGATGTTGCAGAAGGTTCGCGAGTTGTCGGAAATCAATCCAATGCTAGGACATCGCGGTGTGCGGCTGGGTATAACCTTTCCCGAGATCTATCGGATGCAGATAAGGGCAATACTCGAGGCGGCGGCGCAGTGTATCAAGGATGGTATCAAAATCCATCCCGAGATCATGGTGCCGCAAGTATGCACCGCTCAGGAATTGTTGCGAGTAAAAGCGTATGTCGATGAAATATCACCGCTCGTTGAGAAACAATACGATGTTAAAGTCGATTTCAAATTTGGCACGATGATTGAAGTCGTGCGCGCATGCATGCGGGCGCAGAACTTGGCGGAGGTTGCCGAGTTTTTTTCCTTCGGGACCAACGATCTCACTCAGGCGACGTTCTCTTTCTCGCGAGAAGATGCGGAAAACAAGTTTCTGCCGTTCTACAATGAAACCCGTATCCTTGAAGACAACCCGTTTGAAGTATTGGACGTAAAGGGGCTGGGACAGCTCATTCGTACCACGGTGACGTGGGGACGCGAAAGCCGTCCGGACTTGATCATGGGAATCTGCGGCGAACAAGGTGGACATCCCGACTCCATACAATTCCTGCATTATGCAGGACTCGACTACGTCTCATGTTCTCCATTGAGGGTTCCGATTGCGCGACTGGCGGCGGCGCAATCGAAATTGCGCGAGACGGACTATGATCCGGGAATTTAGCGCGAAAATCGTGTCAAGAATCGTGGGGGCAGGCAAATTGCCCGGACGACCGGGCGCGGCACCCCAGCGAAACCCATAGCGGATATCGGTTAGTGGAGTTAGGCTACACGCATTTGGGATCGGGCCGTAGCCGCGACAACGGCTAGCGACTATTCCCGGTGAGCGATAGCGGCGTCTAGCGTTGTCTCTTGGTAAAATCGACGTTTCGAGTTTTCCGGTGCATGCCAGGAGTAGTCGTCCGATACCCAAATGCAATATTAGCGTTAGGATTTTGCGCGCACAGCAAGTACGTCACATTCTGCATCGTGCATGACCGCCTGGGTTGTGGATCCAAGCAATCGCGCCAGTCCCTTCTCGCCATGGGTGCCCATGACAATGAGGTCTGTAGCGGAGCCACGTGCGAACGATACGATCGCAGCCTTTGGCGAACCTGCTTTGACAACCTGTTTGCAATCGCCGAGTCCGACTTCCTCAATCCAAGACTTCAGGTGCTCGCGCGCACGCTCAACCAGAGCATCCTCGGAAGCGAGTGATCTTGGCAATTCCGCGGCAGCGTAGCCTGGCGGTACGTAATCGACTATATGAATAACGGTGAGTTGCGAATCGTAAAGTTTCGTAAGGTTCTCGGCGCGTGCAGCGGCATGTTCGCTGGGCTTCGAGAAATCCGTAGACAAAAGTATCTGCTTATAGGGATTCACGTCGTTATACTCCATACAAAAAAGACTGCATCTTGTTTGTTTCGAGCTAAGCGATTAACTCGGTTTATTAAAAACCCCATGAACCGATGAGGCGGTGATAAATGTAACCACTTGATAAAATATGAAACTCAAAAACCAGGCCGGCATCAATGGCCGAAAATCGGTAAACCCGCGGAAGCGCAAGCTCTTGGACTCCGGACGCAACACGGTGACCGTCGATAGACACGGTATGTATGACAGCACAAACAACGTAAAACAAAAAGCAATACGCTTCATCGCTCGGCCACCGGTATGAAAACATGGAAACTGGTGTTACGCCTGGGACAGTCTAACACGGCGTGCTTGGTAGCCGACGGACAACTAAACCGGTGCTACCGTCGCGAAGCTGAAACGACATGTTGCGGGGTCGCCCTGCGGATCATTCACACTTCATGACTGCGTCGCAGGCCCAGGGCAAACAGACGCGGCAGCACCCAATCACCGCCATCCACCACGGTAACTGTGCGTGACCACCGATAGGCGAGTATTCCAAGGTCGTACAGTCGCGTCATGTGCACCATCTATAAATGATAATAGTTCGTATTAACAATAGCGTCATGGGCAGGCGCGCCAAACCATGACGCAGGTCCAATCCAAACCGTTAAACTTCGACCCGGCGTCAGGATCCAGCGCACTTGGTTATTGATTACGAATTGACCTTAGAATCACCGGCGAGCCACACCACAGGCCATGCATGGCCACGAATCTGGCACCGCCGGCCGGCCACCCTGAGGCGCGGCGTGTCGCCGCCAACATCCGTTGCAACCCGTGGCCCAGCGTCGCGTTCGTACAGTGCTTCGCTTACCGTGGCATTGCATTCAAACAAGGCCCGTCAAACCACAACTCCTGCGCGGCATAAGCTCTCGCGCAATAACCATGCGCTCATGCAAGCACAGTGGGCTGTTGCTGCGTTTAAATTTGTGGACCAATACCTTATTTGGTTAAATAATTCGGTGTAACCCGTTGCGCATCGGCGATCAAACATTGCCTTCAATTCAATGCCGGTATTAACGGACAGCGATGGGTTAATTGACTGACCGAGTGGCGACCACTGGATACCGCACATGCCGGGGCACGAACGCAATAACGATCGTAATGACGTATCATCTTATGTGCGCGATATTATGACGCATGGGGTCGTGACCGCCGCCGTGGACGCCACTGTGGCCGAGGTCGTCGCGATCATGAACAACGCCGGGGTTGGCGCCGCAGTGATCATAGAGGACGACGGCTCCGCATCCGGCATATTCACCGAACGTGACCTGTTATTGAAAATCATTGACGCGGATTTCGATATCGATAAGACCCCGGTACGAGATGTGATGACATCTCAGCCTCAGACAATCGACGCAGATGCCCGCTTGTCTACCTTATGGCCGCGAATCAATGAGTGGGGATTCAGACATATTCCGGTTGTTGCCGAAGGGGCGCTCGTAGGCATGCTGTCGCTACGCGACGTGTTTCGCCTGCGGCTGTGGAATATGGAGATACAACTGGATCAGGAAATACGGTCGCTGCAACACCTGCGTTCGCTGCTGCAATTGAATACTGACGAGCGCGCCAAGGAATTATTGCGAATAAACGAACGATTGTCCGAGCTTGCACTGACAGACGATCTCACCGGGCTTTACAATCACCGTTATCTGGTGCGGCGTCTGCAAGAGGAAGTCAGCCGGTCGCAACGTACCAAAACAGAATTATCATTGTTATTCGTGGACATTGATCGGTTCAAGCAGGTGAATGATGCTTACGGCCATGTCGCTGGCGACCAGGTGTTGCGCCGATTCGCCGACATTTTACGCAACACCGTGGAGGGCGGTAGCGTGTTGGCGCGCATTCGGCGGCATGACGTGGTAGCCCGATACGGCGGCGAGGAGTTTGCACTGCTGCTTCCAATTACCGGCACTGATGCCGCCATGGTAGTCGCCGAGCGCGTGCGGAATACGGTCGCGACCACACCCCTGCGGTTTGATGATGGCCGTGAAATCCATGTGACAGTCAGTATCGGCGTCGCCACCTTACCGCTTCACGGGTGCAGCGAAGAAGCGCTATTGGTGGCGGCGGACGAGGCGCTATACCGCGCGAAAAGCGCAGGCCGTAACCGGGTTGAACAGGCTCGCGATGTTAGCGGTAAATAGTGACCACACGTCGTGGAGCATGATGCAGGCTGGCTACAGGCGGTTGGCGACGTGGTTCAGCGCCCACGTGTGCGTTGCCTTGGTGCTGTTGTTTGCTTCGCTGTGTCTGAATAGTGCGCTGGCGCAAGACGAGTCTACGCCCGACCGGCAAGTTGAACGCGATCCGTTCCTCTATACGCCGGATACGTGGACGCGGCTGGCCCGTGACGGAGATACCGAAGCGCAGTTTGTGTTGGGACTGTTGCACAGCGACGGCGCAGGGGTGCCTTTGAGCCATGAAAAGGCATTTTATTGGTATCACCAAGCGGCGCAACGGGGCCACATCGATGCGCAATATAACCTTGCTCACATGTATTTGAACGGTACCGGAGTGGAAAAAAATCTGGACCGCACCGTTTACTGGTGGCGCAAAGCCGCTGAGGCCGGTCACCTGCGGGCGCAATACAATCTGGGTTTCGCGTATTTTCGCGGAATAGGGGTGAAGCAGGACTACCAACAGTCCTTGGTATGGATACGTCGGGCCGCCGGCAGGAACGACGCGCGCGCGATCAGTTTGCTGCAAAAACTCGAATCGGACACGGCGCCGTCGGCCAATAACTTGCCGCAGGACATTGCTGGATCACCCGAAGCGACCGGAGGTACACAGCCAGGGAGTGACGCCAGAGTCGCGGGTTTTCGTGAACGAGCACGTCCCGGTCGCGCAATGGGGCCGATTGGGGATCGACAGAATTTCGGTTCCGAAAACGGCGACTCCTGGTTGTTCCGTCAACCCGCGGATTATTTTACCGTGCAACTGATTAGCAGCACACATAGATCCGGCGTACTGGGCTACGTTGTCAAAAGGAAATTGCAGGATAAAGCGCAGTTATTCAAGACCGAGCGCGACGGCAAGGATTGGTGGTATCTGCTCGTCGGCAGTTATGCCACGCTGGAAGCGGCGACGGCGGCCATCCGTGCGCTGAATATTGACCCCGCATCTGTTTGGATCCGGCGTATCGGCGATTTGCACCGCAAACGCTGCCCGAGGCTGGCAACAAGCGACGCGAATGCATTGCGTGACGTCTGTCGGTGAGCGCGCGCGTATTTGTCGCGGTGTTGTCATCGGGATCCTCGGCGAATAAGACCGTAAACCCATCCGTGTTTAATACGTAACCCATTGATTATTATAAATAAATAGCCTTGGTGCGGGAAGCGATACGGGCGCGAATTGTTGCACTGCACAAAAACATAGTATATCATTCAGGCCAGCTGAGGGCATGGGTAGTCAATCGCGTGCGATTAAATGGTAATAATACCGGAACCGGGGAACCAATCTGAGGCGCAACATATGCTTATTAACCATAAAGTAGCGATGATAACCGGCGCGGCAAGCGGTATCGGCCGCGCTCTGGCGTTCGAACTCGCGCAGCGCGGTGCCAAGGCCATCGGCCTGGTCGACATGAACGAGGAAGTGAGTGAAATCGCCGAACGGATCAATCAGGGTGTCGGCGCTAAAGTCGGGCTGCCGTTTCATGGCGACGTGACGAACAGTGATTTCCGCAAGGATGTCTACGACCAAGTGTGCGAGCAACATGGGGTGGTGGGTATTTGCGTGCCGGCGGCCGGCCTTACACGCGACGCCCTGGCGGTTAAAATTGACAAGAAAACGGACAACGTGGAGATTTATCCCGAAGAGGCGTTCCGTTTGGTCACCGAAGTGGATCTGATCGCGCCCGTATATTGGGCGCTGGAGACGGTCGCGCGCATCGCCGAGTATCGCCATCGCCGCCACATGAGACGCTGGAATCCCGCCGAGGGCGTGCAAGGAACAGTAATCTTTATCGGCTCGGTGTCATCGCAGGGGAACAAAGGGCAGGTCGCCTATGCATCATCCAAGGCGGGTCTGGAGGGCGCTGCCGCAACCATGATGAAGGAATCCATCTACTACGGGGTGCGCTGCGGCGTTATCCACCCGGGGTTCACGGACACACCGATGGTCAGGGCCCTTGGTGAAGAATATATCAACAAGTATGTGCTGCCCGATACGCAGCTTGGCCGGCTGATCCGACCTGAAGAAATCGCCGACGCGATTTGCTTCATGATCACTAATTCAGCGGTGAGCGGCGAGCTTTGGGCAGATGCCGGTTGGCATCCGTCTGCGGCCTGATACGTCAATCTCCATTAACCGCGATCCATTGCCCGTGGCTCGCAGCAAGTGGACTGGCATGCCGGCCCCGGCTTCCCACCGCGAGCCCGGCCGCCGCTGGGGTAATTTAATCTGCTGCTTGCGAAGCCGTGATGGTTGAGAACAGGATGCGTTTTTCTTATGCCACGGTTTCCTGGCTGGTAACCGTGAGCGCTGCTTCCGCGTTGATCAATACGGATTACGTACGCGCCGCCGACCTCGGGGCTATCCCACAGACGGTCCGTTATTCGCGGCATGTACGGCCGATTTTGGACGCGCATTGCGTTGAGTGCCATCACGGCTGGTTTCCCGATGGCGGTCTGCGTCTGGATTCTCTCGATGGAATCCGTAAGGGCGGTAACTCGGGTCCCGCGATCGTGCCGGGTTTCCCCGACAAAGGCTGGTTGATGCATACGCTCACCCGGGCGAAGCCGCGACGCCTGCAAATGCCGCCGGAGGGAAAACCGCTGTCACCACAGCAAGTCGAGCTGATCGCGCATTGGATCAGGCAGGGCGCAAAATAAAGCATAACTTTGACTTCGGCACGAAATGTTTGCTGCCGAGGTCGGCGTCCATTACTTAGGTCTGCTCCCGGTTCACGTATTCAACGACGATTTCCGGGTGATGAGAAAGAGCGCTAACCCGCATATTGCTCCAGTATCCGGATCGCGGCCGCAGTCGGCGGATTGCTGGTAGGCATACTGGGTACCGGAAATTCGCTGGTTATTATGCCGACGCTGGCGGTCGTCGTCGCCGTGGTCGGACCGCTGGGAGTGCGTATTGCGCATCGTATAGACGAATTGATGCTCAGGCGCATTTTTTCGATCTTTCTATTGTTGGCTGGTATTGCGATCATACTGCAATAAACCGATGCTGCAGCTGCGGAGAAACGTGTTTGAAGCCTGGGTTGTTTGCAAATCCTCCAATTGCGTCAACAATATTCAAATTATGAGCGATTCACAAACCGCAAGATCGGCAGCGGCCGTGCTTATCCCGGTATACCGGGACGAGCAGGGAGAACTGCGGTTGATTCTGATTCGTCGTTCGCAGCACGGCATACACGGCGGGCAGCTCGCCTTTCCCGGCGGGAAGCATGACCGCGGCGATGCCACGCTGCTGGCGACTGCGCTCCGAGAAGCCCAGGAAGAAATCGGCTTATGTCCCGACGATGTGACAATATTGGAATCACTGCCGTGGGTCGACACCATGACCTCGAAGTTCCG
Source organism: uncultured Gammaproteobacteria bacterium (assembly GCA_947259175.1). Lineage (GTDB taxonomy): Bacteria > Pseudomonadota > Gammaproteobacteria > Arenicellales > JAANXG01 > CALZGZ01. The sequence continues at coordinate 46,925 of CAMYKW010000003.1, read as the reverse complement.
CCTGTACCCGTTTCTCGCCAGCATCAGACTTCCGATTGCGTGGATCCCCTATGCGGACGAAGTAGCGGAGGTCATCGACGCACGTCTGGCCGATTTGGCGCACCCCGACCACCATGGTGAAAAAATGATGGAGTTACCGCATTGGCCAGGGCCACGCCGAATTCCGTTCTTGTTGGTGGGTGACTCGGTGTTGTGGGGTGCTACGTACCGCATATTGAGGCCGCTGCTTCCGAGAATTCTATCCGGGGAGTGGGAGATTTGAGTCACGGACAGTTTGCAGCGGTGTGACGGAATGTCATGATCGAGACGATAATCTTCGACTACGGGGGGGTGATTACCGCGACCAGAAGATCGCGCTGCTTCAGTGCGTGGGCAAGTGAAGAATATGGTCTCGATAAGATGCAGGTAGAGCAGATATTCGAAAGCGGGCATTTTAAACAGTATATGCGCGGCAAAATCGGCCCCCGGGAATTTTTTTCCAAGTTCCAGGGAATCGGGGTCGCCGCTGATATCTCAATCATGTCCCGGCGATTGGTCGCGTGTAACGCGCCGGTACCGGCGATGAAAACCCTGTTGGAAAACTTGGCGTCGAGATATGACTTGTGTCTGATCTCCGACAGTACTCCAGAGCTGAGCCAGGACGTGCGTCGAAAGTTTCAGCACATTTTTCGGGTGTTTATATTTTCCGAGGAGCATGGATTCATTAAGGACGATCAAATTCTCTATGATATCGCGCTGGAGAAAATCTCCACCTTTCCGGACAAATGCCTGTACATAGATGACCGCATGGAAAAACTGGCGTATCCGGGCTCAAGAGGCGTTCATGGGATTCATTTCAAGAATGTGGAATCCTTGAGGTCGGATTTCGTATCGACATACGAAATGGATCATGCCCTGTTGGCCGATTATGAATAGATGCGCACTAACTGCCGACGTCATCGATTCGGCAGCGGCGGGGAGAAGAAAGGCGGGCCCAACCGTAAATGGCGCTGGTTCATTATCGATTTGTGTTACCTGTTCAGAACTAGTTTGTTGTGGTCGCGATCTATCGTGAAACGGTAACGGCCGAGGAAATCCATGCCCAGTAATCCGTCTACCCCGGTAAGTTCTTCGAGCTCGAGGACTACTGCTTTGAATCGCGTGACGAGCTGATCACCTATCTCCAGTTGGTCGAGGTGTGTTGTCGGAGCGTGAGTCGTTCCGTTCGCTGTCGTCAAGACCACTATGTGTGAGTGATCCACGGAAATGCCGGCGGCGCGAACAAAGCGGGATTTGATAACGGTAATGGAAGCGCCGGTGTCGAGCATGAGCTTCGCGGGCACGTTGTTGATTCGCGCGCTGACCAGGAAGTGCTTGCCCACGGGGATCAGGGGAACGGCGGTTAGTTTTCCGTCGGCCACGGATTGAGCGTCGATTGAATCCAACTTGGCAATCAGTTCCCGTGCTTGAATGCCCACTTCGCTGTCGTACTCAATGTATCTCAGCGCATCCAATGCAGCCGGACGACTGCCGACCGCCAAATACGCCTGGGCCAGTTCCAGATAATACGGGGCGTGATTGGGCTGACGCTCGATCATTTTCCGATACAGGGATACCAGACCGTTGTGATTCTTGTGTGTCTTCAGTTCCAGTGTGTAATCCCCGACTAGCCGATCTATGCGGGACTGAATGTGCCCCAGATCCACTTGGGTATGGGCGGCAGCATGGGCTTCTTGTAGGCGGAACAGCGACTGTTGATAGTCTCTTTGATGCTCGTGGATCCCGGCCAGTCTCAGCAATGCGTCGACGTCGCGATAAAATACCTGGACGTAGCTTTTCAGCGCCTGGGCTGCGAGTTCCGGCTCCGACCCGGCCCAAGCGGCCGACTTTTCGAACAGAATGCTGCGCAAGTCGTTACTGACTGATTCGTCGTAACGCGAATAAATTTCTTGATACAGATCTACCGCGTCCGAGAATCGGCGGTTATTCAAGAGTTGCTCGAACTCGCTACTCATGGTCTCACGACCGGCGAAATTCCCCGGTTCCGGTCCTGGTGGTGGGTTCTTTGCGTCGGCGGCGGTCGTATCAACTGAATGTGGGCCGAAGTCCGAGGCTTCGATATGTGTATCGCCGGACGTAAACAACGCAGTGGGATAACGTCCACTCCCGCGCCATACAAGGATCAACGCTGTTAGGAACAACAAGCCGCTGAGAAGAAACACTTTTGTCTTCATTGCGCTTAGTCTAGAGCCCAATCCTCGCGCTTGGAAGTATTCAAACGTAGATACTGATGCGGAAAACGCCACGGCCGGTCTGCACCAGCTGGAGCGTACCGCTCTGGTAGCAGGCACACCGACGATCTATTTGGGAGTTACGCGCTGTGAATGGGGCCGCGCTGGCGTTCTATGAGGAGTTGGGATATCGGAAGCTAGGCTTCGTGCCCGGTTATTACGCCGGCTACGAATCGGCTATACGTATGGGGCGTGATCTTTGGAGTTGATTGCCGGCTAGGGGCAATTGTCGACCTCGCTGGGAACTTTGCCGACCAACAGCAGAAAGCTGCGGAACGGACCCATATTTTTCATTGCCTCCCATTTCGGGCCTTCGAATTTAAGACGTCCGAACAACATACCGCGCATCGGGCCATACTCTCCACGGCCCATTTCCAGCCAGCGGTTGGTGTCTGCATACATGATGTAGTCGACGTCGAGATCTAATGGCTTATCGACGCCGCCTCCGTACACACACCGCGCTTTGTCATTCAGATTGCTGATCCGGATTTGCACGCGCGGGCTCTCACTGCAATCAGAACGATACAGTTCGATGGTTTTAAAGCCCCGGCCAGCGTCATTATCGATCCATTGTGACTCGATTAATCCGTCCGTCAAACGCGGGTCCTCGTTCCAAGCTTCGCAGGCTTGCGCCGCCCAATCTTGCGACATCAGAGGCGATGCGGCCCGCGCCTTGGAAACGCCCGTGGCGGCTACGAGGACGAGTGAAATAAACAGAATGGTTGATCGGCGATAATTTAGTTTCATGTGACGTCTCCTTCAACGTCGTCACTTTAAGACAATACTCACTTTCCCTTTAACCAATTCGGTTGTTTGCCTGCGGCTGCTTTTAACTGCGTCAGCTGAGCCTTGAGGATACCGACCTGCTGGTAGACGTGTGACGGGAGCACCCGATCGCGAGGATACTTGGGTTCGTCCACTGGCTTCGGATCCTGTAGTAAGCTGTAAAAGTACGCCAATTCGGCTAGTACCATCTTCGCGATGTCATGGACGTCGCTTGGCGTAATGAAATCCGGTGTCGTGGATCTGACCGTTAGGTCAAGCGTGGATTCTCCGGAGACGCGTGCAATCTCGTTTATATCGCTGAACAGCTGGACCAGTTGACCAAATACGTCGGCGGGTGTCTTAGCGGGTTGATGTGCCGGCGCCTTCGGTAGGGGTGTGCGACCGGGGAATTCCTCGAGCAGCCGTGTTGCGAAATTGATCGACAGAGAAACCTGTTCATAGACATCCAGCGGCGAGTATTGTTGATACAGTATATTGTTCAATTCACGATTGGCCTGGATGATTGCGTCCAGTACCTGGCTCGAACTGGTGCTCGCGTCGAACGGATTCTCCCTGGCGCTTTTCTTGATCGCCAAGGACTCCTTGACTTGGTAAATGCTCTCCAATGCCTCGCTGACCACCGCATATACGTTAACCGGAGTGGTCTCCGCGCTTAGCAGAATACCCAATGGCCGCTCGGGGCGTCCGGTGAATTCAAACGCCAATCGGTGGGCCTTATCCGATAGCGTGTAGGCGTGAAAATAAGTCTCTCGAGGCGCCGCGCCGCGAACGCTGATTTCCAAACGGAACGGCGGTGGGCTACCCATAATCCTGCGAATTAGATCTAGTTCATCTCTCAGCAGCTCGACGCGCGCGAGGACGTCCGCGGATGTAATGAATTGTTGTTTCGTATTGGTTGTGTCTTGATTGATGGTTACACGAGTTTTCGGTTGGCCATAACTCGCTGCAGTACCAAGACCGAACAAAACGAGACTCGCAAACACAACGACAATTCGTTTGGTAATTTTTCCGTGCTCGATCATCGATGCCTCATTAGCTCAACTTCAGGCGGTACGATATACAAGGCGAGATTTCAGATTAGTCGGAGACCGACTGATATTGCGTAGGGTACAGGTCAGCGGCGGATGCAAGTTGATAGATATGTTCCCGGAAGTCCATATTCCTCGCCAGCTCTGCGACGAGACGCACGTCGCCCCCGGATTTCTCATACAACTCGAGAAGAACGCCTCGTGCCTGACAGAAGAACTCATAGCCATCGGGGCAGGATTTCATCGTCATTCCATCAATAACATCATTCCAACCAACGGAATCAAAGAACCGGCACAACTCAACCACACTCTTGGTATTTGGCCCGATGATCTTGAATGCCGGGGATATCCGATCTGCATCATGCAATAATCGACTGGTCCGCAATTGTTCCGCTTCCGAAGCTGAGTTTTGTACCGCTGTCCGCTGCTCGGTAGTCGCATTGTCCGGTTCGCTAACATTCTCCAGTTTGGCTACACCGCCGATGTAAGATGCGTTCTGTGTCTCGGAAACGTTAAGCAATTCAGGCGCGGTCGATCCTGAGGCGATGCGTTGCTCCTTCACGGTCGACGTGCCCAGGCCCGAAATCAAAGCGGCAACAGTAAGCGCAACAGACGCGGCCGCGATCCACGTGAGGCGCGGCGACCGCTGGAAAGAAGCGTGTTTATCGGTGGGTTCTGATTTTGAGATCACACGACTGCCCTCATGATGGGATTGGCGGTTGTCTTTCGGAGTTCCAGCTAAGGTTACTTTGGATCGGAGGTTTGGCATCGGAACTGGTAAACCCGACGAGTGTTCATTGTGTCCATTTCGTCGAGCCGGTTACCAATTGTCTTGTCCAGGCTTGGTCCGATCTGTCGTTACATCATGTTCGTTTTGGATAATTCATGTAGACGCACGTCCTGGGTTCTAAAATGGGTGCAAAACCAGTCATCGAGGCGCTCCGCCATCTGGTGGTCATCGTTGAGCACACCATCTTGATAGTCGTCAATCATGGCGCAGATTTCGTCGAGTAGACGCTTGTGTTCGGCGGCGTGCTCCCGGTAGGACGCGTATCCGTGGGATTGCATGATTTGTTCTTCGCTGGCGAAGTGCTTGGCCACGCTGGCATACAACTCCCCGAGAAAATCCACAATTGTGGCCGAGGATTCCCCTGTCTGGAGCTGCGCATACAGCCGATTGATGAGCTCAACGAGCGCGCGGTGGTCGTCGTCAACCTCGGGGATGCCAACCTGCAATTCCTCACGCCATTCGATCAGCGTCATAGCCATATCCCATAGGTATTTTAGAATATTCTAATATGTAGAAAGTTATTTTGCAAGAGCCGCCGCAACGCATCGGGCCACGAGCACCGGGTTGATGGGCGACGGCGGGTGGTGGTTGTTGCAGCCGCCCGGCGCACTGCGCGGGACGTTACGCGTATCCGCCGCCGCTGGGTGCGACGACCGCGGCGAGGCCTAATCGTCGAGGGTGAAACCGACTTTCAACGACACCTGCCAATGGGCTATGGTCCCGTCCTCGATACCGCCGCGGATCTCGGTCACCTCGAACCAGCGCAGGCTGTGGATCGTCTTTGCCGCCTTGGAGACGGCATTACTGACCGCATCCTCGATGCCGGTCGTTGAAGAACCGGTGAGTTCCAGTTTTTTGTAAACATGCTCTGCCATACGTAAGTTCCTCTTGTTGAGGGTAATCGCCGCTTCGCGCAATCGTCGGGCATTAATTCTACGAAAGCAAGCCGGGATGCAAACACAAGTCGCAAAACAAGTGTCGTCAGGCCGTGGGTTGCGAGACCGCTACGAGATTTGTAGCTGGGCGCGATACGCGCTCGCCGGCGACGCTAGCTCGCGCGGGTGTGGTCCAACGCGACGGATCGAAGCGAGCCGTCGGCATTTCGAACGTCGCGCCGGCTTTCGAAATATCTAAGGAAGCTCTGAATAATTCATCCCTGAAGTTTCGGAGCTCGGTACGTCCATGTACCGGCGGAACGTCTAAATTAATCAGAGGTTCCCTAATTCGTATTCGCCGTTTCAGATGTAAATTATTGTTATTTTAGAACCTTTATAAACTGCAATGGGGTGGTTCGGGCACGATTGGGGTGTCCAGCCGGAGGTATATGATCCAGGAATTCGTTAAAATCAAGCGGTAAAAGCATAGGTCATGAGTCGAAAAGTAATTCCTGGTATCGATCGTATTATCTTTGGGAGAAAGACGTATGAGGGGCGTGTCAAAAATACACAACGTTGTTGTCGCATCGATTCTGGCGCTTTTTGTCGCCTTTCCCGTCTGCGCGGAAAACTACCTGTATACGGTTCGGCCCGGTGACACCTTGTGGGACTTGAGTGAGAAATATCTCGAGCGGGGAGTGGCATACACGCCACGGTTGCAGAAATTAAATCAGGTCGAAGACCCGGAACACCTGCAACCGGGGTCCAAATTGCACTTTCCGATTCGCTGGTTGAAGATTCAACCGGCGCCCGCCACGATTGTCAGCGTTTCCGGCACCGCGACGGCGTTAATCGGCGAGGACAAACAGGCGCAGTCGCTGGCGAAAGGACAACAACTCACCGTTGGCGACGCCGTGGTTACCGGGCCGGACGGCAACGTGGCGATTAGTTTTGCCGATGGGTCCCGGCTCATTATTCGCAGCGATAGCGAGGTCATTTTCGACATACTGTCTGCTTGGGGAGATACCGGGATGGCGGACACACGTATGCGGCTGCAGCGCGGTCGCGTTGACGCAGAAGTGGCGCCAGCGACCGGGCCTGCCAGCCGATACGAGATCCATACACCTGCAGCGATCTCCGCGGTTCGGGGGACCGTGTATCGTATGCACGCTGACAGCGATCAGTCGGTGGCGCGAACCGAGGTCTTGACTGGGAAGGTGGCAGTGTCGGGAGAAGGCCGCTCGCGCCGCGTGCCGGCGACATTCGGGGTTGTCGCGGAAAAAGGCAAACCGCCGCAGCCGCCGCGCAGGTTATTGTCGCGACCCGATGTGTCGGGTCTGGCAGAACGCTTCGAACGTATGTCAATCAAGTTCAGTTGGCCGGACTTGAAGGGTGCGCGCGCCTATCGGGTACAGGTTGCCGATAACAAGAATTTCGAAACACTGCGTATCGATCGTACCGTGCCGGGTCCGGACATAGATCGGATCAGCCTGGGTGAAGACGGTGACTACCATTTAAAGGTCCGCGGTGTTGATGAAGTCGGACTGGAGGGGTTGGATGCGGTACATAAATTCGTGCTGGACGCACGACCGCAACCACCGATGTCCATGCAACCTGTTCGGCAAAAAATAATCCGGGAATCGCAGCCTCAATTCCGCTGGACCGTCTCGGAGAAAGCCGCTGGTTATCGCTTCCAATTGGCGGCCGGCGACGACTTCGGCGCGCCGCTGTTCGACGTCGAACTTAAGGATCAATCGAGTTTTTCGCCCCCCGACCCGTTAAGCCTCGGCACGTATTACTGGCGGATCGCGACCCGCGACGAGCACGGTGAACTCGGCCCCTACGGCGACGTCGAGCAGTTCACCTATCAGCTACCGCCGCCCGGGCCGACCCATGCGCCCCCGGACGTCACCGACGAGGCACTGGGTATTCGCTGGTCGAAGGTGGAAGGGGCGCAGAGCTATCATCTTCAGATCGCCTCAGACATGGAATTCAGCGACTTGCTGGTCGATCAAAAAATCAGCGAACCTTCCTACGTGTTGCCGCGACCGGGGCCGGGTCGTTACTACATCCGCGTCGCCACTGTGGAGCCGGATGGGTATCAAGGTCCTTACGGTACGGTACAGAGCGCGGAGGTGCCGGGACCGGCATGGTGGAAACCATTGCTGATCTGGCTGGTGTTCGTCGCCATCGCTTTGTGATTCCCAAGTTCATAAAGGGCTGGCGACCCAACGAACAACTCGTCCTGTCGCTGGCGCTTGTGGCTTTGGCGTTGATGCTGGATGCTTCGGATTATCTCTGGGAGTGGGATCAGGTCGCGTATGACCTGCAGATCCAATACCGGCAACGAGCGCCCGCCGAGGACGTTGTCATCATCGCCATTGATGAGCAAAGCCTCGATGAACTGGGCCGTTGGCCCTGGAGGAGGTCAAATCACGCCGAGCTGTTAGCAAAGCTCACTCGCGCCGGCGCGCGGGTGGTGGGTCTGGATATCATGTTTGCGGAACCGAATACCGGCGCCGCTGAGGAAGATCAGCGCTTGGCGGACGCGGTGACCGAAAATGGCCGAGTCGTTCTCCCGATAGTAAACGGTCAAACTCGCCTGGGGGGGCAGCTGGTCGAACTTCTCCCAATTCCGGCGCTGGCGTCGGCGGCGGCGGGACTGGGACATGTTGACCGGCAACTGGACCGGGATGCGATAGCGCGCAGCGCCTATCTGCGGGCGGGGCTGGGTAATCCCCACTGGCCAAGCTTCGCCCTAGCGATGTTGCAATTGGACGCCCCTGACGACTGGCAACAGCTGCCCGGTTTGAGAAACCCAATACCCGCCAAGGCCTCACCGTATAGCTGGACCAGGGACTTCCAGGTCTGGTTGGCCTACGCCGGACCACCCGGCCATTTTCCCAGGGTGTCCTACGCGGATGTATTACGCGACAGGGTGCCTGCAGACCTGTTCAAGGATAAATTCGTATTTATCGGCGCCACCGCAGCAGGTCTCGGTGATCTCCTGCCGACACCCGTCTCCGGCGACAGACAGCCGATGCCGGGGGTGGAAATAGTGGTCAATGAATTCGACACCTTGCGCCGTGGACTGGCGATTTTGCCGTTACCGGTGCCGTGGCGCGTGCTAATAACCCTGCTACTGGTGCTGGCGCCGATGATGGTGTATCCGCGCATGCCCAGGTGGTCACTGGTGGTTTGGATCGGTGTCACCTTGGCGACGCTGGTTGTAAGCGCGGGGTTGCTGCGTGGATTCCGCGTCTGGTATCCGCCGGCAGTCACCTTGGTGGTAGTGACCACCGGTTATCTGTTATGGAGTTGGCGGCGCCTGGTGCAAACGGTGCGTTATTTGAATCAAGAGCTGTTGAGGCTGCACGAGGAACCGACGATTACACGGCGTCATGAAACTCCCGATGTCAGTCAAATGGTGGAGTTTCTCAGTCAAATCATGCCCATCGGCGGTTGTGTGCTGATGGATGAAAGCGATCGAGTGAATGCGAGCTGGGGAGAGCCGCCACGGGTATTCGTGCAGCCGCCGCAAGTCGGTCAATGGAACGTGCAACTCCCGGCTATTTGGACAGCACTTCATCGCAGAGGCGAGGTGTGGAGATTGGGAATACATTGGAATGGCGATGCGCGTCCGACAACCGGGGAACAACGCTTATTAGTGTCGCTGGCGGCAAACTGTGAGTTCCCTGAATCCAAGACACCACGCAGCCCGGTCGAATTTGTGCAGTCGAGAATCCAACAGGTCCAGGCCGCAACCGAGCGGCTACATTCCCTGCGCCGATTCATTACCGATACTTTGGCGCAGTTGGCGCATGGCGTATTGGTTGCTGATTCGGTGGGACGTATTTTGATGGGCAATTCACGCGCCAAGGATTACCTTGCAATGGCCCAGGAAGAAGTATTCAAGCAACCATTAATGGAATTGCTCGACAGGTTGGAGGTGACTTCCGATGAATCCGTGTCTCAGGTATTGCAAAGTGTTCTATTGCAGGGTGAGACAATACAAGTCGCAGCACGGACGCCGGGCGGACAGGACCTGTTGGTACAGGTGTCCCCCTTCGATTACGAGCAAGACGATATAGGTGGAGTACTGGTAAACCTCGCCGACGTCACCGCCTTAAGAGAAAGTGAACGCCGCCGCAGGGCGTTGACGGCGTTCCTGTCTCACGATTTACGCACGCCCCTGGCCTCGATATTGGCGGTAATCGATATCGCCAAACTCAAACCGGAAAAGCTGGAAGACCCGAAATATCTTCAGAATATTGAGCATAATGCACGTCGCACGCTACAACTTGCAGATGATTTCATGTACCTCACTCGGGCGGAAAGTGTCGAATCCACATCATTCAGCGACGTCGACCTGGTACAGGTGGCGGAAAATGCATGCGACGCGGTTGAGGCTCAGGCCGTCGCCAAACAAATTCGACTTACCAAGAAATTACCGACAGTGGCGGCGATGGCTGGTGATGCGGCGCTACTGGAGAGGGCGTTTATCAACCTGCTTAGTAACGCGGTGAAATACAGCCCGCAAAAGGCGGATGTAACGCTAGGAATGGAGATCGTTGATGCGCAGGTGCACTGTTGGGTGCAAGATACGGGATACGGCATAGCGGAACAGGACCGTCCCAAGTTGTTTGCTCGATTCAAACGTATTGAACGGGAAGAACACAGGCATGAATCTGGGAGCGGTCTGGGTTTGGCTTTCGTGAAGACAGTAATAGACAGGCATCACGGGACCATCGAACTGGAAAGTCAGGTGGGGGAGGGCAGTTGTTTCCATATCTATTTACCGCATACCCAACTGTTTCACTAGCAGGCGCCGGCGGATGAGTTCCAGATTTCGCTTAGGCGTTGTCGTAACGTAAGTGGATTGAACGGTTTTACCAGAATATCGAGGGAGCCCATATTCCGCAGTTGTTGATGGATTTCAGGGCTGGTTTCCGCAGTGGCAAATATCACCGGTATGCGGAAACCCTTTTGTCCGAGAGAGGCCACTGTTGTAGGACCATCCATGTCCGGCATGTTGACGTCGATCACGACCAATTGTGCGTCAAAGTATTCGACTTGTTTTAGTGCCTGTTCACCGGACTGGCAGACACGCAGTTCGATGTCGCCGGAAATTTCGAAAGAAAGTTCAACGAGTTCGCAAATACTGGGGTCATCGTCGACGTAGAGTATGCGTTTGAGCTGTTCCATGGAGACCTGATTGTTAGACGTTGAAAAGCGTTACGGCATAATTTTACGGATTTGCAGATACGTTCCCCGGCCCGCGGTCGGATGCCCGTTAACGGTTTCAGATTTGCGAGCCGCTACCAACTGCCCTTGCCTGTGTGCATCGCGTAACCGCAAAGAAGACTTGGATATTTACAGTTTATAACGGTCATGCCGCTGTGTCCTACAAGGCGGTTCTATGTTTAAACATTTTAACCATTGGTTGCTGCGTCGTTACCGGGTACGGACCGGCGCATGGACGTACCGACACAGTTCAATCACGCAATTGATTCAACTGTGGGGAAAACCAAAATTCGCACTTTTCTTTTATCGAACTCTGATAGTGCAGGGATGGATTATTCAGAGCGTCCCCAGGTTTGAGGCGGGACGTCCGCGAACTACTCAGGCTTGGTGTGGCGTTTGCGTTTGGTCGCTGTCATCGCGGTAATCGACATCCTTGAGGATGCCGCGATCTTTGACCTCTATCAGTTCTACGGAATCGACGTGCCGCTCGATTAGGTCACGCGCCCCGCGATCGCCCTGCAGTTGCGTGAGGTCACTGAAAAAACGCGCACTGAAACCGACCGGGTGACCGCGTCGACCGTTGTATGCCGGGGCGGCGATCGCCGCGCCGTTCCGTAAGCGGTCCGCTACGAGTCGAATGGTGGCCGCTTGTATATATGGCATGTCCGCTAATCCGACGATCCATCCCTGGGCGCGAGGCTGGGCCCGGACGCCGCAGGCGACACTGGCGCCCAAACCCTCGGTGGCTCGTTCATTAACGACGATAGACAGCCCTTCCGCGGCTAGCAGCGGGGGTAGCGCAGAATCCTCGGGTCTGACCACCGCCACAGCCTCGAAAATGGCTTCGACCAGACGCCGGGCGGCGGCGATTCCGATCGGCACGCCGGTGTTCATCGGATGGAGGAGTTTGTTGCCACCGAAGCGAGAACTCGCTCCCGCAGCGAGAAGAATGCCGACAAGATTACTGGTCATGCAGCGTCCGCCGGGGCCGCGCCGTTAACGTTTACGCCATTGCGAATCGCGGTCACCTCGCCCATGACGGATACCGCGATCTCCGCCGGCGTACGGCTGCCGATGGCAAGCCCTACGGGAGCATGCAACCGCCGCAGTTGTTGCTCGGAAACTCCCAATTCGCGCAATCGCCGCCGGCGTTTCTTATGGGAACGCGCAGAACCCAGCGCCCCGATATAAAACGCCGGTGATTCTAATGCGGCCAACAACGCCATATCGTCCAGTTTCGGATCGTGGGTCAAGGTGACCACCACGCTGCGCTCGTGGTTGATAAATTTCCTTACCGCATCGTCCGGCATCATGGTTATCAGTTGCGCACCGTCGAGTGGCCAGGACTCGGTGTATTCTTTCCGTGGTTCGCACACCGTGACGCGGAAATCCAAGGTGAGTGCAATCTGCGCGACAAATCCGGATAAATGCCCAGCTCCCACGACGAGTATCTGCCACGTGGGACCAAACACTTTTTCCAGGTATTCTTTCTGATAAACGAATCCATCTTGCGTGGTGGCCGGCAACAGCTCGGTCCTGCCCGTCTGTAGACAAACCCGCCGCGCGACCAGGCGGTTGTCGGAGAGCGCCGCGAGCAACGGCTCCAGCGTCTGCGGCGTGTGGATGTGTTCCACGAGGAGTTCCAAACGTCCACCGCATGGCAGACCCAGGCGTCCCGCCTGATCGCCGCTGACGCCATAATCGACGACGGCCACGGGTTCGGCGATTTGCCGGGCGCGAAAACGGGTGATGAGGTGTTCCTCTACACAACCCCCCGATACCGAACCCGTATGCCGCCCGTCGTCGCGTACAGCCATCAGCGAACCCACGGGTCGGGGGGACGATCCCCAGGTCTTGGCGACGGTGACCAGGCCGATGCGGTGGCCTTGGGCCAACCAGTTTCGGGCGGTCTGCAGCACGTCGCGATCGGGGCTGTATAACCTCATGCGGTAACACGCAGGGGCAGCGCGTGGAAGCGCCGGCCCGTCGCGGCATACAACGCATTGGCTACCGCCGGTGCGGCTTGCACGCGCACCTGCGACCAGGCGGCCTCCGAGTCCAGCCCTTCGATGGTGGTAATAGACTGCCCGGCGACCGTCGCAACCGGTACGATGCAGGACCGCATCGGCCTCCCTTCAATATGTACGGTGCAAGCGCCGCATAACGCCCGGCCGCATCCGTATTTCGTGCCGGTCAAACCCGCCGCGTCGCGAATTGCCCACAGCAGCGGCGTATCAGGATCGATGTCGAGCTTGTATTGAGCGCCGTTGATTGTTAATTCGATCATGACGACCTCGGTTGTAGACCGTGTGCGCAATGCTATCACTTTTGGCAATCGGGTTGGGAGCGAGGCGCACGGTGAACCATCATATGGGTATTGGCGCTACAATAGCTGATTGTAAGAACCAGTGCCAAAACACGTGGACAGTTGGGGAAGCTCTGAATATTCCATCCCTGTATTATCAGAGCTCAGTACGTCCATGTACCGGTGGAACCTCTGACAATCGGAGGTTCCTTAGATTTGCAAGCGGCGCATGATGAGCAATGAAGGACTGGAAGTATTACACCGGTATGACGTTATTCATTTTCAGCTGGGTGCCTTGGAGCCTGTCACCGGTGGCGTTCTTTATTGGCCTGCCGGCCTCGCAAGCAGCAGGAATTTCCGCGGGTTTGCTCATACTCGGAGAGGTGACATTGCTCGCGAGTATCCCGCTTTTAGGCAGGCCGTTTATCAGGCAGCTGAGAGAAAAAGTAACGGCATTGCTCAAGCGTGCGAGGGAGGACTGAAGGCTTACGGGCCGGTCGTTACGAACAAGAACAACGCGATGCGAATCGTGTCGACGAGAAGCGGTTATCTGAACATGTTTGCGAACCGGTCGCCAAAACCGATGCGGAGTTTGTGTGCACCGATATTCCCAGTCCATTTCTGCTTTCCTCGATCAGCACCTTTCCCTTTTCGCGGCGATATCGGCGGCGGCAGGTACCCCGTACTCCGTGTTTCCGTTATCATGCATTGAGCTGAAAGTGTCGAGCAAGGGCCGGGTGACACGCGTTTGCGACGCCGGCTGAACTTTCCAGGAGCGGCGCATCAGGCGCGTAGTTCATGTTAAAGCATGAGGTGGATGATATGTCGTCGGGTGAAAATCAAAAGATCGACGAAGCGGCAAAGCTGTTTCATGAACTTCGCGAAAAAAGTCTAAGTCTAGTCCTCGCCACGGTAGGTAATAACGGGTTGCCGAATGTCAGTTATGCGCCATTTGTGAACGACGAGTACGGAAACTTCTATATTTACGTGAGTGGTTTGTCCGAACACACTACCAAATTGCTTACCAATCCGTTGGCATCGATCTTGTTGATCGAGGACGAGGTGCGTGCCAAACAGATATTCGCCCGCAAGCGAATAACTTATCAGTGCCGGATCGACCTGGTGGAGCGTAATGATGAAGATTACGAAACCGTTCTAAACGCGATGTCGGCCCGTTTCGGGAACGTGGTTAATATTCTTCGTGCCCTGCCGGACTTCTATCTCTTCCGCCTGTCGCCGGTAGCGGGTCGGTTTGTCACAGGATTCGGAAAAGCCTACGAACTGTCTGGAGAAAACTTAACCCAGCTTGTTCACATCGGGGTTGATCAGATCAGAAATGCCTGATCCGCGTGGGGCGTCAAGCGATAGCGGGTAAACGCGCTAATACACGGTGATTAAACAGATAGTTTCCAACCACCCGGAGATGCGTGAGGGGGACTTATGGATATTCGGCTACGCATCCCTGATGTGGAATCCGGGATTTGTCCACAGCGAGATCTTTCCCGCGCGTATTTTTGGTTTTCATCGAGCGTTGTGTGTCCGCTCCTGGGTGCATCGAGGGACACCGGAACGTCCGGGATTGGTATTCGGACTCGATATTGGGGGGTCCTGTGTCGGTCGCGGCCTTTGTGTCCCGCGCACGCAAAAGAATAAAGTGTTGGACTACCTCAAGCAACGAGAGCTGGCGACCGGTGTCTACAAACCTCGAGTCATTACTATGCATATGGATGGGCGTCGGCTTAAAGGGCTCGCGTTCGTAACCTGCCGCAATCATCGACAATATGTTCGCGGCCTGTCCGTGGAACGCGAGGCGGAGATCGTGTGCGCCGGCTCCGGACCCAGCGGGGCGAATAGAGACTATGTATTGAATACAGTCGATGAGCTGGAAAGGCTCGGCATCCGCGATCAGCGGCTGTTGTATTTGAAGTCGCTGTTGGAGGACAGCGGAGGGGTGGGACGGCGTGCTTGAGTCGGCAGTTATCGAAGATCTACGCAACAACGGGCTGATCGGTGACCGGTGTCCGCGTGTGGAAGCGCTCGCTGGCGGGGTATCCAGCGACGTGCTATTGATCGAATCCGGTGAATCAAGGTTTGTGTTGAAAAGGGCGCTGCCGAAGTTGCGCGTGAGCGATCCATGGTATGCCGACGTTTCACGTAACGAGACTGAATTCGATTGTCTGGAATTTTTGGCGTCCATCCTGCCTGATGCCGTACCCGAGCCCCTGCATCGCAATCCCAGGCTAAATTATTTCTGCATGGAATATCTGGGATCGGGCTATGCCAATTACAAGAAATTGTTGCTCGCAGGAAGTCATCAGCAGACGGTCGCCCGGCGTGCGGCTCATATTCTGGCGATGTTGCACCGGCGGTCCTGGTGCAATGAGCGTGTGGCCGCGCAGTTCGCTACCACGGAGCAGTTCTGGTCATTGCGGCTCGACCCGTACCTGGTCACGGCGGCACGGCGGAATCCCGCGGTTAACGGAGCGATGACGAACGAAGCGCAGCGCATTGCAGCGACGCGACTTGCGCTGGTGCAGGGTGATTTCAGTCCCAAGAACATCCTCGTCCATCGGTCGCGTGTGGTGATCCTCGATTGCGAGGCCGCCTGGTACGGGGAACCGGCTTTCGATGTCGCGTTTTTTCTCAATCATTTCATGCTAAAGGCGATACACATGCCGCAACGGCGCAGTCGCTTACTTACGCTGGCGGAACAGGCGTGGCAGTCTTACCAGCAAACCCTGGGTGCACCGCACGTCAATGCCATGGATGGCCGGATCGCGAATTTATTGCCGATGTTGATGCTGGCACGGGTGGACGGTAAGTCAACGGTGGAATACCTGTGCGACGATCGCAAACGGGCACTGGTTCGGGAATTCGCACATCAGCAGATTCTCGAGCGCGACCATGGCCTGCTTGATTGTATTCAAGAGTGGCGGGAGACCCTGCAAATCCTTGACCAGGCTCTGATTCATGAAAATCCGATCCGTTGAAGCCTTTCAAATCTACGACTCGCGGGGGAATCCCACCGTCGAATGTCTGGTAAATGCAGATTCGGGGATTACCGGCGTCGGCAGGGTTCCATCCGGGGCATCCACCGGACGTTATGAAGCGCTCGAATTGCGTGATGGTGACCCGCGTCGGTTCCGCGGTTTGTCGGTATCGACCGCGATTGCGCACATTCAAGGCGAAATAGCCGAGCTTATCGTCGGCCATGACGTGCGCGATCAGCGGGCCGTCGATTTACGGCTGATCGAACTGGATGGAACGCAAAACAAATCGCGCCTCGGCGCAAATGCGATTCTGGCGGTGTCCATGGCGGTCGCGGATGCCGCCAGCAAAGCGGCGGGAAAAGCGCTCTATGAGCATCTGGGGAACGGTCATGGCGACTTATTGCCGTTGCCGGAAATTCAGATTGTAGGCGGCGGCGCCCATGCGCACCGGCAGGTGGACGTCCAGGACTTCTTGCTGGTGGCCATGAATGCGGCGAGTTACGAGGAGTCGCTCAAGGTGACCTACGACGTATATCGCGCGGCCGGCGATCTTTTGCTACAGCAGGGTCGCACCGCGGGAGTGGCCGATGAGGGCGGGTATTGGCCGAGTTTCGAGACCAACGATGCGGTGCTCGATTTCATGGTCGAAGCAATCGCTGCCGCGGGATACGCCCCGGGCCGTGATTGTATGATTTCCCTGGATATAGCCGCCAGTGATTTGTACGACGGTGAGTACTACTCATTTCTTGCTCCGGAGCGTCGCTACACCAGCGATGAATTTATCGACCTGATCGTCGATTGGTGCCGGCGGTATCCCATTATATCCGTGGAAGATCCTTTGGCGGACAGTGACTGGGCCGCGTGGACACGGCTGGGGGACAGGTTGGATGCGCGCGTACAGATTGTGGGAGACGATCTGTTCACCACTAATGAACGGCGCATCCGAAAAGGCATCGACCGGCATTCCGCCAATGCGGTGCTGATCAAACCCAACCAGATCGGAACCGTGACCGAGACCATCGCCGCAATCGAATTGACCAGGGAATGCGGTTGGTTGCCCATCGTATCCGCGCGCTCGGGAGAAACCGAGGATACGTTTATCGCCCATCTTGCGGTGGCGACCAACGCCGGGCAGATAAAGGTGGGTTCGTTCTCTCGCGGCGAGCGCATGGCCAAGTGGAACGAACTAATCCGTATTGGCCGTGGCCTCGGACGGCGGGCGCAATTCGAAGGCGGCCGCATCTTCGAGCGGATCTTGCGCAGATAGTAATGTGCCGCCATCGCGTTCGATAACGCCAATTACCAGATGCATGTTACCGGCATTTTCGGCACTTCCGATGACCTCTGTAACCGGGGCCCGGCACTTCAATGGCGCTGTCGAAATAACGCTGAAAATCTTCTCGGCCCCGGGCGGATCGCATGCCGGCCCGGGCGCCGAAATCCAATCCTTTGGGATAAGTGGCGGAAACACAGCATGGTCCTTGGCGATGTTCGACAATCGCCGCGCCCGCGCCGGAGTCTTGATCTGTATCATTAACAATCGGCCGCCGATAGACTATTTTCCGCCAGGAAACCATGAGGTTTTTCGCTGTGTTGATAACTCGTGATCGATTGTATGTACAGGCCGAGAAATATGGATATTAGCGCCGATCAAATGCGTGATCGATTCCCGCAACTAACGCGCCACATGTCGCGGGACCAGCGCCTCGTGTTGATCGAGTATTTGGATGCACGCCCCGTCTCGGCAGACGATCGGCTCATTCAGGACGGTCAGCCGGTCGACGAAATGTTTCTTGTTTGGGCGGGTCGGCTAACCATTGTGCTTAATTTCGATCAACAGGATTTGATTGTCGGATCGGTGGGACCCGGCGCATGGGTCGGAGAGACTGCGGTAATGGATCCGGGGCCGGCTTGTGCGACGGTGGTGTCAGCGGATGACGGTGTGGTTCTTGCCCTTACGACGGAGTCGTTCTCGTCGCTTGAGAAGAAGCATCCGGTAATCGCCAGCCTTATCTTGCAGGTGTTTTCCAAGGGGCTGGCGTCACGCTTGCGTGCTTCCAACCAACTGCTGCTCGATGTGCTCAGTCAGGACGAGCAGCGCAACGCGGTCTCAATCCGGGAGCGGGACTGGGTTCGGCGCATCGGGGAACATCTGACTGGAATTCGGGATTGACGGGTATGGCGACATTGATGCAATTACTGCAAACCATTCCCCAATTTGCGGATTTTAACCAGTCCGAATTGACGGCTTTTGAGAAGGCGTTTCGCGTCGATATATTTTCAGACGGGCATGTGTTCATGAACGAGGGGGAGCATGCGGACTCCATGTACCTAATCCTCGAGGGTGATGTGGAAATAAGACGAAGGCGCAAGAGCAAGGCGGGCTATGCGTTAATCGACAGGAAACATGCCGGTGAGCTGTTTGGTATAATCTCATTGATCAATAGCGAAAAACATGGTGCGACGGCGATAGCTGTCGGCTCGGTGCAAGTCGCGTCCTTACCGCAAAGCGCTTTTGAGTTGTTGTTCGACACCCATGCCCCCATCGCATTACATTTTCAGCGTTTGATCGCCCGCCAGCTGGCGCGTGATTTGAGGAGATTCAACCGCGCCTTGCGCGCCGCCGTTCAAACCGAGGATCCGCGCGCAACAATCTCCACGTACCGACAGGGTTGAGCACAGCCCGACAGTGCGGTCGTGTCTTTCGGCGATGGGTTCTCGGGGTATCCTGCGCTTGATTTGAATCATTAAACTGTCGCCGCACGGGTGTTCTACTAGTCCAGGTCTACATGCGCGAGGATTGAACCGATGACGGAAATCTTCGATTTTGGCGATGATCTCGGTCCCACGAAGGTGATTCATGTGTATGAGCCTTCCATCGAATTAAGGGCGATTCTGGTGATCGACAATGTTGCCGCCGGGCCGTCCGTGGGAGGTGTACGGATGGCGCCGGACGTCAGTGTCGAGGAATGTTTTCGGCTGGCCCGCGCCATGACCATGAAAAACGCGGCAGCGGAACTGCCGCATGGTGGCGGCAAGGCGGTGTTGTTTGGCGACCCGAAGATGCCCGCCAGGGACAAACAGAAGCTGTTACGGGCAATGGCGTCGTCGCTGCGCAACGTAGAGGATTACATCTTTGCCCCGGATATGGGTACCGACGAGGTATGCATGGCCTGGGTCAAGGACGAGATCGGACGCGTGGTGGGTTTGCCGCGCGAGCTGGGCGGCATTCCGTTGGACGAAATCGGCGCTACCGGTTGGGGCCTTGCCCATGCCGCCGACGTGGCGGCGTCTTTCTGTGACCTGGCGCTGCGAGGCGCGCGGGTGGTGGTGCAGGGTTTCGGCGCGGTGGGGAAACACGCGGCCAGATTCCTGATTGATAAGGGTGCGGTTTTGGTGGCGGCGTCCGATTCACGCGGCGCAACGTTCAATGCCGATGGGCTCGATATCCACGCATTGATGGATCTCAAGCAGGCCGGGAAAAGCGTTTCGGACTATGCCGGCGGCACCCGGCTCGAACCCGAAGCAGTAATCGACATAGAATGCGACATCTGGGTACCGGCGGCGCGCCCCGATGTAATAAATGAAGAAAACGTACATCGGCTGCGTTCGAAGATGATGATACAGGGAGCCAACATCCCGGCCACCGCGGGCGCCGAACGGTCCTTGCATGAGAGTGGCATCCTCTGTGTCCCGGACTTTATTGCCAACGCCGGCGGTGTCATCTGCGCCGCGATGGAGTATCAAGGCGCAGGCGAATCGATGGTGTTTCCCGTGATCGAGGACAAGATCCGGCGCAATACGCGCAGCGTACTGGATGCGGCGGCGTCGCAGAATATTCTCCCGCGCGAGGCGGCTGTGGACCTGGCCACCAAACGGGTGAAACGCGCCATGAATTATCGTCGTTATTCGCTTTTTTCCTCGGCGCCGGGATTCGTGTAGCCGGTGGCCGTGGCGGATTCGCCGACTGCCAATGCCACGCCAGGCTAAAAGCTATTATCATCGCGGTTCCATGGAACCGCTGTCGGGTGAGACCATCCCGGAGCATTTTGCTCAAGTCGTTTCCCGGTTTCCGGAAAGTGAGGCGGTAGTATCGCTTCCGCAAAATCGGCGGCTCAGCTACGCGGTACTTAAGGAGGCGGTGGATAAACTCGCTCGCGCGCTGCTTGCCATGGGTTTTGGCGCCGGAGACCGTATCGGAATCTGGAGTCCGAACAATATCGAATGGTTGATCGTGCAGATGGCAACCGCCCGCGTCGGCGCGGTATTGGTCAACATTAATCCCGCCTACCGGTCACGGGAGCTGGGCTATGCACTGGAACGCGCCCAGGTACAAGGACTGTTCATGATTCCGCGTTTCCGCCGCAGCGACTATGTGGCGACACTGCTGGAGTTGACGCCGGAGCTCGAGCGGGCGTCGCCGCGGGAACTGCCGTTGCGCAGTTTTCCATTCCTGCGGCATATTGTCATCTATGATCCGCACAATCCCGAAACCGTGGCGCGTCCGTTTCGTGCCTGCCAAACTTGGCGTGATGTCCATCAATCGGGCCGGTCGGTGACCGCAAGCGATTTGGACGCCGCAAGCGCCGCGCTCGACGTCGACGATCCGATCAACATCCAATATACGTCCGGCACTACCGGTTTTCCCAAGGCGGTGGTATTGACGCATCACAACATACTGAATAATGCGCGGTTTGCTGCTAAGGAGATGTATTTCGCCGAACAGGATCGATTAGCGGTGCCGGTTCCGTTTTATCACTGTTTCGGCATGGTGTTGTCGAACCTGCTTTGCCTGTCCGTCGGCGCCTGCGTGGTTATTCCCTGTGAGCACTTCGATGCGCTGCAGGTATTGCAGGCCATAGAAGCCGAAGGGTGCACCGCGGTACACGGTGTGCCTACGATGTTCATTGGCGCGTTGGAGCATCCGCAATTTCGCGATTTCGATCTGTCGAGTTTGCGCACCGGCATCATGGCCGGCGCCCCATGTCCCGCGGCATTGATGACGCGTGTCATGGAGCAGATGAATTGCCGGGAGATTCTCATCGGCTATGGCCAGACGGAGGCGTCACCGCTGACGCATCTGACATCGCGCGAGGATTCGATGCAGCGTCGAATCGAAACAGTGGGAAAAAACTTGCCGCATCAGGAAGTTAAAATCGTAGACGTCGAGTCGCGGCGCACCGTTCCGGTCGACGCCGTCGGTGAAATCTGTTTCCGCGGCTATCACGTTATGAAGGGTTACTACCGGGATGCGCCGGCGACACAGGAGACGGTGGATACCAGCGGTTGGTTGGCCTCCGGCGATCTTGGATCCATGGATGCCGACGGTTACGTGCGCATCACCGGGCGGCGCAAGGAGATGATCATCCGCGGCGGTGAAAACATCTACCCGCGGGAAATCGAGGACGTGATCTTTTCACATCCCAAGGTGATGGAAGTAGGGGTGTTTGGCGTGCCGGACGCTGTGTACGGCGAACAAGTCATGGCCTGGATCCAACTGGAAGCCGGCGAGACTGTTGAAGAACAGGAGATTCGAGATTATTGCCGTGAGCGCCTGGCGCACTTCAAAGTGCCGAACTACATCTGGTTCGTAACGGAGTTTCCAATGACGGTCACCGGCAAACTGCAGAAATTCCGCATGCGCGAAATCGCGATTCAAAAATTGAATCCAGGAGACTGAAATCTGTCATATTCCATGGGATGCCTTCACAACTGCGGTGTGCGCCTGTTGGCGGCTATGTTTCGCGGGTGTCGGTTTCGTCTCGCTGAGTCACACCTATAAAGTGCAATGCGGCCCTCATTTCAAACACATTTACTCAATGGCGTTTTCGAAGATCCGGTTTTGTTTATCGATTTTGTGTTTGAGAAGCGGGCGCTGCTATTCGATGCGGGCAACCTGCGCGGGCTGGCGACGCGAAAGCTTCTGCGCGTGAGCGATGTGATGATTTCCCATGCGCACATGGATCACTTTTCGGATTTCGACTGGCTGCTGAGGCTGATGTTGGGCCGGGACAAGACGCTGCGTGTGTTCGGCCCCAGTGGAGTTATTCAGCGCGTCAACCACAAGCTGAACGCATACAGCTGGAATTTAGTACACAACTACAGCGACGATCTGGTGATCGAAGTAACCGAGGTGCTTGCGTTTGACTCCGCCCGGCGGGCTCGGTTTACATGCCGCAGCGGTTTCCACAAGCACGGCGAAACAACCTTTGAGCTCGATTGCGGTGTAATCGTCGAAGAACCCGAATTTCGCGTGCGCGCTGCGGTATTCGAGCATGACATTGCCTGCTTGGGCTACTGCCTGGAGGAGAAACAGCATGTCAACATATGGAAGAACCGGCTGGAAGCCCTGCAGCTCCCGGTGGGACCGTGGTTGCGGGATCTCAAGCAGGCGGTATTCGAATCGCGCTCCGACGAAACCCTGATTCGCGTCTGGTCGCCCGGCGGTACTGGGGCGCCGGAGCGGTTTTTGCCCCTGGGGATGCTCAAGAAGCAGATTCTGCGCACGGTGCCGGGTCAGAAGATCGGCTATCTGGTGGATGTTGCATACACCGAGGCCAACCGGAGAAAAGCCGTCATGCTTTTTGACGGTTGCGATTTGCTGTTCATCGAGTGCGCGTTCATGCAGGTCCACGCCGATATCGCCGCCCGTCGCAATCACCTCACCGCCCACCAGGCTGGTACAATCGCCAAGGCTGCACGCGCGCAACAGGTGATACCGATTCATTTTTCCCCAAGATACCTGGACTGCCAGCAGGCGGTGTGCGCCGAAGTCGAAGCCGCTATGCGACCGCTATGAGTGTCGCTCCAGCGCGGCGTCCAGTCGTCCGATCCTACGACTACGCTCAGGACAAGTCTGTTCGCCAGCTTCCGGGAACCTTGGTGCAATACCCGGGCTAGTCAGGTAGATTTTCCGTGACGGTGCGTAACGCGTAACACCGGTTCCTTTATCCAAGTGGCGTGACAGCGCGGACACTTGCCGGGCTTGGTGGTCTTGTTCTTGTGGAACGTAAACCGGCACTTCTGGCATGTCGCGGGCTCTATTACCAGGCGGAAATCGCTTCGTTTGAGACTTTTACGCAAATGCTCGACGTCAGATGCGACGTCGCGAATCGGCATCTGCATGAGTTCCGCAATGTCGCGCAGCGACATCGGCCGCTGCCGCAGCAGCTCCAGCAATCCCTTTCTGTACACGGCTCGTCCCCCGTTAGCGGCAGCGGAAGGCGGCCCCGCGGCCGCCCGCCGCGTTTGTTGCGCTGACTGAATTCACAATGAACACGTGCCCTTGATCAAGGAAGCTCTGGATAATCCATCTCTGTATTATAAGAGCACGAAAAACGAAAACTGCGATTTTCGTGTTTCTGCACAGATCAATCGCTTGCGTGATTGGATCGCGTCGGTACGTCCATGTACCGGCGGAACCTCTGACTATCTGAGGTTCGTTAACTGTTCCCCGGACGCACTACCACATCTCGGTCAAGCGCCGAGATACAGCGGGGCGGCGACCGTAAAGAACACCAACACCCCGAGGACGTCGTTGCTGGTGGTGATCACCGGTCCGGTGGCCAGTGCCGGGTCGATGCCGGCGCGGCTCAAGATGATCGGCGTCACCGCGCCGATGGTCCCGGCGAGAAAGATCACGATTATCAACGCCACGCCCGCGGTCAATGCCAAGTGCAGCGGGGCGTGCACGGTGATGACCGCGGACACGGCCAGGACGGCGGCCGCCAACAGTACGGCGACGGCGGTTCCGTTTAGCAACGCCACCAGCAGCTCACGCAGCAATCTGCGCCCGACGTTGCCGGAGCTGTGACCGCCGGAAGCCAGCGCCTGAACCGCCACCGCCGCACTCTGGATGCCGGCGTTGCCGGCCATCGCCATGACTACCGGGATCAGACTGGCCAGAATCACCGCCTGCTGCAATGCATTCTCGAATGAACCGACGACCGCTCCCGACAAGACGGCGCCCAGCAAACCGGCCAATAGCCATGGCAGACGGCCGGCGGCTACACGCAACACGGGTTGATTGGGTATCTCCTGGCTGGGCGCGCCGCTGATGCGGCTGATATCCTCCTCCGCCTCCTCGCGCAGCACATCCACCGCGTCGTCAATGGTGATGCAGCCAACCAGCCGGTTCCGGGAATCCACCACCGGCAGCGCCACTAAGTCATAGCGTTCCATCAGTTGCGCCGCCCGTTCCTGATCCAACTCAGCCGGTACGGACAGCACTTCGGAGTTCATAATGTCGCCCAATCTTGCCCTCGCCGGTGAAAGCAGCAAGGTCTTGAGGTTGACCGCCCCGACCAGTCGGTCGCTTTCATCCGTGACGAAAACCGCGAAGATCTCTTCAAGGATATCCGAGTGGGCACGAACTTGCTCGGTCGCCTGCGTGACGGTCGCATCCGCCGCAACTGCGATGTAACGCGCTGACATGATGCCACCGGCGGTGTCGGCGTCATAGTTCAGTAACTCTTTGACCTCGTTCTCGTCTTCCAGTCCACGCAGCACGCGCCTCGCCAGCTCCGGGGGCAGGTGCGCCACGACGTCGGTGGCATCATCGGTTTCGAGCACATCGATCAAGGCGATAATACGCGGTAACGGAATATCGCCCAGCAAGGTCGCCAGGAACGCCGGCTTCATCTCCGCCAACGCACGTCCCGCGATGGGTACGGGCAGCCAGTTGAATACACGCTGGGCAAGGCCGAACGGCAACCGAATCAGCAGGTCTACGATATCGCCGGGGTGCCACTCGCCGACTCTGTCGAGCACCGCGCTACGATCGTTGGCGGTAATCAGCGCCTCGAGGTGGTCAAATTGACTCGGGTCGCGGTCGAGAAAAGTCTCCGCCAGCGGCATCGGAGGGCTGCCGGTGCCGGATTCTGGGCCGTTGTCAGTGCTCATGATTGAATCCACGGTAGACTGGTGTATGCGGGATTGTATCCGGGTCCCATCGGCGCGAACCAATTCAGTGTGCACAGCCGCGGGTCCAAGGCGCGTCTCACCGGTAGGCCTGTAGTCCCCGGGAGTGGGTTGCAGCGGGCGGCCATAGCCGGCTACGGCGCCGGCCGAAAAACCGGGGCGCAGCCTGCCCTGCGGGACTTACCGCCTGTTCCCATCACGGCCGCCCGGGTCCCAGCCGTGCGCGATGCCGCGATCTCGCCACTTGGAATACGGTGTCTTGACCAGGTTGATATTAAGGTAATGCGCGTCGTGGCTGACTTCCTGACCGAGCCACACCGGAGTGTCGAAACGCTGGCTCTCCGATTGCAGCTCCACCTCCGCGATCACCAGCCCCGCGTTGTCGCCGCGGAACTCATCGATTTCCCAAACCAGCCCGCCGTGGCTCAATCGGTATCTCGTTTTCTCAATCAGCGGCTGTATACACAGTTCGTCCAACATCTCGCAGGCGTCGCCGACGGGGATCGCATATTCGAACTCGTATCGCGACAGTGAGGATATTTTTCCTTTTATATTCAACGATCCGATGCCGCCGGCGAGCCTCACACGAACGGAACGCTCGGGTTCCAGTGATAAATATCCTTGGCGCACCTCGACGCCGCTGTCCGCCGCCGATCGCCAGCGATCGTCGTCTACGAGAAATTTTCGTTCGATCTCCCGGCCCATGACAGCTAGTCTCGGGGCTTTTCCAGGTTGGACTTCACCTCGTCCCAAAGCTGCTCGAAAGCGGCAGCGGCACGGCTGTGACCGGCGTAGGTGGCCAAAGGCGCGCGGCGCACGCCCATTTTTTCCACTTCACTGGCGAACGGAATATAGCTATCGAGCATCATCGAAAGCTTTTTGGGGGGGCGTTCGACGATCAATCGATGCAGGTTTTTGCGCCGGTCGACCATCGAAAAAAACGGCAGCAACTGCACGTCCGAGAGCCCATGCTTGACGCGGAAGTCGATCAATGTGCTCAATGTGCGCAGCGACAGTGTGGTGGGGATGGTGGGTACTAACAGGGCATCGGAAATATCGAACACGTTCTCGGACACCAGTGAAATACTCGGCGCGCAGTCTATGATCAGGAAATCGTAATGATCACGCAGCGGTTTTATGATTTTTCTCAGACCGCGGCGCCGTTTGTTGCCGTGATCCAACACGAGTTCCAGATTTCGATTTGAAAAGTCCGCGGGCAAAAGGTCGAGATTCCGGTAATCCGTACCCTTGATAGTATCGAGGATCTCACGTTTGCGTCGCAACAGGCGCTTGCTGCCACCTTTGATCTTCGGTTTAACCCGGAAATAAAAGCTCGCCGCGCCCTGAGGATCGAGGTCCCACACCAGCACACGGGCGCCTTCACGTGCGGCGAGATAGCCAAGATTGACCGCGGTGGAGGTCTTTCCCACTCCGCCCTTGATGTTGTAACTCGCGAGAACCTTCATTGCATGTTGTCGTCGCGGGAACCGTTCGCCGCATGACGAAACAAACGCTGGAAACGCGCCGCCACCCGCGGTCGTGCGAACTTCCGGTAATGACTGTAAAACGCTTCCCGCGCCGACTCTCTTTTGTGTCGCAACGCCGCCACCAGGTTTCCGATCGCCATGAGGGTCTGTGGGCCGTCTGTGCCGCGGGCGTGTATTTTCTCACTGAATTGTTGCAGCACGTCGGATTGGACCTGATAGTCGTTGAAATCGCCAAGATTGTTTTGCAGTTGTTTGAGCGCGGCGACGAGCTTTTTGATGTCCCCCTGGGGATACATGCTTTGCGAGAATTCGACCATGTAGCGCAATTTCTTGCAGGTCTTGCGGAGTTCGTGCAATTCCTGCGCGGGGGAATCGTCGCTGATGGCGCCGCCGGTTTTGATTGCGCGCCTGAACAGTCGCCAGATGCGTTCGCTGGCGACGTCGACGACGGGGCGGGTCGCGTTTTTCAGCGTCGATGTCCCGGGTGAGGGTTTGTCCAGGAACGCCTGCCAATCGGTGATCAGCTTGTTGTAACGCACCGAGTCCAGAGCGCGTGTCAAGCGCCGGTACTGGGTATCCCGGTTTTGCCGAAGAAATTTCTGTAGTGGCGCCAATGCCGGCCGTAGCGACGGTTCCACCAGCGACTGGTAAGTGGCGAAATTGAGTAAATATACGTCCATGTCACGTGCCGGCCCGGTGTCTTGCTGCAGCCATTGGAAATCGCGGAGATAACGGTTCACCGCACGCTCCGGGAACACTCGTTTGAATTGACCCAAGGCGGAGCGGGTGCGCCGCACCGCAACGCGGAAATCGTGCAAGAACTCGCTGTCTATGTTTTGGCGAATACCGTTTTCATTGGCTTGCATGATTTCGAGCAGCCGGCGCAGCACGACTTTACCGGCGACGTCCGCATGGGCATGGGGATCGAGTTGAACGTCGACCTTGGAACTGTAATCCCCGGGTTTTCGGCCAATCGCCGCCAGCGCGGTAATCAGCATGTCCGAACCTGCGCGCTCGAGACCCATGTTCTCGCTCAGTAAGCGGGCAAGTCGTCGGGCATCAGCGACGTAACCCTTGACCGGGACCACGCTGGCGCGGCGGATGATGTCGCCACGGTGACGGCCGGAGGCGCTTGCCAGGCGGTTTTCCTCCAAGTCGAGATAGGCCACGGTTTTTTCAATCTTGTCGAGTAAACGTAGAGATGTTACGCGGCAGCGCATGCGCGCGACCGGCAACAGGGCGCGCATTTCTATTATCGGCGCGAGCCGGTCTCGCATGTCGTGTTGCGGCAGATCACACAGAAAACGGATTGGTTGGCCCGTGGTTGTTGCGCAGGCCTGCGCAGTCGTCCGATTCAACGGTCGCAGGTAGGTGGTGGCGGTGTTCTTGTTGATCCGCAGTTCCTCCATGACACGGCCACTGGCATACAACCGCCAGTCATAGGTGTCGTAAAATGTCCTGCTCAAGGAATTCTCGCTCTCCACCGAACAGGGAACGAGTTCTTGCAAGTTGCGGATAAGGGCGCGCAAATTGATTTCGCCGGGAATGTCGAATTGACAATTCCAACTCATACGTTTCGGACTCCTGCGGGCTGGTCCTCGAATTGAAAAACGACGCAAGACTAGCATATTTACCGGTTGGACTGCGGTGCTTGCCCATGGTGATACACGTTCGTGGCCTCGACCTGCCGGGCGCCGAATCGGAATCACGGCGCGCGTGGATCAGCAGCCTAATTTCGCCGCCAGATCCACTAGATTGTCGGCGACCACGTCCCACTCGCTGCTTGGCTCCAGATCCTCGGTCTGATTCGGGCCGTATTCGGTCGGCCGGCGAACAAACGCGGTGCGAAATCCGCACTCACGCGCCGCAACAAGGTCTTTATTGTGAGCCGCAACCATCATGCACTCCTGTGGGGACAGACCCAAGAATTCCGCTGTTTTCAGATACGATCGTCGCAGCGGTTTGTAACACCTGGCGGTTTCAGCGCCGAGGATCGCGTCCCAGGGAAGCCTTGCCCGCCGCGCCATGTTTACCATGAGGGCGACGTTACCATTGGAATGGGTGGCCAGTATGAATTTTATTTTTAGGCGCGTCAGTCCGTCCACCGTGTCCGGCCAGGGGTCTAACCGGTGCCAGACCCGGTTGAGATTTTCGCGTTCGGTAGGCGTGAGGGAATCGAGGCCAAAACGGGGGATCAGTTCCTCCAGGCTTTCGCGGTGCAGTTGGTCCAGGTTGGCCCACGGTCGCTCGCCGTCACGGACACGGGCCAGCGACGGTTGGTACATGCCGCGCCATGCGTCCGCGAACTCGACCCAGTCGACATTTAAAGCTTTTTCACGATTCAGCCGGTTTCCCTCGCGGATAATCGAGCTGCGCCAGTCCACTACGGTGCCGAACACGTCGAAGGTCAGGGCTTTCGTTGTTTCAATGCTCATGGGTTAATGGAGGCTGGGTTGCGGCTCGTGATGCGATTCCCGGTCCGGAAATTCGATGGAATTTAGTTGGGAATATTCCTGGCGATTGGCTGGTTTTGGTTTAGAATTTAGTACAGACGCGCGGCCCGCGGCCGCGTGTCCAAGGTTTGATACAAAGACCGACTATCGGCTCCAAGGGACCTGGAGCGAGCAAGTCACCAGGGGAAACAATAGCAAATACCAGCGTCCATGAGCCATAGCACCCTGCAGGTTCTGACCGACAACGCCAAGTTGCTGAAGGCGTCGGCAAGCAAACACGCGATTTACGGCGTGTTGATAGCGGTGATCGCCATCGTTGTTGCGACCTGTATGGTGAGCTTCGTCGAACACGGAACGGTCTCCATCGACGGTGTCATCGAAGCGCAAAAAACCAACGTCGCTCTATGGCTTTTAAACCTGTCTCCGTTCGGATTCGCCGTGTGGGGCCAGTACGTCAGTAACGTCATGGCGTTCCAGGCCGGAGCCATGGTGGTGGATCAGACCAATGAACTTCGCGCTCAGGCTCAGGCGATCGAACGCCGGGCGACCTATGAGGTGACCCACGATCGGCTCACCAACCTGCCCAATCGCGTGCTGTTACAGGATCGATTAGACCAGGCCGTGCACCTCGCTCATCGGGAATGCTCCAAGATGGCGGTAATGATCATGGACCTGGATCGTTTCAAGGAAATCAATGACGCCCTTGGGCGCGATCAAGGAGACCGGCTGCTCAGGCAGGTTGCCGCACGATTGAAGGCGGCAGTCCAGGAAACTGAAACCATCGCCCGTTCCGGCGGAGACGAGTTCGTAGTGTTGCTGCCGAAGATTGCCAGTGAACAGGATGCGCTGCACACGGCAATAAATATAGGTAACGCGTTGAAGGCGGCATTTGATCTTGGTCAATCCAGGCTTGATGTACAGGCGAGTATAGGCGTCGCATTTTTCCCGGAGCACGGAAACAGCGCCGAGGACCTTCTGCAACGGGCTGAAGTTGCAATGTACAGCGCCAAACAGGAGAAGTCCGGATATTCGATCTACAACGATAAACAGGAAAAAAACAGCCCACGGCGAGTCACGTTGGTTGGAGAATTACGGCAGGCGCTGGAGCAGGACGAACTGTTGCTGGAATATCAACCGAAAATTAATGTCGCGAACAATCAGGTTAGCGAGGTGGAAGTGCTGAGTCGTTGGCGCCATCCCCGCCACGGTGTAATTCCACCAGAGGAATTCATTCCGCTGGCGGAGCGCACTGGCTTGATCAGGATCGTGACCGCATGGGTGTTGAAGAACGCCTTGAATCAGCTTGGTGAGTGGTCGCGTGCCGGGATTGAGCTTGGAGTTGCGGTAAATATCTCGACACAAGACCTCCATGATCAGGAGTTGTATGACCGGGTCACCGGCCTGCTGGCGGCCAATCGCCTCGATGCCTCTCAGTTGGTGCTGGAAATCACGGAGACAAGTATCATGATCGACAAGGACCGCGCCACGAACATGCTGCAACGTTTGGCCGGGAGTGGCATCAGGATTGCTATCGACGACTTTGGTACCGGTTATTCTTCGTTGGCCCACTTGAGTGTGTTGCCGGTCAAAGAAATCAAGATCGATAAATCGTTTGTGTTGGATATGAAGGATAATCCCAAGCATGCGAATATCGTCCGCGCGATTATCGATCTCGGCCACAACCTGGACATGAGAGTCGTGGGCGAGGGCGTCGAAACTGAATACGCCTACCGGGAATTGCAACGGTTGCGTTGCGATGCCCTGCAGGGCGATTATCTGAGCCAGCCTCTGGAAGCTCAGCAACTGGCCAATTGGGTGCTGGATACCTCGCGTAGGCCTAAGGTGCAACGAATTTGAAGTCGTTTTATCGTGATTTCGGCGGCACTACTGTGGCTGCCGTCTGCGCGTTGCTAATCGGCTGCGCAGACAATGATTCCGGCTCGGTGGAACGCGGTGATCATGTATGGAAGGCGCAGACGGATGCCTTGGATAAGGCCCGGCAGGTGGAGCAGGTCCTGCACAACGCAGCGCGCGAACGTCGTGAGCGCTTGGACAAGAATCAATGAATTGATTGCGCCTGCAGGCGCGGCTGCTCCCAGCGCGTGCGTCGGACTGTTCCACCACGTCTCGCGGATCGGGATCATTCCATCCCGTGCCGGCACTACAAGCCGGCTCGACCGGTAAACAACGTCGACACCAGCTTGTCCACGGGCGCGAAATCATCGCTCAGAACGGGAATACGGGCGAGTGGCGTGCCGGATGCATCCAGCATCTCGGTGATGCGATACCAGGTCCGGTGCGCCCCGTAGCGCGCCTCGATGAAATCCGGTGCCGGAAAGCGATCGCTGGCCGAAATCACATAGGTGAGGCGGGTCGGTACATCGGGCGGCCGTTCCAACCACACATCCACATGTCGAAATCTGCTTTTCAGTGTCTTTAGCATGGCCTTAACCAGCCGCGCATCTGGAAATACGTCCACCACATTCATCAAATACAATCCGCTTGGAGACAGGCGGGATTTCACCAGTTGATGATACTCGAGGGTGGTCAGATGATAGGGAATCGCGACGTCATGAAATACATCCGTAATTACCACGTCGAATCGTTCCCTCGCCAAAGACTGCAGTACCAGCCGGGCGTCGGCGTGGATAATGCGGATGTTCCGGGAGTTGAAAAACAGACTTTTGCGCGCAATAGCCGTCACCGCCGGATCGAGTTCGGCGACGGTAATATCGACATTGCGATAACGATGGCGCAGCGCTCGCGGGTGCGTGTAAGCGCCGCCGCCCGCGAAAAAATAACGCAGCGAAGCTGCGTCCGGTAACAGAAGATGAACGATCTCGTCCATAGCGTGCACGTACGGGACCCAAAGATCATCGGGCGAGTATTTTACATTGGTGCTGTGATTCATGTGATCGAGAATCAGTGACCGCGCTGCAACTTCACCACGATAGTCATGTTCATCGACAACCCGCAGACAGTAGTAATTGCTCTCGCGATCACAGGGATTCGCGAAACCCTGCACCTTGTGGGTTACCACGAATAACACACTGAAAACGAGCGCCACGCCGATCAAGGTTGGAGCCCTGAAGCGCAGTTGTCGGAGATACGGAGTGGCGAGGATTGCCAATCCCGCGGATGTACCGATGACGATGTTCTTGGTTCCGAAGGTTTGCACCAGCCAGTAACCGGTGACGAAGGTTCCGGCGATGCTGCCCAAGGCCGCGAGCGCGTGCATCCTTCCTACCACGTGACCGGTTCGGCTGTCGAGCCGCAGCGCTATGGTCGTCAATAGGGGGGTGACGATTCCCAATAAAATGGCAGGTGCGAAAAACAACGCGAGTACGTAGATGAAACTCGCGCTCAGCAGACTGAGTTCGACGGATTGTAACGGCCGCGCGATCAGCATCAATAGAGACAAGATGCCAAAACAGGCTATGGCGCCGACAATCAATGTTACGCCCACCGTCGTTTCCCCCGCGCCGCGGTCCGCGATGTAACCGCCGATCCAGTTACCCAGGGAAAGACCCGCGAGGATGACGCCGATTATAGACGTCCACGTATATAACGATACGCCGACATACGGCGCGAGCAGGCGGCCGGCGACAATTTCCAACACCAATAGAAACGCGGAACTTAGGAAAACGGTCGCGCCGTACCAAAATAATTTACCGGTGACGCGATTCGAAGCCAGGGGCATGGGGTGGAATCTGTTGCATTTAGATGTGTGCTAATTATTGTATACGCATGTATCGTAGCTTGTCTCGGAGTGCGGCAGATTGCCACCGGAACAACGGTCTCCGCCGTTCGCTTGAAAACTGAGGGTCGATAGCCGTTGATTAGTCACGCCCACCGAATTAAGGACGAGATCCCTGCGGTATTGTTGTTCGTAGCTGCAATCTGGACGGTGTTCCTGTTGGATCAGGTAATACCACTGCGACATTACGGTTTAGCGCCGCGCAGCATCCCGGGCTTGGCCGGCATCGCGACCATGCCGTTTCTGCACAACGGCTTCGATCACTTGACGAGTAATACGGTTCCTTTGACAGTGCTGCTTCTGTTGTTGGCGGGATCACGCAACCGCTCGTGGGTGATCGTGCTGTTGATTGTATTGCTCAGCGGCGGCCTATTATGGCTGGTTGGACGGCCGGTGTTGCACATCGGCGCCAGCGCCTTGATATTCGGTCTGGCCGCCTTCCTGCTGGTGTCCGGTTTTGTGGAGCGCCGTTTCGTGCCTTTGGCGATTGCCGTGTTGGTGGGTGTGTTGTACGGTTCGACGCTGTTGTGGGGAGTGCTCCCGACCGTCGAAGGTGTGTCATGGGATGGCCACTTGAGCGGCATAATAGCCGGAACCTTAACCGCTTGGGGATTGAAATCGAGGCCTAACCGATGAGTTATCCATCGCTGGAATCCATATTGTCGTTGGTTTTGGAACCCGAGGTTGACTGGAGCACGATAGAGGAGTTATCCGGCGAGGTTTATGATGGTCTGGAAGCCGCCGCGCAGGCGCTGGAAGGCGAATCCGGGCCGGGGGACGGTCGACCGGTGGTCACCAAGGTTCGCAACGCCTTGGCCTCGTTTCACGTGCTCAGACTGGCATTGGCCAGTTACCTGGAGGATTATGAGAACTGGGGTGATGACTGGAAACGCTACGCCGCCAGGTACGTGCCCGCGGAGCACAAGGTGCGACTGATGATGGAGCGCGCCAACACCCGGGATTGAATGCGGAGGCGGTCGCGTGTCGCTGGTCTCGCCGCTCAAGTGCCGCGATTGTTGCGGGCGTTTCCGCGTGGGCGTCACCGAAATTTCGGGCGGTGGCCCGGTCGGCGCAATTCAATCGTGGCTGTTAAGCGCTGAAAGCTGGTGATTTTGTTGTAGTTATAGTTTATGCCGGCGCGTCCAGTTGCTAGAATACGCCCGCTTTGCCACGGGGCACATAAATCAATAAGCCGTGGAAAGCCATTTCCGCTTGACGACAATCGGTTCGCGCTTGGGCGGGACGCAAGCGCGCCCCTCGGGAGGTTTTGATGTTGCTTCGTAAATTGGTGGTGTCGGTGCTGACTGCCGTGTATATCGGCGCCGCGCCCTTGGCGCATGGACAAATCGTCGCGCTGGTCGATACTGGAACCAATGCCAGCCTAAACATAGTGTTCGGTTTTGACTTCCTGACCAATTCACCGGCGGCCTTTGATGCGACCATCGGCCAGCACGGCACCACGTCCTCATTAATTATTAACCAGATGGCGCCGGCGATTGCTATCGGAAATTACAAGGTCACCGACGGGGCATTTAATACCAGCCAGGGAGCGACGGATTCCGCGATCCTGTCCGCCGCCGCCAACCCGGACGTCGTCAGCATTTCATTGAGTGAGGGGTCTGTCGGGCCGTCGGGCACCATCGGCGACGCCTCCAGCGCCGGCAAGCTGATCGCCATACGCTCCGGTAACGGCGGTGACGCCAATCCCAATGCCATGTCAGTCGCTGCGTTCGGTCTGCCCGGTGTGGTGGTCGTCGGCGGCACCGATGGTTCGGGCGGCTTATTGCTGGAGAGCAACCGGGCGGGCGTTACCGCGGACCGTTACCTGGCGACTCTCGGGGTGACCGAGTTTTCAACCGTGCGAGGGACGTCCTTCGCGGCCGCGCGAATGGCGGCCATCGCCGCCGAGGTGCATCGCCAGTTCCCGTTTTTGACCGGTGAAGAATTGGCCCAGGTGTTGTTCGCGACCGCCATAGATTTTGGCGCCCCGGGTACCGACCCCGACTATGGTCGCGGGGTTTTGTTCGACGCTGCTCAGGTCATCAACAGTCCCGCCGGCCCCGCATCGGTGGCGACCGGTGACAGTTCCGGCGGTGGCGGCGGGTCCAGCATGGCGCTGCCGGCGTTGCTGGTCGCCGCGGCACTCGGAGGAGCGCTGCTATACAAACCGGAGGATGAACTCAAGAAGACCTTGATTCTCGATTCATTCGGGCGGCCCTATGCGATCGATCTGACCAAGTTGGCCACAATCAACGACCATAAGCCAACGGTGTCGGAATTGCTGGCCGGAATCGACGAGCGTTTCAATGGCCATCGTTTATCGCTGGGAAACAACACCAATCTGGACATGTATTACACCACGGTCGATACCATGTTGTTCGATGTGGATCGTCACTTTGCCATGCCGCAGGACGTTGCGTTTTCTGATCAGAATCTCGATTGGTCCTTGTCGGTGAGCGGCGG
The DNA here is from genome assembly GCA_947259175.1 of uncultured Gammaproteobacteria bacterium. Taxonomy (GTDB): domain Bacteria; phylum Pseudomonadota; class Gammaproteobacteria; order Arenicellales; family JAANXG01; genus CALZGZ01. The sequence goes on along the minus strand of CAMYKW010000003.1, from coordinate 11,558 downwards.
TGGCCGCGGCGGGCTGCAGTATCAGATCGATGCCAACACCAATCCCGATTACAACTTCGGATCGGTTCGTTCCTTGCAACGGCAACCCGACTTGACGCCCGTGGCGTTCATGTCCGGCCAGACGTTTTCCACTCCGGTTCTCGGGTTCTCCAATCGAGCCGATAGCGTACGTATGGGTTTCGGCGGGGACAACGGATTCAACTTTCATTTCGGTCTGGTTTCGACCCGGGAGGATACCGAGTACGGCGAAGACAGCTCAGCCGCGGTCATCGAAAGTTTGTACAAATTCGACGATCTCGGCGAACTCAATCTGCAACTCGGGCGGTTGGAAGAAGCCGGCAGTTTGTTCGGTGGGTCTTCGGGAGGTGCGTTTGGCGTGGCCGACAGCATCACCTATTCCCTTAATCTGACCGGTGCCCTGCATGTCAGTGAGGACATCTCGTTAATCGGGAATTACGGACTCGGATACAGCCGCGTGGACGATGCGCGTTACAGCCTGTTGCACAATTTTTCTGATGTTCGCACCAACTGGTACGGCCTGGGTCTGGTGGCAAACAATGTATTTCGTGAACGCGATCAGATCGGAGTCGCACTGTCCCAACCGCTGCGCGTCACCGACGGAGAGGTCGAAATGCACGTACCTTACGCGCGGGATTTCGACGGTAATATCTATAAGAACGTGTCCAAAATAGGATTGGAGCCGGAGGGTACGGAGCGCACGATCGAAGCGTACTATCGGCTGCGATTGGGCAGGAACGCGCTGCTCGGGGCACACCTGATGGTTCAGGATCAAGCCAATCATCTCAAGGACGCTGGTACCGACGTCTCGTTGCTGACGACGGTAAAGCTGCGTTTTTGATCCGGCACGCGCTGAAGCCGCCTAGAACGGTTTTCGCATCTGCTCCGGCGGAGAACGCTGGCTCTCGACACGATAACTGGGCATTTCCTTGTCGAGCTTTCTGCGCATTGGGTCGCCGCCGCGTAGGCGCATGATGATCCCCGTGGGCAGCACGATAAGATAAAAAACCACACCCAGCACTATCCGGGTCACCACGGCGTTGATCACCAGGCCGAATTTCATCCACGCGACATACACCGGATTGAGACTCATGGGCGCGACCAGGGCCCACCCCGCGAATCCGGCACCCGCGACCCACGGCCACCAGGGAAACCCGTAACCGAACAGCCATGGCAACAACAGGCCGAATAGGGCGGCGATAATGGCGCCGAAGGTAAGACCGAAGTTGCGCAAACCGATACGATCGAGTTCTGGAATCTGTGTCATCAGTCCAACTCAAATTCCTGTTTCCATGAATCGTCCTTTTCCCATGCGGGTTGATCCCCTTTGTAAAGCAAAAAGTTTTCGATCACCAAGTAGTCCATTTCGGTGCGCATAAAGCATCGGTACGCGTCCTCAGGCGTGCAGACGATCGGTTCGCCGCGAACATTGAACGATGTATTCACCAGTACCGGACAACCGGTCAGTTGATCGAAGGATTTGAGCAGGGCGTGAAAGCGCGGATTGGTATGTTCGTGAACGGTCTGTATTCTTGCCGAATAATCCACGTGCGTGATGGCGGGCAGTTGCGATCGCGGCACTTTCAGCCTGTCTATGCCGAACAGGCGCTGAGACTGCTCCGGCGGCCGCAGGCGAAGCTCCTGTTTGACCGGAGCGACCAACAACATGTACGGGCTTGGACGGTCCAGCTCGAAGTAATCCGCGACCCGGTCCGCCAGGACCGCCGGGGCAAAGGGCCGGAACGATTCGCGATACTTGATCTTGAGATTCATTACGGATTGCATCTTCGGGCTGCGGGGATCGCCGATAATGGAACGCCCGCCCAGGGCCCGTGGACCGAATTCCATTGGGCCTTGAAACCAACCGACGATTTGCTCTTCGGCGAGAACCGCCGCCAGCCGCTGGAACAACGTTTCATCGGGGAGCTCGACGTAGTTGGCCCGCAACTGATCCAATTGTCGCCGTATCTGTCCCTCTGAGTAGCGTGGTCCCAGATAGGCGCCGCGCATTGCATCACCGTCATTGACTTGGCGCGGTTTGTTGTTGAACTGAAACCAGGCGGCGAGGGCGGCGCCGATGGCGCCACCGGCGTCTCCTGCCGCGGGCTGGATCCAGATGTCCGTAAACGGTCCCTCGCGCAGCAGGCGGCCGTTGGCGACGCAGTTCAAGGCGACGCCTCCGGCAAGGCACAGATGATCCGTCTGCAGCTCGCTGTGAACGGTGGCGCCCAGACGCAGCACGACTTCTTCGGTGATCTGTTGAATCGAGGCGGCGATGTCCATTTCCCGCTGCGAAATATCGGATTCGGGTTTACGCGGCGGCCCGCCGAAAAGCCGGGAAAACCGTTCATTGGTCATGGTAAGACCGGTGGCGTAGTTGAAGTAGTCCATATTGAGTCGAAAACTTCCGTCTTGCTTGAGATCAAGCAGATGATCGCGGATCAGGTGCGCGTATTTTGGTTCACCGTATGGCGCCAGTCCCATCAATTTGTACTCGCCGGAATTGACCTTGAAACCCGTGTAGTAGGTAAACGCCGAGTACAACAGACCCAATGAATGGGGAAAGTCGATTTCCCATTGCGGTTCCAACCTGTTGTCTGCGCCCAGCCAAACCGAGGTAGTCGCCCACTCCCCGACACCGTCCATGCACAAAACGGCGGCGCGTCGATACGGACTGGGAAAAAACGCCGAGGCGGCGTGAGATTGGTGGTGTTCGGCGAACAACAGGGGCGGCAGCTGTGCGATTTTAATGTCACCGAGTTGTGCGAGTTCTTTTTTCAATACTGTTTTAAGAAAGAGTTTCTCCTTGAGCCACACCGGCATCGCCGCGAGAAAAGACTGAAAACCCTTCGGCGCGTAAGCCACGTAGGTTTCGAGCAGGCGTTCAAATTTGACCAGGGGTTTATCGTAGAAAACAATCTCATCGATATCGGTGATGCTCAGGCCGTTATCGTCAAGGCACGATTGCACCGCGTGGGCGGGAAAACGTGAGTCGTGCTTTTTTCTTGTATAGCGCTCTTCTTGAGCCGCATATTCGACGCGACCGTCGCGAATGAGTGCGGCGGCGCTGTCGTGGTAGTAGGCGGAGACTCCGAGGATATTCATACGACTGGTGATACGGAAAAGAAATTCTATGTTGACGGGTTGCGAGTAATAAGTGGCAGTGTTAATTTCGCCGCACGAAAAATCGGACCGTAATCGTCACCTGTCCATAACAAATATGCAACAGCCGGTTCTCGCCACCAATTCCGTCGCCGCCGACAGACAGTCCAGATACAGGCTGGTTGAGCTGGCCGTGCTTCTGCTGGTATTCACGGTAAGCGTATGGGTGCGTCTACCCAACCTCGATCGGCCGCTTTCGCATAACTTCGAGTGGCTCACCGCCCACTCTCTGATTGTAACCCAGATCTGGTACGAGCAGGGCGGCGCGCGCCACTATTTCGGGCAACGAATGACATTCGGCAAACAGGCGGACAAATACATCAACAACGCGGCGATGTCGAATTATCGTGCCGACTACCCGCGCGACGCTCAGGGGAACCATTACTACATGTCGCACCCGTCCCTGGGGTTGTTGGCGCCCTATCTGGTTTTCCGGACTTTGAACATCACCCCCAATGCTCCGGGCCTGCAGTGGTTCAATATGTTCGTGCAGTTGTTGTGCGCGATATTCCTGTACTTGATCATCCTGACAAGTACCCGGGAGCGATCACGTTTAAACACCCCCGCGGTTCTCGGCGGCACGCTGTATTTGCTGATGCCCGCCACGCTCTGGTTTCACTCGAACACCTATTACATTGAGATGTTCGTGCAGTTGCCGTTCATCGTGAGTGTCTATCTGGCGATACTCTATGAAAACAGTGCTGACGATGCCTCCAACCTGCAACCATTGATACTCGCCTTGCTGGGATTCAGTCTCACGGTCACGGTGCTCAGTGAGTGGATCGGAGTTGTCTTGAGCGGCATTTTGTTTCTTTACGCATTACTGCGTCGAAGACCGCATCGTGACGTTAAGCTTTTGATTGTATCTGCGGCGGCACCGGCCATCGGTCTCGGTATCTATGTGTGCCAGTATAGCCTGATTGTGGGATTCGAAGAGTTCGCGCGGCATCTCGCACGACAGTTCTTGTTTCAGGTGGGTGTGACCAATCCCACCGTCATCATTCCGGAAGCGCTTCAAGGTATCAATATAAAACATGTGCTGCATCACTATTACCGCGGGTTCGTACCTGCATTCGTGCTGATAAGTTTGACGTTCGTTCTGTCGATACCCGGCTTGCGTAGCAGTGACTGGTGGAGGCGTTTTTACTTACCGTTTTTGTTGACGTTCGCACCCGTGCTGATTCATCACCTGCTGTTGCCGAGGTTTACTTCCGTGCATTGGTACTCGGTATTGAAGAGTTCCTATTTTCTCATTCTTGTCGTCACCGCTTTCGTGTATGTCAATTGGGCGGACTCGAGAAACATGAAACTGTATTATTCGGGATTGATGGTAGTTCTGTTGATGTTGGTACCGGTTACTTATTTCAAGTATCAGTCCTATGCGATAATAGCCGATCCGAGCTACTTCCAGAGGATCGCACATCCTATACGGTCCCTCGCCAAGGACGACGAGGTGGTGTTTTTCGAATATGGATTACCGCTATTCCCGCAGATGATTTACTACGCGCAGAGAAATATACAGTTGGTTGACAGCATAGAGGAGGCCGAGCAGTGGTTAAGAAACAGCGGCACCAAGGCGCGTAAAGGAATTGTGTTTGACCGATTCGAGTCTTACAACTTCCGAAGAATAGCCGTCGATCAATAGGCTGGAATAAGGTTTCGCCTCACGCACAACGAAAATGTTTCTGTACAACACCCGAACCCAGCGCAAAGAGGAATTCTTTCCTCAGGACCCAAGCCGAGTCACTATGTACGTATGTGGTCCCACCGTGTACAGTTACGCGCACATCGGTAATGCGCGACCGGCGGTCGTGTTCGATGTGTTGGCCCGGTTACTGCGCCGGGAGTATCCAACGCTGGTGTATGCGCGCAACATCACCGACATCGACGACAAAATCAACGCCGCCGCCATGGAGCAGGGTGTGCCCATTTCCGATATCACCCGCACCTACACCCAGGCCTATCATGAAGACTTGGAGGCATTGGGAGTGTTGCCCCCCGACATAGAGCCGCGGGTCACGGAACATATGCCGCAAATCATCGCCATGATCGATGCGCTGCTACGCGCAGGCCACGCCTATGAAGAACAGCGCCACGTTCTGTTCAACGTGCCATCATTCGACAGGTATGGCGAGTTGTCGCATCGCAACCGGGAGGACATGCTCGCCGGGGCGCGTGTGGAAGTTGCGCCATACAAGCGCGATCCGTCGGATTTCGTGCTGTGGAAGCCGTCCAGCGGCGACCTCCCCGGCTGGGACAGCCCATGGGGGCGCGGCCGGCCAGGATGGCACATAGAGTGCTCCACCATGGCGGAGGTCCATCTGGGAGACACCATAGATATCCACGGCGGCGGGCACGACCTGATTTTTCCCCATCACGAAAATGAAAATGCACAGAGCGTGTGCGCCCACGCCGGCGTTCCGTTTTGCCGCTATTGGGTGCACAACGGGCTGATTGCCATCGAGGGCGAAAAGATGGCCAAATCGGTGGGAAACATAATGCTGGTGCGTGATCTTTTAGCGCAGGCACCCGGCGAAGCGATCCGTCTAGCGCTGTTGAATGCCCATTATCGCGGTCCACTGGATTGGACCGCGGAAGGCCTGACGCAGGCCCGTCGCAGCTTGGATCGTTTGTACCAGGCGCTGCGTGACTTGAAACAGGTCCCGGATAGCGATAATTCGCAGCGCAACATACCGGAGGCATTCATGGAATGTTTGCGCGATGACTTGAATACGCCCAGGGCTTTGGCGGAATTGTTCGGGCTGGCGCACCAAGCGCATACCGCGACAAAAACGTCCGATAAGCAGAGGATCAAGAAGCAGATGTTGGCCGCCGGCGATATGCTTGGCTTGTTGCAGCAAGACCCGGAGCAGTGGTTCGGCGGCGTGGACGCCGGTTTGGACACCGCGCGCATCGAGACTCTGATCAAGGAGCGCGAGGCGGCGCGAAGGTCCAAGGATTTTGACACCGCGGATCGCATTCGCAACACGTTGCTCGAGCAGGGCGTCATCCTCGAGGATGTGACGGGAGGCACACGCTGGCGGGTGTCCGGTTGAAGTCTTGCGTCGAGATTGGCATTGGTATCCGCGTCCGCCGGATGCATTATTCATGTGCGAGGTGATGGTGTCCGAAGAGATTGCCCAGGCAGAGCAGGAATTAGTTGACGAGTTCGGCTTGTTCGACGATTGGATGGGCCGATACGAGTATCTCATCGATCTGGGACGACATTTGCCGGAATTTCCCGATGAGTGGAAGACCGACGAAAATAAAATCCGCGGTTGCCAATCGCAGGTGTGGTTGCACACGGAATTGCGCGACGGACGCCTGCATATCGACGGCACCAGTGACGCGGCGATAGTAACCGGCCTGATTGCGGTACTGCTGCGGGTATTCAGCGACCGCAGGCCCGAGGACGTTCTGGCCGCCAAACCGGACTTTATCACCAGCATCGGGTTCGATCGACATTTGAGCCCCACGCGCAGCAACGGCCTGCATGCGATGCTCGAGTCGATTTATCAACGTGCCCAAGAGGCCGCGACGGACACTAGCCTGTAAGTATGAGCGTAGTTACCCGTTTCCCCCCCAGTCCAACCGGTTACCTGCACATAGGCGGCGCGCGCACTGCGCTGTTTTCCTGGTTGTACGCCCGCAAGCACGACGGCAGGTTCGTGTTGCGCATCGAGGACACCGATCGAGAACGCTCCAGTGAACAGTCCGTACAGGCGATATTTGACGGCATGAGCTGGTTGGGGCTCGATTACGATGAAGGGCCGTATTTTCAAACCCGGCGCATGGAGCGCTACCGGGAGGGGATCGAACAATTGATCAAAGCCGGCGACGCATATTACTGCTATTGCACCAAGGAAGAACTGGATCAAATGCGTGAGCGGCAACGGGCTCGGGGCGGCAAACCCAGATATGACGGCCGCTGCCGGGATCGAAGTCAGCCCCGGGAGGGCGTTTCTCCGGTGGTACGGTTCAAGAATCCGCCGGAAGGAAACGTCGTAATCGACGACTTGATCAAGGGGCGCATCGTCATCAGCAATCAGGAACTCGATGACCTCATTATCGCCCGCTCCGACGGCACACCGACGTATAATTTCACCGTGGTCATCGATGATATGGATATGCATATTACCCATGTCATCCGCGGCGACGACCACGTGAACAATACCCCGCGGCAGATAAATATACTCAAAGCGTTGGGTGCACAGCCACCGCAGTACGCCCACGTGCCCATGATCTTGGGCGAGGACGGCAAACGCCTTTCCAAGCGGCACGGTGCGGTGAGCGTCATGCAATATCGTGATGATGGGTATCTTCCCCACGCGCTGTTGAATTACCTGGTGCGTCTGGGCTGGTCTCACGGTGACAAGGAAATTTTTTCCCGCCAGGAGATGATCGACTTGTTCGATATATCGAGTGTTCAGCGTGGATCGGCGGTGTTCAATCCGGAAAAACTGTTGTGGCTCAACTACGAATACATCAAGGCGGCGAATCCGGAGGAGTTGCGCGACCATGCCCGGGGACATTTCAAGAACGCCGGGATCGATATCGATGACCAGGCGAACTGGAAGGAGGTTTTTCTGGTCAATCAGCAGCGGTCGAAGACCTTGCTCGAGCTGGTGGAACGCAGCGCGTTTTTCTTTCTCGATATCGACGGCTACGATCCAAAATCCGTGAAGAAACATTTCAAGGGACGGGCGAGTGAGGTGCTGCTCGCCGTGCAGGCGCAATTGCGGCAGCTGGACCCGTGGAGCACCGATAGCGTGCACGACTGCCTGCACCGCTTGGCCGAACAGCGTTCCATCGGCTTGGGAAAGATAGCCCAGCCGTTGCGAGTCGCGGTCGCCGGGGTTGCGGTATCACCACCCATTGATGAAACCCTGGCGATCCTGGGCAAGGAGACGACGCTGCGCCGCATCGCCGCCGCAGTCGAGTACATCAACTCCCTGACGTAGCGGACGCGGCAAACCAGGCGGATTCGCGGAAGGGCCACCGCTGGCTTTGGATGCCTTCCCCCGGCGCAAGCGCTCGGCCCCCGAGCTGGAAAATTTGCAATCCTCGTCTACACTTTAGTGACGTAAATATCTTGCGGGGGTGTATGTTGGGAGCATCTCACGTTCCCAACAAACACGTGCAATTTAAATCGCTCCTCTTCAATTGAAGTTTGGGTGCGTGGGCTCGTTGAGCCTTTGTATTGGAGAGCGTGTGAGTCAGAATCGACGCGATATTGGGGATTGGCATCGCCTTGTCGTACGCCGGAGGCCCGGCGTAGGGCGGGGGTTCACCCTCATAGAAATGATCCTTACGGTCACCATCGCCGGGATCCTCCTTGGGCTCGGCGTGCCCGCGTTCAATCAGTTTGTCGCACGCACCAGCCAGTCTCGCGCACTGGAAGACGTCTACACCACGATCATCGTTGCGCGAAACACAGCGATGGTGTCGGCAGCCCCCGTAGTGGTCTGCCCGAGTTCGGACGGCAGCGCTTGTGGCGGTAACTGGGATGAAAATTGGCTCGCGTTTCGCGACTGTAATGACGATGGTGCCTACGACTCAAGCGCCACGACTCCCGGATGCGACGACGATAACAACGGCACCACCGAACCGGAGCCGCGAATTTCCAACATTCCATTTCCTGCCGATTTAACGGTCACGGTGGAAGATACCGGCAGCAGCACTCCGGCGACTCTGCGCTTCTCCGCCACGGGTAGGATCACCAGTATCGCGGGAAGTGATCCGGTAACCGTAACCGTTACCAACAGCGAGGCGGAGGTGCGGAAAATTGATTTATGCAGCAATGGACGCGCCTATTTCATCGATCCCCATGGATCCACAACCACCGGTTGCTGAGCGGGTTCGATGACGGTTGTGCACAAAATGGGGCTCCCGAGAGCGCAAACCGGCGTTGGTTTGATCGAGGCGATGGTAACCATGTTCGTGTTGAGCATCGGGCTACTCGGTATGGCCTTCGCGCAAACCTGGAGCCTGCGCTACGGCCAGGACGCCTATATGCGCACCCAGGCGACTTTGATCGCCTATGAGCTCATCGACAAAATGCGCGTGCACAATATCCCCGCCGATCATACCGGCGCCACTCTCTATACCCAGGCGCGAGCTTCGGGTAACGTCGGCGCCTGCGTGGCCACCACCGCGTCCGTGGATAACGCCAGAAACTGTTTCTATGACGCCCTGGATGAGCTTCCCAGCGGTAACGCCGAGATAACCGCCGACGGCAAGGATTACGCCATTACCATCGTGTGGCTCAATCGTGAGGCCGCGCGTAACACCAGCATCGATACGCAAGCGGAGTGCGAGGCCAGCGGGCGCGTTTGGTCATCGACGCTTACGTGGCCGTCCGGTGATAATCCGAACCCCAATCCGGCGACGTGCCTTCAGGCCAAGACCTGGGTTGCGAGAATATGATGTCCATCCGGCACACGCGGCGGCAGTTCGGTTTCAGCGTGGTTGAACTGCTTGTCGGCCTGACCATCTCCGTGTTCCTGCTCAGTGGCGTGATATTTACCGTGGTCGGCGGCTCACAGAACTATTCGGTGCTCAACGATATGTCGCGGCTGCAGGAGAACGGGCGGCTGGCGATGGAGTATCTCGCCCGCGACTTGCGTATGGCGGGTTATTTTGGTTGTTACGAGGGTCAAGCCGGTAACGGACTCAACGTCTCCGGTGGCGATCTGTATGACGCCAGCGCGGATCTCGAAGGATTCGACAGTTCGGGGGCTGCTTGGCAGCCCTCGGGCAGCGCCGCGATCGTGAACGACCTCACCTCTGGTACCGATGCAGTCACGGTGCGCTATGCCAATCCCGCGCAGACCGCAGCGGTAGAAGCCGCGATGGGCACGCCGAACGACAGCCTGAACGCCGGTCAATCCGCGGATGACTATCTGTTCAAACAAGGCAATATCGTGGTCGTGGCCAGCTGTGATTCGGCGGATGTGTTTCGCGTCACTGCCGATCCCACAGACAGCAACGTGTTGCAACACAGCGCTGCGGCGCAGAATTCGGGACCCGCAAACTCTTCCACCGCCCTGCATGGCATATACGAACCCGGAGCTGAGGTTCGCGGTTACCGCGGCGCGCGCTACTTCATTAAAACGGGCGGCAACAACATTCCCTCGCTGTTTCGCCGCTCCGTTGACATCAACGGAATCACTGATGAGGAGGAATTGGTCGAAGGTGTCGAGAACATGCAGTTTCTCTACGGCGAAGACGATGATGGCGACAACGTCGCCGACAGTTACAAAACCGCGGGCACGGTCGCCAATTGGAACCGCGTGGTCAGCGTACGGGTCGCGTTGTTGCTGCGGACCGTGGACGAGTACGGAACCAAGAGCGATACCGACACCAAGACCTATCAGATGTTGGACGTGACCGTGGATCCCGACGACCTGCGGGTGCGCCGTCAGGTGTACACCGCCACTATTATGGTGAGGAACCGGGTATGAAACTTACGCAACCACATATCCGCCATGCGTACCTCGTCCCTGCAGGAGCGCATGGCGGGCGGCGGTGAACGTCTGGCGACCACCTTTCAGGGCGCGGAGACCGGCATTACCGTGGCCCTCGAGGAAGTCACCAGCGACAACACTCTGCTGACGCTGGACAGCACCAAGAGCAATCCGGTGAACCTGGACTACAAGATTGTCGACGGAAAGGTGTGTGAAGCCAGCGACGCGGGCTGCCTGTCCGGTCTGACCGAGACGCCCGCCAACAAAACCGTGCTGGACCTTGCTGTGTGGTACGTGAGCCGCAGCGAAACACCACCGCCGGGGTACAGCCTGGACAACAATTCACAATTGACGAATTACAACTTCCTTGCGCGCAGCATCGGCCGGCATGGATCTTCACGCTCCGAACATTTCCAGGGTATGGCCAAGCTGGGACCCAAGGGCTCCTAGCGCAAATCATCCGAGGACACGCAACACCATGAACACAAGACAGCTGATGACCGGTCTGACAACGTCCTTTCTGTTGCTCCTGAGTATCGCCGGCTATGCGGACCCCGTGGTTATTCAGCACGAGGAGAGCATCGAAGGCGCCCATGTGCGGCTGTATGTCAGCGACCGGGGCGTAGGTTCAGCCGTGGTTTATCCCTGCGACCAATGTCGTGCCATGCATTTGAAGGTGACCCGGAAGAGTCGGGCGCTGGTAAACAACCGGCCGGTCCCGATCTCGTCGCTGGGCAATCTGCACGGAAAGTTCGTCATGGTTTTCTACGATAAGAAGCGCTGGACGCTCAACCGCATTGCGGTGACGCAGGATTGACGCGATCCATGGACTGCGGAGTGAAACGAGTCGTAATTACCAATCAGTCCGGCAGCCGCGCTGGAATTGGGAGTGATCATGAGCACAATACGCAA
>CAMYKW010000002.1:31253-167200 GCA_947259175.1 uncultured Gammaproteobacteria bacterium | reverse complement strand
GGGTCCGGCGGTGAAAAACGTCTGCAACCCCAGCAGGCGGTAACCGGCGCGGATCACACGGTTCAACCCCGGTTCCTCGAGGCCGAGTTCGGCGAGAAATTCGGTTCTTTCCTCGTCGCCCAGCTCCGCCAGCTCGGCCTCAATCTTCGCACAGATCGGCACCATCTCCGCGGCTTCGGCGGCGGCGATGTCGCGCACCGCATCCAGGTAAGGATTGTCCTGTAACCCCTCCTCGTCCACGTTGGCGATATACACGGTGGGCTTGGCGGTCAGCAGGAACAGCGATTTGAGCTGCGACACCTCGGTCTTATCCAGGACCAGGGTGCGCAGCGCCTGCCCGCCGTCGAGGTGGTCGTGCATGCGCTTCAGCAGCGCGCGCCGCTTGATCTGCTCCTTGTCGCCGGCCTTGGACGCCTTGTCCGCGCGCGCCATGGCGCGATCGACGGTGTCGAGATCGGCGAGCATCAACTCGGTATGGATAACGTCGATATCGTTGCGCGGATCGACGCCTCCTGAGACGTGGGTCACGTTGGTATCCTGGAAGCAACGCACGATGTGCGCAATGGCGTCCACTTCGCGGATGTGGGCGAGGAACTTGTTGCCCAGGCCCTCGCCCTTGGAGGCCCCGGCCACCAGCCCGGCGATGTCCACGAACTCGATGGTGGTGGGAACCACGCTTTTCGGTTGCGCGAGCTCGGCGATGCGCGCAAGGCGTGGATCCGGCACCGGCACGATGCCGACATTGGGCTCGATGGTGCAAAACGGATAGTTTTCCGCACTGATCGCCGAGTTGGTCAAGGCGTTGAACAACGTCGATTTACCGACATTCGGCAGCCCCACGATTCCGCAGCGAAATCCCATTGCCGGCTAGCCCGTATGTTGCACCAGTATCCGGGAAGCTGGCGCAGGACAGGGGCGGCTGAACGCCGGACTGGAGCGAAAGCCATAGCCGTAGCTATGGCTTGAGTGAAGTCCAAGTTCAGACGTGCCTGGACCAGCCAGAGCCCGGATAGCCCGGCTACTATTCACAGCACGCTCTAGTGGAACTCGCAACGTCATTTCCATAAATATTTAGCCTAATATAGTTTTGATCGCTTGCCGGGAAGAGTAGCTGGGCGACTGGTACAACATACGGGCTAACCTTCGCTGCCGTCCGAATCGCGGGCGTGCAGTACGTTCATCACCTGCTGAAATTCTCCGCGCACGATGTTCGCCAGTTCCCGGCGCGCCGCTTCAATGGCGTCGAGTATCACCGCGCCTTCGTCCGCGCTGGGCGGAGATAAGACATAGTTGGTGACCTGGCTGCCGGTACCGGGATGGCCGATGCCGATGCGCAGGCGCACGAAATCCTGCGATCCCAGGTGGTGAATAATATCCCGCAGTCCGTTGTGACCGCCGTGTCCGCCGCCGACCTTGAGGCGCACGGTTCCCGGGGCAAGATCGAGATCGTCGTGGGCGATGAGCATTTGCGGCACCGGGATCTTGAAGAAACGCGCGAACTTGGCCACCGACGAGCCGCTGCAGTTCATGTAGGTCTGCGGCGCCAGCAGGCGCACCGAGTTGCCGTCCACCGCTCCGCTCCCGGTCCAGCCCTCGAAGCGCTCTTCGCGGCGCAGCTCGGCCCTCAAGTCCCCGGTGATCGCCTCGATGAAAGAAAATCCGGCGTTGTGGCGGGTGCCGGCGTAGCGCGCGCCGGGATTGCCTAGTCCGACAATGAGTAAGATGGGGTCAGCCACGGTCCATGCCCACGTGCGGGCATCGGCAAACCGGCCCGATCAAAAATAACAAAAGCGTTGCGGGACGAGCCGTCAGTCCTTGTCGCCGCCCTCTTCGGCAGCAGGCTCGCTCGGTGCTTCGCCCTCCGCGGCCTCCGCTTCGGCCTCGAGCTCTTCGCCTTCCGCCACCTCTTCGACCTCTTCAACGACCTTCGGCGCCAGCACCGAGGCGATGGTCTGGTCCTCGCCGCCGTGGGCCAATGCCAGCAGCTCCAAGCCTTCCGGCAATTTGATGTCGCTGAGCTTGACCGACTCGTGGAGATTCAGCTCCGAGACGTCGACCTCCAGATATTCCGGAAGCTGGCTGGGCAGACACGCTATCTCCACCTCGTTGACGAGAGGCGAGAAGATGCCGTCCTGCAGCTTGACCCCGGGCGTCACGTCCTCGCCCACGAAGTGCAGCGGGATCTTCATGCGCAGGGTTTCAGTCTCGCTGACGCGCTGGAAGTCCACGTGCTGCACCTGGGGTTTGTAGGGATGCATCTGCACGTAGCGCAGGATCGCCTTTTCACCGCCGTTGGCGGTGTTGATGGTGATAATCGCCGAGTGGAATGCCTCCACTTCCAGATTGCGCATCACCTCCAGATGATCCAGCAGCAGGTTCTGATTGTCTTTTCCGGCACCGTAAATCACCGCCGGCACTTTGCCTTCGCGGCGGAATCTGCGGCTCGTGGCGGTGCCGGTCTGCACGCGGCTCTCCGCGGTCAGTTCAAATGGTACGCTCATGTTTCGCTCTCCTACTCATAACAACTTCTGCGTCGTCAATCTAAAAACAGCGAGCTCACCGAGTCGCCGTCTGCAATTCGCCGTATCGCCTCGCCCAACAGTTCGGCGATGCTCAATTGCCGGATCTTCGCGCACTTGCGCGCAGTTTCACTCAGCGGAATGGTGTCGGTCACCACCACCTGATCCAGCTTCGAATTCTCGATCCGCGCCACGGCATCACCCGACAACACCGCGTGGGTACTGTACGCCAATACGCGTTCGGCCCCTGCATCCTTCAGCGCCCCCGCGGCTTCACACAGCGTGTTGGCGGTATCGACCATATCATCCAGCAGCACACACACCCGGTCGTCGACCTCGCCGATGATGTGCATCACCTTGGCCTCGTTGGCCTTCGGCCGGCGTTTATCGATGATCGCCAGGTCCACGCCGAGATGCTTGGCCATCGCCCGGGCGCGCACCACGCCGCCGACATCCGGCGACACCACCAGCAGGTCGTGCGGCTCGTGCCGCCACAGCTCTCCCCACAACACCGGGGACGCGTATATATTGTCCGCGGGTATGCTGAAAAATCCCTGGATCTGGTCGGCGTGCAGGTCCATGGTCAATACCCGTTTGGCACCCGCCGTGCTGATCATCTTCGCCACCAGTTTCGCGGTGATCGCCACCCGCGCGGTCCGCGGCCGGCGGTCCTGCCGCGCGTAACCGAAATATGGAATGACCGCAGTCACTCGCTGCGCCGACGCCCGGTTCATGGCGTCGATCATCACCAGCAACTCCATCAAGTTGTCGTTGCTCGGCGCGCAGGTGGGCTGGATGATAAATACGTCCCGTTCGCGGACGTTCTCCATGATCTCCACCATCACCTCGCCGTCGCTGAACCGGCCCACCTGGATCTTGCCGGGCGACACACCGAGATAGCGGGCGACCTTCTGCGCCAGTTCCGGGTTGGCGTTTCCCGTGAATACCGCTAGGTTTTCGCTCGGCACTTGGTGATCTCTATCATCAGCTTGCTACTGGCTGGGGTGGCAGGACTCGAACCTGCGAATGCCGGAATCAAAATCCGGTGCCTTACCACTTGGCTACACCCCAGTGGCTCAAGGGGCGTTGTCTCGGTTTATGCTGCCCTTAAATAATGGGTGAAAATCGACTCCGCGTGCGACAAACCCCCGGCACTCGGATGGCCTTTGCGCCAGTATTTGACGGCCCTGCTCCTCACTGTCGAGCGGAACAAACACCGACGCTCCGGTACCCGTCATCCGCGCCGGGCCGTATTGACCCAGCCAGCGAAGCGCGGCGCCCACCTGCGGATAGCTTTCCACAACCACCGATTCCAGGTCATTTCGACCCTTGCCCGCGAGAAAGTCGCGTATTGTGATGGGGCGGGATTCAGGTGTCAATTTGAAAGCGGCGAATATCCGCGCGGTAGACACCGCAACCGGGGGCACGAGCACCAGATACCACGACTCCCCCAGCTCCAGCGGGGACAAACGCTCGCCCACGCCTTCCGCCCACGCCGTGCGCCCGGCAACGAATACCGGCACATCCGCCCCCAGGCGCAGGCCCAGTTCACCCAGCTCGGCGTTGGACAGCCCCAGGCGCCACAGGCGGTTGAGGGCGATCAGGGTGGTCGCGGCGTCGGAACTGCCACCCCCCAAACCGCCGCCGATGGGGATACGCTTGACGAGTTTAATATCGCTTCCCAGGGGGGTGCCGGTCTCGGCTTGCAGCAGGCGCGCGGCGCGCACGCACAGGTCCTCGTCCTGGGGGATGGGGTCGTTGCCAAGCCGCGTCACCTCGCCGTCGCCGCGCACCGCATAGTTCAGCTCGTCGTGGTAATCCAAAAGCTGGAACACGGTCTGCAGCTCGTGGTAGCCGTCTTCGCGGCGACCGAGCACGTGAAGACACAGGTTGAGCTTGGCGGGCGCCGGCCAGGAAACGCGGTCCGCGGCGCCGTCACCGTGGGGCATCCACCGCCCCCGCTATGATTCCTTGAGGATCCAATGTTTGATCACCAGACGCACTTCCACGCGCTCGTCCTCATCGCTTGCCGCCGCGGAGCCGCCGCCGGATTCGAGCGCGAGGGAAGATTTCAGGAACATTTTGCGCGGCAACTCCATGCCTTCGTAGTCACGGTATTCGATAAAGCGTATCTCCCAACCGGCTTGGCGCAGCTCGGACACCCGGCCCCATTGATCGAGGGTATGTTCGAACGCGTCTTGTTCCGCCGGCAGACCCAGCACCCAATACTTCATGGCGCCGAACGGCACCCGCCATCCGGCCACGCGGTACAACAACTCCTCGGCATTGTCCGCGTAATAGGTCTTTTTCTTGGTGTCCTTCATTTCCGCGCCGTCGGCGGTCTCGACCAGCACCGCCCGACCGCCGCCCAGCGGGCCGTACAGGTTGATGTTGTGGTCGTCGCCGTCCCGTTTCCACACAATGGTCGCCTGCCCCCCACGCTGGTGGGTACGCACCCCCAGCCGGCCCTTGATCTCCCAGTGATTCAAGCCGCTGGTTTTCGCCAGCCGCTCCCGCCACGCGCGGTCCGGATCCGCCGCGGGCGGACGCTGCGGAGTCACCGCGCAACCGGTAAGGACCGCCGCTGCCAGTATCAACAGCAACGGCCGTAGGCAACGGCGCTTCACTGTTTGAGTTTTTCGATGGTGGTTAGCAGGACGTCATTGTCCGGGGACTTCTTGAGCGCGCGCTTCAACACCTTTTCGGCGCGCGTCTTGTCGCCGGTGACCCACAACACTTCCCCCAGGTGGGCGGCGATCTCCGCGTCCTCGCGTTTTTCCAGCGCCTTTTCCAGATATTCGATGGCCAGCTCGTGATTGCCCAGGCGATAGTGCACCCAGCCCATGCTGTCCATGATGAACGGATCATCCGGCTTGAGCTTGAGCGCCTGGTCGATCAATTCCAGCGCCTCTTGATAACGCTGGGTCTGGTCCGCCAGGGTATAACCCAAGGCATTCAGTGCGTGCGCATTCGTGGGATCTTTCTCCAGCAGCCGCCGCATGTCCTGTTCGTGCACCGCGACGAGTTCGAGCTGCGCCGCCACCAGCCCGCGCGCATACAACAATTCGAGATTGTCGGGAAACTGTGTCAGGCCCTCGTCCAACACCAATTTCGCCTCGCGTAACTTTTTTTCGGTGCGGAAAATCTGTTCCTTGCTCAGGAAGATGCGCACCTGTTCGTCATCGCTGCGCGGATGCAGCCCGTCGAGATGTTTCAACGCCTCATCGACGCCCTTTTGTTTCCGCAGCACATTCGCCAACAGAACCTGCGCCTCGAAATACAGGGTCTCGCTGTTTATCGCCTGGTACCAGGTCGCGGCCTTTTCGTATTGATCCTGTTCGGCGGCGATCTGCCCCAGATACAGGCGCGCCTGATCGTTGCCGGGGCGAATCTTCAGGGTGCGCTCTAGATACTTTTCGGCATCTTCAAAGCGGTCCAGTTGAACACTCAACAGTCCCGCCGCGAACGTGGCGTCGGCGTTGTTGGGTTCGCGCTCCGCCAGGGTCTTGAAATTCTCCAGCGCCGATTCCCGGTCACCCGCGTCGATCAAGTAGCGGGCGTAATGCAACCGCAGCTTGTTGGCGCTCGGATACTGTTGCAGAAACTGCTCGCTGAAGCGCCGCGCGCCTTCACGGTCGTCCCGGGTTGCATAGTGCGAAAACTTCGCCAGCGCCGCCTCCTCCCAGCCCGGGCGCAGCGACAAGGCGTTGTCCAGGGACTGCAGCACCACCTCCGTATCTTTGAGGCGGTCGGCCAGATAGGCCTTGGCGAAATAAGCGTCGGCGTCATCGGGGTGCATCTTCACCAGGCGGTCCATCAAATCCAGCACGCCATCGACGTCCTGGTGTTGCGCTAGAAGATCTGCGATACGGCGGTATACGACACCCACGCTCGGATCGCCGTGTTTGATCAACTCACTGAATTGCCGCTCCGCTTCATCGAGGCGACCTTGAGCGGTGAGGATGGCGGCAATGGTCTGTAGCGGTTGGGTCGATCCGGGCTGCAGTTCCGCCCACAGTTCCGCCGCATCGAGCGCCCGATCGTAGTCCTTCGCCCGCAGCGCGATCAAACTCGCGCGTTCCGCGACCCGGTGATCGCGGGACGACAACGCCGCGCGCGCCATGGCCACGGCCGCCTTGCCGTAATGACCCCGCTGCAGGGCGATTTCCCCGAGGAGGATGTCATACATCAGGTCGTCGGTAAGCGCGACATTAGGCAGCTCTTCTGTTTCACTGGCCGTCGCCGGAGCAACCTGCTCCGGCGTTTGCTCGACCACGGGTGGCGTGCTGCCGCACCCCGCCAGCAATACGCCGACGGCCGCAACGGTCAGAAACCGGTTACGAAAATCGGCGTTCGTGCCGAATACTTGTGGGCGGCGTGTTTTCATAACGTATGAGACAACAAACTCACCGAACCTACTCATTTGAGATTGCGGCCAACCTTGCATTTTTCGAGGGATGGACGGATATAGATCCTAGCGAATTCCTAGATTATTGCCACGGAATCGCTATCATGGTCTCACAACTCAAGCAATGAGTCAGCATCATATTGCGGTTACGCGATGAATTCTCTTGTTTTGATTATGGTCGCGATTGGCGTATTTGCCATGGGTTACCGCTTTTACTCCAAGTTTCTTACACTTGGCGTGTTCCGCATCGACAACTCCGCGCCCACCCCGGCCTCCCATCGCCACGATTCCCACGACTTCGTACGCTGTAACCGCTGGTTGCTGTTGTCTCAACACACGGCCGCAATCGCCGGCGGCACCACCCTGATCGGGGCGGGCGTCGCAGTCATCTGGGGGTGGGTCCCCGCCTACTTGTGGATCGTCGTGATCTCCGTGGTCATTGCCGGCACCTATGCGATCGGAAGCCTTTGGGCATCCTTGCGCTATGCCGGGGCCACCCCGCAGGCGCTGGCGCGGGAGCTGGTGGGCGCTGCGGCGGCAATACCGTTTTTCATCCTTGGCGGAATCCTACTGCTGGCGATGTGCGCGGTGCTGACGCTGTTGATCGGTGAGGTGCTGATCGCGCACCCCACCGCAACCTGGATGTTTCTGTCTCTGGCGCCGGTTACCGTCTTTCTGCGCCAGTCGTTATTCGCCGCGAGCACGGCGGACCTGGTGAAGAATGTTGCGCTGGCGGTGCTGATATTCGCGGCGGCTTTTGTCGCGGGCCTGTACCTGCCGTTGTCCCTCGGTGGAGACTGGCTCGCGCCGAATGGGAATCCGCAGCGGCCGGTCCTGGGGCCGGGGCTCGCGTGGAGCGCCGTCGCGCTGGTTATGGCGTATCTCAGCTCCAAAGACCCCGTGTGGCGTACGGCGCGCCCGCGTGGCGTGCTAGCGGGAATTCTGCTGCTCGCCGTCGGTCTGTTGCTGATCATCGGCATTGGTATTTACCAGCCGCAGATTTCCGCCCCGCGGATCAACGAGCAGGCTGACCTGCCGAGCGCGGCGATCATCATCCTGCTGATGCTGACCGGGGGAGCGTTCGCCGGCTATCACGTGCTGATTCACACCGGCCCCACCGTGCGGCAGATTGAACACCAGCAGGACGCACCGCTATTGGGTTACGTCGGCGTCGTCGCGGACGGATTGTTGGCGATCACCGCGGTACTGGTGCTGACCACGGGTTTTGCCGACACTGAGACTTGGCGCTCGAGCTTTGCGGCCTGGCCGCAATACGAGCCTATCTCGCGCTGGTTGAATGAGTTCATTTCTCGGGGGGCGGGCGTAATAGCGGCGTTGGGCGCACCGCGGGACTGGGCAAGCGCACTCACCGCGATAACCGTGGTGACCCTGTTGTTCTCCGCTCTGGAGAACGCGCTGCGCAGCTTCGGCCTTCTGGTATCCGAGGGACGGGACCAGCTTGGGTCACCACCGGGCGCCGATCTCACCGGGCAATGCCGGGTGCTGGTGCTGGTGGTGGCGGTGGCGGCGTTCGGCGTGTCGCAAACGCGACTGGATCTGGATTATTGGTATTTGATCGGCATCGCCGGTCAATGGCTAGCCCCGGCCGTGTTCGTTCTGATCGTTATTGCCTTGGCGCGCCTGGGGCGGTCCACCCTGATGGTGCTGATACCGCCGATTGTATTGTCGCCGCTGCTGATCTGGGGCACGCTGTGGGTCATGTGGCAGTGGTGGCGTGAAAGCCAATGGCTGCTGCTGCTTACCGCAACTGCCATATTACTGCTAGGATTATGGGCATTGACGCTGACAACCATAACCGCACTGCACGTTCATCGGCAGCAGGCATCCGCAATGCCGTCACGACCTCCGGGCCTCTAGCGTCGGTCCGGAACGCCGGCGTGCGGCGCTAATATCCGCCGCGGCCGCGCACCGACCGAGCTGCGACGCCTGCTGCAAGCTGTTAACGATATGTACCTATTGGCCCTGGGATTGAATCACAAGACTGCCCCGGTTCGCATTCGGGAGCGGGCCGCGGTGACCATCGAGCACCTGGATGACGCGCTCAAGGATATCTCCAGCCGCCGCGCGGTCAGCGAGGCGGCGATCATCTCGACCTGCAACCGCACCGAGCTGTACTGCCGTCAGGAAGAACACAATCCCGAGGCCCTGGTCGGCTGGCTGTGCGATTACCATCATTTGAAGGTCGATAACGTGGTCCCCTATTTATACCGGCACCCCGGCGAACAGGCGGTGCGGCACGCGTTTAGAGTGGCCTCGGGCCTGGACTCGATGGTGCTCGGCGAGCCTCAGATTCTGGGCCAGATGAAAGAAGCGTTCAGCGTCGCCCACAAGACCGGAACCACCGGCAAGGTGCTCAACCGGCTGTTTCAGCAGACCTTCGCCGTGGCCAAACAGGTGCGCACCGACACCGACATCGGCGCCAGCGCGGTATCCGTCGCCTACGCCGCGGTGAGCCTGGCGAAACGCATCTTTACCGACATCGGCAAGAAGAGCGTGTTATTGATCGGCGCCGGTGACACCATCGAGTTGGTTGGGCGCTACCTTCACGACGAGGGGGTACACCATATCGTGGTCGCCAATCGCACCCTCGAACGCGCGCAACGGTTGTCGAAGGAGCTTGACGGCGAAGCGATCTCCCTCGCCGAACTGCCCAGCCGGCTCGCCGAGGCCGACATCCTGGTGTCTTCAACCGCCAGCACCCTGCCGATCCTGGGAAAGGGCGCGGTGGAACAGGCGCTCAAACAACGCAAGCACAAACCAATGTTCCTGGTCGACCTGGCGGTGCCGCGGGACATCGAGGAACAGGTCGCCGACCTGAACGATGTCTATTTATACTCCGTCGATGATCTGCGCGAGGTGATCCAGGAGAACCTCGAGGCCAGACAGGCGGCCGCAGAAGAAGCCGAGAAGATTATCGAGCTCCACTCGGCGCAGTTCATGCGCTGGCTGCGCGGGCTGGATGCGGTTCCGACCATTCTGGAGATCCGCGAACACATCGACCACATCTCCGATCTCGAGCTGGAGCGCGCGCGCCGCCGGTTGCGCGCCGGTGACGACCCGGAGAAAGTGGTAGCCCAGCTTGCCCGCGCGCTGGTGCAGAAGTTTGCTCACGCCCCGAGCGACGCATTGAACAAAGCGGACCCGGACGACATACTGATCCATGCCGCGCGCCGCCTGTTCAATCTCAAAGAAGATAAATAACCGTGACGCCGTCCACTCAAACAAAGCTGGACCACTTGGTCGAGCGGCAAACTGAAATCAACGCCTTGCTGTCCGACCCGGACGTCATCGGCGACCAGAAACGGTTTCGCGGCTTGTCCATCGAACTGTCGGACATCTCACCGGTAGTGGAGCGATATCAGAGCTACCTTGCGCTTCACGACGAACTGGAGTCCGCGCAAGCGATGATGTCCGACGCCGACAAGGACGTACGCAAACTTGCCCAGGAGGAAGTCAACGGGCTGCGCAGTCGGCTCGAGGAACACGAGGAACAACTCAGGAAACTGCTGCTGCCCAAGGACCCCAACGACGAACGCAATATCTTTCTGGAAATTCGCGCCGGCACCGGGGGCGATGAAGCGGCGTTGTTTTCCGGAGATTTGTTCAGGATGTACTCACTGTACGCGGAGCGCCGGCGCTGGAAGGTGGAAATCATGAGCAAAAGCGAGGGTGAGTACGGCGGCTTCAAGGAAATTATCAGCCGCATCGTCGGCACGGGCGCGTATTCGCGCCTGAAGTTCGAATCCGGCGCGCACCGGGTGCAGCGTGTCCCGGAAACCGAATCCCAGGGACGCATACACACCTCAGCGTGCACGGTGGCCATTTTGCCGGAGGCGGACGAGATCGATGAGATTGAGGTGAGCGGCGATGAATTGCGCATCGACACGTTTCGCGCCTCCGGAGCCGGCGGGCAACACGTGAACAAGACCGATTCGGCAATACGCATTACCCACATACCCAGCGGCATCGTCGTGGAGTGCCAGGACGAGCGATCGCAACACAAGAATAAAGCCCGCGCGTTGTCGATCCTGAAGTCCAGACTGCTGGAGGCGGAGATTCAGAAACAACGTACCGAGGAGGCGGAGACACGGCGCAATCTGGTCGGCAGCGGCGACCGCTCGGAGCGCATTCGCACCTACAACTTTCCACAGAACCGGATCACCGACCATCGCATCGGCCTGACCGTATACAAACTGGAGGAGATTCTTTCGGGCAATCTCGACCAGGTCATCGAACCCCTGGTGGCCGAACACCAGGCCGACCAACTGGCCGCGTTGTCGGGGGACGGTTAACCGCAAACGCCGAAGCGCAACGCGCGCGTTTGCGCGCCGCAGGGCCGCCGGTGCAACACCTCAATCATGGCAACGACTCCCGTCACAACCGTGCAATCGAATTGCGGCCCGGCGCCGACGATCCGTGCGGCCCTGAAGTGGGGACGCGAATCGCTGGCCGCGGTATCCGCCACCGCCGGTCTCGATACCGAGTTATTGCTGGCGCACTGCATCGATCGCGATCGCGCGTGGTTGCGCGCCCACGACGACGTCAACTTGACCGCCGCGCAGGGGACCCGATTCCGCAAGCTCACGCGGCGCCGGCAAGTCGGCGAGCCCGTGGCTCACATCACCGGCAGCTGCGGATTCTGGACGTTGGACCTGCGCGTGACCCGCGACACCCTGGTGCCGCGCCCGGAAACCGAGGTGCTGGTGGAACAGGCCCTGGCAAGGATACCCACGCCGGCGGCGTGGCGTATCGCCGACCTGGGTACCGGTTGCGGGGCCATCGCGCTGGCCATCGCCGCCGAGCGGAGCGGCTGCCGAGTCACCGCGACGGACGTCTCCGCGACGGCGCTGGATATCGCGCGGCACAACGGCCGGCGCCTGGGATTCACCCACGTGGAATTCCGTCGCGGCGACTGGTTCGCAGCGGTGGCATCGCAGCGCTTCGACATGATAATCGCCAACCCGCCTTATGTGGCGCAGGACTCTCCCTACCTGGACACCGGCGGTCTGCAGTTCGAGCCGCGGCTCGCCCTGCTGAGCGGCGCACAAGGCCTGGATGCGCTGCAAATCATTATCGCCGGCGCCGCGGCGCACCTCGAACCCGGCGGCTGGCTGATGGTCGAGCACGGCTGCGACCAGGCCGGCGCCGTGCGGCGCTCGATGCTGCGCCACGCCGGCCGCGACATCGAGACGGTTCAGGATTACGCCGGCCTCGACCGCGTCAGCGCATGCCGCTTCGGCGCCTCGGGCGCCGCGTAGGGCGCGCGGTCTCAAGCCCCGGAGGGATACGGCTTACCGGGCGGGCCCCGCGCCGCGGACCTTGCGGGCATGACGGCATCGAGGGCGGTGGATATGCCGATCAACACCAGCGTGCCGAAGAGCACAATCAGCACTGGGATGGTGTGTGAGTGCAGCAGCGGCTGATGGGTCTTTCCGTCATACATGAGCACCGGGTCCTGATGATCCGGCTCCGCGATCACCGTCAACAACCGCTCACCGCGCACCAGGCGCTGGACGCCGATCAAGCTGTCGAACTCCGCCAAGTCCAACTCGTATTCGGCTTCGTGGTAGGGATAACGCACGGTGATGTTCCTGATCCGGTATTCGCCGTCGGTTTCACCCGGGTCGAATCTCAATTCCGCGATCGGCACATCCTTTGCCCTTAAGATTAAGGTCTGCCAGGTTTTTGCGGCGATGGGCGCGGTTCCCGTCAATTCCTCGGAGAATCCATCGCCGTCATCGAGGTAGAACTTCACCACGGTGGGTTGCGACGACCACATGTCGACGACAAATTCGATGCGCTCGTTGGTCGCGAACCCATACCGGTATGCGAAAAACACCACCAGCAGCGTCATGCATACCCACGCAGGCCGCAGCACCTTGAATCTCGTGACGTCGTTTTTTATCCAGCGCGCAATACCGCGGCCCATGGCGATTCCCGGCCGCTCGACGAACAGATAAGTAAGAATCGATAAGCCCAGGGTCAAGCTGAAACACGTCAACTCATAAATCGGCGTGGGCAAGCTCCAATTCCTGACCATCAGAATGATCGGCAGGTGCCACAAATAGAAACCGTAACCGCACACTCCGATGAGACGCAGGAAGTGGTTGCCCCACAACCAGCTGCGCCGCCGACTTACTCCCAGCGCCAGCGCCGCGGCGGGGAGATACATCAGGTAGCCGAACGCCCACAATTCCGACAGGTGGTTGAGGCCGAAGTATTGACGCAGCGGTCGCCCCCAGGAAAAGTCGGAACTGAACACGAAGATTGCGGCCAGGGACAACACCACCAGGCCGCCGGCCACCCGCGGGGTCACCCAGTGGCGGCAATGCACCGCGGCCATACCGAGCAGGAAAGGGGCGAATAACGGCGATCCCCCGCTCATATGCATCACCACCCGCACCTCGAACAGATACCACGCGCCGATACCGGCGAGAAACAGCAGCACGAAACGCCCCCAGTGTGAGCGAACCGGGTACAAGACCAGAATCAGCACCGGCAGGAACAAGTAAAACACCATCTCGGTCTTCAGCGTCCACAGATGGATATCGGCCTTTACGAACAGAACGTGCACCAGGGTCCAGCCCCACGCGTGGTCGCTTGTCCAGTTATTGAACAGGTAGGCGATCGCCAACACGCACACGATGAACAGCGGCAGAACTCGAAACACGCGCCGCACGAGATACGCAACGATTGTGCGGGTGTCGGGGTGGTCCTTGATCTTCAAGAATCCTGCATAGAGCAGAAATCCGCTCAACGCGAAAAAGATGTACACCCCCGCGGGACCGAGCGCAACCCGCGGCACCGTTCCCAGGTGCAACGCGAACACCATCAGCGCCGCCACCGCCCGCAGCCCGTCAAAATTCTCCACGCGCTCACCCGCGGTGGTCGAGCGGTTCTCGATGATTGCATCCATCCATCGCGAGACGGGGCGCCAGGAAAGTGAGGTGCGCATAGGTGTCGAAGTGAAGTTATCGGATAGGGTGACCCGACCGGGGGTGCCTCATTGTTGACCGTATCGGCGTCCTAAGTAAAGGTATCCCGCAGCCATGGTAGGATCGGCGTGGTTATTCAAGAATTTTATGGGCATGCAAGGTGTCGAATTCAGAGGAAATACGGCGTATTTTCGCCGCCGCCCCGTTTATTCGCGATCTCGGACTGCAACTGGTTGCGCACGGTGATGGTCGCTGCGAAACCCGCCTGGCGCTGGCGGAGCGGCATCTGCAGCAGGACGGCGTCGTGCATGCCGGGGTGCAGGCCACCGTCGCCGATCATACCGCCGGCTCCGCCGCGGCGACGCTGATCGGTGGTGGACAGATGGTGCTCACCGTCGAATTCAAGATCAATCTGCTGCGCGGCGCGCGGGGTGACAGCCTGCTGTGCAAGGCGGCGGTACTGAAACCCGGTTCTCGCCTGAGTGTGGTGGAATCCGAGGTCTACTGCGAACGACCCGGCAAGGCCGAGTTGGTCTCCAAGGCACTGGTGTCGCTGGCAATCGTGGACAAACGCTAAGTTTATGTCGCGAATTCGGCGACCGCCGGCGCGTGGTCGGACGGCCGCTGCCATTTTCGCGGTTCTTTATCGATAGCCGATGCCGTGCAGAGCTTGTGCAAAGCGTCGCTACACAGGATGTGGTCGATGCGCAGTCCCAGATTGCGCCGGAACGCCGCGGCCCGGTAGTCCCACCAGGAAAACGTGTTTTCCGGTTGCGGAAACTTGCGAAACGTATCGTGCAGGCCGATGGTAATCAAATCATGGAACGCCTGCCGCTCGGGATCACTGAACAGGACTTTTCCCGCCCACAATTCCGGGTCGTGGACGTCCGCATCCTCCGGCGCGATATTGAAATCACCCAACAACACGAGTCGCGGATACGACTGCAGCTGCTGTTGCACATAGGCCCGCAGCGCCTGCAGCCAGCGCATTTTGTAGGCGTATTTGTCCGAACCGACCGACTGGCCGTTGGGTATGTACACATTGAGAACGCGCACCCCATCCATTGTAGCCGCCACAACCCGGCGCTGGGGATCGTCCATATCCGGCAGGTCGGTAACCACTTCCGCCGGCGCCGGCTTGCTGAGGATGGCGACGCCGTTGTAGGTCTTCTGTCCGGCGTACGTGGCATGGTACCCGGCCTGTTCGATCTCGGCCACCGGAAAATCCTCGTCCACGAGCTTGGTTTCTTGCAGGCACAGGACTTCCACCGGATTCGATAGCAACCACTCCAGCACCTGCGGCAGGCGCACGCGTAGAGAATTGACGTTCCACGAAGCGATTTTCACCAGGCGACCCCGCTGCCGGGAGGTGCCCCGACAATAACCGTGCTGTACGAAGCTTACGACAACGTTTTAATAATTGCTTGTTTGCGTGTCGTCGGCGCCGGGTTCCGGCTCCGTGTCGAAGTTGGGTTCGGATTGATCGAGCTGAGTTTCCTCGGCGCTCGCCCCTGCGGTTTGCGGCGGCCCACCCCGTTCCGCCAGGGTATATCCGGCGGCCTCGAGTCCTTGCCTGATCTCCGGTCCACTGAAACCGGACAGCACCTGTTCGCCGATAATCAGGGTCGGCACCGTCAGTTGGCCGGCCTTGGCTTGCAGTTCGTCTTGCACCTCCACGCTGCGATCGGCGTTCTTCTCCTCGAACGGAATGCTGTTGAGCTCCAGCACCATGCGCACCAAATCACAGGTGTCGCACATCGGCACGCTGTATAAGGTCACCGGATTGGTCTCCGCTGCACCTTGTTGTGCTCCGTCGCCGGCGCTCGCGGCCGCAGACCGGGGCGACGAATCATCCTGCAGCACCACGGCTTCCACCGGGGGCTCCTGATCCTGGTAGGTGACATTGCCGTCCTTGTCCACCCACTTGTACAACTTGCCGGCATGGGCCGACCACGGAATCGTCAAACACAGCAGACCCCACATCGCGGCGCTAAGCCATCGGTGCAACTCATGTTTCTGTTTCATGACCCGTCTCACCATCTTGCGGTCTGTATTGTAGTATAGCCGAGCCTCCCGTTTCATGTCGCAACGATGCGCTCAGCGGGCCAAGCCATTGTGCCGCAACAGCGCATCGATGGTGGGTTCGCGACCGCGAAATGCGGTAAACAGATCCATCGGCTCGCGCGACCCCCCGGATTCGAGGATGGACTCCAGAAAAGCGCGGCCGGTTTGCGGGTTGAAGATACCCTCGTCCTCGAAACGGCTGAACGCATCCGCCGACAACACCTCCGCCCATTTGTAGCTGTAGTAGCCCGCCGCGTAACCGCCGGAAAAAATATGGGTAAAACTGTTCTGGAACCGGTTATAGGCGGGTGGCATCACCACTGCGACCTCCCGGCGCACGCCGTCCAACAACCCCTGGACCGATTGCCCGCCATCGGCATCGAAGTCGCAGTAAAGTCGCATGTCGAACAAGGCGAATTCGATCTGACGCACCATTTGCATCGCGGATTGGAAATTCTTCGCCGAGCGCATCTTGTCCAGCAGGTCGTCGGGCAACGGGGCGTGGGACTCGAAGTGGCCGCCGATAATGTCCAGCGCTTCCCGCTCCCAACACCAGTTTTCCATGAACTGGCTGGGCAGTTCGACCGCATCCCAGGCCACGCCGTTGATGCCGGAGACCCCGACGTAATCCACCTGCGTCAACATATGATGCAGACCGTGCCCGAATTCGTGGAACAGGGTTACCACTTCATCGTGGGTCAACAACGCGGGCTTGTCTCCCACCGGCGGCGAGAAATTACAGGTCAGATAGGCGACCGGAAGCTGAGTGCCGCGCACGTCCCGTTTGCGGCTCACGCACTCGTCCATCCACGCGCCGCCGCGCTTGTGGGGCCGCACATAGAGATCCACATAAAAGCGCCCGCGCAGCTCACCGCTCGCGTCACGAATCTCGTAAAAGCGCACGTCGCCGTGCCACACATCGACGTCCCGGACTTCTCGGATCGTCAATCCGAACAGGCGGCCCGCCACCTGGAACAAGCCGTCCAACACCCGCGCCGCGGGAAAATAGGGTTTGATGTCCTCGTCGCTGAACTGATAGCGGGACTGGCGCAGCTTCTCGGAATAATACGCCAGATCCCAGGCCTGAAAATCGCCGCGCCCGCGCTCTTCGGCGGCGAACCGCTCGACGTCCTCCAGCTCCCGGGCGGCGATGTCCCGGGTCCGCCGCGCAAGGTCGCTTAAAAATTCCAGCACTTGCCCCGGGGTCTCGGCCATCTTCGTCTCCAGCGACATCTGCGCGTAATTCTCGAATCCCAACAGCCGCGCGGACTCCTGGCGCAGTTTCAGCAACTCCAGCATCAGACCGGTGTTGTCGTGTTGACCCGCGTTGGGTCCCTGGTCGCTGGCGCGTGTGACGTAGGCCTGGTACATGCTCTGACGCAGCGCCCGGTTATCCGCGTGCATCATGAAAGACAGGTAGGAGGGAATGTCCAACGAAAACTTCCAGCCCGGCACCCGGTCCCGCTGCGCCATCTCCCGGGCCATGGCAAGCGCGCTGTCGGGCAATCCAGACAAATCCTGCTCGTCCTTGATGTGCAGCGACCAAGCCCGGGTGGCATCCAACACATTGCGTTCGAACTGGTTGCAAAGCTTGGACAACTGCTGCTGGATTTCCTTGAAACGTTTTTTCTTCGCGGGCGGTAAATCCACTCCCGTCAGGCGAAAATCGCGCAGCGCGTTAGTGACCACCTTGCGCTGAGCGGTTTCAAGGGCACAGAAGCCGGGACCGTCTGCTATATGCCGGAACGCCCGGTAGAACCCCGTGTTCTGGCCCACGTCGGTGTGATAAGCCGAAAGCTTTGGCAGGCACGCCTCGTAAACCTGCCGGAGTGCAGCGGAGTCCTTCACCGAATTGAGGTGCGACACCGGCGACCACATGCGCGCCAGGCGGTCGTTCGCGTCCTCCAAGGGTTGCACGAAGTTGTCCCAATCCGCGACGTCCGCCAGCGCCTCCAGGCGCTTGAACTGATCGCGGTTGGCGGCCAGCAGCCGATCCAGCGCCGGCTCCACGTGTTCCGGACGGATGGCGCCGAATTGCGGCAATTCCTTTAGTTTCACCAGGGGGTTGGCGTCGTCAACCGCATTCATCAGGTTTGCATCGTGGTTTACGTGCCGCAACTTTACCACGTATGCTTTGCCCCCAACCCCACTCATGTCTCGAAACCGACGACCATGACGAATCATTACGACTACTTGGTGATCGGCGGCGGCAGCGGCGGCATCGCCTCGGCTCGGCGGGCGGCCGCCCACGGCGCCAAGGTGCTGATCGTCGAGGCGGGGCGCATCGGCGGCACCTGCGTGAATGTCGGTTGCGTGCCGAAAAAGGTGATGTGGACCACGTCGCGCATCGCCGAGATACTCCACGACGCACCGGCATACGGTTTCGACATACAACGCAACGGCTTCGACTGGCTGACGATCAAACAGGCGCGTGACACCTACATCCAGCGCTTGAACGACATCTACCACCGCGGTCTGGATGAATCCGGAGTCGCCAAGATCGAGGGCGTGGCGCGCTTTAAAGACAATCACACGGTCACGGTCGGCGAGCAGAGGGTTACCGCTGACCATATTCTGATCGCCACCGGCAGCAGCCCCGTGGTTCCCGACCTGCCGGGCGCTGAACTGGGCATCACCAGCGACGGTTTTTTCGAACTCGAGCACCTGCCCTCGAGCGTGGTCGTCGTCGGCGCCGGCTACATCGCCGTGGAACTCGCGGGGGTGTTCAACAGCCTGGGTTCGGAGGTGACCATCCTGTTGCGCAAGGAGCAATTATTGCGCACCTTTGATGTGACCATGCGCGAGACCCTGATGGAAGAAATGGAATGCGCCGGCATCAGCATCCTCACCTGCCTTCATCTGCAAAGCATCGAGCGCGAAGACAACGGTCGCCTGTTGTTGCGCCGCATAGACGGCGAGGTGATCAGCGGCTTTGACCAGGTGCTTTGGGCAATCGGGCGTCGCCCCGGCAGCGATGGCCTTGGACTCGAAAACACCGGTATCGCCACCGACGGCGAAGGCGCCATCACCACCGATGCATACCAGAACACCAGCATTGAACGCGTGTACGCGGTGGGCGACGTCACCGGACGCCGGGCATTGACGCCGGTGGCCATTGCCGCCGGACGGCGACTATCCGACCGTCTGTTCGGCGGGCAGACGGAAGCCAAACTGGACTATGAGAACATCCCCAGCGTGGTGTTCAGCCACCCACCCATCGGGACCATCGGCCTGACCGAAGACGAGGCGCAACAGCAATTTGGCGAGCAGATGGTGAAGGTCTACCAAAGCCGTTTCACCAATATGTACTACTCGGTGCTGCCGAGAAGGTCGCCGACCGTGGTCAAGCTGGTCACCGTCGGCGAGCATGAACGCATCGTAGGCTGCCACATGATCGGGGACTATGCCGACGAGGTCATCCAGGGGTTTGCGGTGGCGGTCAAGATGGGGGCGCGAAAACGCGACTTCGATAACACCGTCGCCATCCACCCCACGGCGGCGGAAGAGTTCGTGACGCTGCGTTAGCCCAGCTACTATTCATGGCACATAGTCGACACACTCGCAATTTCAATTCAATGAAAATACGGCTCAGACCACGGGTACTGCTCGTCGAGAATAGTAGCTGGGTTAGTCCAGCTACTATTCATGGCACGTAGTCGAGACACTCGCAATTTCAATTCAATGAAAATACTGCTCAGACCACGGGTACTGCTTACCGAGAATAG
Organism: uncultured Gammaproteobacteria bacterium; assembly: GCA_947259175.1. GTDB lineage: Bacteria > Pseudomonadota > Gammaproteobacteria > Arenicellales > JAANXG01 > CALZGZ01. The sequence goes on along the minus strand of CAMYKW010000002.1, from coordinate 147,528 downwards.
TAGCTGGGTTAGTCCGAGCGACCTTGTCTCAGGGCGGCGATCACCGGTCCGGTCTGGGGCGTGCGGTCGTGCCAGATGGCGAATGATTCCGCCGCCTGTTCAACCAGCATACCGAGGCCGTCGGCCGCCTGTCCGGCGCCGTGGCGCGCCGCCCACTCGATGAATGCGGTGGGCCGGTCGCCGTACATCATGTCATAAGCGAGGGCCCCGGACGCGAATACGGTCGACGGAATCGAAGGTACTGCATCGGCGACGCTCGCCGAGGTGCCGTTGATGACGATATCGAACTGCTGACCCGCCAGATCGTCCAACCCACAGCCCACGACGCCGCGGGCGCTGGAAAAATGCCGTTCCAATTCCACTGCTTTGTCCACGGTGCGATTTGCGATTACCAACAATTCGGGGTGCGCCTCGAGGATCGGTCCCAGCACGCCGCGCACTGCGCCGCCGGCGCCGAGGAGCAGAATACGGCGACCGGCAATGGGGCGCTCCAGGTTGAACATGATATCGCGGCAGATTCCCGCGCCGTCGGTGTTGTCACCAACGATTTTATTATCGTCGGCGAACGAAATCGTGTTGACCGCTTCGGCGAGCTGTGCGCGCGGGCTGCATTCGTCCGCCAGGCGGAAGGCCTCCTGCTTGAACGGCAGGGTGATATTCAACCCGCATCCGCCGGCGCCGCGGAAGTTGGCCACCGCCTGCGAAAATCCACCGAGGTCTACCTGAATCTTCTGGTATTCGATACGCAATCCGAACTGCTCGGCGAACATCTGATGAATGCGCGGGGAACAACTGTGGGCGACCGGGTTTCCCATCACCGCGTACAACGCCGCCGGCCGGTCGAAATCGAATGGATCGCTCATTACTTTATCCGCAAGGTAGTCGGTCAATCCGGCAGGATCGATTCGGCAGCACACAATTCATCGATGGTCTCACGACGGCGAATCAAGTAAAACTGATCGCCATCCACCATCACCTCCGGTGGGCGTGGACGGGTATTGTAGTTTGAACTGAGCACCCACCCGTAGGCGCCCGCGGTGCACACCGCCAGAACGTCGCCCTCCACCACATCAAGCTGACGATCCTTGCCCAACACATCCGCCGTCTCACATACGGGCCCGACCACGTCGTAGCGGTTCGGCTTGCTCTGACGCGCCGCGACCAGCGGCACGATGTCCTGCCATGCGTCGTACAGGGCCGGACGGATGAGATCGTTCATGCCGGCGTCCACCACGGCAAAATTCCCCGCCGAGCCGGATTTCACGTACTCCACCGTGGTCAACAATACCCCCGCGTCACCCACGACAGAACGCCCCGGCTCGATAATAAGCGGCAAGTCGAAACCGCGCGCACGCATCGCGCCGATCAGCGCGGTCACGTAACCGGCGGCATCCGGGATCTGTTCATCGCGATAGCGCACGCCAAGCCCACCGCCGATATCGACGTTTTCAATCGTAATGCCGACTTCCTCCAAGTCCTCGACCAGACGTAATAATCTATCCAACGCGTCGGTGAACGGCGCCGTATCGGTAATTTGCGAGCCGATGTGCGCTGCGATCCCGTGCACGGTGACATGGCTGAGATCCAGCGCCAGGCGATAAGCGGTAATCGCCTCTCCCATGGGGATACCGAACTTCGTTGTTCTAAGGCCGGTCGCGATGTAGGGATGCGTATTGGCGTCGACATCGGGATTCACGCGAATCGCCACCGGGGCCTTGATCCCGGCGCGCGCCGCTACCGCATTGACCCGACGCAATTCCGGCATGGACTCGACATCGATGCAGCGTATCCCCACCTCCAGGGCCTGCTCGATTTCCCGTTTAGTCTTGCCCACTCCCGAAAACACCACCTTCGCCGGATCTCCCCCGGCGCGCAAGACCCGTTCAAGCTCGCCGCCCGACACGATGTCAAAACCAGACCCGAGCCGTGCGAGCACATTCAACACCGCAAGATTCGAGTTTGCTTTGACCGAGTAACAGATGAGATGCGGATAGTCCGCAAATGCCTGCGACAGCGAATCAAAGTTGCGTTCGATTGCGCCTCGAGAGTAGACGTAACAAGGCGTGCCGACCTCGGCGGCAATGTCCGCGAGCCGCACCCGGTCAGCGTACAGCTCGCCGTCACGGCGCTCGAACGTTCTCAATACCTCCTCCCCGGCGGGTACGGAAATTCAACCAAGGCTTGACGAGATCAGTATCCGCCGGTGCCGCGTGTCTCAGTGGGTTTTTTCTCTTTCTGCGAATCGCTTTGCTCCTGCTTGGATTTTCCTTCGTCCGGCAGATACAACGGACCCTTCTGGCCGCAGCCCGCAGTTAACAACAACGAGGTAAACACGAACGCCGATATCATCGCGAAGATCGTGGGTCGAGGCATGGGAACAACACTCCTTTGGGATTATTGGGCAACAGGTGACGAAGGATAACGGCTTTCCATGACAGGGAAAACTGCGCTGAACGCGGCCCGCGCCCGTGTCGCGGGCTCAACGCGGCAATCCGTCGAGGGCCTCGCGATGAGCCGCCAGCCGTGCGCGGCCGTCAACCACCGACTGCCGGACGGCACCAGGCGCGGTTCCACCGACGTGGCTGCGGACCGCGACCGAGCCCTCGATCTGCAACCGGCAAAAGACGTCTTCCTCTATTTCGCGGCGGAAACCTTGTAATTCCGTAAGGCTCAAATCCGTCAAATCCTTGTGCTGCTCGAGGGCGTAGCGCACCGCCTGTCCCACGGCTTCATGGGCGTCGCGAAACGGCACCCCCTTGCCGACCAGGTATTCGGCGAGATCCGTGGCCGTGGCGTACCCCTGTTGCGCCGCCGTGAACAACCGCTCGTTCTGGAAGTGGATGTCGGACACCATGCCCGTCATCACTTCGAGACAGGCCAACAGGGTATCGACGGTGTCGAACGACGGTTCCTTATCCTCCTGGTTGTCGCGATTGTAGGCGAGGGGCTGGGCCTTCATTACTGTAAGCATGGCCACGAGATTCCCAAACACCCGCCCGCTCTTGGCGCGCGTCAACTCGGCGACATCGGGATTCTTTTTTTGCGGCATGATGCTCGAGCCGGTACAGAACGCGTCGCCGATATGGATATAACCGAAGGATTCCGACGACCACAGAATCAGCTCTTCCGCCACGCGCGACAAATGAACCATCACGATCGCCGCATCGGCGATAAACTCGAGAACGAAGTCGCGGTCGGAGACCGCGTCCAGGGAATTGGCGCTGACCGCCTCGAAACCCAGCTCGCGGGCGGTGTAGGCGCGATCTATGGGAAAACTGGTGCCGGCCAGCGCGGCCGAACCCAGCGGCATGACATTGATGCGGCGGCGGGTTTCGAACAGGCGTTGCACGTCGCGCTCCAGCATTTCCGACCACGCCATGACGTGATGTCCAACGGTGACCGGTTGCGCCACCTGCAGGTGCGTGAACCCGGGCATGATGGTCTCGGCCTCCCGTTCGGCGATGTCGAACAAGCCGTTTTGCAGATCCAGCAACGCATCGATAATCTCATCCGCGGCATCGCGCATATACATACGCAGGTCGGTGGCGACCTGGTCATTGCGTGATCTGCCGGTATGCAGTTTTTTGCCGACCTCGCCGATGCGCTCCGTGAGCCGTGACTCGATATTCATATGCACGTCTTCGAGGGCCGGAATCCACTCAAACTCACCGCGATCGATTTCAGACTTGATCTGCTCCAGGCCGGAGACGACCTGCTCGCATTCCGCCGCGGTCAGCACGCCGACATGCGCCAACATTCTCGCGTGGGCGACGGACCCGCGGATGTCATACTCATATAATCGGCGATCGAATCCCAGCGACAGGGTGAACGACTCCACCCGATGGTCGGTGGGCTGCCGGAAGCGGCCTCCCCACGGTTTAGCCGGCATGTGGCTCCCAAACAACGAATAGAGGCGTCAAAATTTCGTTTGGCATAACTTGATTGATTACTGCGAGTACTCGCCCCGCGCGTGCACCTGTCGCGGCGCCGGCCGGGTCCCTGGCGCCTGCTTCCGGCGCCGGGCGTCCCATGGGCGCGCGAGTATACCGCACCGGCCAGGTACCCGCATGTGGCACCGGCCGCGGCGCGCCTCGCGGCCGCCACCGATACCGTCCGCACCCAGGCGCGTGCCGGACCGCCACGGCGCGCAACCGGCGAAAGAGGCGATAAGCCCCGGAAACAGCTGGATAATTCCCGATTTCTTGGTAACATGCGGTGTTGGTGTCTTGTCGAGGCTTCATGACACCGTTTGTCCGCCGATAGAGCCCGCCCATCGCAGGTTGTTGCGCGATTTAGGGTGCTGACCTAGACTCTTGATAAATTGACAACTGAATTTTTGAAAGAATATACCTGGTTCGGGACACCTTCCTCAGACACCCCCACCTAGTATCCGAATCAGGTCACCTCAACCCCCCGACAGCATCCGGGGGGTTTTTTTTGGCGATTTCGGCCGCTAACGCCCAACGAAGCCCTCCTGCACCCGCACTGCCAAGATTACTCCGCCGTCAACCGGTGCCATAATCAAGCGTAGAGGAAAAAGCCTGTTTAAACTGAGCTCGATGCGCAGCAACAACGACCGTTCACGAAATTTCCTGCCGGATTTCGGCAGTGGCACCATTGCATGGCGACTACTGGTCCTGGCCCAGGTCATCGCCATCGTCCTCGCCGTGAGCCGAAACGACCAACTGAACCAGGCGGCGTGGAACGATTTCCTGTTGATGACTGCATTCGCCCTGCTGATCGCGATCTGCAGCATCCTGTCTCTAAAGGTGATCTCCCCCGCCATCTCGCGCATGCGGGTGGAGGTGGGGGCGTTAATGATCTTCCTCGTCTTGATGCTGGTGACCGCGCTGGTCGTGGAAGGCGCGGTCTGGGGCATGCATTATTTGCAGGCCACCCCCCAGCGTTGGCCACACTGGCATGGGTCCCTGCTGGTGCGAACATTGACAATCAGCGCGGTGATTTCCGTGCTGGTATTGCGTTACTTTACGATTTCCCACCGAGCGAAGATTGAAAGCGAGGCACAGGAACGCAGCCGTCTGGAGGCTTTGCAATCCCGGATTCGGCCGCATTTCATGTTCAATAGCCTGAATAGCGTCGCGTCGCTGATTCCATCCGATCCGGAACTGGCGGAAAAGGCGCTGCAGGATCTCGCCGACCTGTTCCGGGTGTTGCTGGCGGATCCGCGCAAGATGGTGCCGATCACCGCGGAAGGCGAATTGGCCCGCCAGTATCTCGACATCGAAAAACTGCGGCTGGGAGATCGCCTGCAGGTCAAATGGACCGCGTCGAATGTCCCCCGCAGCGCCCAGATTCCTTCCCTAACCCTGCAGCCGCTGATCGAAAACGCGGTGTATCACGGCATCGAACCGAGTTTCGCCGGTGGCACGATCGACATCCAGATGTGGTCGGAGAATAATGACACCCTGAATGTGATGATCAGCAATCCCTTGGCTGAGGTCACCAATCAGGGGCAACACCGCAAAGGCAATCAAATTGCCATGAACAACGTACAGGAACGCCTGGTGCGACATTTCGGCGGCAAGGCCAGCCTGCAGTATTTCGAGCAACTCGGGAATTATCACGTCAAGATTCAAATGCCGATAGTGCGCGGTTAATGCCTTTTATGCCGCACCCCATAGCCCGCTCTTCTGAAGTCAGCCAAAGCCAGCGCCACGACGCCGGTTTCGACGCCTCCCAACTCCAGGATCCCGGCTTCCTGCCCGACTTCTGCCGCGGTGAAATGGTGATTAACGTCGTGGTCCTGGCGGAATTTCTTGCCATCGTAGCCACCGTAATAACGCCGCCTTTGACAGCCAGCGTGTTTCAGGACCTTTTTTATATCTCCCTGTTTCTGCAATGGATTGCGTTGACGAGCATCGGCGTGCTGTGTGTCGCGCGACCGTTTTTGAACCGGCTCGGTGAGAGGCGCGCGGTGCTCATGGCCTACCTGTTGTTGCTGTGTGTGACCTGGCTGGTGAGCGAGTTTGCGCTGTGGGTGATGGCGGCAACATATATCATCGAGTCCGCCAGACCGCCCTGGTATGCCTATTTCCATGGACAAAACCTGACCGTGAGCGCCATTATCAGCGCGTTGGCGCTGCGCTATTTCGTGGCCCGTCACCAGTTGCGGCAAAAGACGCTGGCCGAGGAACGAGCACGGGCGACAATCTTGAAATACCGCATCCGCCCGCATTTCTTGTTCAACAGCATGAACATCATTGCCAGCCTAACCCGCCGCGCCCCGGTGCGCGCTGAGACGGCGCTCGAGGACATTGCCGATCTGTTCCGTCTGATGCTGGATGACACCAAGGACATGATGCCGATCCACAACGAGATGAAGATCGCCAGAAAATATTTAAAGCTGGAAAAGCTGCGTTTGGAAGACCGGCTGAACGCCAACTGGCAGACCGAATCGTTGACGCGGACCGCAAAGACTCCTGCGCTGATGCTGCAACTCCTACTGGAGAACGCGATCCACCACGGGATCGAGCCGCTCGAAAAAGGCGGAAATATCGATATTCGTTTGTGGATAGACGATGGAAGGTTACATATATCCGTATCCAGCCCTTATGCTGAACTTTCGGAGGCAGCGCGCCGCGACGGCGAAACTGCTCTCAACAACATCCGTTTGCGGCTGCACGATCTGTATGCAGACACCGCCACTTTCAGCATCGAGAGAGACGACCGCTCAATGACGGTACACATCAGCCATCCGGCGTTTGGAGAGTCAAATGATGAAGATCCTGGTAGTAGATGACGAAAAGCTGGCGCGTGCCCGCCTGCGCGAACTCATCAGCAAGAATGGCGAGCATGCGATCGTCGGTGAAGCCATGAACGGCAACGAAGCGATCGAAAAAACCATGTCGTTGAAGCCCGAGGTGCTGCTCATGGACATACGCATGCCGGTAATGGACGGTCTGGAAACGGCGATGCACCTGATGTCGATGGAGGCTCCTCCCGCGGTCATCTTCACCACTGCGTACGATCAGCATGCGCTGGAGGCGTTCGAGGTCAATGCGGTGGACTATCTACTCAAGCCGATCCGCAAGGACCGTCTCGATATGGCGCTGCAAAAGGCCAAGAAGCTGACCCTCAAGCAACTCAGGCAGGTCACCCAGGCGCAGGAACAACCACAGGTGCGCACCCATATCAGCGTACATATGCGCGGCCAGATCACCCTGATACCGATCCAGGATATCGTTTATTTCATGGCCGACAACAAATATGTCACCGTGCGCACCGCCTCCGAACAGCATCTCATCGAGGATTCTCTGGTCAGCCTGGAGGAAGAGTTCAAGGACCGGTTTCTACGCATCCACAGAAACGCCCTGGTGGCGGTGGACTATATCCGTGGAATCGAAAAACAACCGAGCGGGCGTTGGCGGGTGCTGCTAAGGGACGTGGACGACAAGCTCGACGTCAGCCGGCGGCACACACCGGCGGTGCGCCGCTGGACGCGCCGTTAATCACGGGACGTGTTTACGGACCCCAGTTTTCCAGACGCTTTGTTGATCGCGCCTTCGAGGTAGTGCAGATAGAAGTCCGGCAGTAACGCCCCCACCAGGTCGGCCGCCAGCCGCTCGCCGTTGACCCCGTAGAATCGAACGGTTGGAACCAGCGATACACCCTCCTCGAAAGCGAAGTGGGTGTGCGTGGTCCTGGCGCCGCTAAAGTCGATCAGCCGGTAATCACTGTCTATGGTCACGACGCGCACGATCACCCGCTGCCCGTACTGTGGATGCTGGGGCAACGGCTCGATATAGTCGCGTCTGACCACTTCACAGTAAGGACAGTGATCGGCGCTGAACATGACGACGATGGGGGTTTTCGCCGTGGCGGCCCGACGGCCGTCGGCGGCCAGGTCTTCGGCATCGGACACCGCGTACACCGGCGCCTGAGACAGCAACAGCAGCGCGAGACACACTAAGCGACGGCAAGCCCGGTTGGTCATGTTGAAGACGCTACCACAACCGATGGGCGCGGCAAAATCAGGGGTAACACGGACCCGGCCGGCGCCCGCCTGCGGATCAGCCGCCAGACAGCCGTATTGGATTATTCGGGATTTTCGAAAGACAATAGAGACACAACGCCGGCCGGCACCCGATTGAACAGGCTGATGACCCACATACGCATCGCTACCCGCAAAAGCCCACTCGCCCTGTGGCAGGCGAACTACGTCCGCGATCAACTGCTGCAGCATCACCGCGATGTTGCCGTAGAGCTGGTCCCGATGACCACCAAGGGCGACCGAGTTCTGGACGCGCCTCTAGCGACGGCCGGAGGCAAGGGTTTGTTTCTCAAGGAGCTGGAAGAAAGCCTGCTCGACGGGCGCGCCGATATCGCAGTTCACTCGATGAAAGACGTGACCGTGACGCTACCCGAGCAACTGCACATCGCCGTGATCTGTAAACGCGCCGAACCCCTGGACGCATTCGTCTCCAATCGCTTTGACGCGCTGCAATCCCTGCCGGTCGATGCCCGCGTGGGGACATCCAGTCTCAGAAGGCAATGTCAGTTGCGCTACTCCTTCCCCGGTCTCCAGATCATCAATCTACGCGGCAACGTCAACACCCGATTGGCGAAACTGGACGCGGAGGAGTTCGACGCCGTACTTCTGGCCGCCGCCGGACTTCACCGGCTGGACATGGCGGATCGGATCACGGCGCTTATCGACTCCAACGTATCGCTGCCGGCGGTTGGACAGGGCGCGGTGGGGATCGAGTGCCGCCGCGATGACGAACGCGTCAACGCGTTGCTCGCACCGCTGGATCACCCCCCCACCCACGTGCGAGTTCGCGCCGAACGTGCCCTCAACGCAGCGTTGCAGGGGGGTTGTCAGGTTCCGATCGGGGGTTACGCGAAATTGCACGATCAGCAGCTCTGGCTGCGTGGCCTGGTCGGAAAAACCGATGGATCCGTTTTGTTGCACGGCGACGCGGTCGGGCCAATCGGCGACCCGGAATCCCTGGGCAGGGAGGTGGCGGATCAACTCATCGCTCAAGGTGCGGACCAGATTCTGCGTGAACTCCTGCAACAGTGATTTGAACAACCTGTGGGTGGTGGTCACACGACCCGCCCATCAGGCTGCCGCAATCAGCAGGCGCATCGAACAGCGCGGCGGCAAGGTGATTCGATTTCCAGTAATTGAAATCGAGGCGCCGGTGAACCCTGATCGGTTGTACACCGTGCTGCGCACGCTGGAAAATTATGACTGGCTGGTTTTCGTCAGCGCCAATGCGGTGCGCATGGGACTGCGGGCGATCACCGGCGCGGGCATCGCGCGTCCGCGCGCCAAGCTCACCGCGGTCGGTGTCCGCACCGCGCAGGCGCTTGAGCAGCAAGGTTGGACCGTGGATGTGGTTCCCCAGCCACCGTATAACAGCGAGTCGCTGCTGGCCGAGCCAGCGATGCAACGGGTGCAAGGCCAGCATTTCCTGATTTTCCGGGGTGAAAACGGACGCGAATTTCTGCGCGATACGTTGATATCTCGTGGCGCCGCGGTGGACTACGCGGAGTGCTATCGACGCGTCCCGGCGCGCAGCGACCCGCGGGTCCTGGAAACCGCTTGGTCGCAAAGACAACTGGACGTGATCATGATCACCAGCGTCACGGGTATCGAGAACTTGGTCAATCTGGCGGGACAGCAGCACCGCGGCCGCTTGCTGCGTACCCCGCTGGTGGTTGCAGGCGACAGAGTCGCAAAATCAGCGCACGAACGGGGGTGGCTGGCGCCGGTGGTGGCCGCCGCTGACGCCACCGACGACGCGATGCTGGCCGCACTTCACACCTTGGGAACCGAACACGCCGCCGGCAATTGATAACCATATTAAACAAAGTCAAAAAGCGAATATCATAAGGCGCACGAGGCTGCGGCCTATGGTAAAGTCGAGCGTCAAGGACTACTGACTGACGAGCAAACGAATGAGCAACGACAAAGATATTCCTGCGGCCGACAATGCCCCCGCAGTGACGGAGCCGGCGGAGGAAATCTCCGCGGTGGAGGAAGACCTGGCGGCGCCGGCCGACGAGCTGACGCCGGAACCCGCCGCATCGGCCGCGACCCAACCGACTAAAGGCGGGAAGGTACTCGGCGGCGTGGCGCTGCTCCTATCCTTGATTGCGCTGGGTCTCGGCGCGTATCTGTGGTATCGCGTCGAGGTACAGCAGAAGTTGGAGCAGACACGCAGCGCGGCGGATGTCGATACCAGCATCAAAGGACTCACGCAACAAGTCGTCGGCCTCGAAAAACAACAGGACAAACTCGATGCCCGACAATCGGAGGTCGATAAAACCATCAAGCAAACGCTCAAGGAGACGATTGAGCCGCTCAAGAAATCTCAGTCACAACTGTCGACGTCGGTGCAGGATCTGTCGAGTTCCGTGGAAAAGGTCTACGCGGATCTGGACCGGAGCCTCGACAGTTGGGCGCTGGAGGAGATTGAGCAGCTGCTGCGCATCGCCAACCACAGCGTCAGCTTGTCCACGGATGTCAACACCGCCCGCGCGGGGTTACAGTTGGCCGACCGCCGGTTGCAGGAACTCGGCAATCCCAAGTTCACCGAGGTGCGCCGTTTGATCGCTGATGAGATCACCGAATTGCAGGGCGTGGAATCCGTAGACGTCGCCGGACTCGCACTGCGCCTGAGCAGCATGTCGGCGATCGTGGACAAATTTCCACTGAAGAGCCAGCCGCGAAGCGAACTCGACGCTGGCACCGCGGATACGGGAGCAAAGAAATCCGACAACGAATGGATTCAGGCGGGCCGCGAGATGTTGTCCGATCTAACCGGACTGGTACGCATCCAAAACGTCAGCGAACCGGCCAAACCCTTGTTGAGTCCGGAAAAGCGCTACTACTTATACGAGAATCTGCGTCTTGCGCTTTCCGGCGCGCAAATTTCCCTGCTCAAGTCCGATACCAATACCTTCCACAGCAACCTGGAGCGCGCCGGGACTTGGCTGCAGACCTATTTCAACAGCGAAGACGGCCAGGTCAGCGAGGCGATTAATGACCTGAAACAGATGGAAAGCATAGAACTGAAACCGGCACTGCCGGACATCAGTGCATCGCTTAACGAGTTGCAGAAAATTAAACGTCGGAGCAATTCCGGATGAAGCTGCTCATCGTCATACTGTTAGCACTGGCGGCATCGCTCGCAATCGCGTACGTGGCCGTTGATGACCCCGGTTACGTGTTGATCACTGTAGATCCCTGGAGCATCGAACTCTCGTTTTCGCTGTTCGTCGTCTTGTTGGTGGCATTATTCATCGTCACCTACCTGGCGATTCGTTTTCTGGCGCGCGTGTGGCGGACGCCAAAGGACATCAGCAACTGGCGCGGCCGGCGCCTGACGGGGAAGGCGCAGCGCTCTCAAACCCAGGGAATGATGGGTTTGATTGAAGGCGACTGGCAAAAGGCCGAGAAGCAACTGCTCAGCTACCTAAGCCACACCGATGCCCCGGTTCTGAATTATATCGGCGCCGCACATGCGGCCCAGGCGCAGGGCGACCTCGAGCGTCGGGACCGATATCTGGATCAAGCCCGCGACAGCGATCCCCGGCAAACGATCGCCGTAGGACTCACCAAGGCGAAACTGCAATATCAGACCGGCCAGCTGGAGCAAGCCCTGTCCACGCTCAATTCGCTGCGCTCCCACGCACCCAAGAACAAGAAGATTCTGGGGCTGATCATGCAGATCTACCAGGACCTGCAGAATTGGACCGCGCTGTCGGAAATGCTGCCCACGGCACGCAAGCAACGGATATTGCCGGAGGAGAAGCTGGATCAGTTAAATCAACTCATCACGCAGCGGTTGTTGACCCATTCCGACGGCGGCGACGGTCAGCTGAACAATACCTGGAGATCCTTGTCCCGCGAGCAGAAACGGGATCCGGAGCTGATCGCCACCTACGTCGACCAGCTCATCGAAGCCGGAGACAACGAGCAGGCCGAGAATCTGTTGCGCAAAGCCATCAAGCAACAATGGGAGCCCAAACTGGTGCTGCTCTATGGGCGGGTACATGCGCCGGATCTCGCCAAACAATTAAAGACCGCGGAAAAGTGGGCGACCGCCCACGAGAATGACCCGGCGCTGCTGCTGACCCTGTCGCGCCTGTGTATGGCCAACGAATTGTGGGGGAAGGCGCGCTCATACCTGGAGGCTTGCATCGCCAACGAGGGCCCGGCTGAGGCCTATGAGGAATTGGGAAAATTACTGGAGCAGCTCGAGGAACCGGAGAACGCGCTCACCTACTACCGCCAGGGCCTGCAGCGCATGTCGACGTCCGCTGCACAGGATCAGCCGGCGGCACCCAAGTCGGCGCAGGATACCGCGGCTTTAACCGCTCCGATTACGACGGATTCTCCGCTGGAGTCGGATCGTTAGCGAATTCGAACGAGTCAAAATAAAACCGATCCGCCGCCAGCCCGCCGCCGCGGAACGCGGCCTTTCCCGCCTCAATCATTGCCGGCGGACCCGCTGCATATACTTCATAATCGCGCAGGTCCGGATAGGCGCCGACCACGGCTTCGTGCACCCAGCCTGTTTGTCCCTGCCATTCATCCCGCGCCAGGGGTTCCGACAGCACCGGCGTAAAACGAAATTGCTCGTGACCGCGCGACCAGGACTCGGCAAGTTCGCGCATATAGAGATCGCCGCGCGCCCGCACCCCCCAGAACAGATGCATCGGCCGGGACACCCCCGCAGCCAGCCCGTGTTCGATGATCGCCTTGATCGGTGCAAATCCGGTGCCCCCCGCCATGAATATCATCGGCCCGGTGGCGTCCTCGCGCAGAAAAAACGTGCCGAACGGACCCTGGAACCGAAGCAGGTCCCTTTCCTTTAGCGCGGTGAATACACGATTGGTGAACTCGCCCCCCGGGACCCGCCGGATGTGCAGATTGATCGCGCCCCCCGGAGCAGCCACATTGGCGATTGAAAAGCTGCGGCGCCGGCCACCGCTGAGCAGTATGTCGATGTATTGGCCCGGCAGATAATTGAAGCCGTGATTCTTCGGTAACGTCAACTCCAAACCCATGACGTCGGGCGACAACAAGTCCAACTTTGCCACCCGGCACGGCAGGATCTTGATGTCGATCCCCTCCGCGGCAACCACCTCCCGCGCTTCCACCACCAGATCGGAACGCGGTTTAGCGCGACACAACAGCGCGTATCCTCGATCACGCTCCGCATCACTCAGCGCCTGTTGCTGATACACTCCATAATCGACTCGCCCGGACGTCAACATCGCCTTGCAGGTGCCGCAAGAACCCGTGCGGCAGCTATAGGGCAGCACGTAACCGGCACGCAGCGCGGCCTCGAGCACCGTTTCATCCGCATCGGCCTCGAACCGCTTATCTCCGCTGGGCAGGGTGATGACGTGCGTAGTGGCCATAACGGGTCGGTACTGACTTGATTCTACAATTTTCGAAATTCGCTATCAGTTAACGTCCATGCCGGAATTACCCGAGGTCGAAACCACCTGCCGCGGGCTCAGACCCCATGTAGTGGACCGCTTGGTAGCGGCAGTCCGGGTTCGCGAGCCGCGTTTGCGCTGGCCGGTGCCTCGCGAAATAGGACGCACGCTACGCGGTCAACATATACGCGCGATCGACAGGCGCGCGAAGTATCTCCTACTTCGGGCCGATGTGGGAACCCTTATCTTGCATCTCGGCATGTCCGGCAGCCTGCGCGTCATCGACGCCGATACGCCGGTGGGGAAATACGATCACTTTGAGATCGTATTCAGCGACGGCACGTGCCTGCGTCTGCGCGACCCTCGCCGCTTCGGCAGCGTTTCGTGGACCACCGGGGACCCCGCCCGCCATCCATTGCTCGATTCGCTGGGGCCGGAACCGCTCTCCGGTTCCGTTACCGGCGGGTACTTGTACGCGCGCTCGCGGGGCAGGCGCATCGACGTCAAGTCGTTCATCATGAATTCCACAATTGTTGCAGGGATAGGCAACATCTACGCCAGCGAGTCGCTGTTCGCGGCGGGCATCCATCCCCAGCGTGCGGCCGGCCGCATCTCCCGGCAGCGCTACGCGCGCCTCGCCGACGGCATCGCGACCACCCTCAACAACGCCATCCAGGCGGGCGGCACCACTCTGCGCGACTTCAGCCGCGAGGATGGCAAACCGGGGTATTTCCAACAGCAGCTTTGCGTCTACGGACGCGAAGATGCGCCGTGCCCACGCTGCGGGGCGCCGATCCGGCGCCGCGTGGTGGCGCAGCGGTCCAGCTTTTTCTGCCCGCACTGCCAGCGCTGATCCCGGCGAGCCGCCGCGATTCGCCCCTAATCGCCCACATTTCCCGCGGCCGGGGGCGGATTAGTTAAAGTCAGTTCTGGATTAGAGTATAAAATTGTTTGAAAAACTTGGAAAAATTGTTTGAAAAACTTGGATTTTTGTCGATTTTTGCTTAAATATAGAGTTAAGGGAGCTTCCCGGAGTGAGATTTATTCTCGATCGACAGCGCCACGGCAGCGAGAAAACGACAATTAAACGGCTCTAATTATGATCGACAAATTCATCGAAAAAGGTTTTGACGAGTACAGCGAGTGGCGTAAGCGCCTGCAATCCGCTATTACCGGCTTCGGCGGCTGGTTGGCCGAACAAAAATTCAGCGATGTCCACTTGGACCAACGCATCGAAGCGATCGTCGCTACGCTAAACGACGATAAACTGTACGTCGCCTTCGTTGCCGAATTCTCGCGGGGCAAGTCGGAGCTGATCAACGCCTTGTTCTTCGGCGACATGGGCCAACGCATGGTGCCGTCCAGCGCCGGCCGCACCACCATGTGCCCCACCGAGCTGTACTTCGATCGGAACCGCGAGCCGGCCGTGCAGTTGCTGCCGATTGAAACCCGGATGCAGGGCACAAGCATCGCCGAGTACAAGGAACATCTTGACGAATGGGAGACCATCTATCTGCAGCCGGACGATCCGGAGCAGATCCAGGCGTCGTTGCAGCAACTTACCAAAGTGAAGCTGGTGAGCCGTGAGCTCGCGGAGAAACTTGCGCTCCACATTTCCGAAGACGAAGCCCATGAAGACGGCATGCACGTGCGCGAAGATGGCAGTGTCGAGATCCCCCGCTGGCGGCATGCCCTGGTCAACTATCCCCATCCGCTGCTGGAACAGGGCCTGGTAATCCTCGATACGCCGGGCCTCAACGCCCTGGGTTCGGAACCCGAACTCACACTCAACATGTTGTCCAGCGCTCACGCGGTGCTGTTTATTCTCGCCGCCGACGCCGGGGTAACCAAATCCGATTTAATCTTGTGGCGGGATCACATCAATGGCGGCCAAACCGCGTCGAATACCGGACGATTCGTCGTTCTCAACAAAGTCGACGTACTCTGGGACGAGTTAAAAGATCCAAAGCAGGTGGAACAGGAGATTCAGCGTCAGATTCGGGGCACTTCCGAGATATTATCGATCCCCGAAAAACAGATCTTCCCGATTTCGGCGCAGAAGGGATTGTTGGGAAAGATCAAGAACGACTTCACTTTGCTGGAAAACAGCGGTGTAAGCAACCTGGAAAACGCAATTGCCAATCTGCTGATCCCGGCGAAACGCGATATCGTCAGCGCCAATGTCAGTACAGAATTGGGGGACGTGGTCAAGACGACCCGCGCCATGAACGATCAGCGGATTCAGGACGTAAACGAACATATTTCAGAACTGCAGAAACTGAACGGAAAGAATATCGAAGTCATTGAAGACATGATGCAGAAGGTGCGCGCCGATAAGGAACACCTGGAAAAAAATCTTCAAAGGTTTCAGGCCACGCGCTCCATATTCTCGCAGCAGACCAAAAAGCTTTACAGCTACTTGAGCATGAAGGTTCTGGACCGCTTGATCGCGGAGACCAAGAAAGACATGACCATCAGCCTGACCACCGGCGGGCTGCGCAATACGATGATGAAGTTCTTCAAGGAAATTACCGAGACCATGGACAACGCGTCCAAGCAGACGGTGGAGATTCAAGAGCTAATGGAAGGCGTGTACAAGAAGTTTCAAGAAGAGCACGGTCTGGCGAACATCAAGCCGAGGCGTTTTTCGATCAACAAATATCAACGGGAAATTAAGCGCTTAATCGAACGACATGAGCACTTTATTCGTGGTTTGTCGATGGTGATGACGGAACAAATGGTTCTCGGCCGCCGTTTTTACGATTCCGCGGTATCCAGCGTGCGCCGGGTATTTCAACGCGCCAACCGCGACACCGACGATTGGCTGAAGACCATCATGTCTCCAATGGAATCCCAGGTACGGGAACACCAGGTGCAGTTGCGCCGACGATTGGAAAGCATCAAGCGGATCCACAAGGCGAGCGACACTCTCGAGGATCGGCTGGCCGAGCTTGAGCACGTGCAAGACGGCATCAAACGACAGCGCGCCGCGATGGATGAGCTGATTACGCAGGTCGAAGCGGTGCTCGACGAGAACAAGCAAGCCGGCGAAATCTCGGAACGTAGCGCCTGAGGCAGAATTCGGACCGCGGGTCGTCGGGTTCTACCGCGAAATCGACGTTGCGATACCCGCATTGATCAGCGCGAAGCGTCCAACAAAACTACGGCGCTCCCCTCGCCTCTCGGATCGCTCGCCGCCTGCAACCGGTGTTCGCGCTTCCGCCAGATCACGGCCTGCATATTTCCGTAAGGCGAATCTCGCCGCTTCAGCGCATGCCCCTTGAGTTTCAGGCCGACCAACGTCGCCTGGGCGATGGCGTCGGGTTCGAAAACAATCTGATCCGGCACGTACTGATGATGAAATCGAGGCAGGGTCACGAGTTGTTCGGCGTCGTGTGCTCCCTGCGCAAACTTCAGGCTCGCCAGCAGCACCATGGAGATGATGCGACTGCCGCCCGGGGTCCCCAGCACAACGACGGTGTCTTTCGTTTCCAGAAATGTCGGTGTCATGCTGGACAGCGGGCGCTTGCCGGGGGCGATGGCATTTGCCTGCCCGCCGATCAGCCCATACACGTTGGCGACCCCCGGTTTGGCGACAAAGTCATCCATTTCATTGTTGAGCAGCACCCCGGTACCCGCGACCATGAAACCCGATCCGAACGGATAGTTGATACTCAGTGTGGCCGCGACGCGGTTCCCTGCGGGATCCAGAATTGAGAAATGGGTCGTATCCCGCCCCTCACCGCGGGGGGGATCCAACTCGCGGCTGGGGGTGGCGCCGGCGCCGATGTCGTCGCTGAGCGCGCGGGCGTAGTCTTTCGAGGTTAAACGGCCGCTATCGATGGCGACAAAATCCGGGTCGCCGAGATACAACGCGCGGTCCCGGTATGCCCGGCGCATACTCTCTACGATGCGGTGAACGCGCTCCACCTCGGTCACACGATTCATATTCCAGCGCTCCAGCATATTGAGCATAGCCATCAGCACGATACCGCCCGACGAAGGCGGGGCAGCGCTTGTCACCTCGATATCCCGATAGGTGCCGCTGATCGGCTCGCGCTCCACCACCTGGTAGCCGGACAGGTCGTCCGCTCCCCATATACCGCCGTGGGCGGACACGCCTTCGACCAGACGCCGGGCCAGGGGTCCGGCATAGAAACCGGCGGCGCCTTCATCGGCGATGCGCGTTAATGTTGACGCCAAGTCCGGCTGTTTAATGACATCACCGACGTCCGGCACCTCACCGTCGATCAGATACACCCGCCCGGCGGAGGTATTGAATGCCGCCATGCGCATTTTCACCAGGCGCCGGTAACGCTCGGTCACCGGAAAACCGTCACGGGCAAACCGGATGGCGGGAACCAAGCTGCGCGCCAACGGTAACCGGCCGTAGCGCGCGGCGATATGCACCAGTGCCGCCGGTTGGCCGGGTATGGCGGCCGCCAGCGGTCCGTCCAACGACGCCCGCGGTCGGACGTTTCCCGCGGCATCCAGATATATGTCTCGATGCGCGCGCTGCGGGGCGCGTTCGCGGCCGTCGACCATCACCCGGTGTCCGTCGGCGGCGCGGTGCAACAGCCAGAAACCACCGCCGCCCATCCCGGAACCCATGGGTTCTACGACCGCAAGCGCCGCAGACACCGCCACCGCGGCGTCGAATGCATTTCCTCCTGCGCGTGCAATCTCGACGCCGGCGTCGGTTGCCAGGGGATGGGCGGTGGCGATCGCCCAGCCGGGAGGCCTGGGAGCCTGCTGCGCCGCCGCCGGATACGCGGCCAGCAGCAGCAAACCGGCGAGCGCGCCGTAAGTCCAGGAAAGTTTCATGTCACGCGACACGGCCGACGGTTCACAATCAGGCGGGCTGCTTCATCAAGGCGTGGTATTTGGCGCGCAGCTGATCGGCGGTTTCCGGGTGACCGGGATCCGCGACGATGCAATCGACGGGGCACACCTCCACGCACTGCTGTGTATCGAAGTGACCGACGCATTCGGTACACAACCGGGTTTCTATGACATAGATTTCTTCGCCCTGAGAAATCGCGTCGTTGGGGCACTCAGGTTCGCACACATCGCAGTTGATGCATTCATCAGTGATCAATAACGCCATTTTTCGCCTGGGGATATCTGGGGTCGTGGGAATTTTAGCTGAATTTGGCTTTCAGCGCGGCGTGCACTTCGGGATCAACGAAGCTGGAAACATCGCCCTGGTACATGGCGATTTCCTTCACCAGAGAAGCGGACGTGAACGTGTGGGCCTCCGATGGTGTCAAGAAAACCGTCTCGATATCCGCCGCCAGGCGCCGATTTGCCGATGCCAATTGGAACTCGTACTCGAAGTCCGATACCGCGCGCAGTCCCCGCACCACGACGCCCGCGCTATGGTCGCGAACGCAATTGATCAACAATCCCTCGAACCCGATCACCCGCACCGAGGGTAACTCTTGGGTGACGCGTTTCGCCATCTCTACGCGTTGCGCCAGGCTGAACAGCGGCCGCTTGTCGGGTCTGCCGGCGATAGCGACGATGACTTGATCAAAGATTCGCGATGCTCGGATGATTAAGTCTGTATGTCCATTGGTGATGGGATCGAACGTTCCCGGATACAGGGCGATTATTGGCATCGTATTGTCCTGGCTTGACTGGAAGATCACAGGCTACTTGTTGCGCCAAAGCGCAGTCAACGTTGATCGCCTTCCCGCGACCTGCAGTACAACCGGTAGTCCACCTGTCCCGCTCGTTTCGATCGCAGGCATTGCCAGTCCGCGGGCGCCGCCAGCGCGGGGTTCAAGGCGCGCGTCTCGACGTATATCGACGCCCGCGGGGCCAGCCATGTGCGCTCTTCGAGCAGTCGGCACACCGGTCCCAGCGACGGCGAACCGTAAGGCGGATCGATGAACACGATATCCATGGGCCGCGGTTGCGAACGCTTCAAAAAGTCCATCGCGTCGTTTTGAACGACGCTCATACCCCCGGCGTCGAGCGCGCCCGCGTTGCGCCGTATCGCGGTGACCGCGGCGGGTTCGCGCTCGACACAGGTCACCGACGCGGCACCGCGGGACAGCGCCTCGAAGCCCAGGATTCCGGTGCCGGCGAACAGGTCGAGACAGTGCGCACCGTCGATCTCGGATTGCAGCCAGTTGAACACGGTCTCCCGAACCCGGTCCGGGGTCGGCCGCAATGCCGCGAGCGCGGGAAATCCGATCCGCCGCCCGCGCCAACAGCCGGCGATGATACGCAGCCGGTTGGGCGGCACGTTAACCGCTGTTATCCCCCACGATCACGCGAACCAGCCGCTTCGGATCGACGCGGCGGCGAAACGCGTCGGTGACATCATCAACCGTCACGGCCTCGATGTTGGCGGGATATTCCTGCAGGTAGTTGAGGGGGAGTTCGTAGAATCCGATATGCATCAGATAATCCGCGATCTTGCTGTTGCTGTCGATCAGCAAAGGGAAGCCACCGGTAATATTTTTTTTCGCGGCCTCGAGTTCTTGCGCGGTCGGCCCCTGCTCGACGAATCGCACCAAGGTCTGTGCCGCGATATCCGCCGCGGTCTCGAGCTGATCGTTACGCGTCTGCAGCCCGACGGCGAACGGACCACGGGCGCGCATGGCCACAAAATAGCTGTAGGCACTGTAGGCAAGTCCGCGTTTTTCCCGGATCTCTACGGCCAGGCGCGAAATCAACCCGCTGCCGCCAAGAATATGATTGCCGACATAAAGCGGAAAGTAGTCGGGATCCCCGCGCGCAACACCGGGCTGACCCATAAGCAGGTGGCTTTGCTGGGAAGGAAAATCGATCGAACTTTCCCGGGGACCGGCGGGCTGGGACACATCGGACATTCCCGGCGCGGCGCCGCCGCGCGGCAACGCAGCGACCAGGCGCTGGGCGATCTGCTCGGCTCGCTGGCGATTCAGGTCGCCGACTATCGCCACCACGCCATTAGCGGCGACGAAATACCGGCGATGAAAATCGATCAGGTCCTGACGAACAATAGCCTTTACACCCTCCGCTTCACCCATTGGCGGCTTGGAGTACGGATGCCCGGCGAACAGGCTCTTAAAGAAGACCTGTCGCACCAGGTCGCGGGGAGACTGTTGTTGGCGCTGCAGCGCCACCAGCACCCTGTCACGTTCACGCTCCAACGCCGCAGCGGGGAATTGCGGGCGGCCGATCACATCGCCAAGAATCCCGACCGAGGTATCGAGCACGTTCGGGTCGCTGAGCGTGCGCAACTCAAATACCGACATATCGCGGCCGTTGTTGCTTTGCAGCTGCGCGCCGATCGACTCCAGGCCCTCGGAAATCTGTTCTCCGCTGCGGTCCCCCGCTCCTTCTTCCATCAACGTGTTGGTCAGATGGGCCAATCCCAACCGGTTGCCTGGATCTCGCGCACTGCCGGCATCGAAGGCCAGGGAGATCGACACCATCGGCAATTCATGGGCGGCTACGAAATATACCCGCGCCCCATTCTTGGTGAGCCAGTGTTGGATGTCCGGCGCCGCCACCGTAGCGGCGCTGACGCAAAGACCAAGCAGCAACAAGCAGATCCGGGCCGGCAGGAAATCAACCATCCCGCGCACCGATGGCTTGCGGCGCCAGCACGGCGACCGTCATGTTCTCGGATACGAGGTATTTCTGCGCGACGCGAAGTACCTGTTCGGCGGTGACCGCGCGCAACCGATCCACCATTTGCGACTCCAACCGCCAATCCAGGCCGACCGTCTCGAGTTCCCCCAGTTTCATCGCCTGGTAAAAGACCGAATCCCGCTCGAACACGTTGCTGGCGACGATTTGCGCCTTGACCCGATCCAGCTCCTGCGGCGAGACCGGTTCTGCTTTCAGGCGTTCGATCTCGGCCTGCAACGCCGCCTCCAGCTCGGCAATGGATTTACCGTTGGCGGGATGGCCGTTGATGATCAATAAGGTGGACAGTCGGGACACAGGATCGTAACCAACCCCCACGGATGATGCGATGCGCTGCTCACGCACCAAACGGCGCGGCAACCGCGCGCTCTTACCGCCATCGAGGATGTAAGCCAGGATTTCCAATGCGTAGGGCTCCCAATTATCGGGGTCGTCGGCATTCATCGACGGCACATGAAATCCCATCAGCAGATAGGGCACCTTGGCGGGCAGCCGCAGTTCCAACCGGCGCGGTGCGTCCTGCGGCGGCTCGGCAACGTCGGCGGCCGGCGCAAGCTCCCGCCGGGGGAGTTTTCCGAAGTATCTTTCCGCCAACGCGAAGACCTCGTCGGGATCCACGTCCCCGGCCACGACCAAGGTGGCGTTGTTGGGCGCGTAATAGCGCCGATACCAGGCCTCCAGATCCTGCAACTGCATGGCCTCGAGATCCTGCGGCCAGCCGATGATGGGATTGCGATAGTTGCTGGCGCGAAATGCGGTGGCCATGAATTTTTCGTACACCTGCGCCTCCGGACGATCGTCGGTCCGCAACCGCCGCTCTTCCTTGACCACCTCGACTTCCTTCTTGAATTCACCGAGGTTCAGTTTGAGGTTCTGCATACGATCCGATTCGAGCTTGAAGCTGATCGGCAGGCGGGATTTTTCAAGCCGCTGGAAGTAGGCGGTATAGTCACGCCCGGTGAATGCGTTTTCCCGCCCGCCATTGGCGGCGATAACCCGGGAAAACTCGTTGGGACCCAGCTGCTCGGTGCCCTTGAACATCATGTGCTCCAGTACGTGGGACAGGCCGGTGCGCCCGCTGGGCTCATAACTCCCGCCGACTTTGTACCACACCTGGGACACGACAATGGGCGCCCTACGATCCACCTTGACGAGGATCTTGAGCCCGTTTGCCAGGGTGGTTTCATGGACTTGCTCCGCGCTGTCGGGTTGCTTGGGCAATGTGCCGCAACCAGCGACAGACAAGGCTGTCAACATCAGGACCAGTAACCGATTACCAAAGATATGCATATTGATTCAATTTCCAGGGACGCGCCGCGATGTTAGCACTGTCACAGTTTGGCCTTAACCACTGTTAACAGATGGTAACCAATCTGTATACACTGCCGTTTCACCGGGGGCATGATACGATATAACGATGTTGACGTTTGTAGCTATCAATCCTGGATGCCGCCACTGTTTCGTAACACCAAAAAGACCGAGAATAAGCTAAAGAGTTCCCCGCCCGGACCGAGTAATCTGCGTGAGCGATTGTCCAAGACACGCAATGCGCTCACGCGCGGTTTGTCGGGCCTTTTTCGCGGCTCGGAGACCCTCGATCCGAGCTTGTTCGAGGATCTCGAGGACTTGCTGGTGAGCGCCGACCTCGGCGTGGGTCCGAGTACGAAGATCATCGATCACCTACGCGATGTTTCCCAACGGCAAAACTTGAACAGCGCCGGCGATTTAATCGCCGCGATTCGGGAAGAGATGACGGTAATCCTGGAGCCGTGCGGGAAATCGCTGCCGTTCGACGGGCGTCCCTACGTAATGTTGATTGTCGGCGTGAACGGTGTCGGCAAAACCACCACCATCGCCAAGATCACCCACTGGCTGCTGCAACAGGAGCGAACTGTAATGCTGGCGGCCGGCGACACCTATCGTGCCGCTGCCGTGGAGCAACTGACCCGCTGGGGCGAGCGTCTGCAGGTTCCGGTGATATCCCAGGGGCAGGACGCGGACGCCGCCGCGGTGGCCCACGACGCCTTGGTTTCCGCCCGTGCCCGATCGACGGACGTGTTGATGATCGACACCGCAGGTAGACAGCACACCCAGAGCGACCTGATGAATCAGCTGATCAAGATAAAGCGGGTCTTGAATAAACTGGATCCCGAGGCGCCGCATGAGATCGTACAAGTCCTGGACGCCGGCACCGGGCAAAACGCGTTGTCGCAACTGCAACATTTTCATCAGGCGGTGCAAGTGGACAGCCTGTGCCTCACCAAGCTCGACGGAACCGCCAAAGGAGGAATTCTATTGGCGATCGCGGACAAATTTGCGCTGCCGGTGAGATTTATCGGCGTCGGCGAGGGGCCGGACGATTTGCGGCCGTTCAACACCGCGCAATTCATCGACGCCCTGTTGCCCGACGCGGAGTCGTTGCAGCGGCCCGGCGCACCGGCGTAGCGAATCCAGGCGCCCGCGTCTATCCGAGGTTGGCACTGGAGATGCCCCGAAAGTCGCGTTCATGAAATTGAAGACATTGGTGAGTCGATGTTGCCTGGAACTCAGCGACGTGGGGTGGTGAGTGCGGGATAGCGGATGATTCGCTTCAGCCAAGTCTCAAAACGTTACCCCAACGGACACGAAGCCTTAAGGCGGATCAGCTTCACGCTCGAGAGGCAGCATATGGCGTTTCTGGTCGGCCATTCGGGTGCGGGAAAAAGCACCCTGCTAAAGCTCATTACCCTGGTGGAACGCAGCACCCACGGGCAGATCGTGGTCAATAGCAGGAATCTGGTCAAACTGCCACACCGGCAGATCCCATATTTTCGCCGTGAGGTCGGCGTCATCTTTCAGGATCACAAGTTACTCCATGATCGTACGGTGTTCGACAATGTGGCCTTACCGCTGGTGGTATCGGGTGTCGGTCACCGGGAAACCGGGCGGCGCGTTCGCGCCGCGCTGGACAAAGTCGGCCTGCTGGGCAAAGAGCGGCTCTACCCCATCACCTTATCCGGCGGCGAGCAGCAACGGGTGGGTATCGCGCGGGCGGTGGTGAACCGGCCGCCGCTACTCCTTGCCGACGAACCCACCGGCAATCTGGATGCGCAACTCTCGGATGAGATCATGGATTTGTTCCACCAATTCAATCAGTACGGGGTTACCGTAATCATCGCCACCCACGAACGACGCCATATTCAAAGGTTGAATAAGCCGGTATTGGAGTTGAAAGATGGCCGACTGGTTCACGATGGAGCGTCCATAGGATGAGGGCGTACCTGCTCCGGCATGCCCAGGTGCTGTTGTCCAGCATCGGGCAACTGGCGCGCATGCCCGGCTCCACGTTGATGTCGGTGGGGGTGATCGGCATCACTCTGGCCCTGCCAGGACTGCTGTACCTGTTGGTGGCCAACGCGGAAAGGGTAAGCAGCGAATGGCACGGCGGCACTCATGTTTCACTATTTCTTCGCGCCGGCGTAACCGCAGAGCAAGCGCAAAGTCTGGCAACGGCGCTGGTCGATCGCGCGGACGTCAATCAAGTGCGCATAGTCAGCTCGGAGCAGGCACTGGCCGAATTCAAGGAACTCTCCGGTTTTGGCGACGCGCTCGACGCGCTTCCGGCAAACCCGCTGCCGACCCTGTTGGTAATCATTCCCGAACCCCGATATGAGCAGCCCGAGCTCCTGGAACAACTGCTCGTCGAGCTTCGCTCGCTTACCGCCGTCGAGCTGGCGCAGCTGGACATGGAATGGGTGCAGCGTTTTCATGTGATCCTGAAACTCATCCGCCGGGCGTTGATTGTGCTGTCGGTATTACTGGCTTTGGCGGTGTTGCTGATTGTTTCCAATACCATTCGCCTGGCGATTCTCAACCGCCGCGAGGAAATCGAGATCATTCGGCTGATCGGCGGCACCGACCGCTTCATTCGCCGCCCATTCCTGTATAACGGCATGCTGCAAGGACTTCTCGGCGCCTGGATGGCGATTGTGCTCATTGCACTGTGCGTGCATCTGCTGCGACCGCCGATACAGGTGTTAGCGAATTTATACGGCAGCGCGTTCCGCGTGGCGGGGTTGAGCCTGCCGGAGTCCCTGATCATCGTGGCGATAGGAGTCGGCCTGGGATGGCTCGCGTCACGTTGGTCGGTGGGCCGTCATCTGCGCGCCATGCAGCCTACCTAGACTCGCAGAAGCCCAATAAAACCGGAACTTTCCGCCGTGTTAGCACTCTAACTTTCTGAGTGCTAAAATCACTACCGTAAAGACATGGAGAAACCTATGACCCACAATCTGCCGATCCCCCTGGACATCACCAATCAGGGCCTGGCGAGCTATATGCAGGCGGTGAACGCGGTGCCCATGCTCAGCAGCGAACGCGAGCATGAACTGGCGGTGCGTTACCGTACCCACGGCGACCTGGATGCGGCGCGGGAGCTGGTGATGTCGCATCTACGCTATGTGGTGCGCGTGGCGCGGGGTTTTTCCGGTTACGGCTTACCTCTGGCCGACCTCGTTCAAGAAGGCAATATCGGCTTGATGAAGGCGGTCAAAAACTTCGACCCCAAGCGAAAAGTGCGTTTGGTGTCGTTTGCGGTGCATTGGATACGCGCCGAAATCTATGATTTCGTGCTGCGTAACTGGCGGATCGTAAAGGTCGCGACCACCAAGGCGCAACGCAAGTTGTTTTTTAACCTGCGCAAGTCGAAAAATCATCTGGGGTGGTTGAACCCGGATGAGGTGGAGGCGCTGGCCGACCAGCTGGATGTTCCCGCGGAAACCGTACAAGAGATGGAATCGCGCATGAGCAGCGCCGATGTGTCCTTCGACGGTTATGACGACGGTGACGAAGACGGGTCGGTGATGTCCCCCGCCGGATATTTACCGGACATGCGCTACAATCCTGAACGTTTGGCCAGCGCCGCCGACAATGAGGCGGAGCGCCGCGAACGACTCGAAGCGTCACTGGACAAACTGGACGAACGCAGCCGTGTCATTATTCAGCGCCGGTGGTTGAAAGATCCGAAATCGACGCTGCATGAGCTTGCCGAGGAGTATGGCGTCTCGGCGGAACGCATCCGGCAGATCGAGAAACGCGCGCTGAATGCAATGAAGGACCAGCTCACCGCCTGACACCGGGCCGGTGTGAAGTCTGGGATAAGAACGGATCAGACAGCGGCGGTCCCGTCGCGGACACGGCACCGCACAGCGATCAACCGGCCACCAACGGCTTTAGCTTGCGCGCAGCGATTCCTGCCCGGCGTGGTCCGCTTGGTTGCGCGGCACATCGGTGCCCGTCAGATCACCATGGTAAGTGCGTTTATATTCGTCGGGAGTGGCGACCACCTTAGCCAATGTCTCGCCCCGGATCAGCGCCACCACGGTATCGTAACCCTGGCGGATGCGAGGTGAGAACGCCTCGTCGATAGCCAGTATGCTGTCGATTCGATCGAGCTGAAACGGCCGCCAGAACGTGCCGCGCCGAGTACTGGATTGATAACCTCGCACCTGATACGCCACCAGGGCGAGCAGACCATCCGGATTACGATACAGGACATGGGGTTCGATTACCCGCACATGGGCTTGCCCGTTATAGCGAATAAACAGGCGGCGGCGCTCGCGTATCGCGTCGGCTACGATCCGTTGAATATTGGCTAGCAAATTAACCTCCCCCGAAGTAAATACAGTTTATGTATTCAATATAGCGGCACAGCCCGGGGCGTGTGGCCCATCCTGACAAACGGCGCAAGTTACGCTATCAACGGTCGCGGCGCTTAGCTCAGCTCGGAACCGCAATTCCGCCCGGCGCGCCGCGGATCCCCGCCAGCCGGCGTAGGATTCGGGCAACCCGTGCCATCTGCGGCTTAACGGAGTATGCCCGTCTTTTGGATCGTCAGTACCTGATCAGGATCAAACTTGTTGCGCAACGACAACACGTAACCGGCCCCGGTACCCTCGTAGTGCCTGACCAGAAACTGCTGCAGCGGCGGGCGGTTCGGCGGTAACACGTTGTTGAGTTCGCGATAGCCGATCGGATAGCGGCCGCGCGCCCGGCGGAAGTCCTCGAGTAGGCCGCGCACCTGCCGCACCACGACGTTGTGATCGACCGCCAGCGACCGTCCAGCGCTGGTGCTGCGCATGAGCTTCAGGTTCTGCAGCATGGTTTTGATGTTGCTGATCCGGTCCGGCGCGGACTGGTTGGTCAGCAACAACTCGTTGAGAAGTTGTTCCGCCCGGTCAAAATCGCCGGTATTGACGCGATCTTGAATTTGCTTGAGCGGTAGATGATAGTTGAGTTCTTGTTCCGCACGACCCCTGGTCGGGCTGTCCTCCGGAGCGATCTGACGTGCAATCTCAAACTGCTCCCAGGCCTGTTTGTAATACCCGCGCCGTTTGAACTCCTGACCGCGAGCGAACGCCTTCTGGGCCACTTGCGATTTCGTCGACGCCTCCGGGTCGGCAAAGACTACATCTATCGCCGCACCGCCAACGTGGAAACCGAAAACCAGCGCCGCCAGGGTGAGCTGTCTACTCATCGTGCGGAAACACCACCAGATGCTCCGCCTGAAGCCGAATACCCAACCGTTCACCCACATCGTGATTGGCATGGCTGGGAAACAGAGACAGCAACTCGGTCCCGCTGTCCAGACGTAGCGTATAAAGAATCTCCGCGCCCTTAAACGCCTTGCGCACAACCTGAGCCACCATCGTGCCGTTCGAATCCGGAACGATATCGTCGGGTCGAATCAAAACGTCGAGCACGGTACCCGGATCCCATCGGTAGTTCTGCCGGCCTTTCACGGCACCGAGTTCCGTTTCCACGGTGGCGCTGTCCCGCAACTTTCCAGGCAGAAATACGCCCTCACCGATAAAATCGGCGACAAACCGGTTTGTCGGCTGGTGATACAGATTGTAGGGCGTTCCCCACTGTTCGATGCGGCCCTCGAACATGACGCCGACCTCGTCGCTTAGCGCAAAAGCGTCCTGTTGATCATGGGTCACCATCACACTGGTGATGCCTTGGGCCTTCAAGATTTCACGCACGTCGTAACCCAGCCGTTCGCGAAGCTCCACATCGAGGTTCGAAAACGGTTCGTCCATGAGCAATAGATCCGGCTTTGGCGCGAGAGCGCGGGCCAACGCCACCCTTTGCTGCTGCCCTCCGGACAACTCATGGGGATAGCGATCTCCCATTGTCGACAGCCCCACGCGCTCCAGGACCTCATCCACAAACTTACGGTCCGTGGCGGTGTGCCGCTTGCGCAAACCAAACGCCACATTCTCGTCGACCTTGAGATGGGGGAACAAGGCATGATCCTGGAACACCATCCCCACCCGTCGCTGTTCCGGCGCCACGGTGTGGCCTGGTCTGGACACCACGCGGCCACCGAGTTTGATGTCGCCGGCATCCAACGGATGAAATCCGGCGATGGCACGCAATACGGTGGTCTTACCGCAGCCGCTGGGACCCAGGAGACACACCAGTGCGCGCTTTGGAACCGAAAACGACAAACCGCCGATCACCGGGCGGTCGCGATGTGAGCATACGATGCCGTGTACTTCCAAAACGTAACTGTCGTGCATAACCGTTACGTTAACCACAGTAGAATCAAGCGACAACCGTCATTTTTGAGCGACGAGCAGAAATTCCAGCAGTGCTTTTTGCGCATGCAATCGATTTTCGGCCTGCGCCCAGACGACACTCTGCGGTCCATCGATAACATCCGCGGTCACTTCATGACCGCGATACGCAGGCAGGCAGTGCATGAACACAGCATCGGACGCGGCCCGCCGCATCAGCTGCGCATCGACCCGGTAGGGCTCAAAAACCGCCGAACGCCGCTCCTTCTCGCTCTCCTGACCCATGCTGGCCCAGGTGTCGGTAACGACGATATCTGCGTCTTGCGCCGCCGTGAGAGGATCGTCGGTCAATGTGACCGCGTCCCCGGCCGTGTCTACCAGGGATGCGTCCGGACGATACCCGTTCGGCGTGGCGACGGTAAGCACGAAATCGAACCGCCTCGCGGCATTGATCCAGGAATGGCACACGTTGTTGCCGTCTCCCACCCAAGCGACCCGACGGCCGCGGATATCACCGCGCAACTCGAAATAGGTCTGCACATCGGCGAGCAACTGGCATGGATGGAAACGATCCGTGAGCCCGTTGATTACCGGAATCTGCGCATGAGCCGCGAACGTCTCGACCATGGAATGGCTGGATGTGCGAATCACCACCGCATCCACCATGCCCGACATCACCCGTGCAGTATCCTCGATCGGCTCGCCGCGACCCAGTTGGGTACTTCCTGGTGAGAGAAAAATGGCGTTACCGCCGAACTGCGTCATCGCCACTTCGAACGAGATACGCGTGCGTGTGGACGACTTATCGAAGATCATCGCCAGGGTTCGGTTGCTGAGCGGGTGATAGGCTTGTCCCGCCCGCATCGCCTGCTTGATCTCCACACCGCGATGAATCAAGGCACGCAATTCGTCGGCGCCAAGATCCAACAAGCTTAGAAAATGCCGCACCGTCACTAACCCTGACCCTTGTCGAAGCGTTCGATCACCGCCGTCACTCTGTCCAACACGATGTCGGCCTCCTCGTCGGCTAATATCAGAGGCGGTAACAATCTTAATACGTTTACGGCGGTGACGTTGACCAGTAAGCGTTCTTTCAAGGCAAGCGTCACCAGTTCACCGGCGGGACGGTCGAACTCCACGCCGATCATCAGTCCCCGTCCGCGTACCTCGCACACGGAGTCAAGCCCGGACACCCGCTGCTCCAGACCATCAAGCATACGGCGGCCCAGCGCCGCCGCCCGTTCCGCCAGCCGGCCCCGCTCGAGGACATCGAGCACGGTCACGCCGGCCCGGCACGCGAGGGGGTTGCCGCCAAACGTTGAGCCATGCGAACCGGGCACCAGAACCTCCGCCGCGCGGCCGCGGGCGAGGCATGCGCCCACCGGAACCCCGTTACCGAGGGCCTTCGCCACCGTAACCACATCAGGTTCAATGCCTTCGTGCTGGAAGGCGAACCAGTCGCCGGTGCGGCACATGCCGGTCTGGATTTCGTCCACCACGAGTAACCAGTCGTTGGCGTCGCACAGCTCTCTGAGCCCGCGCAGGTAACCGCTATCGGGGACCTTGATGCCACCTTCCCCCTGGATCGGTTCCACGAAGACGGCCACTACGTCCTGGGCGATCTGACTCAATTGCCTGACCGAGTCGAGGTCATTAAACGGTACGCGTTTAAAACCAGCCACCAAGGGCTCAAAACCCGCCTGGACTTTACGATTGCCGGTGGCGGACAGGGTCGCCAGGGTGCGTCCGTGAAATGCGCCATCGGTCACAATTATCGCCGGCGTATCGATACCCTTCTGATGCCCGAAACGGCGCGCGATCTTGATCGCGGCTTCATTGGCCTCGGCGCCGGAGTTGCAAAAGAACGCCCTCTCCATACCTGACACCCGGCACAACCGCTCGCCCAACTGTCGTTGCAGGGGTATATCGTACAGATTGGACGTGTGCAACAAAGTACTCGCCTGGTCTGCGATGGCCTCGGCAACGCGGGGATGCGCGTGCCCGAGGATCGCCACCGCGACTCCGGACAACGCATCCAGATACTGTTTCCCCTCCGTGTCCCACAGCCACGGTCCGCGGCCGCGCTCGAAGCTCACGGACGAACGAAGGTACGTCTGCATAAGGTAGTGATTAGCGGCTTCCATAAACGCAAAGGCGCCCAGGATGCGGGCGCCAGTATGACAAAACAATAAGTCTAAACTCTTCTACCACTAGTGCCAAGCATCAGACAACCAGTGGTTATCCGATACCGCAGCGCTCGGACCGCACGCCCATCCACCGGCCCGCTGGTGTCTTAATCGGCAGGCGGGGAATACGTCCGGCCGTCGCGAATCGAGCCGGCCCCACAATTCCTTGACCTAACGCCGTGTTACAAAGATGATACACGGCCTGCTTTTCAAGCGTATGGTGCGGACAAAGCGATGTCCTCGGTTAAAAAAGTTGTACTCGCCTATTCCGGCGGACTGGATACTTCGATCATCCTCAAATGGCTTAAAGACACGTATCGCTGTGACGTGGTGACGTTCACGGCGGACATCGGACAGGGTGAAGAGATCGAACCGGCTCGCGCCAAGGCTGAACAGTTCGGCACCACGGAGATCTTCATCGAAGATCTCAAGGAAGAATTTGCGCGAGATTTCGTGTTCCCGATGTTTCGCGCCAATGCATTGTATGAAGGCGAATACTTGCTTGGCACCTCCATTGCACGGCCGCTGATCGCCAAACGCTTGATTGAGATTGCGGCTCACACCTCGGCGGACGCCATTAGCCACGGCGCCACCGGCAAGGGCAACGATCAGGTTCGTTTCGAGCTCGGCGCCTACGCCCTGAATCCCGACATTAAAATCATCGCGCCGTGGCGGGAATGGGATCTCAATTCGCGGGAAAAACTGGTGGCCTACGCCGATACCCACGGGATCCCGGTGGAAAAAAATCCGTCCGGCGGATCGCAATACTCAATGGACGCCAATCTGCTCCACATCTCCTACGAAGGCGGACAATTGGAGAACCCTTGGACGGAGCCGAGTGAGGACATGTGGCGTTGGACGGTAACGCTAGATGCGGCGCCTGAAAGACCTGAGTACGTGGAACTGGACTTCCGAAGCGGCGACGTCATCGCCATTGACGGCGAGGCGCTGTCTCCGGCGGCGGTGGTGTTGCGGCTCAATGAGATGGGCAGTCGACACGGCATCGGGCGTGCCGATATTGTCGAAAATCGATATGTCGGCATGAAATCAAGGGGATGTTACGAGACGCCGGGAGGCACCATCCTGCTCAAGGCGCACCGGGCGATGGAGTCGTTAACCCTCGACCGGGAGGTCGCCCACCTCAAAGACGAGCTGATGCCGCGATACGCGAGTCTGATCTATAACGGCTATTGGTGGAGCCCGGAACGCGAAATGCTGCAACAGATGATCGATGCTTCGCAAGCGACTGTAAACGGCAAAGTGCGGTTAAAGCTGTGCAAAGGCAATGTGACTGTGGTCGGCCGTCAGTCCGACAGTGATTCGTTGTTCGATGAACGCACTGCGACATTCGAGGACGACGCCGGGACCTACGACCAAACCGACGCCGCGGGTTTCATCAAGCTCAATGCCTTGCGCATGCGAATCGCCGCGCGTCTGCGCCGCTGATCGCTGCGCCGAGGCATGCGCTTGCATCCCCGCACTTGAGACTTGGCGTGCCGTCCGGGGCGTGTCCCCGGGCGTAAGCCGATGCAGCAGCAACCATGAGGACACTGCATGAAGTGGCTTGATCAATTTCCCTGGGCCGTCGTGATCATTGGCGGTTTGGCGCTGGCGCTCGCGCCGTTTTCACCGGAACCACATCTTTGGGAAAAGCTGAAGATGTGGCAGGCCGGGACCTTGCATCGCGGCATCGATATCTTCGATCTCGCCCTGCACGGGGCGGGACCGGTATTGATACTCCTCAAGGCGTTGCGCTCGCTTTCGCGCGCGCGCCGTCATTCCGTCGATGAGTGAGACGACGCCCAGCTGTTCGATCATTATTCCCGTTCTGAACGAGGCGCCATTGGTGCAGGACCTGTCGGAGCAACTGGCCACAGTGCAGGGAATCTCAGACATAATCTTCGTGGATGGGGGCAGCAACGATGGGACGTTCGACAAACTCAGCGAGATCGCCGCGCGCGCGGAAAATGCGCCGCAAGCCGCCACCGTGCGCGTCATCACCAGTGGTCCCGGACGCGCCCAGCAAATGAACCAGGGCGCAGCACTGTCACGCTCCGATATGCTGGTGTTCCTGCACGCTGATACGCGGCTGCCGGTGGATGCGCTGTCGGGTCTGACCGCCGCTTACCACAGCGGCCGGGCATGGGGGCGGTTTGACGTGAAGTTCGACGTGCCCGGCGGCGTTATGCGGCTGATTGCATGGTTCATGAACCAGCGATCGGCGCTGACGGGCATCGCCACCGGCGACCAGGCGATATTCGTGCGCCGGGACATTTTTCAGCAGATCGGCGGCTACCCCCGAATCCCGCTGATGGAGGACATCGCTCTGAGCCGGCGCCTGAAACACATCTCCCGGCCGTACCGCATACAAACGCCGGTGACGACCGCCGCCCGCCGCTGGCAGGCTCAGGGGGTGTTCACCACCATCGGACACATGTGGTGCAACAGGCTGTTGTACTGGGTGGGCGTCTCACCGAGCCGGCTTGCCGCCCGATATCGCGATGTTCGCTGAGCGGTGACGACGACGGCGCCCGCGCTACATCTGTTCGCCAAGACGCCCCTGCCGGGGCGGGTTAAGACGCGTTTGCAGCCGCGCTGCTCGGGGCAGCAGGCGGCGCAGATTGCCGCCTGGTGCATCGAGCGCACCGCGGAACTCGCGTTGTCCGCCTGGCGCGGTCCGGTATACCTGCACGTATGGCCCACGGAACACCATGCTTTGTTCCGGGATCTGGGCCGAAAACGGCGCATCACCGTCAAGCGACAGGTTAGCGGGGATTTGGGGGCCAAGATGTATGCGGCTTTGGCATCCGCCTGCCCGGGAGCGGTGATGGGGTGTGACGTACCGCATTGCGCCCCGGGGACTTTGATGTCCGCCAACCGGGCCTTGCGCGCGGGCGCAGACATTATCGGGCCAAGCCGGGATGGGGGGTACTATCTTATCGGTTTGCAACGCCCGCACTCGTCTTTGTTCGAGAATATCGACTGGGGCGATGACACGGTCCTGCGGAGCACATTGACCCGCGCCGAAGCACTGGGCATCAGATTTCAGCAACTGCCGGTGTTGGTCGACCTGGATACCTGGGTCGACATCGAACAGGTGTGCCGCGAATTCCCGCCGTTGCGCGAATTGCTGGCGGCGTGCCAACCCGGCGATTGATATCAATCCTGCGGTTTGAGCGCCAACAGCGTGCCCGCGCGCGCCGCTTGATACCCGACGGTCGCCGACAGCTCCAGGGAGCACAACCATTTGTACGCCTGCTCGAGGTCCTCACCCCAGGCGTACATGCCGTGTCCGCGTACGATCGCCACGGGATACTTGCTCAGCGCCTTTCCGACCCGCTCGGGCGATTCGACAAAGTACTTTTCATACGCCAGGTCGATCACCGGCACGCGCGGAAAGTACAACCCGCCCTCCAGATCCGGCGGCGCGTAATCCCGCCCATCCAAGGTCAAGGCCACGGCATAGCTGCCGTGCGCATGCAGGACCGCGCGCGCCCTGGGGTTGCGCTGGTACACCGCGCGGTGCAGGGCAAGATCCGCAGACGCCCGCGGACAGTCGCCCCCACCCAGCGCACAGCGGACCAGTTGCCAGCTCTGCAAGTTGTCGGCGCAAGCCCCGGTGGGAGTGATCCACAGGCCGTCCGCGTCGCGCGCGGATGCGTTGCCGCTGTGGGAATCGTTCAGTCCACGCAAACGAAGCAACTGGTAATATCGGGTCAATTCTCGAGATAACGTAGTCATTATTACCACTATGGTAACTTTTTAACCGATATATGATCTATAATACCCACTTGTGCGATTATTTCTCGATAAGTCAGACTGACATGTCTATTCACGCATTAACAGGTTAAAGTGGGAATAGATCTCATATATCTCCCCAATAACACCGTTGTGATGGCATAATGATCACACTTTCTGGGCTCTTTCCTCGATCAACATAAGTAACGGCGGTAAAAACAGGAAATCGGCGATCAATGCGAAGCTGATGGTGATCGCGGTCAACAAGCCCATCCCGGAATTCACTTGAAACGCCGATTGCGACAGCACCAGAAAGCCCGCCACCAAAACCACCGAGGTCACCCAGAGCGCCATGCCCACAGTGGAGAACGCGTAGCGCACGGCGTCCTGCGCGCTCATGTTCCCCTCGCGGCTGGCGCGGGTGTATTTGCTCAGAAAGTGGACGGTGTCGTCGACCACGATCCCCAGGGTCATCGCGGTGACAATGGAGATCGACAGGCCCACCTGGCCCACCATGAGCCCCCACAGGCCGAAGGCCAGCGCCGCCGGCACGAGGTTGGGGAGCATGCTGATCAAGCCCATTTTGACCGAACGGAGCGCCAGCACCAGGATCAGGGATATGGCGATAAACGCGAAAGTCGTGCCCACCAGCATGCTGCGGATATTCCGTTCCGTGATGTGCGCAAACATGATATTGGGGCTGGACCCCCGCGCGCCATGCATGGAAGCGGGCGCATTCCCCGCCAGCCACTCACGGGCGCGGCGCTCGAGGTCGAGTGTCGCCCTGGTTGAAAGGCTCTTGGTGGTGACCACCATGCGCAGTGACGATTTGTCCACATTGACCTGGTCGTTGAGATCCAGGCCATAGGGCAATGACATCTCGTACAGCAACAGGTATTGCGCCGCGAGTTCACGCTGCTGAGGGACGCGATACCAGGCCGAATCGTCGCCATGGAGATTCTTATTCAATCTCATAAATGTGTCGGTCAGGGTATTGACATGAATGACCTCCGGTTGCGCGCGAAACCACTGGCTAAATCGCTCCACCGCCGAAAGAAAATCGGGCCGCGCCAATCCACCGGATTCCCCGGACTCCAGAGAAAACTGAATCGTATAGATACCGGTCAGGTTGCCGGTGGTGAAATCGGTAGCGCGCCGGAATTCGATGGTCTCATCGAAATACTTGACGAACTCATCGTTGAGTTCGTTCTTGGGGATAAAGGCGATCAACAGCAGCATCAACGGCCCGACGCTCCACAACAGAGCCGTACGCCGGCTCACCACAAATTCAGCGAATCGCTCCATGATCCGGCTGCCGTGGGTCTTTTGCGGCTGCACGTGGACCGGAACCACGTTCATGAAAGCGGGCAGGAATGTAACCGAATAAACGAACGCCAGGCCGACGCCTAATGCAACGATATTTCCCAGATCGCGAAACGGCGGCACATCGCTGAAATTCATACTCAAAAATCCGACGGCGGTAGTCAGCGAAGTGATGAATATGGGCTGCAGGTTGATACGCAGGCTTTCCTGCATCGCTTCCCGGCGGCCGGTTCCCTGTCGCATCGCGTGCACGAAATTAGTCAAAACATGGACACAGTCGGCCACCGCCAGAGTCAGGATAATCGTCGGCGACGCCGCGGACGGTCCGGTCAGCTTGATTCCCATCCAACCCGCCAGTCCCATGGCGCTGACGATGGAAAATCCAATCACCATCACCGTACCCAGGGTACCGGAGATGGAACGAACCAGGAGCCAAAGTGTCACAATCACGACCGCGAACATGAACGGAACCAGGGTGCGTAGATCATGCTGCGACGCCTCCGGAAACGATACGTTCATCATCACGATCCCGGTAAGGTGAACATCTATATCGGGATACCGCTGCCGAAACTCAGCCGCGAGCCGGCGGCCGTAATTTGCAGTCTCGGGCACCTCCTGGTTGAGCCGCTCACCTGGCAGCTGTACCGTAACGTTGACTCCGGTCACGTGCCCCCGGTCCGGGACCAGCCGATTGCGCAGCAAAGGTTCGGCAAGCGCGATGTCCTTGATATCCCGGATATCGGCATCGCTCAAATTCTGTGCATCTTCAAACAGGTCTCCAACGATTAATTCATCGCCCTCGGCGTGGGTGTATTGAAAATTTGACAACGAATCCACCCGCGAAGAGTACGGAATCTTCCACGCCTGCTCGGTTAACCACTCAATAGCGGACAAGGTATGTGGAGAAAATACCTGCGCGTCTTCCGGCGCCAGTACGAACAACAGGTTGTCGTACTTTGCGTAGGTATTCTGAATCGCCTCAAAGTTCTTGAGTTGCGGATTGTCGGCGCTGAAAAAAGCCCGGTAGTCGGTCGTGAACGTGAGAAAGCGCATCCCGCTGGCTGCGGCTGCGACAAACAGTAGCGTGGCAAAAATGACGGCGTAACGGTAACGAATTACCCAGCTTGCCAGGCCTGTTCCCATATTCAATGCTCTTGAGTATTGTTCATTGACGGTCGGTCGTTGGCGGCGACTGTTCACATACCCAACCCCGCTTCCGGGACATGCAGGGTCTAATCGTTTGCGCCGTTCGCAATTTGGCAACGGCCGCACAACCCCTGTCGTTCGCCCCGCCAGCGCCACGGTAATCACACGCGTCGATCCAGTTAGGGGGCCTGCGATGGAAGCAGCTACGGTGGAGATGCCGGTTGTCTTATACGACGTCGATCAGTATGTTGGGTGAGCGCCGCCGGTGTCAATCGCAACGGCTATAGGGTAATAGGCAGGGGACCTGTGGTCGGTTTGCTGCATGACAGCGCAGGTTCAGCTTCGCCAGAACGTCGCAGTGAACAACACCAGCAGTGTAAACAACTCGAGACGTCCCAATAACATCGCGATACTCAATATCCACTTGCCCACCATATCGACATTGGCGTAATTCACCGCCACCTCGCCAAGGCCTGGGCCGAGATTGTTCATACACGCGGCCACCGCCGAAAATGTGGTGACCCAGTCCAAACCGGTGGCGGACAAAGCCAGGCCAAGCACCGTGAAACACAGTATATAGAGGGAAAAAAACGCCCACACTGCATGAATGACAGAATCGGGAACGGGCTTTCCGCCCAACTTGATCGCCAGTAAGGCACTCGGGTGTATCAGGCGAACTATCTCCCTCCGGGCTTGTTTATATAAAAGTATCACCCGGATGACCTTGACGCCCCCGGCGGTCGAACCGGCGCACCCCCCCACAAAACTCAATATCAACAGAAGTAACGGCAAAAAAGACGGCCACCAATTGTAACCGCCGGTTGTGAAACCCGTGGTTGTTACGATGGACACCACTTGAAACAATCCCTGGCGCAGGGTTTCCTCGGGAGTCTCGAACGTGGCGGCAGCAGTCAATATCGTGATCACCAATACGCTCACCGAGAACAAGATTCCGACAAACACCGTTGCCTCGGGATCATTGAAGTACGCCGCGAGACTACGGGAGCGCCAACTCACGAAGTGCAACGCAAAATTAACCCCGGCGATGACCATGAATATTATCGCCACGGTATCGACTGCGGCATTATTGAAAAATCCGAGACTGTCATCGTGGGTGGAAAATCCGCCAATGGCAACCGTGGAAAAAGCATGGCCCACGGCGTCGAATATATCCATGCCCGCGGCCCAGTAACTCAGCGCGCAAATCATCGTGAGCCCCAAATAGATGTACCAGAGCGCTTTGGCGGTCTCGGTGATTCGAGGCGTCAATTTGGTGTCCTTCATCGGGCCCGGAGTTTCGGCACGGTACAGCTGCATCCCGCCGACGCCCAGCATCGGCATGATCGCCACCGCTAACACAATGATGCCCATCCCGCCGAGCCACTGCAGCTGCTGACGGTAATAAAGAATCGACCTTGGCAATTCATCAAGGTTAATCAAGATCGTGGCGCCGGTGGTGGTCAGACCCGACATCGATTCAAAGAACGCGTCGGTCAGCGACAACACCGGCGTATCCGCCAAATAAAATGGAATCGCACCGAACGATGCGAGCACGGTCCAAAACAATACGACCACCATAAATCCCTCGCGAAAACGCAAATCCCGGCGCTCGTGCCTGGTGATCGACCATAAGAAAAAACCGGTGAAAAAGGTGGTCACAAATGCGGCGGCGAACGGCTGCGCCGCACCATCGTGGTAGATCCACGAAATTATTATGGGGGGCAGAAGCGTGCTGCTGAACAGCACCAGCAACACCCCCAGGACCTTGAGCACGACCTTGTACTGCATTATTTCCGGTTGATCCGTATCCGGCGCTGCGCCGGAAAGTAATGTGCGAACATTTTGTTTGCCATGCGATTTTCGTTTTTCACCACAGTTCAATCAGCTACGTGACTGCACTGTGTCGGTACATCCCTCTACCGGCGGAACCTCTGGCAATAATGAGGTTCCTTAGATATACGTCACATCCACCTGAAACAACTTTTCCACGTCCTGTATGTGACGCTTGTCCACCATG
Organism: uncultured Gammaproteobacteria bacterium; assembly: GCA_947259175.1. Classification (GTDB taxonomy): domain Bacteria; phylum Pseudomonadota; class Gammaproteobacteria; order Arenicellales; family JAANXG01; genus CALZGZ01. Next base: position 108,493 of record CAMYKW010000002.1, on the reverse strand, counting down.
AACAGGATCACGTGGTCTTCCGGCTGGATCACCGTGTCCTTGTGCGCAATCAAGACCTGCCCATCGCGCAGGATCGCGCCTATGCCGGTTCCCGGGGGCAACGGCAGGTCACGCACGCCCCTGCCTACCACGCGGGACGTCGACTTATCCCCATGGGCAACGGCTTCAATGGCCTCAGCGGCTCCGCGTCGAATCGAATGGACGGCGACCACATCTCCCCGGCGGATATGCGCCAGAATGCTGCCCACCGTCGCGGTGCGCGGCGAGATCACTATGTCTATCTCTCCGTGTTCCAGCAGATCGACATATACAGACCGGTTGATGAGCGCCATGACCCTCCGCGCCCCAAGCTTCTTGGCCAGCATTGCCGACAATATATTGGCTTCATCGCTATTGGTGACGGCGCAAAAGATGTCCATATTCTCGATGTTTTCCTGATGCAGCAGTTCTTCGTCCGCGGCATCTCCATGGAGTATCACCGTGTGATCAAGGCCGTCAGCGATCTGCTCCGCGCGCCGGAAGTCGCTTTCGATTACCTTGACATTATAATTTTGCCCCTCGAGTTCACGTGACAGGCGGAAACCGATGTTACCGCCGCCGGCCAGCATAACCCGTGTAACGCGCTCGTCCATGCGCCTCATCTCACTCATGACATTGCGTATATGTTGCTTGGCGGCGACGAAAAACACCTCATCACCGGCCTCGATAACGGTATCGGCCTTCGGCGTCAGCACGTTATTCTTACGAAAGATCGCCGCGACACGAGCATCGATCTTCGGCATGTGTTGTCTAAGTTCCGCCAGAGGATGGCCCACCAAAGGACCTCCGTGGTACGCATGCACACCTACAAGCTGAATTCTACCGTTGGCAAAATCCAGCACCTGCAGCGCACCGGGATATTCAATCAATCGCAGGATGTGCTCGGTAACCACTTCCTCCGGGCTGATGATGACGTCGATGGGTAAACCATCGGGGCCGAACAGCTCTTCGCAGCGAAGGTAGTCGTTGGCGCGGATTCTTGCAATCTTTGTGGGTGTGGCGAATTTGCAGGCGGCTACCTGGCACGCCACCATATTAATCTCGTCGCTGTTGGTAACCGCGAGCAGCAAGTCCGCATCTTCGGCGCCGGCCTCCTCGAGCACCGTCGGAGATGAGGCATTTCCGACCAGGGTGCGAATGTCCATTCGGTCCTGCAGTTTACGCAGGTACCGGTCGTCGAGGTCAATCAGCGTGATATCGTTCGCCTCCCCGGCCAGGATCTCGGCGCTTGATGCGCCCACCTGACCGGCCCCAAGAATTATGATCTTCATTTCCCAGACCGCGAAAACAAGTTGTTGTTGTAGCTCTTACGCGCGCCGTCAGGCACCTTTTACAGCCTTGGGATCGATGCCGAACGTTTTTAATTTTCGGTACAAATGGGTTCGCTCCATACCAGCGAACTGCGCCAATTCACTCACGTTACCACTGAATCGTTGCAGGTGGTATTCCAAATAAGACTTTTCGAACTGCTCCCTCGCTTCACGTAGATTCATATCAAACGCCGATGATGGAAATTGCCTCACCGCCCCCGTCGATACGTCACTCAATGCAGCTTGAATTTCAGCCGCGTCTACTTCCTCGCCACGATTGAGAATCAACACCCTCTGGATTAGATTCTTCAACTCACGGACATTGCCGGGCCAATGGTAATTACGCAGGATATTCAACGCGCCTATCGTAAACCGACGATAGGGTAACTGTTCCTTTTCCACCATCCACCTCAAGTAGAAATCGACCAGCTGCGGTACGTCCTCCACGTGGTCACGCAACGGCGGCACATGAATCGGAACCACATTGAGACGATAGTACAGGTCTTCCCGAAAACGACCCTCGGACACCGCCTTTTCCAAATCCTGATTGGTCGCGGCTATGATGCGCACGTCCACGTCCACATACTGCTGCCCACCGACCCGCAGGACCCGGCTTTCTTCCAGTGCATTCAACAACTTCGCCTGGGTGTCTAAATCCAGATCGCCCACTTCGTCGAGAAACAACGTGCCGCCCTTGGCCTGCTCGAAGCGACCGCGCCAGGCGATTCCATCTTCCTCGCTGCCGAATAACTGCACCAGGATGCTTTGCGCCGGAATGGCAGCCAGGCTGACGTGCACGAATTCCGCCTCGCGTCGCGGACTCTGGTTGTGCAGACTCCTCGCCACGACTTCCTTCCCGCTGCCGGGCTCGCCGGTGATCAGCACCCAACTGTCGGTATTCGCCACCCTCGTCAATTGTTCGCGCAAATCCTGCAGCACCTTACCGTCCCCTACCAACGTTGCCGCCGGCTCCAGTCTGCCGCGCAGCCGCAGGTTTTCCTTACGCAAACGGTCGCTCTGCAAGGCCCGATCCACGGTGACCAGCAGCTTTGCGGTGGACAGTGGTTTTTCAAGGAAGTCGTAAGCCCCGTAACGGATCGCTTCCACCGCGGTCTCCACGTTACCGTGCCCGGAGATCATAATCACCGGAACATCCAAATCGTTGACGCTCGCCCACTCCTTCAATAATGAAATGCCGTCGGTGCCCGGCATCCATATATCCAACAACACCAGGTCGGGGTGGCGTTCCTGCTGTAAATTGCGGGCATCCTCGGCACTGTCCGCGGTGAGCACCGAATACTCTTCGTCCTCGAGTATGTCGCGGACTATCTCACGGATATCAGGTTCGTCATCAACAACCAGAATTGTTTGACCCGTCACGCTATCTTCTCTTCGGCCTTGGAACCACGGTTGACCCTGATATTGGGATCAGTAACGTTGTCGCGCCGCATCACGCGCGGCAGTTGAATAGTAACGCATGCGCCGCCACCGCTCCGATTTTCCGCCCACAACGTCCCGCCATGCTCCTCTACAATGCGCTTGACGATTGCGAGGCCCAAACCGGTCCCCTTCTCCTTGGTGGTAACGTAGGGTTCGAACAACCGCTCCATGATGTCCTCGCGGACGCCGGGGCCGTTGTCCGCGACGGTCAGCCGAATATGGTCACCGTCCCTCTCATGGACCGTCAAGGTTGAAATACGAATTTCGGGACGCAGCGTTTGCGCGAGCGCGTCTTTGGCGTTAATCAACAGATTATTCAGCACCTGACGAAGCCGATCGCTGTCCGCCATTAACTCCGGGAGATCGGTGTCCAGATCGAATAGCATCGTGATTGGGCTGTCGGTGCGCCGATGCAGCTCGACCACATCCTGGACGAGCTGATTCAAGCGCACCGGCTTCAGTTTCATTTGCACAGGCTGCGCGTAATTCGAAAAGGCGTTGACCATGTTCTTCATAGACTCGACTTGCTGGGCGATGGTGCGTGTCGCTCGATCCAGAGTTTGGTAGTCCTCAGTTGACAGCCTTTGGGAATACTTGTGTCTGATGCGCTCTACTGACAGCTGAATCGGCGTTAACGGATTCCTGATCTCATGCGCCAACCTCCTGGCTACCTCGCCCCAGGCAGCGTCCCGTTGCGCCTGAATCAAGTCGGTCACGTCGTCGAACACAACGACGTATCCACCCCGCTTTCCCGGCAACTTGGTCCCCCGCACTATCAACACCTGACGGCCGCGGGTCCCGAACAACGTGACTGGATGCTGCCACTCATCGCGCCCCTTTTCCATCGAATCCTCAATCAGGGCAAACAACGATTCGAAACGAGGATATTGCGTCTTGATGTCGCTCACCGAGCGAGCGCCGAGGTCCGTCAGCGTGACTCCCAGAATCTGGGTTGCGGTGGTGTTTTGCGTCAACAATTTCAATTCCGTGTCGAACGACAAAACTCCCGAGGACAAGTGCGCCAGAACGGTTTCTAAATAGGTGTGCTGTTCCTCCGCCTCGCGCTGACTGCGACGCGCTGTGTTTTGCGCCTCGTTGATTCGTTGCGTCATTTCGTTGAAAGACTTGACCAGTATGCCGAACTCGTCACTGCTGGTCACCGGGATTTCCTTCTTATAGTCACCCCGCGCCACCGCCCGTGTTCCCTCCGCCAGATGCCGTAGAGGCGCGGAGACCAGCCGGGATACGTAGATCGCGGCCCACACGGCGAGAAGCAAGGCGGCCAGCGTGACCAGGGTCAGGGTCAATATCAGGCTGAATTTCAAAGGCCCTCGCGAAAAGACCATTTGCTTATACTGGGTCGAAGCCGATTCAATGCGCTCGGTCAGATTGGCATAGCGCAACGGCAGAGGCTTGAGCGCCTGCAGCGCACGCAGCGGTGCCCCCACCTCGGCAGGCAGAACCGGCACTACAATGCGCAGCTGCTGTGCGCTGTCGGATATGGGCTCCAGGCTGGCGTACGCCTGTCGCTGCTGAATCCGGGTGAGTACGTTCTCATCGGGAGTGTCAGGAACCAGAGATTCCGCGTCCTGGCTGCTGGAAGCAACAATTCCGCCGGTCAATGTGTACAGACTGACCTCGGAATACCCACCCCGTACCCGCAGCTCATCCAGCAGTCGTATGATTTCCAATGATCCGGTAGACTCAGTCACACTCGCGGCGCCTTCGGAGACATCATCCACTACGTCCTGTTTGAGCACTGCCAGGGTGGTGCGCCCCAGCAACAAGGCGTCACCGATGGCCTGCTCAACGCGTACATCAAACCAACTGTCGACACCCTTGCTCAAGAACTGGATCGAGAAATAGTACACAACCGCCAATGGTATGCCCGCCAATAAAACAAACATTCCCAACAGGCGCATAGTTAACCGCGAGCCCAGGGTTTGTCTCCTGAATTGGCGATACAGATGCCATATATTGGCGGTGATCAACATCGCCAATAACGCGATACCCACTACATTGACGATGAGCAGGGTTGAATAAAACTCTCCGGAGACCTCGGCGTGTTGCGCCGCTGACGTCAGTAACAGCAGCGCCAGCACCAGCACCAGCAAAAGCAGCACCACGGAAACCGGACCGAACAGGGCGCGTATCACGGCAGAATATTCCAATGGGTCCAGTCGCTGTTCAGCCGCCAATTCGACGACAGAAACGCCATGGGGCGCAATGGGCCCGGTAACGCGTCAATGTCAAGACGGCTGCGCACCGCCAGCTGATCGTCGTTTGTCACGCCCGGCTTTGGCAGCGCAAGGCTTATACCACGCAATCTCCCAATGCGCCTGAGGGCATCGTCCACCGAACGAAACATTTCAATACCCTCGGACGATGAGGAATCGACGATATAGTGATCCGACAACGCATGATAACGCAGCCGCGAACTGGTCTTTACCTGGTCGATATCCGTGTCCCAAAGCAAACCGCTGCGGACAACCTTGAATTCGGTCAGCAGCACCAAAGGCACGCCATTGTTCACTGCATCTTCAACCTCTTTGGTCAAACCGAGGTCCAGATCCGCAGACACCATCAAACGATCGTCGACGTTCTGAACTTCCACTTTACGCACCGAAAACTCGGCAAGAGCAGACAGAGGCGATGCGATCATCAGCATCACGCCCATGCACATCACGAGTATGTGGCGCCGAAGGTCGACAGGTGCGTCGATCGTATAAAGTGCATACATCATTTAACTTGAGCAGCTCGGTTGTCGCCTCGCTTCAACATGGAAAAGAAAAACCCATCCATCGCGTCGATCCCCGGTAGCGTCTGGCGGCCTACTCCACAGTCCACTCCTGCCTGCATCGGCAGTGGCGCAACCACCGCATCCGGATGGCGCTGCATGAATGCGCTGATCTGATGTTGATTCTCCTCCGGAAACACCGAACACGTCACGTACATTAATTTACCCCCCGGGGCCAGCAGCGGCCATACACCATCCAACAGGCGCGCTTGAACCTCACACAGGGCCTCCACGTCCTCGGGCCGGCGATTGTGTTTGATATCCGGATGGCGCCGAATGACGCCGGTGCCGCTGCATGGCGCATCGATCAATACACGGTCGAAATACACCCCATCCCACCAGGTGTCCGGCCGGCTGGCATCCGCCGCGATACAGTGCGCGTCGAGCCGTAAACGCGCAAGCGTTGCACGCAAACGTCCCACGCGATCGGAATCGACGTCGACGGCAACCACTTCCGCCAGCGCCGGCTGCGACTCCACAATATGGGCCGTCTTCCCCCCCGGCGCAGCACATGCATCCAGTACACGTTGACCCGGCCGCAGGTCCAGCGCCGGCACCACGAGCTGAGCCGCAGTGTCTTGCACCGAGACCAAACCCTTGGAGAAACCGGGCAATGCGTCCACGGCTACCGGCCGCTCAACGATCAAGCCGGTCGCCACCTGCGGATCATTTGCCGCCACGATACCGGCCTTACACAGGCGGGCAAGATATTCATCGCGCGAGATGCGGCCAAGATTGACGCGCAGACACATCGGCGGCCTGGCATTATTGGCATCGATGATCTGCTTCCACGCGCTGGGCCAAGCGGCAACCAGGCGCGCGCGAATCCAATCCGGATGGGCGCTTAAGGCCGCGTCGCTGTCGAGCTGACTTTCGATATCCGCGGCCCGCCGCACGTAGTTGCGCAGCACGCCATTGACCAGACGCTTTGCCCAGGGCTTGCCCGCCGACTCACATGCCTGCACCGTGGAATCAACGGCAGCGTGCGCCGGTATGTGCATGAATTTGAGTTGATACACGCCGGTCATGAGCAGAAAAAAGATATCCCTGTCTTTGTTGCGCAGTTTGGTCTGCAGCAACCGCTGTACGATTTCCGCCAGCGTCCAGTACCAGCGAATGACTCCCAAAGCGATTTCCTTGACCATCGCCTGGTCGCGACCCGATAACGATTGCGCCGACAAAACCGCGTCGAAGGCATCGTTGCTCGATCGCCCCCCGTCAATCACGGCCGAGGCCGCGCGGGCCGCCTGCAGTCGCAGTTGCGCCGGCAGCGACCGATCGACGGTGTTAACGGCCGCGCGATCAGTCGCCATCACTTTCGAATCGCTCACCGACATCGATGGGGAACCCATTGACGAAATCCGCCGCGCGTAGGCGGCTGCCGCCATCGCGTTGCAGCTCGGTAATCACCAACATCCCGTCTCCGCATTGCACCGCAATCCCCTGTTCGTCGATCTGCGTGATGGTGCCGGGCGCGGCTTCCACGCCCGCGGCGCCCGCGATCGCATTCCACAGCCTGATGCGCTGTCCGCGCAGCCTGGTTTGCGCCACCGGCCACGGGTTGAGCGCCTTGATCTTACACCGAGTCTCCAGTGTGAATCGCTGCCAGTCAATGCCGCTCTCATGCTTTTTTAATTTCGGCGCCAGTGTCGCTCGCGCCGAATCCTGGGGTTGGGGTTCGATCTCCTTGTTCACCCATCGCGGCAGAGTATCGATCAACAATTCAGCACCGAGCCGGCCGAGGCGATCGTGAACCGTTCCCGCGTTATCGTCTTCGTTTATCGGCGTTGGCCGCGTGGCGAGTATCGGACCGGTATCCATGCCCTCGTCCATCAACATGATGGTTACACCGGTCACCGCATCACCCGCTTCAATGGCTCGCTGGATCGGCGCCGCGCCACGCCAGCGTGGTAACAAGGATGCGTGCACATTGACGCAGCCCAGGGTTGGCAGCGCAAGAATCTCCGCCGGCAACAACAAGCCGTAGGCCACCACCACCATGACGTCGCAGTTCATGGAACGGAGCAGTGGTTCTTGTCCTTTCAAACTGGCGGGCTGGTGCACGGGAATACCGCTTCGCGCCGCCAACTGCTTGACCGGCGAAGGCTTCACGCGCCTTCCCCTGCCGGCGGGCCGATCGGGCTGCGTCAAAACCGCCAACACATCGAATTGTCCATCGAGCAGCGCGCGCAAGCATGGAATTGAAAACTCGGGCGTGCCGGCGAAGACCACTCGCAGCGTCATGCGTATCAGAACCCGACTAAATGTTAATGAAGGCGTCTTGGGAAGCCCGCGGGCTAGAGCGTTACCGCTTCCGGGGCCGGATGCACCGCCCGTTTGGCATGTTTCTGCAGCCGTTTGCGAATACGCTCCTGCTTCAGGCGCGATAAATAATCTACGAATACCTTACCGTCGAGATGATCGATTTCGTGCTGGATACAGACACTCAGAAGCCCATCGGCGTGTAATTCAAATTGCTCGCCATCACGGTTCAACGCCCTGACCACTATCGATTCCGCACGCTGTACCGGCGCGAATACATCCGGCACCGACAAGCACCCCTCTTCAGTCTCCTGGCTACCGTCACGCTCGATAATCCGAGGATTAATGAACACCTGCAGCTCGCTTTGATCCTTGGACATATCGATGACTATCACGCGTTTGGCGACGTTCACCTGGGTCGCAGCCAGCCCGATACCCGGAGCTTGGTACATGGTCTGTGCCATGTCATCCACCAGCGTCTTAATGTCGTCATCAACGTGCACCACAGGCGCGGCGATATTCCGCAACCGCGGATCAGGGTATACCAGTATTTCCAGGACAGCCATGCCAAAATAGTTCGCGACGATGTTGTAACTTAATGGATATTCTACTATTTTTCTGGATGATACTGAATAAAAAGACGTTTCACATTGGCGTTGGCGCATAGATCGGCTAGACTCGCACTAGGCGCCTGTTTCCACGCAAAAATGAACTCGATAATCACAACATCCAAACTATAAAACCGCCATGGCCTCCCGTGCTTACATCCTGCGCGTAACGTTCATTTTCCTGCTCACGTTCTGTTTTTCCGGTTGGGCGGCGACCACCTCGCCGGATCTGCGGCCCGACCATCCGAAACGTTACACCGTCAAAAAAGGTGACACTCTGTGGGACATCGCCGCACGGTTTCTGCGCGATCCCTGGCGCTGGCCTGAAATCTGGCAGCGAAATCCGGCAGTAAAAAATCCCCATCTCATATACCCGGGAGACGTGCTGGTTATGAATATGGTGGACGGTGCTCCGATTTTAAAGGTTCTGCGGCGGAAGGTGGTCAAACTGTCCCCCGCTATCTATGCGCAACCCCTGGAAGACGCCATTCCCAGCATTCCGCCGAGCGCAATCCAGCCGTTTTTGACGTCCCCCCTGGTTGTGGGCAAGGACGGATTGCGGGATGCGGGCCACGTCGCGATCGGGGCCGACGGCAAGATCGCGTTGGGCTCCTACAGCGTGCTGTACGCACGCGGGCTGCCGGAGAGTGACACCAAATTCTACCGTATACTGAGGCCCGGAAAGCGATTTATTGACCCGTTGAGCGGTGAATTCCTCGGCCAACAGGCAACCCATGTGGGGGACGCCAAGATGCTCACGCCGGGCGAGACCGCGAGAATGGAGGTAGTGCGCTCCCACGGCGAGGTCAGCCCGGGGGACCGCATGATTCCCGCACCGGAAGACATCGGCCTACCCTACTTCACGCCCAGCGCACCTGAGCACAACGTGCGGGGTTTTATTATCGACGCTCCCGGGGGAGTGGCGGAGGTCGGTCCGCTTTCGGTCGTAGTCGTAAGCGTCGGCACACGGGAGAACATCGAGCCAGGCCACGTGCTGCGCATCCTGCGCGACGCGGGGCTGGCGCGGGATCCGGCGACCCGGGAGCGGTTCAAGATTCCCGAGGAGGAATCCGGACTGTTGATGGTGTTCCGCGCGTTCGAAAAGGTCAGTTACGGACTGGTGATGAAAGCGGTGCGACCGATACACGTTCTCGATGTGGTGGAAACTCCCTGAACCCCTGCCCAATTCAGCCGCCTACCGCGTCAATACCCTGTAAAATTCGCTAGCGGCCCGTGCTGGGGACCGCTCGCCGTGCCTGCGCTCGCGCAGCAGATAAAAAATTGCCCCATGACAGATGGTATCGATGGAGTACTTTTCAGGCGCGATTTTTATTCGCGGCTAAAAGCCGCTCCCACAAACTCTGGGAATAGGCGGAAGTGGGTGGCCGTATCCGGCCCACCGCACACCAGCGAGCGGACACCCGGCAATCCGTTGCGCTGGCTACGGCACACAGTACTTATGTAATATAGCTGTCCTCGAACGAGGACTGGAAAGGAGATCACCCATGCTTAAGGAAGAGCATTCCATCGCGGACCTTACATCTTGGATTCAACTGCACCGTATCACCAAAGTGAGCCTGCAGACCAAGCACGTACTGCTGCAGCGATACCAGACACCCACGCGCGTACTCGATTCCAGCGAGTTGCGCGTCGCACGATCTCACGACACGACACGACACGCCCGCACCGACGCGGAGCGTGATCTTGATTGGTGCAAACACCCCGAGCACCACCTGTTGACGTTTGCCGATCCCCGTTATCCGCAGCTTCTCAAACAAATTGCCGACCCGCCGCTGGTGCTGTATGTGCACGGCACCCTCGATGTGCTCAAAACGCGGCAGATAGCCGTCGTCGGAAGCCGCAACGCTACGCCCTACGGACGCCACATCGCCACTACTTTGGCGTCGGGTCTCGCCGCTTGCGGCATCACGGTCACCAGTGGGTTGGCCTTGGGCATCGACGCCGCGGCCCATCACGGTGCGATCGACGGCGGCGGCGATACCATCGCCGTTGCGGCACACGGCTTGAACGAGGTCTATCCGCGTCGGCACCGCCGGCTTGCCGCGCAAGTAGCGGCGAACGGCGCTTTGGTGTCGGAGTTTCCGTTGGGGACGGCGCCGCGGCGCGAGCACTTTCCGCAACGCAACCGCATTATCAGCGGGCTGTCCTTGGGCGCCGTGGTCGTTGAGGCAAACCAACGGAGCGGGTCGCTGATCACTGCCCGCTTGGCGTTGGAACAAAATCGCGAAGTGTTTGCGATACCCGGACCGGTTCACTCCCCGCAGTCCTGGGGCTGCCACCAGCTGATTCGACAGGGCGCCAAGCTCGTCGAGCGCCTGGAACACGTATTGGAAGAGCTGTCTGTTGCCGGCCAGGATCCGCGCACGCAGCCCGAAAGAGAACCGGAACAATACCCGGAATTGCTTGCGCATATGGGCTATGACCCCGTCACCGTGGACGTCCTGGTAGCCCGCAGTGGATTGACGACGGACTCGGTTTGCTCCATGCTGTTACAAATGGAAATAAACGGGTGGGTCGAGTCGTTCGCCGGCGGGGGGTATGTGCGAGTTCCTAAAATTTAACGCTAAGGCGCACCGATGAAAGAAAACGTGCTAGATGTTCTCATGTATTTGTTCGAGAACTATATGGTCGAAGAGCCGGAGTTGCAGAAGGATCATCAAACTCTGACCACGGAACTGTTCGAGGCTGGGTTTGAACATCGCGAAATCAATAAGGCTTTCGATTGGCTGCAGGATCTATCGGAAATGTGTGATCCTGATATCCCACCTCCCCAGAGTATCGGCAGGAAATCCATCCGCCTATACGCCGCCGAAGAATTGCGCAGGCTGAACGCTGACGTACGGGGATACCTATTGTCATTGGAGCATTCGGGAATACTCGATGCGCCAACCCGCGAGGTGGTGATAGATCGTGTAATGGCATTGGAGGTGGACGAAATAAACTTAAACCACATAAAGTGGGTCACCATGATGGTGTTGTGCAATCAGCCGGGACAAGAGGATGTGTTCGTATGGATGGAGGACATGGTCCTGAATGGCGTGAAAGCGAAGCTGCAATAATCAATACCGGGGGCTTTCTGTCTCCGGACTCGAAAACAGTCTATTATTCTCAGCAGCGTCAGAGTTTGCCTTTGCCGGATGCTGCTAGCGCAATCAATTTAAAATGGCCAAAAACCTCATTGTCGTTGAATCACCTGCTAAGGCCAGAACAATCACCAAATATCTGGGTGATGATTTCCAGGCCATGGCGTCGTACGGTCACGTCCGGGACCTGACGCCAAAAAGCGGCGCAGTAGATCCTGATCACGACTTCCAAATGGATTACGAATTGATCGATCGCAACAAAAAGCACGTCGATGCGATCGCAAAGGCGCTGAAAAAATCCGACGCCCTGTATCTGGCCACCGACCCGGATCGGGAGGGCGAGGCAATTTCCTGGCATCTGTACGAGATCCTCAAGGAACGCAGCGCCCTGGATGGAAAACAGGTACACCGGGTCGAGTTTTACGAATTCACTAAACGAGCGATCCAACATGCAGTCTCTCACCCAAGAGAGCTATCTCACAGCCTGATTCATGCACAACAAGCGCGGCGCGCCCTGGATTATCTCGTGGGGTTTAATCTGTCGCCTTTGCTGTGGAAAAAGATCAGCCCCGGCTTGTCGGCGGGTCGCGTGCAAAGTCCGGCGTTGCGCCTGATAGTGGAACGCGAGCAGGAAATCGAAAAGTTCGTAGCCCAGGAATATTGGACCATAGAGTCGGATTTGCATTCTGACAAACAGGGTTTTTCCGCCAAGTTGACCCATTTCGAGGGCGCCAAGCTGGAGCGTTTCTCGATCACCGACGAAAACCGCGCCGGCGAAGTACACCAGGAATTGATCGCCCAGGCTCAAGGTCAGCTGCAGGTGGTCAAAGTCGACAAGAAACAGCGAAAGCGCAATCCTTCGCCGCCGTTCATTACCTCGACGCTGCAACAGGAAGCCGCGAGAAAACTTGGATTCGGCACCCAGCGTACCATGCGCGTTGCACAGCAACTGTACGAGGGGATCGAAATCGACGGAACGAGTATCGGTTTAATCACGTATATGCGCACCGACTCGGTGAACCTCGCTGCAGAGGCTGTCAGCGAATTGCGTGAATTCATCAAACAGCGTTACGGAGAGGAAAATCTGCCGGACGGTCCCCAGACCTACAAAAACAAATCGAAGAATGCGCAAGAGGCCCATGAGGCCATCCGCCTGACCTCCGCAGCGCGCACTCCGGAAAGTATCAAAGCCGCCTTGAGCGAGGAACAATACAAGCTGTATCAGCTGATTTGGACACGAACGGTTGCATGTCAGATGATTCACGCGGTCCTGGACACGGTGGCGGTGGATATGGAAGCCGGGCCGGGCAATGTATTCCGCGCCAATGGTTCGACGATCAGCAGGCCGGGTTTCATGACGGTCTACCAGGAAAGCACGGACGACGTTAAAGAGGCCGACGACAATCAAAAGTTACTGCCTCCGCTCAAACAGGGCGATCGCGTGGCGGTCGACGACATCCGCAAAGAACAGCACTTCACCGAACCCCCGCCTCGTTATTCCGAGGCCAGCCTGGTGAAGACACTCGAAGCTCATGGCATCGGCCGTCCGTCGACTTACGCGACCATCATTTCGACGCTGCTGCAGCGTGAGTATGTCACGCTGGAAAACCGCAGATTTTTCCCCACCGATATGGGGCGGGTGGTGAACAACTTTTTATCCACTCAGTTCGCGCAATATGTGGACTACAACTTCACGGCACGGCTGGAGGACCAACTGGACTCAGTTTCACGCGGCGAGCACAACTGGCTGGAGATCATGCGGGATTTCTGGAAGCCTTTTAAGATCCAGGTGGATGAAAAAGAGCAGGTATCCAGGGAAGAGGTTGCCCAGGCGCGGCAATTGGGCACCGATCCGAAGACCGGCAAACCGGTAAGTGTGCGTATGGGGCGGTTTGGACCGTTCGTACAAATCGGCACCCGTGACGATGATGAGAAGCCCCGGTTTGCCGGGCTGCGCCCGGGTCAGAAGATGGACACGATCACCCTCGAGGAGGCGTTTGAATTGTTCAAGCTTCCCCGCGATCTGGGGGAAAGCCCCGAGGGAGAAAAAATCTCCGTCAACATCGGCCGCTACGGTCCGTACGTACGTTACGATAACAAATTCGTCGCCATAAAGGACGACGATCCATACACCATTACTCTGCAGCGGGCGTTGGAACTCGTGGCGGAGAAGAAGATCGCTGACGCCAACCGCACCATCAAGACCTTTGACGGCACCGATATCCAGGTATTGCGCGGCAGGTACGGGCCCTACATCACCAACGGAAAGAAGAACGCCAGAATACCGAAGGACATTGAACCGGAGGACTTGACACTGGAGCAGTGTACGGAACTCATCGCCGCGGCACCGGAGCGCCGCAAAAAAAAGAAAAAGAAGAAAAAGGCCGTCAAACAGCCCTCAACTCAGGCCTGACTGCGTTTCCAGAAGCAGGTCTTCAACCGCCCGTAAGTTGGCGCGCTGCATGGGTCTGCCATCTACCGGGCAGATGGGCGCCTCGCGCAATTGCTTCACATTAAAAGCCAACAACTCAACCATGGACTGATCGGCGCTGAATCGGAACCCTGGAATCCGTGTGAATCGCTTACCTGCGAATCGCACCCGCTTGTCGAACGTTTTCCAGGGAATCTGATTTTGACGCAGAAAATCCACCACGTCTTCAGGATTGTCCGCGAACAGATGGAGTTCGATCGGTGTATCGGCGGTCACGTTGCCCCGCAACATGGCGCCGACCAGCCGCGGTTGGAACGGCGCAAACAGACGCATGATTTCGGCCGCCGCGCGCCGGCCACAACACAAGCTTTCGGTAACAGACCTCCCGCGGAACAGTCTCAACCGGCTGGCGAAAGCGGATTCAATCTCCCGATTGGTCGGCAACGGTGTACGCCGCTGATCGTATCCGAGGCGTATACACGCCTTGTGCTTAGCCGCCTGAAAATTCCGAACCGACTCATCAACCATGATTCGCGCCGCCTCCTCGCAGACCGCACGGCGTTTATGTTCATCCAGGCGATTGCGCTTACCGCCACCGGGGCGACGCGCCGCTTTGACCGGCCTGTCCACGGCGACACCTAAAACAATCCCTCGGGCACCGGCGTCGCCGGCGCATTGCCTTGGACGGGAACGCCGTGGGCCACGGGACCCGCCATTGCCGGACCAGGTTCGGTACCGGCCATGAATAACTCCTCGTACGCGTTGGGGTCCGACTCCAGCGTCGATTCACCAGTCTCTGTGGATACGAACCGGCTGATAATGTTGTCGGGAACCGGCGGCGATTGCTCCGGCACGTTGTCCAGCGCGACGCGCATATAGTCTATCCATATCGGCAACGCGGCGCGGGATCCGGCTTCACCGCGACCGAGGGTCACCGGATCATCGAAACCCACCCACACCGTGGTCACCACATCTGAGTTGAATCCGGAAAACCAGGCGTCACGGAAATCATTGGTCGTGCCGGTTTTACCGGCGAGGTCGGTCCTTCCCAGAGTCAACGCACGCCTGCCGGTGCCGACCCGTATTACATCACGCATCATGCTCGTCATCAGATACTGATTGTCCGCGCGCAGGACGCGCGCCGCCCGGTGTGGCCGCAATGCATCTTCGGCATTGTCTTGCGCGGCTGCAGGCCGGGTACAGGCGCGACATATGGTCGCCGGATTGGCCTGTTCCACTACGTTTCCATGGCGGTCTTCGACCCAGTCGATAAAATAAGGCTCAACTCGAAATCCACCGTTGGCGAACACGGCGTACGCCCGGACCACTTCCAGCGGAGTAATCGCACCAGCACCCAAAGCCAACGATAGACCATTGGGTAAACGGCTCCGTTCAAAACCGAATCCGGTCAAGTGATTGAGCACCGGTTCAATACCGATCGCTCGCACAATCCGCACAGAGACCAGGTTGAGGGACAGACTCAACGCCTTGCGTATACGCGTGGGTCCGAAAAACTTACCGCTATAGTTCTCCGGCCGCCAAACCGTGCTGTCCCGGCTGTCGGGCACGACAATTGGCGCGCCGCTGACCAGCGTTGCCGGCGTAAAACCGTGCTCCAGGGCCGCGGAATAAATAAATGGTTTAATGTTGGACCCGGGTTGACGACGCGCTTGAACAGCGCGATTGAACTTACTCGAATAAAAATCGAATCCACCGTTGAGCGCCAATATCGCGCCGTCTTCAGGCCGCACGGAAACCAGGGCCCCTGCCACTTTCGGCAACTGGACCAGACGCCATTTCTTTTCTTCACCCTCCTCAACGTAGACGATATCACCCACCTGAAATATCTCTTTCGCAGTTTCGGGCTTCGATCCGACGGTATTGTGGTCAACATGAGGCTTGGCCCAGGACATGCCAGACCAATCCAAATCGATCACTTCGCGATTATGGGTATACAGTTTTGCGTTCTTCGCCTTCACCTCAATTACTATCGCCGGCTGCATATCGACGATCCGCCGGTGCTTTTCAAGCTCGCGGTCCATATACTCCACGGTCGTCGAATCGCTCAACAGAATTTGGCCTATGGGTCCGCGGTAACCGTGTCGCCGGTCGTATCTCTTCAGACCCTTACGCAGCGCGTCGTCGGCAACTCGCTGCAGTTCCGAACGAATCGTTGTGTACACCTTAAATCCCCGCCAGTACGCCTCTTCCCCGTACCGACTCACCATATGCCCACGCACCATCTCCGCAACGTAGGGTGCGTTCACATCCACCGTCGCAATGTGCTTGCTCGCTGTGATTTCGGCGCCGCTGGCTTCCTGATACTCCTCGTTGGTGACATGACCCAGCTGACGCATACGCCGCAATACGTAGTCCCGTCTTTTTAATGCGTTGTCGGGATTGGCGAGCGGGTTATCGCGTGAAGGCGCCTTGGGTAAACCGGCGAGCATGGCAATCTGCGCCAATGTCAATTCGTCAAGGGACTTGCCGTAGTACACGCGGGCCGCGGCGCCGAAACCATAAGCTCGATTACCGAGAAATATCTTATTAATGTAAAGATCCAGAATCTGATCCTTGGTCAGCGCACGCTCGATGCGAAAAGCCAACAACACCTCTTTCAGCTTTCTGACGTACGTTTTCTCCGGCGATAGAAAATAATTCCGCGCTACCTGCATGGTGATGGTGCTGGCGCCCTGTTCGTGCCCCCGGGAGCGCAGGTTGGCCAACGCGGCACGCACCACCCCGGTCATGTCGACCCCTGGGTGGCGATAAAACGAGTCGTCTTCCGCGGCGAGCACCGCATTGATCAGTTGCGGCGGCACCGAATCTGTGCTCACCGGCTCACGGCGCTCCTCGCCATACTCCGCCATCAATCCGCCATCGGCGGCAAACACGCGCAGCGGCACCTTGAGTTGAATGTCCTGCAACGAGTCCACCGCCGGAAGCTCGGGTAACAGCGACACGGTAAATAAGGCAATGGCGATCCCCGCCGCCAGCACCACTCCAGCGACGCCGATGATCAGTCCGAGGAATAGGCGGAGCAGGGTCCGAATCACAGCTGACATGACAATGTTGAGAACGGGGCTAAGCTTACTACAGGTTGCGAAAAAACGACCGATAGCATTTGTCAGTGCTACTCCGATCGTCTATATTTGCATAGACATGCTAACGTAATTTGGCATATTGCACCCATAACTAACGGATATAAAGGGGTAATCCAAGTGCTGTTCCAAAAAAAGCGGCCAAATCTGATAGGTATAGACATCAGTTCTTCCGCGGTAAAGCTGCTGGAACTAGCCAAAAGCGGCGGCCATCACCGAGTAGAACGCTATGCGGTCGAGCCCCTGCCCCAGAATGCCATGATGGAAAATGCCATTACCGACGTCGAGCAGGTGGGCCGTTCGGTGGACCGCGTGGTCAAGCGCTCGGGGACCAAAACCAGGGACGTGGCGGTGGCGGTGTCCGCATCCCACGTCATCACCAAGACCATCACCATGCCCAGCGGCCTGAAGGAACAGGAGATGGAGACACAGATCGAAACCGAGGCGGATCACTACATCCCCTACCCCCTGGAAGAGGTGAATCTTGATTTTGAGGTCGTGGGACCGTCCGAGACCAACGCCAACGAAGACGAGGTCATCCTCGCCGCGTGCCGCAAGGAGATCGTCGATGACTACATCGCGGTCATAGAACGTTCCGGATTGAAACCGGACATCATTGATGTCGACGCGTTTGCGATGGAGAATGCTTATTCGCTGATCGCCAAACAGATGCCGGGCGGAGGCATGGAAAAGACGGTCGCGGTACTGGACTTTGGCGCGACGACGGCTCACATGAACGTAATGTACAATAATCGTTCAGTGTACACCCGAGATCATACCTTCGGTGGACGGCAGCTTACCGAAGAAATCCAGAGACGATATGGATTATCGTACGAGGAGGCCGGACTGGCGAAAAAGGTGGGTGGATTGCCCGACAACTATCAACCGGACATTCTGCAACCCTTCATGGAGGCGATGTGCCAGGAAACCATGCGGGCGTTGCAATTCTTTTATTCTTCGACACCATTTAACAGCGTCGATCAGATACTGCTTGCCGGTGGATGCGCGCAGATCTCAGGCATCGATGAGCTCATATCCGATCGACTGAACGTACCAACAACTGTTGCAAATCCGTTTTCGAGCATGTCACTGTCGTCACGAATCAAGCCGCAGATCTTGAGCAGTGACGCGTCGTCACTTATGGTCGCGTGCGGATTGGCGTTACGGAGTTTTGATGTATGACCAGAATTAATCTTCTGCCATGGCGTGAAATGCGCCGCCGGGAAAGGGATCGACAACTCCTAACCGGGAGCGGTCTGGCGTGGATGCTGATGGGCGTGGTTGTTTTCTACGGCTGGTGGCATATGAACGGGCTGATCGATTTTCAGAACGGCAGAAACGGATACTTGAAGAAAGAGACCGCCAAAATCGACAAACAAATTAAGGAAATTCGAGAAATCAAACGTCGCAAGGAGTCATTGTTGGCGCGCATGGAGGTAATCCAACAGCTGCAGTCCAATCGCACCCAGATCGTGCACGTGTTCGACGACCTGGTGCGCAAGCTGCCCAAAGGAGTTTATCTCACCGGTCTCAAGAAAAAAGGCAAGAACATCACCCTCGCAGGTTTCGCGCAATCGAATGCCCGGGTCTCAAGCCTCATGCGAAACCTGGAAGCGTCGGACTGGTTCGCGAATCCGAACCTAAACGTAATCAATGTCACACCCAGCGGAGAATCCCGGGTGAGCAAATTCACGCTTCAGGTGAAGGAAGAAAAGAAGAAGAAACAGGATTCACTAGACCAGCAAACCGGCACCAAGACGACGGGGTAAGAAAATGGCACTCAGCGACATACAAGACATAGACCTTAATGACATCGGGTCTTGGCCGCTGTGGCTGAAGATAACCGGCGCCGGATTGGTGTGCCTGGGGATTCTGGCGGCGGGATATTATTTCATTATTAAAGCACAGTATGAGGACCTGCAGAAATTGCAGCGCCAGGAGGCGCAGCTGAAGGACGCCTATCTCAAGAAAAAAGCTTTGGCGATCAACCTTAGTGCCTACCGGCAGCAGATGAAGGAGATCGAAGGCACATTCGGCGTGATGCTCAAACAGTTGCCCGACAAAACCGAGGTGCCGGAGCTGTTGATTGATATCACCCAGGCGGGTCTGGGGCGGGGTCTGCAATTTCAGACATTCAAACCGCAAAGAACCCGGCAGGAGGATTTTTACGCCGAAATGCCGATCAGCATCGCGGTCAGCGGCAGCTACCACCAACTCGGAGAATTTGTCAGTGATCTGGCCTCGTTGCCGCGCATCGTGACTATCGGCGACCTGGATCTGACACCCATCGACGGCACCGACCACCTGATGATGTCAGCGACAACCAAGACCTATCACTACCTCGACGAAGACCAGATACAACAACGCAAGCAGGCGGCGAACCAGAGCAAGAAACGACGTCGGAGAAGGTAATCGCATATGGCTCGATTGTTCATATCTTTGGTTATCCCCCTGTTGCTCATAGGATGCACCGAAGGTGACATGCGCGATTTGCATAAATTCGTAAGCGAGGCGTACAAGGATCGAAAACCACGCGTCGAACCGCTGCCGCGAATCCGCCCCTATGAAACCTATTCATACACGGCGACCCAATTAACGGATCCATTCTCCCGCGGCAACTTGGTGACACGACAACCGTCGGCGGTCGGCACCGGCTTGAGCCCGGATTTGGATCGGCGCAAAGAGCCCCTGGAACAGTATCCGCTGGATTCATTGCGCATGGTGGGCACATTGAGCCGAGGTGAGGCTTCATGGGCGGTAATCCACGCACCCGATGGAACCATCCATAGAGCCGGCGCTGGGAATTATCTCGGCCAAAACTTCGGAAAGATTATGACCGTTGCCGATGAAAAACTTGCTATAAAGGAAATCGTTCAAGGCCCGGGAGGAAATTGGGTAGAGCGGGACACCACACTTGCGATCGTAAAATAAGTCAAATAAATAAGACTCTAACACTGGGACCAAACACTATGAACACGGTTCGATCTGCCTCGCTGCGAATTGCCGCACTATTGATTTTGTTACTGGCAGGGAACCCGGTACTAACCAGCGCCGCGGAACTCAAGTCCTTGAGCTGGGACAAGGGCAGCGACAATGCCTTTCTCCGTATCGACATGGACGGTCAGGCGTCACACCGTACCGAAATTCTCGACCGTGGCCGCCGCTTGCGGGTGAGCTTCGACGGCACCACCTTGAGCAACAGCGCGGTGGACATCACCGGCCAGGGAGCAGTTAAGGGCGTGTTCCCGTATCTGGCCGACAATGGCGGCGCGGTCTACGTGGACCTGTTATTGAGGCAACCCGGAACACTGGTGGTACAACCCACTAAATACGGATTTATGGTCACTCCGATGATCGGTGGCAAACCGGCAACCGCCGCGACCGGCGTCAGCGGCGCGCAGCCATCCCCGGCAACAGCAAAACCGAAACCCGTCATGGTGGCCCAGGCATCCAAACAAGGCGCCGCGTCAATGCCATCAAACGCGCCGTCTACCGCGAACGTCATCGAAGAAATCAAGTTCTCCCCGTTGCCCGGTGGACGCGTACAGATCAATATACGCACCGCATCGCGTCCAGACACCCCCGGCAGCTTCAGCACGAATAAACCGGCGCGATTGGCGTTCGACTTTTTCGGCGCACGCAGCTCCCTGCCGCGTAAGGTCATATCGGTTAAAAGCGGGGCGGTGGAGAGCATCGCCGCGGTGGAAACCGACGACCGCACACGCATTGTGCTCAATCTGGTGCGCCCCGTGTCCTACGACACCCAGATCACCGACGAAGGAATGGTGCTCGTCGTCGAAAGCGTGACCACGGGAATCGCGCGAACAGTAACGCCGAAAACAACACGTTTTGCCAAAGTAAGCGATGCCGCGACTCACGCAATCGATCGCGTGGATTTCCGGCGCAACAAGGAAGGCGGTGGCAAGATCATCGTCGAATTGTCAGACCCGGCCGTGGGCATCGATATTCGCGAAGAAGCAGGCGAGATTATCGTCGACTTCCTGGATTCCAAAATACGGGCTGAACTCGAGCGCCGACTCGACGTCGTCGACTTTGCGACTCCGGTGCAGTCGGTGGATACGTTCCAACAAGGCAAGCATGTGCGTATGGTGGTTCTGCCCACGGGGAACTATGAACACTTGGCATATCAGGCCGGCAACGTATTCACGATCAACGTCAATCCCGTCATCGAGGAAGAGAAAGAGGTCAAACAAGACGAGTTCGGCTACTCCGGCGAGCGGTTGTCACTGAATTTCCAAAAAATCAGTGTGCGCGCCGCGTTGCAGGTGATCGCCGACTTTACCGGGCTGAACTTCGTGACCAGCGATTCCGTCAAGGGCGAACTCACGCTTCGCTTGAAGGATGTCCCATGGGATCAGGCCCTGGACATCATCCTGCAGACCCGGGGCCTGGGTATGCGCCAGAAAGGAAACGTGGTTTGGGTCGCGCCCGCCAACGAAATCGCCGCCCGCGAGCGGGCGGAACTCGAGGCCAATCAACAAGTGGTTGAATTGGAGCCTTTGGTGTCGGAATTACTCCAAATCAACTATGCCAAGGCGGATGACATCGCGAGACTGTTGAGGTCGATCAAGGCGGTTGATACCGGGGTGCAGCAGTCGCTGTTCGGCAGCGTCAGTATTGCCCAGGTCGAAACCGTAAGTAACTCACTGTTGTCACCGCGAGGCAATGTCACCGTAGACGCGCGCACCAATTCGATTCTGATCCAGGATACCGCACGCAAGATCTCGGAAGTGCGCAAACTGATCGCGAAACTCGACAAACCCGTGCGCCAGGTGCTGATCGAAACCCGCATCGTGGAAGCCAACGACAATTTCAGCCGGGAGCTCGGCGCCAGGTTTGGCTTTCAACGGCTCACCCAGCAAGCGCGGTTCCCCGGCATCAAGGATTCGAATATCGGCGATGTGATAACAAGCGGAACCTTCGCCGGCACGGAAACGATCGCCGATTCCTTGAACGACGACGAACCGGGGCTCATCTTCGAGACGCTGCCCGACGGATTGGCGGTGAATCTCCCGGCAGCGGGTATCGGCAACGACCCGGCGGCTTCTTATGTGTTCGAAATCTTCAAGGCCGGCACCGGATTCGCACATCTGATCAGCCTCGAGCTGTCGGCTTTGGAAGCAGAAGGTCAGGGTAAGCTGATCGCCAATCCGCGTCTGATCACGGCGAATCAGAAAGAGGCGCATATTGAGCAGGGTCAGGAGCGAGTATTCACCACCAACGTGCTCGGAGTCGGCAGTGTAGTGACCAAAAAGGCCGTGCTGGGACTCACGGTCACGCCCCAGATTACGCCGGACGACAATATCATCCTCGATGTCTTCGTCACCCAGGACTCGTTCGTCGGTGACGGCACCGACACCATCAATACCAAGCAGGTCCGCACCCAGGTATTGCTGGAGAACGGCGAAACCGCGGTGATCGGCGGCATCTATCAGCAGGACGAGGCTCGCGGCGTCACCAAGGTGCCGATCCTCGGCGACATTCCGGTACTCGGCGTCCTGTTCAGGAGAAAGACGGTCCGCGACAACCGACTCGAGCTGCTGATCTTCTTGACGCCGCGCATCATCAGCCCGGCTCTGAATATCGGCTAAAACAGCACGGGGCTGCATTTCAGCCGCGCGTCGCCGTGCACCCGGGCGTGCACGGTTGTGTCAGGATGGTTGCGCTCGGTGCTCCACCGGATACGTGCCGCCCAACATCATGAAGAACAGCATTTGATCTGAACGGGCAACTGTGATCCGCAATCTCATATTGATCGGGCCGATGGGCGTGGGTAAAACTACCATCGGACGGCAGTTGGCCAAACAATTGAAAATGGAGTTCGTGGATTCGGATCACGAGATCGAGGAGCGCACCGGAGTCGCCATCAGTGTCATCTTCGAAATCGAGGGAGAGGAAGGCTTTCGTAAACGTGAAACCGCCATGCTGCAAGAACTGTTAAAGCGCCAGAACCTGGTTCTGGCCACGGGCGGCGGCGCCATCTTGAGCGAGTCGAATCGCAAAAATCTACGCAAGAGCGGGACGGTGATTTATCTGCATGCCGGTGTCGACACTCAACTCGCCCGCACCCGCGATGCGAAAAACCGGCCGCTGCTCGATACCGACAATCCGCGTGAGAAACTTGAGACATTAATGGAAGTTCGCGAGCCGTTGTATCGACAGGAGGCCGATTTGATTGTAAACGCGGAAGATCGCCCGCCGGCTACCGTGGCGCGGGAAATCCTCCGGCGTCTAAACCAGCAATGACGCCCCTCACCCTGCTCGTTGAACTGGGGGCACGCAGTTACCCGATTCATATCGGACCCCGCTTGCTGCAGCACGAGGACGTGCTGCGCCCTTACATTGCCGGCCGCCAGGTCATGGTGGTGACCAACGACACGGTGGCGCCCCTGTACCTGGAGATCGTGAGAAACGCGCTGACCGGCTTTGAGGTCCATGTCACCGTGATACCCGATGGTGAACAGTACAAAGACCTGGCAACCCTGGAGACGATTTTTGACAATCTGATGGCGGCGCCTTGCGACCGCGAAACCACCGTGGTGGCCCTGGGGGGCGGCGTGGTGGGAGACATCGCCGGCTTCGCGGCCGCCTGTTATCAACGCGGTGTTCCCTATATCCAGATTCCCACAACTTTGCTCGCGCAAGTGGACTCCTCCGTGGGCGGCAAAACGGCGGTCAATCATCCGCGCGGCAAAAACATGATTGGCGCGTTTTACCAACCCCGGGCGGTGATCGCAGATATAGACACCCTGGCGACCCTCGCGGATCGCGAATTGCGCGCGGGCGTCGCGGAGGTCATTAAGTACGGTTTGATCCGCGATATCGAGTTTCTGGAATGGCTGGAACAAAACGTCCCGCGGCTGCTCGCCCGGGATCACGAGGCGCTCACCTACGCCATCCATCAGTCCTGTCAGGCCAAGGCCGCAGTGGTGGCCGCTGACGAGCGCGAACGGGGCGAGCGCGCGCTGTTGAACCTGGGACACACATTTGGACATGCGATCGAGACCGCGGTCGGCTACGGACAATGGCTGCATGGCGAAGCGGTCGCGGCCGGCATGGTCATGGCTGCATTCATGTCCCGGCGCCTCAAAGACTTGTCCCCGGCGGACTACGATCGCGTGCTGAACCTGGTGTCCCACGCCGGCCTGCCGGTGGCGCCCCCG
Organism: uncultured Gammaproteobacteria bacterium; assembly: GCA_947259175.1. Lineage (GTDB taxonomy): Bacteria > Pseudomonadota > Gammaproteobacteria > Arenicellales > JAANXG01 > CALZGZ01. The sequence goes on along the minus strand of CAMYKW010000002.1, from coordinate 84,217 downwards.
GCAGAGGTGACCCGGGCGCAACTCCTGTCGTTGATGCAATCGGACAAGAAGGTGTCCGCCGGGAAAATACGCCTGGTGCTGCTAAAAACGCTGGGTCGCGCCTACCTCAGCGACGGCTACCCGACCAGCGCCCTGGACGAAACCTTGCGCCACTTTCATATCGCCGACTAGCGCGGTTCCCGGACAAATACCATATTATTTATATGGTATTATTGGACCGCCTTGCGCTCAAGAAAGTATACTGCCTACGCTTCTGCCCCGTACTTTCTGCACGAAGTCCACGCCAGGGCCGGCATTGATGTGACCACCTAACCGTTAAAGGAAGCATCGTGACTCACGAATTCCACCGTCCGCACGGCTTGTACCGTCCGGAGTTCGAAAAAGACAATTGTGGATTCGGCCTGATCGCCCAGATGGACGGTCGAGCCAGCCACTGGTTGGTGCAAACCGCGATCCAATCGCTGGCGCGCATGACCCATCGTGGGGCGATTGCCGCGGACGGCAAAACCGGCGACGGCTGCGGATTATTACTGAAGTCCCCTGACTCGTTCCTGCGCCAACTCGCGGAACAGCACGGCATAGCGCTCGGACCGATCTATGCGGTGGGCATGGTATTTCTCAACCGCGACCAGCAGCAGGCTGCGTACGCCCGCGAACAGCTGGAAAATGAATTACAGCGCCAGGGCCTCGAGATCGCCGGATGGCGAACGGTCCCCACCGACAAAGCCGCGCTCGGCAATCAGGCGCGGGAATCGCTTCCCGACATCCGACAGATCTTCGTCAACGCCCCCGCGGGCATGGACGAGGCCGTTTTCGAGCGCCGGCTGTACATCGGCCGCCGCCGCGCGGAGAAGACCATCAATCCCTCGGACGACACGTTCTACGTCCTCAGCCTGTCGAGCCGCGTGATTCTGTACAAGGGATTGATGATGCCGGCGTATCTGCCGGTGTTCTACCCGGACCTCAATGACGATCGCCTGGAATCCGCGCTGTGCGTCTTTCATCAGCGTTTTTCCACCAACACCCTCCCCCAGTGGCGACTGGCGCAACCGTTTCGCTATCTGGCCCACAACGGCGAAATAAATACCATTCAAGGAAACCGCAACTGGGCCCACGCCCGGAGCTACAAGCTCTCCACGCCTCTGATACCCAACATGGAAGACGTGCGCCCGTTGCTGACCAGCGACGTATCGGATTCCGCCAGCGTCGACAACATGTTGGAGGTCCTGCTGATGGGGGGCATGGACCTGTTCCTCGCCACCCGGATGATGATTCCGCCGGCGTGGCAGAACCTGGATATCATCGAACCGGATTTACGTGCATTTTACGAATACTACTCGATGCACATGGAACCCTGGGATGGGCCCGCGGGCATCGTGATGACCGACGGTCGCTATGCGGCATGTTCGCTGGACCGCAACGGGCTGCGCCCGGCAAGGTATGTGGTCACCAAGGATCGCGTCATCACCCTCGCGTCGGAAATCGGAGTCTATGATTACGCACCCGAGAACGTCGAGATTAAAGGGCGGCTCAAACCGGGCCAGATGATTGCCGCGGATACCGAAACCGGCCAGCTGCTGCTACCGGGGGACATACAAACACAACTAAAAAGCAGGGCGCCGTACAAGAAGTGGCTGAGACAAAACAAGAGAGTTCTGGAGTCCAGCCTGGAAGACGAGGCGCCGCTTATCGTTTGGCTGAATCCCGCCTCGTTGCAGGTGTACGAGAAAATGTTCCAGGTAACCTCGGAAGAGCGCGATCAGGTCATTCGGATTCTTGCCGAAGCGGCTCAGGAGGCGGTGGGCTCGATGGGGGACGACACGCCGCTGCCGGTGTTGTCTAACCGGGCGCGCTCGCTGTACGAGTCATTCCGGCAGCAGTTCGCCCAGGTCACGAATCCCCCTATCGACCCGTTGCGCGAGCAGATCGTGATGTCGCTGGAAACCGAGTTCGGCAGCGAAAAAAATCTTTTCGAGGAATCCGCGCATCATGCGAAACGGGTTTCAGTGGATTCGCCAGTCTTGTCCACCGGAAAATTCCAACGACTGCTGAGTCTGGATGACGCGGATTTCACGCCCGTTCGCATCGACCTGAATTACGATGCCGGCAGCGACTTACTGACGGCGTTGAACAATGTGTGCGACCAGGCGGTCGTGGCGGTGCGCGACGGCAAGGTGATCGTCGTATTGTCCGATCGCGACATCGCCAAAGATCGCCTCCCCATCCATGCGTTGCTCGCCACCGGCGCCGTTCATCACCGACTGATCAGGGAGGGCCTGCGTTGCGATGCCAACATCGTGGTGGACACCGCCACTACCCGAGATCCACACCACTTTGCGGTATTGATCGGCTATGGGGCGACCGCGATTCACCCCTACCTGGCCTATGAATGCCTCCACGACATGGTACGAACCGGCGAGCTGACCGACAAGCGGCTTGCCAAGCTGTTGCGCAAGTACCGTCAGGGCATCAATAAAGGCCTGTATAAGATCACGTCCAAGATGGGCATTTCGACAATCGCGAGTTATCGCGGCGCACAATTGTTCGAGGCGGTGGGGCTGCACGATGAAGTCGTGGATAGCTGTTTTACCGGCACCACCTGCCGTATCCAGGGTGCAAACTTCGCGGACCTGGAGAAAGATCAACGCTCTCTGGCGGCAGATGCCTGGAACCCGCGGCACAACCGCGATCAGGGCGGATTGTTGAAATACGTGCATGGCGGCGAGTATCACGCCTATCACCCTGACGTGATCACCACCTTGCATCAGGCAGTGACCACCGGGGACTACGAAAAATACCGGGAATACGCACGCATTGTGAATGATAGACCGGTAACCGTGCTCCGTGATTTGCTGACGCTGCGCACGAATACCACGTCAATTCCAGTCGACGAGGTGGAACCGGTGGAAGCGATCCTGCGCCGCTTCGACAGTGCAGGAATGTCATTGGGGGCATTGTCACCCGAGGCCCACGAGGCACTGGCCGAAGCGATGAACACCATCGGCGGCCGGTCCAACTCCGGGGAGGGCGGTGAGGATCCGAAGCGCTATGGCACCAACAAGACCTCGAAGATCAAACAGGTGGCTTCGGGCCGATTTGGCGTCACCCCGGCGTACCTGGTGAGCGCGGAGGTGCTGCAGATCAAGATCGCCCAGGGCGCCAAACCCGGCGAAGGGGGGCAGTTACCGGGTCACAAGGTCAACGAAATGATCGCGCGGCTTCGCTTTTCCAGCCCCGGTGTGGCGCTGATATCTCCGCCACCTCACCACGATATTTATTCCATTGAAGACCTGGCGCAATTGATATTCGACCTCAAACAGGTCAATCCGGATGCCCTGGTGTCGGTGAAACTGGTCGCGGAAGCCGGCGTCGGCACCATCGCGGCCGGGGTCACCAAGGCCTACGCGGATCTCATAACCATTGCCGGATATGATGGGGGCACGGGCGCCAGCCCGTTGACCAGCGTCAAGTATGCCGGTGGTCCGTGGGAGCTGGGAATCACTGAAACCCATCAGACCTTGCGCGCCAATGATTTACGCGACAAGGTGCGATTACAAGCCGACGGCGGTCTCAAGACCGGACTGGACGTCATCAAGGCCGCACTGCTCGGCGCCGAAAGCTTCGGCTTTGGCACCGCACCAATGATTGCGCTGGGCTGCAAATACCTGCGCATCTGCCACCTGAACAATTGTGCCACCGGCATCGCCACGCAGCACGAACGATTACGCAGAAAACACTTCGTCGGCGATGCCGAACGCGTTATCCGCTATTTTACGTTCGTTGCCCAGGAGGTCCGTGAATGCCTGGCGGCCCTGGGAATGCGCCGCCTGGAGGACGTCATTGGCCACACCGATTTGCTGGAGATTCAACCCGGAACCACGGACAAACAAAAACGGCTCGACTTGACGCCCATTCTGTCCGACGGCGGAGTATCAAAGGACAAGCCTCGGTTCTGTTTACAGGACAAAAACGCGCCCTTTGACAAAGGCGAATTCGCCGAGCAAATGGTTAAAGACGCAATAGCCTCCATTGAGAATCGAACCGGCGGCGAGTTCCACTACAAGATCCGAAACACGCACCGCTCCATTGGCGCACGACTCTCCGGTGAGATCGCGAAACGACATGGCAACTGCGACATGGAAGACACTCCGATCACCGTGCGGCTCACCGGCACGGCGGGACAGAGTTTCGGGGTATGGAACGCCGGCGGACTGCACATGTATCTGGAAGGTGACGCCAACGACTACGTCGGCAAAGGCATGGCCGGCGGCAAACTGGTGATCTACCCATCGCCGGCCAGCACGTTCAGCAGCCAGGACACCACGATCATCGGCAATACTTGTCTCTACGGCGCCACCGGAGGCCGCCTGTTTGCCGCTGGACGCGCCGGGGAACGCTTCGCAGTGCGCAACTCCGGAGCGTGCGCCGTGGTCGAGGGCGTTGGGGACCATGGTTGCGAATATATGACCGGCGGTGTCGTTTGCGTTTTGGGCGGCACCGGGCTCAACTTTGGCGCCGGGATGACCGGCGGCATCGCCTTCGTCTTGGATCGCGGCAGTGTCTTTTCGGATCGTTACAACCGTGAGCTGATCGACACGCACCGGCTTACACCGGAACGCATGGAAGCGCACCTCAACTACCTGCAAGACCGCATTGAGGACTTCGTCAGGGAGACTGATAGCGCCTGGGGAATGGAGGTGTTGGACAACTTCGTCGATCTGATCCGATATTTCTGGCTGGTGAAACCCAAAGCAACCGATCTCGAGACCCTGCTCGACACATTGCTACAAGCGGCGTAACCCGCGAAGACTTTACCTACCGAAATGGCCAAGACATTTCAATTCATTGAGTTGCCGCGCCAAGATCCGGAGAAGACACCGGTTCGCTTGCGCGTGCACGAGTGGCGGGAGATCTACGGCCACTATGACAAGGACACCGCGGTGGCGCAGTCGGCCCGCTGCATCTCGTGCGGCAATCCGTACTGCGAATGGAAGTGTCCGGTTCACAACTACATACCCAATTGGCTGAAACTGATCGCTGAAGATAATCTATTTGCTGCCGCCGAATTGTCCCATCGCACCAACTCGTTGCCGGAGATCTGCGGGCGGATTTGCCCTCATGACCGGCTGTGCGAGGGCGCATGCACCCTAAACGATGGATTCGGCGCGGTAACCATTGGGGCGGTGGAGAAATACATCACCGACGAGGCGCTGGCGCAAGGGTGGCGGCCCGATCTGTCCCACGTGGAGAAAATCGACAAGCGTGTGGCGGTGATCGGCAGTGGACCCGCGGGACTGGCGTGCGCCGACGTACTCACGCGCAACGGTGTGCACCCCGTCGTCTACGAGCGCTACCCGGAAATAGGCGGACTGCTGACCTATGGGATTCCTCCGTTCAAATTGGAAAAGGAGATCGTCATGCGCCGTCGCGCGCTGTTGGAGGCCCAGGGGGTTGAATTCATGCTCAACACCGAGATCGGCAAGGACATCCCGTTTCAACAGCTGCTCGATGAGTTCGATGCGTTATTCCTGGGAATGGGCGCCTATACCTCCATGAAGGGGGGATTCCCAGGTGAGGATCTGCCGGGGGTTTACGAGGCCTTGCCGTTTCTGATCGCCAATGTTAATCGGGTCATGGGCTGGGAGAAGCGCCCCGCTGAATTTGTCGACATGCGCGGGAAACGTGTCGTCGTGCTGGGCGGCGGCGATACAGCCATGGACTGCGTGCGCACATCGGTACGCCAGGGCGCCAGTTCCGTTACCTGCGTATACCGCCGCGATGAGGCCAATATGCCCGGTTCCCAGCGAGAGGTGTTCAACGCCAAGGAGGAAGGCGTACAGTTCCTGTGGAACCGCCAACCCGTTGAAATTGTCGGCGACGGCGAAGTCAGCGGTATCAAACTCATCCAGACCCGCCTGGGCGACGCGGACGAACGCGGACGGCAAACGCCGGAACCGATTCCTGGATCGGAACAAGTCGTCGCGGCGGACAGCGTCATTATCGCCTTTGGATTCCGACCCAGCCCGGCGCAGTGGTTCAGCGATTTTGATATCGAGCTGGACGCATTCGGACGCGTCAAGGCCAATGGCGATTCCGCTTACAAATTTCAAACCAATAACCCCAAGGTATTCGCCGGCGGCGACATGGTGCGCGGCGCCGATCTGGTGGTTACCGCGGTGTGGGAAGGCCGATTGGCGGCGGAGGGTATCCTGAAATACCTCGACGTCTAGCCTGGTTGTTGCACCAAAGCGCCCCGCCCCTGTTTTTAGCTAAAATTGCGAGGCCCACGGTGTATATTCCTGGCAAGAACGGAAACAATACGTTAGATAGTCTGGTACTAACAGGGGCGGGATTCCATCTCTTCGACAGCTGACGATAGTATTACTTCTTCCATGGCTAAAAGCATTCCCCACCGTGAACGCCTGATCTTTGCGCTCGACGTTCCCACTATTGACGATGCCAAGAACCTGGCTAATGCCTTGGGGGACAGCGTTCAGTTCTTCAAACTTGGGCTGGAATTGTTCATGGCCGACGGCTATTTTGAATTGGTGGACTGGTTACTGGCGCGCGACAAGAAGATTTTCGTCGATTTGAAGTTTTTCGACGTGCCCGCCACGGTGGGACGCGCGGTGCGCCGCCTAAATGGTCGCGGCATTACATTCGCCACCGTACATGGCAACGACGGCATCATGCGCGCCGCCGCCGACGCCAAGGACGACGTCCGGGTATTGGCGGTCACCGTGTTGACCAGCTTGGATCGGGGGGATTTGGATGACCTGGGATTCGCGTGTGACGTGGAGCAACTGGTGATTTCACGAGCGCGTCGTGCGGTGAAATACGGCTGCGACGGCGTGGTTGCTTCGGGACTCGAGGCGCGAAGTTTACGCGCCGCCATCGGCGACCGTTTTCTGGTCGTAACCCCCGGCATACGGCCGGTCGATAACGACGACGATCAAAAGCGGGTGGTCACGGTATCCGAGGCGTTCGCTAACGGCAGCGACTACATCGTCGTCGGTCGCCCGATTCGTGACGCCGACGATCCCCGGGGAGTCGCCGAATCGTTACAACAACAAATAGAGCAAGCATTAAATTCATAATCACAGACATGGTGCCACTCAAGAACGACCGCCTGATCCGCGCGCTGCTGCGCAAACCCGTGGACCGCACGCCAATCTGGATCATGCGCCAGGCCGGGCGCTATCTCCCCGAGTATCGTGCCACGCGCAAACGCGCCGGCGACTTCATGACTTTATGTAAATCGCCGGAGATGGCCTGCGAAGTGACTTTGCAGCCCCTGGAACGATTTGCCCTGGATGCGGCGATCCTGTTCTCCGACATCCTGACTATACCGGACGCCATGGGTCTGGGACTCACTATAAACGAAGGCGAAGGACCAAGGTTCGCGCATCCGGTGCGCCGACGCGTGGAGATCGAAGCGCTTCCACTGCCGGACCCGGAAATAGAGTTGCGTTATGTCATGGATGCGGTGCGTTTGATACGCCGTGAACTTGACGGCCGCGTGCCGCTGATTGGCTTCAGCGGAAGTCCATGGACCTTGGCGAGCTACATGGTGGAAGGCCGCGGCAGCCGGGACTTTGCGATTACCAAGACCCTGCTTTACGATGATCCGCAGGCGCTGCGTCAGTTGTTGGCAACGGTAACGCGAAGTGTCACTGACTACCTGAATGCACAGATCTCCGCCGGCGTGCAGGCGGTGATGATTTTCGACACCTGGGGCGGGCTGCTGACCGCCCGTGCCTATGAGCATTTTTCCCTTGCCTATATGCAGCAAATCGTGGACGGCCTGGTCCGTGAGATCGACGGTAACCGCATACCGGTGGTGCTGTTCACCAAAGGGGGCGGCCAGTGGTTGGAACGCATCGCCGACACCGGCTGTGACGCGATCGGGTTGGACTGGACAGTCGACATTGGCGATGCACGTCACCGGGTGGGTGACCGTGCGGCACTGCAGGGCAACATGGATCCGTCGGTGCTGCACGCGGCGCCGGAGCGAATTCGCGAGGAGGCGGGCACGATACTGGACCGTTTTGGTCATGGAAGCGGCCACGTGTTCAACCTCGGTCACGGCGTCACCCCGACCATCGATCCCGATCACGTCGGGTCATTGATCGATGCGGTACACGAGCTCAGCATTCCGTACCATCAGTAACAGTTTCCTATACACGTCCGATCGCCGTGCGCGGCGGGCGGATCGGCTTCCGGCGGAGGCGCGTTTAATGTGCAAGCCATGATCAGCAAGCAACCGTTTGCGCCACCGGATCCTTTACGCCGCGCCATTCGCGACGCCTATCTGGCCGACGAGACCGCCTCGGTCCAAGCGCTGGTGGAATACGCCGGCCTCGATACGCAAACCCGGCACAATATCTTCACCCACGCGTGTTCGCTGGTGCGCGCCCTGCGCGAGACGCCCGGCGCACAAAAAGGCCTCGACGCCTTCCTCCAGGAGTACGACTTATCCAGCGAGGAGGGCGTAGTCTTGATGTGTCTGGCGGAAGCACTGCTTCGCATCCCGGACGCGGAAACCGCCGATCGGCTCATACGCGAGAAACTCAGCAGCGGGCACTGGGATGAGCATCTCGGAAACAGCGAATCGATACTCGTGAACGCTTCCACCTGGGGGCTCATGTTGACCGGCAGGCTGATCAATCTAACGCCGAAAACGCGAACCGACCTCGGTTCGATGCTGAAGGATATCGTCACGCGCGGCGGCGAGCCGGTGGTGCGTCTGGCCGTGACCCAGGCCATGGAAATCATCGGTCGTCAGTTCGTACTCGGTGAAACCATCGAGCAGGCGCTACAGCGCAGCGCGCGACGGGACGGAAGAACTTACCTGTATTCCTACGACATGCTTGGCGAAGCGGCGATGACCGCCCCCGACGCGCGCCGCTTCTTCGACGCCTACGCCCATGCCATCACCGTCATCGGTGAACGCCGGCCCGCCGCCGGAACGGGCGCCCCGGGGATCTCGATCAAGCTCTCGGCCCTGCATCCTCGCTATGAATACGCCCAGCGGGCCCGTGTCCTGGAGGAAATGGCGCCGCCGTTGCTGGAGCTGGCCCGACTGGCCGCACGACATGATCTGTTAATGACCATAGACGCCGAGGAGGCGGACCGTCTTGAGTTGTCGCTGGACATCTTCCACGTACTTTACAGCGATGCGGCGTTGTCCGATTGGCAGGGACTGGGAATCGCGGTTCAGGCCTATCAGAAGCGCGCCCTGCCGACCCTGGAGTGGCTGGCCGACCTGGCGCAGCGCTATCGGCGCCCCATTCCCGTGCGACTGGTTAAGGGCGCCTACTGGGACAACGAGATCAAACAGGCCCAGATTGACGGATTGCGGGGCTACCCGGTATTTACCCGCAAGTGCCACACCGACATTGCCTATCTTGCCTGCGCACGCAGCCTGTTGCGGTCCGCGCCTTTGCTGTACCCGCAATTCGCCACCCACAATGCGCATACCATCTGTGCGGTGTTGGCACTCGCGGACGGCAGTGAGTTTGAGTTTCAACGTCTACACGGCATGGGCCGCGGGCTGTACGACTTGTTGTTGCGACGGCAAGAGAATTTGCGCTGCCGGATTTACGCTCCCGTCGGCGGACACGCCGAACTGCTGCCATATCTCGTGCGTCGTCTGCTCGAAAACGGGGCCAACACCTCGTTCGTGAACCGCATCGTCCACCGCGAGGTTGCGGTGGACGCCGTAGTCGCCGATCCCATCAACCTTGCCGAAGATAGTGGCTATGCGCCGCATCCGCGGATACCGCTGCCCCCACGGCTCTATGGCCGGTCACGGGTCAATTCCCACGGCCTCAATCTGTCCGATCCGACCGAACTAGCGCCGCTCAAGACCGCCATGGAAGCAGCCGATTGTCACCACTGGATTGCGGCGCCGCTGGTCGCGGGACGCGGTGGGTACGAACCGGCTCATCCCGTGTACTCACCCGCCGACCGCTCCCGCCGTATCGGCACCGTCGCATGGTCCGATACGGCCGATGTCGATCGCGCGGTCGCCATGGCGGTAAGCGGCTTTCCGACGTGGGAGGCAACGGCTGCGGACGAACGCGCGACGCTGCTGGAATCCGCTGCCGACATACTGGAAGCGGAGCGGGCGGTGCTGATGACTTTGTGCGTGCGCGAGGCGGGCAAGTCCCTGCCCGACGCACTGGCCGAAGTCCGCGAGGCGGTGGACTACTGCCGTTACTACGCCTCGATGGCCCGCCGGCAACTGCGGGCGCCACAGAGCCTGGCCGGGCCGAGCGGGGAGTCCAATGAGCTATCTCTCCACGGCCGCGGCGTATTCGCCTGCATCAGCCCGTGGAACTTTCCATTGGCCATATATCTCGGTCAAATCACCGCCGCCCTGGCCGCGGGCAACAGTGTGATCGCCAAACCCGCGGAACAAACGCCGCTGGTTGCTTATTACGCGATGGACTTGATGCACCGCGCGGGAATCCCCAATGAAGCGCTGCAATTGTTGCCCGGACACGGCCGTATCGGCGCGCGTCTGGTGGCTCATCCCGGCATCGCCGGTGTCGAGTTTACCGGATCGACAGACACTGCAAAGGCAATCCAGCGCGCCTTGGCCGACAAGCAAGGGCCCATCGCGCCGCTGATCGCCGAGACCGGCGGCCAAAATGCGATGATCGTAGACAGTTCCGCGCTCACCGAACAGGTGGTTGCGGATGTTCTACAGTCCGCCTTCAACAGCGCCGGCCAGCGTTGTTCAGCGTTGCGGGTGATGTTTGTCCAACAGGACGTAGCGCCGCGGGTCATCGAGATGCTGCGCGGAGCGATGGCCGAATTATCGATCGGTGATCCGGCGCTGTTGAGCACCGATGTCGGACCGGTCATCGACGCGGATGCGCAATCCGCGCTACGAAAACACGCGAGCTTCCTGTCCAACCACGGCACGCTCTTGTATCGCTGTGAATTACCGGCCGCGGCCGATCTCGGCACTTATTTTGCGCCGCAACTGTTCGAAATCGATGCCTTATCATTACTCGAACGCGAGGTATTCGGACCCATTTTGCATGTGATCCGTTTCGACGCGAACAAGCTCGACGAGGTGATCGCGGCAATCAACAACACCGGTTTCGGGCTTACCCTGGGTATCCACAGCCGCATCGAGGAGACCGTCGACTACATTATCCGGCGCGCCCGGGTCGGCAATATCTACGTCAATCGCAACATCATCGGCGCCGTGGTGGGCGTACAACCCTTCGGGGGCGAGGGATTGTCGGGCACCGGACCCAAGGCCGGCGGACCCAACTACCTGCAACGATTGTGCACCGAGAGGACCGTGTCCAATAATGTCGCCGCGGTCGGCGGCAATCCGCACCTGTTATCGATGCACGACTGAACGCGGCCTGCTATCAGCGATTATCGCGGCTGCAAGTACTCGCCAAAGGCCCGGCATACGTCTACCGTGGTGAATAGCCCGGCGAGCTTGCCGTTACTGGTAACGAGCACCGACCCTAGTTGCCTGTCGGCCATATCCAGCAGCACGTCTTGCAACGCAGCGTCTACATCCACAATGTATGCATCTTCAATAAAGGCGTCCTCCACCAGCAGGTCCTCGACGCGGTGATCGATTCGGACCAGACTGAACAACAGCTTGAGATCGCGGTCCGATACGACCCCCACCACACCGGTGTCATCGACTACCGGAAGGTGGCGGATTTTCTGTTCATTCATCAGCGCACTGGCTTCCAGCGCCCGTGCGTCGCGGCGGATGGTGTGAGGAAACGGCCTCATGATGGATTTAACCCGCAGCGTTTCAGTCGTATTCATCGCTTCCGCCGGAGTCGGTTCATGGTCGGGTGCGGATATGCGCCTCTTTGCGCTGCTCGTTGCCATACAAGCCGGCAAGGCCGTTGAGTTCATCGCCGAGCAGTTGGACCAAATCGTCCACCGATATGATTCCGACCACCGCTCCGTCGTCACCCACCACCGGAACCCGTCGCACCCCCTGAGCACGCATGCGGCGAATCACATCCCACAATGATTCATCCTCGTTCACGGTCAGCGGCGCACGGCTCATCACGTCCCCTACCGACACACTGCGTACATCGATCTCCTGGGCCAGTATTTCAATAACCAGGTCACGGTCGGTGACAACACCCACCGGCACGTTTTTGCCGGCCTTGTCGTCCACGACCACCAGACTTCCCACGTGGTACTCCCGCATCAGCCGCGCAACCTCCAAGATCGACATCTCCGGCGTCGCGATCACCACGTCACGAATACAAACCGAACCTGCTGTCATGGGTCTCTCCCAAATGTTGCCGATCGGTCCAGTTTGGACAGTTTTTCAATTGCGGTCGTTGACTTGCGTCAAGACCGCCACACGCGCTTCGGAGGGATGTCCTTATGAAAATCTGCACGTGCGGGATTCACAGCGTCGCCCCGGGTTCCTTAATTCCATACTCGCCCAGTTCGCGCGTTAAGAATTCGTAAGCCTCGTCCACGGAATCGGTGCGGTACAACAGTTCGAGATCCTGGGGATCGATACTGCCGTGCCGCACCAATGCATCCAAATTGATGACTTCATCCCAGTACTCGGTGCCGAACAACACGCAAGGCAAGTGCTTTTTCATCTTACGCGTTTGCACAAGGGTCAAGATTTCGAACAACTCGTCCAGGGTGCCAAATCCACCGGGGAAAAACACCACTGCCTTGGCGAGATATGCGAACCAGAATTTACGCATGAAGAAATAATGGAACTCAAACGTCAGTTCGCGGGTAATGTGCGTACTACCCGACTCTTCCATGGGCAAAGAAATGGAGAGTCCGATATTAAGCCCCTTTGCCTGCGATGCGCCCCGGTTGGCGGCTTCCATGATTCCCGGACCGCCGCCGGTACACACTACGAAGCGCCGATGATCATCCGGCAGCTGCTTTGACCACATGGTCAAACGATATGCCAGCTCCTTGGCATCCTCGTAATACCTGGACAGCTGCAGCTGATTGCGGGCTGAATCTGTTATGCCCGCCCCCGCTTCCGCCACCCGCAATGCCTTCTCTGCCTGCTCCCGAGACACCACGCGCGCCGAGCCCATGAACACAATGGTGTCGTCGATATTGTAATGTTCAAACCGGCTGTTCGGCTCCAGATACTCAGCCAGTATACGCAGCGGACGCGCATCGCTGCTGTTCAAAAACCGTTCGTCTTTGTACGCCTTGGTCTTTCTCGAATTTGGATAATCCATACCGTACTAGCGTAGTCGTTGCTTAACGTCTTTGATGGAGGGAATGGGCAGGATCTCGCCGTAGAGATCCACTACCGGCAAACGGTATATGGTTTGACGAAATCCCACGGCATCCAGCTTCGCCCGCAGTTCTTGTGCGACTTCCTCGTCATCATCGACGTTCAATACGTAAAAACGCACGTTTTGCTGACGAATGATGTCGATCAGCCGGTTGCAGGGTGTGCCACAACGGTTCGACACATAAATGATCACGTCATCGTGCTGGGTGTCAACGCCGACAAACGACTTGAACATCCCCTCCGTCCAGGCGAAATATGCCCCCAGGGCGATGGCCGCTACCAGCATGAGATTTCCGATCGATGTTCTGCCGTTTGACACGATAATGTTACTCCGTCGCGCGGCATAGTCCGTGCCGACAAAGCGGTGACGACGTTTTGTGAAATCAGTTACGAGAAATAGGCAACAATCCGGTCGTGACCACGATTATTATATTAAAACCCGGGGTACGCGGACCAATCGGGCTTCGTCGATGGGATCCACAGTTTTACCCCTGACCCTCATCGGGCCGTTTCCTGAGTGCTTTGACGATAAGGGTGATGAAATACGCGACCGCCGCCACACCCATCATAATGAACCCCACTGTATCGAGATAATAGATACCGACGCGATCCACAATTTGGGTCAGAACCAGACCAACAAGAAAGAGAATCAAGAATAATTGAGACATGGCTGCAAACTTCGTGAAACCGGTTTATGCGAATAGTAACGTTTCATTGTGCAAATGGACATGCCTTCCATACGCCCAATGCAAAAAACGTGAAACCACGGAGCGTGCGCCCCGATGTCAGAATATCAACAACGCGACATCCGTGTAGTTCTCGACGAAGTGCTCGGCCACACCTTCGCGGACGGCTGCGGGCAGCTCCGCGAAGTCGCCGCGGTTCGCCTCTGGGATAATCACCTCTCTGATGCCCGCGCGTTTGGCTGCGAGAATCTTTTCCTTGATTCCGCCCACCGGCAACACTTGCCCGGTAAGGGTTAACTCTCCGGTCATCGCAATATTCTTTTTGACGCCCCGTTTTCGCGCCAGGGACAACAGGGCACTGGCCATGGTAATTCCAGCGCTGGGACCGTCTTTTCTCGTCGCCCCCGCGGGCACGTGCAAGTGAATAAATGCGTGTTCGAAAAATCTACTGTCGGCGCTGAATTTTTCCGCGTTCGAGACGATAAAACTGTAAGCGATTTCAGCCGACTCCCGCATCACATCTCCCAGCTGACCGGTGAGTTTGAATCCGCGATTAAATGTGTGAGTCTTACTCGCCTCAATGTTCAAAGTTGCCCCACCCAGGGGCGTCCATGCCAATCCGGTAACGATACCGACACCGGTGATGCGTTTGTCTTTTCTGAATATCGGTAGCCCCAGATACTCCTCGACATCGCGTGCCCGAATGCGCACCGATTTCGTCTCACCCTTGACGATCTTCATTACCACCTTCCGCACGATCTTACCCAGCAATTTTTCCAGCCGCCGGACACCGGCTTCGCGGGCATACTGATCAATGATCACCTTGAGGGCGGGCCGATCGAGGCGCAGGTGTCCCCGCTTCTTGAGACCGGCCTTCTGCAACAGCCTCGGGAGCAGGTGGTTCCTGGCGATGAGCAGTTTCTCGTCTGCGAGGTAACCAGACAGCGGAATCGTCTCCATCCGGTCCAACAGCGGGCCGGGGATGGTGTCGAGTTGATTGGCGGTGCAGATAAACAACACCTTGGACAGGTCGAATCTTACGTCCAGGTAGTGATCGAGGAAATTTTCGTTTTGCTCCGGATCCAACACTTCGAGCAACGCCGATGCGGGATCTCCGCGAAATGAGGCGCCGATCTTGTCAATCTCATCCAGCATGATGACCGGATTGGCGGACTCGGTGTCTTTGAGCGCCTGAACAAACTTACCGGGCATGGCGCCGATATAGGTACGCCGATGACCCTTGATCTCCGCCTCATCCCGCATTCCCCCCAGGGAGAAACGATAGAACTTGCGCCCCAGGGCGTGGGCGATGGATCGGCCTAACGAAGTCTTGCCGACCCCCGGCGGGCCCACAAACAATAAAATCGACCCGGCAACTTCACCTTTCATCGCCCCGACACCGAGAAACTCCAGGATACGCTGCTTGACGTCGTCCAGTCCGTCGTGGTCACGGTCGAGAATCTCCGCGGCGCGATCCAGATCCAGCTGGTCATCGGTGTAGCTGCTCCAAGGCAGGATCGTCAACCAGTCAAGATAATTACGGGTCACCGTGTATTCCGGCGATCCCATCTCCAGAACCGCGAGTTTTTCCATCTCCTCATCGATGCGCTTTTGGGCGTGATCCGGGACGTTAAGTTCTTCGATCCGCTGCTTGAACTTCTCCAGCTCCGCGGTGCGATCGTCTTTGGAGATGCCCAGCTCCCCTTGAATAAATTTCAGTTGTTCGCGCAGGAAAATTTCGCGCTGGCGCGACTGGAATTCGCTCTCCACATGCTGGCGTATCTCCATCTGCGCCTTGGCGACTTCCAGCTCTTTGTTCAGCAACACCAGCGCTTTTTCCAAGCGCGGTCGAACGTGGAGGGACTCCAGCACATCCTGTAGTTCATGCGCGGATGCAGTTGTTAGACTGGCGGCAAAATCCGCGAGGTGCGACGGGTCGTCGGGGCGGTAGTTCTGAAGAAATATTTTCAGTTCCTCACCATACAACGGATTGAGAGGCAGCAGCTCCTTGATGGTATTGATAATAGCGGTGACGTACGCCCTGATCTCCGGAAGATCCTTATAATCCGTTTCCGGGAAATAACGTACGCGCACTTGAAATGGACGGTCTGTCGAGACCCAATCCTGAATCGCAAACCGCTGTTCACCGACCAGCACTGCGTGAATTTTATCATCGCGGACTTGCACCTGGTGCAAGCGGCACGCCGTACCCATGGCGTAAAAATCTTCACGCTCCACCTTGTCTCCATCCGCCTCCTTGCTCAGCACCACACCGATAACGCCCTGCTGTGAATCATGAACCGCCTTGAGGGTTTCGGACCAATGGTCCCGCGAGAGTAGCAGCGGCATGACCTGCCCTGGAAAAAAGGGACGCGTGGCGTTGGGTAGCAGATGAATGACGCGCGGCAACACATCCGATGGACGCGCTAAACTGGTGCCTGTTTCCGTGGCTGCGGTTTCCACCGCCTCCGGGTTGGGGATATCGTCGGCCATTATTGAGAATCCTTATACTATTTAGTTAGTTATGCGGCCCACAGCGGGGAATTCAAGACCGGCACGAGCCCGGGGCATGCCCCCGACCACCCGCTTCAAGGGAATCCCGGCGACGTATCGCTGTCCATGTAAGCATCATTCGACTTCCCGGGTCATGATTGACTATGCAAGCAACCGAGACGCAAGCGATGGCAATTATTTGGCGCCGCTCGGCCGCCTATCTACTCACCGCGACGGTGTTATATGCAGTGACTGTCTCATTGGGCCTGGCCGCGGCACGCACCAACGGGTTTGACCTGTCCGGCACCCTGGTTCCTCGAGGACAGATTCATCATGGCGGGCCGCCGCGGGACGGTATCCCGGCCATCGACAATCCCAATTTTGTCCGCGTTGACGGCGCAGCGTTCATGGCCGAAGCTGATCGCGTACTGGGCATGTACCGCAACGGTATCGCCAAGGCGTATCCGGTCCGCATCCTAGACTACCATGAAATCGTCAATGATAAATTCGGCGAAGAGGCCATAGTGGTAAGCTTCTGCCCGCTTTGCGGGACCGGGATGGCTTTTTCGGCTAAGGTCGGAGGGACGATTCACAGTTTTGGCGTATCCGGCTTGCTCTACAACAGCGATGTACTTCTCTACGACCGGGAGACCGAATCCCTGTGGTCGCAGATTAT
Organism: uncultured Gammaproteobacteria bacterium; assembly: GCA_947259175.1. Lineage (GTDB taxonomy): Bacteria > Pseudomonadota > Gammaproteobacteria > Arenicellales > JAANXG01 > CALZGZ01. The sequence goes on along the minus strand of CAMYKW010000002.1, from coordinate 67,074 downwards.
GGGCAAGGCCATCAGCGGAAAGATGAGGGGAACACGCCTGCGTCAGGTCGCGCTTACCCATACCAGTTGGCGCGACTGGCGCGAGCGACATCCCAAGACTCTGGTGCTGTCAACCGACACCGGTCACCGTCGAGATTACAGCCGCAGCCCGTACGTGGGTTACGAGAAAACGTCCAGGGTGTTCTTCCCAGTCAATAACAAAAACCCGAAATACCATCCCAAGGAAATGGTGATGGGTTTAAAAATCGGTGAGCAGGCGAAAGTCTACCCGTTTGCCGAACTTTCCAAGGGACCGGCGGTAGTCAATGACCGTTTCGCGGGGCGTCTGCTGACCATTGAATTCGACGCCCGAAACCGCAGCGGCCGCATCGTTGATGAACACGGGAAAGAAATTCCGTCGACTATCGCATACTGGTTCGCGTGGGTCGCATTTCACCCGGATACTGAAGTCTACGAAGCCGGGGGCGGATAGTTGGTTCCGGGCATATCTACCGTTTCCACTCGATGTCGCGATAGTGCGAGTCGGTCCAACACCGCGGCAACTCCTCGCCGGACAGAAAGACCAAATCGGCCTTAGGGAATTTTTCTGGATCTTGGGCCTCCTCGCCGTAATGGTATCGACCCAGTACCTCACTGTGGTTAGGGTTGAACAGATCCGCAAGTTCCAATACTTCCACCAGGTGATCACTGTTCCGCTGTTTAACGAACATGGCAACTATCCCTCCTTTACTCGATTAAGTTGATTTTTCCACGACCGCGAACCGGGAATCCTTGATCGTGATCAACCGACGGGTGTCCCCGGGGCGCTCTAGTGCCGCCACAGCGAACCCTGGTATGCTAACTCGCTTTGGTTTTCACCGTCACCGTTAATGTGATCAACCTGTCACGCATTCAACCCGAGCTGTTTATCGGCACCTGTCCACGCACCCCGGTGGATGTCGACCGGCTAACCACCGGACCGCGCATAACTGGAGTGCTGAACCTGCAGACTGACGAGGATTTCGTTCAGCATGGACTGAACTGGGACGCAGTGTACAAACGATATCAAGCCCGGGACCTGGTGCTGGTGCGCTGGCCGATCCGGGACTTTGATCCCCAGGATCTGCGCAGGCGCCTCGGTGGCGCGGTGGATCAATTGCATGCCCTGCTCGGTGCCGGGCACCGGGTGTACGTGCATTGCACCGCCGGGATTGGCCGCGCTCCTGGTGTAACAATCGCCTATCTAAGCTGGGTCCAGGGATGGGATCTGGAACAGGCGCATCGATTCGTCAGCGACCAGCGCGCCTGCTCCCCATACATCGACGCCATTAAACAGGCCAGCGTAGACCGGGAAGCAGTGCGCAGCGTCGCCGGCACATGATCGATACCCAGGCCGCGAGGACCGTCATTGAGGCCGTCGGAGTAACCAAACAGTTCGGCGAACAGCAGGTGGTGCGGCATGTCAGCTTCACCGTGCCGAGGGGGCAGTGCTTCGGCCTGCTCGGTCCCAACGGGGCCGGCAAGACGACAACCATCAAAATGATCCTCGGACAATCTCCGCTCACCGCCGGCGAGTTAAACGTATTCGGCAGACGCTTGCCGCAGCACGCCAGCGCGGTACGCGCCCGCATCGGCGTGGTGCCCCAGGAGGACGACCTCGATCCGGATTTCACCATTGCCGAAAACCTGCGCGTCTACGGCAGTTACTTCGGACTGGAAGGCCGTAGGTTGGACGCGCGCATCACCGATCTGCTTGCGTTCGCAAGCCTCGCCGACCGCGCCGGCGCGCGTGTGGATGAACTCTCCGGCGGCATGAAGCGTCGCCTGACGATCGCCCGGGCGCTCATCAACGATCCGGATCTCGTAGTCCTCGACGAACCCACGACCGGCCTCGACCCCCAGGTGCGCCACATGATCTGGGCGCGGTTGCGCGACCTGAAGCAGTCTGGAAAAACGTTGCTGTTGACCACGCACTATATGGAAGAAGCGGAACGCCTGTGCGACGACCTGCTCATCATCGACCACGGCGCCATCATCGCCCAGGGTTCGCCCGCCGCGTTGATCCGCGAGCACGTCGAGCCCGAGGTGTTGGAATTGCGCGGCGCAGATCGCAACTTCGAGGTTTTGTTGCGCAAAGACGCCGACTGCCGCATGGAAACCGTTGGTGACACTGTCTATTGCTACACCCATGACTCCAGGCCATTGACCGAGCTGCTGCAAGGCATGCCGGAGCTGAGTTTTCTGCACCGGCCGGCGAACCTGGAAGACGTGTTTCTCAATATCACCGGTCGCGATCTGCGCGAGTAATCATGGATCTTCGCGTGCCCCGTATCCGCCCCAGGGCGCTCAAGGTGTGGCGCCGCAATATCCTGGTGTGGCGCAAGCTCATCACGCCGAGCCTGCTGATCAACTTCGGTGAACCGTTTCTATATCTGCTCGGGCTGGGATTCGGCCTGGGCGTGTTCATCGGCGATATGGCCGGCCTGCCGTATCTCACCTTTCTGGCTTCCGGAATCGTGGCGTCTTCGGCCATGAACACCGCCAGTTTCGAGGGGATGTACTCGGTCTACACCCGCATGGTGCCGCAGCGCACCTATGGATCGATGCTGGCGACGCCCCTGGATGTAGACGATATCATCGCTGGTGAGATGCTGTGGTGCGCCACCAAAAGCACCATCAGCGCCGCCGCGATCCTGCTGGTGGCATCGCTGCTTGGCGCGGTGTTGAGCTACGCTGCGGTGCTGGTAGTACCGATCGCCTTCGTAATCGGCCTGTGTTTTGCCGGCCCCGCCATCGTCATGAGCGCATTCTCAAAAAGTTATGATTTCTTTAATTATTATTTCACCCTGTTCATCACCCCAATGTTCATACTATGCGGCGTCTTCTATCCCATCGACAGCCTGCCCGCCGCCCTGCAGTCTTTCGTTCAGGTTCTGCCCTTGACCCACGCCGTCGCCCTGGTGCGGCCGTTGGTCGCCGATCAAGTCCTGGTCGACACCGGCCTCCACCTCGGGGTGTTGCTGATCTATGCGGCCGTCAGCTATTACCTGGCGGTTATCCTCGTACGCCGCCGGTTGATCGTTTAACACTCAGACCAGCAACAGATGGACCTCCCTCCACTGTACGACGGCCGCATCCTCACTCGCTATAAACGCTTTCTCGCCGACGTGGATCTTGACGACGGGCGCCGCATCATCGCTCACTGCCCCAACACCGGCTCGATGGCCAGCTGCTGGGCGCCGGGGGCCAAGGCGCAAGTCAGCCACAGCGACAACCCCAGACGCAAGCTCGCCTGGACGCTGGAACGCGTGGACATGGGGCAGGGTTGGATCGGGGTGCACACCGGCCGTGTCAACGGCGTAATTGCCGAGGCGATCGGCGCAGGGCGCATCGCACCGCTCGCAGGCTACCAGTGCATCGCTACTGAACCTCAATTCGTTGCCGATGGATTCCCCCGATCCCGGTTCGACCTGCATCTGACCCGCGGCCGGGCGCGGGACACTTATGTCGAGGTAAAAAACGCCACCTTGCTGGAAGGTGACAGCATCCGCTTTCCCGATGCGATTACCCTACGCGGACGCAAGCATCTCGAGTTGTTGCGCGAAGCGGTCAGGCGGGGTTTTCGCGGGGTGATCGTGTTCGCGGTCAACCGGTCCGAAGGTCGCGCCTTCGAACCCGCCTGGGATATCGATCCGGACTACGCCGAAACCCTCACGGCGGTGGCGCGGCAAGGCGTGGAGGTAATGGCCGTGCGTTTACGCCACACCCAGTCCGGCATCGAGACCGCGGGATGCGCCGTTCTGGAAAACGTTTGACATTCCGGCCATGGCCGGTGCTCCGTTTGCCGGTGTTACGGGCATGGACACCAACCCGCGACGCGCCGATCCGGCGCCCCGCTGACTAAATCCAAAGGCCGCATTGGCGCCACACCGGGTGCCGCCAGCGGGGCGCCGCGAAGCGCGTAGATCAGCAAAACTACAACGAACTTGCGACATTTTCCACTGAAACACAGCAACTTAGCGGGCAAATCTACTGGACAAGATAAGAAATGGCGTCTAACTTCAAATAAGAACCAGGACCAATAAAGCAATTCCACTTGAAAAGGGGTTTGGAGCGAGACCGCGGGACGACGCGGGTGCAGAGATTCTGGTGCTTGACACCACCGGCGCCGACGGATGCCGCCGGCCGAATTCTCGGGACACATTCGAACTTAAGTGGAGTTGATGATGACGACATGGGACGCTAAACAGACGGTTCACGGACGGACCGTGAAATTGAACGCCGAGCATCGCAGGCAAGTTGAGCTTCTCCGGCAGCTCGGTGAGCGCGAGTCGGGAATGCTTGAGCTACTCGGCAATCTCTACGCGAGCTATGCGAAGCACTTCGCCTACGAAGAGGCGGTCATGAGGACACAGTGCAATGAAGGTTATGAGGCGCACCAGGCGGACCACCAGCGCCTGCTGGACGAGATCACAACCGCGATGTTTCGCTATCGCAGCGGCGCGCCGCAGGACGATGCCAGGATAGCGAAAAATTTGGCCGCATCGTTTCGTGATCATCTGATCAATTTTGACCAGCCTTGCGGATGGCGAACCACCCGGGCCTCGCAAGTGGTGTGATCGACAGCCGGGAACCCGAAACCGCAGGACCTCGCTTGACCCCCAACTCGCGGCGGCCCCTGATCTCCGATGAAAACATCGCACTGAACATTGGCCGTGTCTTCGCTAACGCAGCGATGATTTTTCACCCTACACCCGCTACCGTTTCGCCGCGCGCGGTTAGCCCGTGATTCGCGGTTGAATCAGCTACTGCATACCCGTGATTTTGTAGCGCACGATGCGGTTGTTATAGGTGTCGGATAACCAGATCTCGTCACCGCGTATCTCCACACCTTCCGGCCGATCAAAGACGCCCTCCCCTTTTCCCGCCTCCGGACCGCCAAGCACCTGTATCAATCCACCCTCGGCGGCCACGACTTTGATCCTGTGGCTGTACTTGTCAGCGACGTACAGACGTCCCGCGGAGTCGAAATCGAGATAACGGGGTCCGCTGAAGCCGTATTCGGGACCGGACAAGACCTTCGTTATCTTGAGCGCATCATCCAAACGAACCAGTCGATTATTGGCGGCATCCGCGACCCAGACGCCACCGGACGAATCAAGCTCCACGTCATGGGGAGACGAAAAACCACCCACTTCACCAACCACCCGGCCGTCCCGGTAAACCACGAGATTCCCCGACGCAGCCCCGGTTGCGAACACCCTGCCGTCTGCATGCGCGGCGACACCCTCCGGCCGACGTATGCGTCCCGACAGGGAATCCACCAGCCGCGCACCCACACTATCGACCGCGTAGATGGCGATCCGGCTGTTTCCGGTGTCCGCGACCAGTAATCGCCCGGCGGGGTCGAACGCAACATCGTGCGGCTCGGAGACTTCGTCCACACCAAACACACCGAGCTCGCGCAGGCTGCTGGGCTCCAGTATCACGATGCGGTCATTTGCGTTGTCGGCGACGTAAAGCAAACTGCCATCGGGAGACAGCACGATATCGTGGGGCAGGCCATAGGTCTCCGCGCTGGCGGCGGCGAATTCAAACCCGAACGCTGCGGCTTGTGGCACGGCGGACAAACCCGCTGGTACCAGGCAGAAGAGTAACCAGAGCTTCATAGAGTGGTGCATGATGTATACCTGTGTTGTGCAGTAGGCCGCAGGAAGCGCGGTTGCATGCGTTATATTAGCCGAATTTCCACTCTCGCCCCATCGCCGCTCGTCACGCGCGGGGTTTCAAGAATTTGGGCAATTCACCGATAATAACCGCTGCTTACCAGGCAACGACACGGAATGATCCAACTCCTCAATCAGGGCCAATATGGCTTGTTTCTACTCATCCTGATCGCGCTCGTGATCTCCCTGTCTTTTCATGAATTCGGGCATGCGTATGTTGCCAAGAGATTCGGCGACGACACCGCCGAGCGCGCGGGAAGGCTGACCATTAACCCGATGGCGCACATCGATCCCATGGGCCTGTTGATGGTCATGCTGATCGGCTTCGGATACGCAAAGCCGGTGCCCACGAACCCTGTAAATTTCACCTCCCGCTGGGCGGATTTGCTGGTGTCTGCAGCCGGACCGGGGATGAACCTGGTAGTGGCGGTGGTCGTGATTAACGTCTACGTACTCGGCCTGCACATGGGGTACACCGGACTTGCGGACCCCGGGCCGCGATTCTTTTTCGTGTTTCTCGCCCAGATCAACCTATTGTTAATGTTATTCAACTTGATTCCCCTCGGCGCCCTCGACGGTCATTACATACTGCCGTACTTCCTGCCGCGGCGCATCGCCAGGCAATACCGCTATTTCAACGACCGTTATGGCAATATGGTGCTCATGGCGTTGGTGGTACTCAGCATCGCGGGCTTGCCGATATTTCACAACGTGTTCGCCATCAGCCGCGCCCTGCTTCCGTACATCATGTTCCTGTGAACCGGGTGACGCCGGCGCGAACAATGCACCGACGCGTGGCGCCAAGAAAAAGCGGGCCGGTGACGGTGTTTCCTAACCGCCATCGACCCTCAATGTACCAAGGAGCAATACACCAAAGTCACATCATGCGGTGCGCCGCGTTGCCAGGTACGCCCCAAGCCGACCGTGCAGCCACTCTGCGGCGTCGCGCATGTGATTGACGCCGTACAATACGGTGATGGCCAGCACCAGACTGAGCATCACGACCCAAGGAGCCATGCCCAGCTCGTACAAAACCCCCCGCAGGCCTATCACCGCGAGACCAATAACCACGTAGATGCGTATCAGGGTGTCAAACATTGCGCTCTCCTTTATTGATCTTGATTGTTTGGCCGCGGATTGAACGCCGTCGGGCGATCATTACGCGAATTTCGTTCAGTGGTGAGTAGTTTGCCAGCGGCGCTGCCGGTTGACAGTGAAACGTGGCATCCGGGATCTGTGAAATATTTACGGAACTATCGAGGCCTGCGCATCTGGAGCCACAGGCCGACGGCGCGGCGATCCTCGCTACGACCCCGCGCGCGCCACCGCTTCGGTAAGCAATTCAACCTTGCGCAGGCCCTCACGGCCATCGACTTCCGGCGCCCGGTGGGTAGTGATGGCATCCACAAAATTTCCAATCTCGCCCTCGTAGGGTTCGTTTGCCGGGAATTCCATGGTTCCACGGTGGGTTTCGATGATGCCCGCTCCGCCGCGTCCGAGTGTGCCTTCGCAATGAATGTAGCCGGCGCATGGCCATTCCTGGTGCTGATGTTGCTCACCGTGGCTCTCGTCTATGTGTCCCCGAATTGGGTACTGTACATTTTCCCGCTATCGGGACACTCGCGTTGTTAAGCGGTAGAATGTGCCGCAGTTCACCTGGGAGGAATAAACCTATGCACCGTATGATTTTTGCCGCCCTCATCACACTCTTTTTGCAGTCCCCGGCTGCACTTGCGGCGGCGACCGGCGAGACCGTCACCTATGACATCGATGGACAAGCCTACGAGGGCTATTACGTATCGCCCGCTGACAACGCGCCGCTGGTGCTGCTGATTCACGATTGGGACGGGCTCACCGATTACGAGGTGAAGCGCGCCCATATGCTCGCCGACATGGGCTACGCGGTGTTTGCCGCAGACCTGTTCGGCGCCGGCGTGCGGCCGACCGAGGTTAAGGACAAGCGTCAGCACACCGGCGAGTTGTACAAAGACCGCGCGAAAATGCGCGCGCTCATGAACGGCGCGCTAGACACCGCCGCCGCGAGGGGCGCCGATACCGGCAACGCCGTCGCCATGGGCTACTGCTTCGGTGGCGCCGCGGTCCTCGAACTGGCCCGCTCCGGCCTCGACTTGAAGGGCTTCGCCACCTTCCACGGAGGACTCAAGACACCGGACGGACAGGACTATTCAAAGACCCGGGGCGAAATCCTGGTGATGCACGGCAGCGCCGACACCGCCATCACCATGGACCAATTCGCCGCGTTGACCAATACATTGGAACAGGCGGGGGTCAAACATCAAATGGTGACCTACAGCGGCGCCCCCCACGCGTTCACGGTAATCGGCAGCCCACGTTACCGCGAAGACGCAGATCGTAAGTCCTGGATGCTGTTCGGCGAATTCTTGAAAGAAAAGCTGCGATAAATAGACCAAACCGCCCGTAGAAACAGGGGCACCCTGGTTTCTTCGTTTTGAGACCGATTGAAAACGCGCACGACTCGACCATGGCCAAAGAAAAACATTACGTCAGCTGGAACAGCCGCACCAGGATCTGCCATCTACAAATCGGGGGCGTTTGCCGGCCCGGCTTCCATTTGAAGGGGCCGTTTGACACCGCGCAACAGGCCAAAGAGTGGATCGCCAAGAATTGCAGAAACCAAAAATGCGGCTGACGGGGAATGGTCTGCCCGGTCCGACATGAGGCGGATGGCGGATTCGCGTGTTCGGCGGCGGACTAACTGCCGCGACGGAGCGAATTTTCTACATCGGCGGCAGTGCTTTTTCGAATACTTCGATGTGATCCGGATAATGCATGTCGTCCCGCGCCGAACGTGTCCAGATGTGCGCCTGAACTTCAAACCAATTGGGATCGTCGTAAGTGCCTCCGGCGATCGCGCGCAATCCCGGGCGTAGCTCCAGGGTCCAGCTCACCGTGGTCCCGCATGCCGGACAAAATTCATTGCGAATCCAGCGCCCGCTTTCATCCGAGAGGAATTCATAGCCCTGCAGGATTTCGCCTGTGAACTCCACGGCGTTGTCTTCGAAATACACACCGATTCCGTAAGCCGACCCGGTCCTTCTTTTACAGGTCGCACAATGACACGCAAGAACCCTTTTGGGCAGCTGGGTAGTCCTGTAGCGCACTGCGCCGCATTGGCAACCCCCTTCGTGAACGTAAGATTTCATCATTGAATGCGCTGCTAAACGGTTTTAATTATCGCGACAGGTGCGCCGTCGACTATTATATCGGCGAATCCCGTCAACGAAAATCTTGATGAACCTGGCGCTTTGTGCCCGAGCGTGATCGTCGAAACCGTCAAACCCCGGAGCGACACGCACCCCGGATCTGACTTGGCGCCACGAGACCGGTTCGGTCTCAACAATGAAGTATACTTTCCCACAGTCATTTGGGTGGGGACCAGGGATCTATATTACCGGAACAGTTTTAGTGAATTTTTTGAACACATGGTGGGGGGCTTTTGATCGACCGTCCCTGTAAAGCCGGCGCGATCGCTCTGTCGATGCGATCCGCTTATACCATAGTCTTTATCCTCGCACTGGTCGTCAGCATCAGCCATCACGAAATATGGCGCGATGAGATTCAGGCATGGTTGATTGCCCGCGAATCGGAATCCCTGCTGAGCCTGCTCCGCAATATGGACTACGAGGGTCATCCACCTCTGTGGTATGTAGTGATCTGGTTGTTTGAATCGCTGATCTCGAGCATCCATGTGCTCCAGATTGCGAACATCGCGTTCGCCGCGGCGGCCGTATGGTACCTGTTGCGTCTCGAGTGCGTTCCGCGCATGTTCCGCTTTTTATGGCCTTTCACTTACGTCATCTTCTACGAGTATGGAACAATAGCTCGAAACTACGCAATCGGCATCGCCTGTTTAACGCTCGCACTTTTCTTCGCGTTTGAGAAACGCCGAGCGGCGGCGGCCTATCTGTGCCTGGCACTGGCCTCCCTGACCAGCGTCTACTCCGCCGCCATCGCCGGGGCTATCGGGGCGAGTTGGTTGCTATTCGACATCGGTGGCGCGCGGCAACAAACCCGTGATGTCTCGCTGCGCGACGCCCTGGGCGGGCGGTATGGGCTGATGGCTTTGCTGAGCATCACCATAATCATCAGCGGGCTGGTCGCGTTGCCGCCCGCCGATAGCATCCTGCAACCCAATACGCGTATCACCGCGGACGGCGCCGGGAAGATGGCGGCGATGTTTCTAAAAGGCGTATTCCTTACACCCGAGGTCGGCGCCTGGCACTGGAGCGGGCCGCATCTGCTCGACTCACTGGCGATCGACTCGGCGCTTCAAGGGTGGTTGGCCCTGGCATTTATTGCCGGGGTGGCAATTCTGGCCCGGCACAGCGTGGTGCTGCTTGCCTATTGGCTGATGGTCGCCGGGGGGCTCGTGGCAGTAGGACTGATAAGTGACCGCTTCGACGAATGGCGTCACATCGGGCAGGCCACAGTAGCGTTCACGGTCTGGTATGCGATGGATTGCTACCTGCGGCCGACGGCCTCCCCCCGGAAAATACGATCCACGGCGGTAGCCGCAATCGTCACCGTTTTCCTGATATCCAATCTCCTGGGGACCATTCCCGCCGTTGTCGCCGAAGTCAAACACACCTTCTCCTACGGATCGGTAGTGGCGCGATATATCCGTGGCCGCTACGATCCCAACAATACACTGCTGCTCGGATACGAGGATTCCAGGGTCAGCGTCGTGCATGCGTTCGCCCCCCAATATCCATTCATCTACCTGAACTCCGGCCTGCCCGGTGGTTACGTCCGTTGGGGCAAGGAGCGCGATTACGGGCTGATGTCACAACGCCATATCATCCTGGCCGCCGTAGAGCGAGGCTGTGCGTCGCCGGACGAGCGCCAGCGGATTCTGATCAGTCACATGGACCCCTACGGTGAATGGGGACATGGTTATCTGTGGGTCGACGAAGAGACGACCGCCAGGTATTCAGTCAAATCAATCGCAAAGTTTGTCGGCTCACTGAGCGGGGACGAGGACCTGTTTCTGTATGAAATAAAGTGCCCGTGAACGGCGCGCTCGTCCCGTCACCGTGAACCGGCGCATCGAGTGTATGTCAACCCACGATTCGGCTTCGGTGTGCAGCAACCCCGTTTGCATGCGCCGTATCAACCTGCGTAACGGAAATGCACGCCGTGCTCAACTATTGCACACTTGATTATCGGTCGCCGAAAGGCGCATCATACCCCGTGTGTACAACACAATGGCCGGCCCGTTGACGACGATAGCGGAACTGCCGATCGCACACGTTCCACGCGAATTTGATCGAGCCGGTGACTGCGAGACATCATGAGACTTCACAAATGGGCCGTGACCTTAAGCGTCGCGATGTGCGTATCCTATCCAGGCGATACACTCGCCGATACGCGCTGCCGAACTACCCCAGCCGGTCTCGTTTACTGTCTGGATAACAACGAAATCCTGACCGATTACAAAAGGTGGCGGGGTAGTGGGGATATCGTGAAAAGAGAAAGAAAAAGCAACCTCAATTATCGGCGCTGGCGGGACAACAGGGACATCATAAAAAGACAGAGATCGGAGAGTTTCGGTTATTTCAGACACAGAAAGTGAACCCGCGACGTCGACGGAATCACGACTCGCCGCACAATACGGATACGCGGCGTGTGACCCGGGAATAACGGTACGCAAGGCGCCAATTCGCCCGGCGAATAAAAGGGCGGGATCCCGCGTGCAAGACGCGGCCTGAAGATTAACGTGATCTCCCGAAGTACGCTTACTTATATCGGCAGATTAGTGTTCAGCATTGGATTGCTGACAGCGCTGTTTTTTATCGTCGATTGGGAAAGAATTGCCGCGATTATCCCCAACATCAGCATTTTCTGGATTGTCGTTGCACTCTTGCTGATGCTGGTCGAACGAGTCGTGGCGGCGTACAAGTGGTATGTGTTACTCCGTGCGAAGCGATTCGATATTTCCTTTCCGCGACTGTTCACGATCTACATCGTGGGCATTTTCTGGGGCCTGGTGCTGCCGTCGAGCGTAGGGACCGACGTGGTGCGCGGCTACTACCTCTATCACTCGATCAAAAGTGGCCCCCACTCGGTGTCTTCCGTGGTCCTGGACCGTGTCCTGGGGCTTTTCGCCCTGTTGGCGATCGGCAGCATAGCCTTGTTTTTCTACAGGGAGCATCTCCCCGACAGCACGCTGACGATCACCATTGTCACTTTATCGCTGCTGGCCTTGGCCGGATCCTACGCACTCGCTTCGGACCGGCTGTGGACATTGCTGGTTGCGCGATTTCCATCGATGAGTACGACCAAAGGCGGCCGAATTCTGGTTTCCGTGCATCGCTCATATCTGGACTACCGCCACTTCAAACCCGCGTTGGCGGCGTGCCTGGGCTTGTCATTCGTACTCCAGATCGTCCGTGTGGTGTCGTTTATTGCCATCGCCCACGCGGCGGCGATAGACGTTCCGATTGTTTTCTTGTTTCTTTTTGTCCCGCTGTTGATGATCATCATCATGATTCCCACGTCCATTGGCGGTATCGGACTGCGCGAGGGTTCTACGGTCGCCATATTTGCGCTCGTAGGCCTGTCGAGCACCGATGGGTTTGTCTTGGCATTCACGAGCTCGGTTTTGTCTACAGTAATATCGCTGTTCGGGGGTTTCGGATACTTGTTCTTACCGCGAAAAGAAGAACTGGAGTCCACCAGCGATTAACAACCAAAAACACAACCCGACGCGCCGGCAAGCGGTTCACGATACCCTGTGCATCAATACCGGTTCCGATGCCCTCCCCGTGGCACACACAAGGAAACCACCGCCGATTGCCACGAGCAGACCAAGCACGCGCGGAACGTATAAACATCACGATAACCCGTTATGAAGGTACGTAACTTAGTCATCACCGGTGCGGACGGATTCATAGGCCGCCGTTTCATTGAGCGCTACGGCCGCGAATATCAGCGCGTAACCGCGCTGGTTCGGTCGCGCCCGCATCCAACCCGCGCATTGCCTGACGTAGATTACCGGATGTGCGACATCGCGGACTTGTCATCGCTGTCATCCTCGGTCGAACACTGCGATGCGATAGTCCATTTCGCGTACGACTTCGCCAATCCATTGCGAAACCTCGATGCAGCACGACATCTATTGACGGTGTGCCGCAACACCGGGGCGCGGCGGTTGGTGCATCTGAGCACCATCGCTGTTTACGACCAAACCGGGACGGGCAAGATGACCGAAGCTTCGCCGACGGCGAAATATCGCGATCCGTACACGCATACCAAACTGCAGATCGAAAAAGTGCTTTCGAGCGGTGCGGGACCGGCCGGGGTGGAGCTGGTAATGTTACAACCCACCATCGTATTCGGCTGGGGAGGGAGCTGGACGCGCACGGCGCTGGAGGGATGCAAGAGCGAACGCGTGGTGCTGCCGCGGGGGGGCAGCGGCGTGTGCAATTACGTCTACGTCGATGACGTGTGCCAGGCGGTGTTCAAGGCGCTCGCTGTGGCGCCGGATACGGCCGCCGGCGGACCACAGACGCGGCGCTACATCATATCCGGCCCGGACACCGTGTCGTGGCGGGAATTTTTTCAGGCGCACTGCAGTTTGGTCGATGCGTCCCGCGGTGTCGATCTGGCCGCCTCGCCATCAAAGCGCGGTTTCGACGACAATGCGCTGAAAAATTTTATCTTCGGCGGCCTGTTGCGGATGCCCGTGGCGGCCGGCGTCACTGCGATCCTGGGGATGCTGCGGCGGCTGCGGCCGAAAGGCGGGGCACACCGCCGGGCCTTGGACGAGGCCGGCCTTTTATCACGGTTGCGCGGCGAGTCCAGCGGTGTTCAGGCGTTCAACGGTATGCCGCGCCTGTATATAAACAGCGACTACACGGCGACGGCGGCGCGCGCCATGGCCGAGCTGGATTACCGTCCCGAGTTCGATCTCGTCCGGGGGATCCGCGACGTGGGAAAGCAGTGGCATTCACTGCTGGAAGCGGATGCGGCCACGACGACGCGCCGCTACGACGAGACGGTGATCGACCTCGATCGTCACAGCGTCATGGATACTCTGGTTGGCGATGTGTGCGTCATTGGCACCGGGATCGGCGGGGGGAGTTTCGTTTCGAGCTACCTGAAATCGGCGGGAGGCCTGGTGATCATCGAGGCGGGCAACAAACGAGACGGCGAAAACGTGGGCGTGCAATCCACCGGGCGCGACTTCGGCCTGGCGGCATACCGGGACATCGCAATCGGCGGAACGAGCAAGACTTGGCGGGGCGTTTGCGCACCCATGGATGACATCGACTTCACCCGCCGGGCGTGGATATCCGACAGCGCTTGGCCGATTGCGCGTCAGGACCTGGAATCCTACTATCAACGCGCCAGCGAACTGTTGAATCTGCCGGACTACGAATACTACCGGGACCCGGGGCGTACACACGCGGCCCGCATTCGCGCCGATGACTTTGAGTTCGATCGGGGGGTGTTTGTCAACAAATACTTCCTCCAAACCCGACCGCCGAAGAATTTCCACGACGAGATTTTTACGTGGCTCCCGCGGCGATCCGATTCGGTGCTGGTCTATAACGCGATCGCCCTCGAATTGATCATGAATCGCGACGGCACGGCCGTCGAAACATTGCTGGTGAAGAACAACCAGGGTCAAACCCTGTCGGTACAAGCACGGAAGTTCGTTGTCTGCGCCGGCGCCCTGGAGACGCCGCGACTGCTGCTCAATTCGCGGGGTGCGGGAGACGCGGGACTGGGCAACGCACACGGCCACGTCGGCTGCTATCTGATGGATCACCCGATGACGAGCGTCGGCCAGATCCGGTTGCGCAAACCCCGACGCGCATCTTTGTATCAATCGGTAAACCTGACCCTGTCGCAGCACATCAAGGCAGGCGTTGTCATGACCGACGATATGCAGCGGACTCATCAATTGCCCAATCATTGCGTTTACCTGCTTCCATCCCTGAGTCGGGGACTGGATGATCAATACGAAAAACTGCGCAGGTCGTTGATCTTGAGCCGAAACAAGCGACTCTCCCTGCCCGATGTCGCCAAACTGATGACCAATCCCAACACCATTCATTGGGCGCTTTCCTACCTGTTGCCTGTCGATGCTTACTACCGCTATGCGGATCTTTATTACATTTCCGAACAAACACCGACGCAATCCAGCCGAGTGAGCCTGTCATCGAAACGAGATCGTTTCGGATACCCGGTCGCCAACGTCAATTGGGTCATCAGCGATGAAGACATCGCATCGATTTCACGTTTCAACTCGCTGCTGCTGAACGCGTTCCCGGCTTCCGCCTATGAGGTGACCGGCAGTAAGGACGACGCGGGGATCGGCGACAGCCTGTACGCAGCGGCACATTTCATGGGCACCGCGCGAATGTCGGCGGTGAAAAGCGGCGGTGTGGTGGATTCCGACCTGAAAGTATGGGACGTGGCCAACCTGTACGTCTGTGACGGATCGGTGATTCCTATCGCCGGTAACGCAAATCCCTCGTTGACCATCGCGGCGCTGGCAGTGCGGCTCGCCGACCATCTTTCCGACATGCGCTGATTCCCCGCCCGACACCCCCACCAGCGTCACTGGTTTACATGGCGCTCCGCCGGCGGGCGCTCGGGCACCGCGTCGTTGCGAATTCCGGGAATCTCGAACAGGCTCACCAGAATCAGCAACGCCGCCGCGCAAAGCAGCAACCCGTGCTCAGACCGGCGAACACCGCCGACACCAAGCACCACGATTATCAGCAGTCCCAGCGCGATCTGCGCGGCTGAGAACCACAGCATGTCCGACTGATCGTATTGCAGCGTGATGCGGGTGGTGCCCATGGGCGCGGCAATACTCATGAACGTAAAGTTGGCGGGTTCCAGTTCGAGCCGTTCACCGGTGTCGCTGTACGCGCTCCAGCCGGGGGCGTGGTTGTACGGAAGAACCACCCGGGTCTCGCTGTCCGTTGTGACCGTGAACGAAAGATTATTGAGGTTCGCCACTATGTCCGTTGTCCGACACTGGGGGGTGAGCACCCGGTGCCCGGGCTCGTTCCCGAATCTGGCCACCGGCCGGTCGTGGCGGCTTGCCGCCGCCGCGAAGCCGTGGAGCACGTCCTCCTCAGTCATGAATGTGATTTCGTCGCTGGCGCAATAGGCCCTGGGCAGGGGGTCCTTGAATTGATAGAGGCGGTGCACCGGTCCCGCATCCAACTGGGTGATTCCGGCGTGGTCGAGCTCACGATCGCTGATCACGTACTTCACATTCATGCTGCGCAACACATCCAGGTTGCCGTGAAACAGGAACAGCATGCCGTTCGCGGTGATGTAGTGGTCTCCATACGCAAACCTGATGAATTTCAAATAACGCAATGGAGCAACCGTCGAGTATCCCCCCACCTCGGGAACGCCGTAGTACTGCAGTACGTTGGGTGGATAGAACTGTTGCTGAGCAAGCACCGCCACGCGGAACGGTGCGGGATCATCGACCAACCTCGTCAAGGTCTTCGTCATAGGGAAATTGCGTGCATCCGGCAGACGGGAATTAAACCCGGCGGTTGCGGCATAAAGATCCACGGTCGCGACCACGAGAAACAACAGCGCGATGTGCCGGCGCAAACCGGTGCGCCACAATACCGCGACTGACACGGCAACTGCGGCAATCACCGACCATGGGTAGATCAGGCGGTTTAAGTGCAGGCCGGGATCGATGAATTTGACGACGAACGGCGCGCATGCAAATAGCCCAATCGATGCCCACAACCACACTGACTTGCCGCGGGCGACCGAGTCGGCAATAAACTGCAAACCAATCGCCGCGAGGGCGCACGCTGCTATCAGGATAAGGGTAACGAATCGGCCGTAGGACCCGAGCCCGGCGAAGGGAATTATGTTGAGCGCGCGCACCAGCAGGGGATCGCCATGGGCCATGCCGAACGCAAACAACAGGATGCTCCCAAGGCCCAGCACCAGCGGCCGGCGGCGCCGGTCCGCGAGAGCCAACACCGACAGCGGCAACAGCACCAGGGGCAGCACCCCGAAGTACGCGCTGCCGCCGACGATGTTACCGAACGCCTGGCGGCCCCAGTACTCTTCGCCCCACAGCCCACCCAGATAGTTGGGCGCATAAAGCCGCTTGAAATCACCGATGCTCGGCAGGACGTTCTTCAAAGTCTCGGCCAGCGTCGCAAGATCAAAGCCGACGGGTTTGAGGCCGGCCCGCTCGGTCTGCACCGAACGCATTCCGTCGGCGATCATGTTCGCATCGACGATCACCTTGGGTACGAGCACCAATGCCGCCGCAACAAAGCACAGGTGCACCAGCGTCCACGTATAAACTCTTTGCCGCCAGCCCTGCTCGGTGTCAAAGGCCAGGTACAGGGTATTGAACAGTCCCACCGCGATGTAGGTGTACAGGACGATCTGGGTATAGCCGCTGGTATAGAAAAATATGTTGACGACGATCAACCCCAGCACCCGTTCGCGGGACAAACCGTGGCGCAGGATCGCGTAATTCAGGTAAAAAAGCAGCGGCATCCAAAGCTGTGTGGCGAGGTGCTGGGGGAACTGCAGCCACACGATCTGATGCAAATTAAACGCCCACAGGACCCCGCCGAGGCAGGCCGGAATGACCCCCAGACCCACCCGGGCCAGCAACAGGTACATGAAGAATCCAGCCAAAGTCAGCCGCAACCAGGCGGTCCAATCCAGCGCCTCATCAAGGGGCATAAAAAACTGAAACGGGCTGGTGACCACTCCGCCGACGCCTTGCGCCTGATCCGGAACACCGGAAAATACGTAGGGGTTGTAATTGATGCGGTGGCCTTGCTGCGCGGCGCCCCATTTAAGACGCCGCTCCGGGTAATGCGCCTGGGGCGAGTCCGACAAGATCATCTGCTGCACGCCCCGGTATTGGAACTCCGAGGTCCAGTTTCCCAGCCGCATAATGATATCGAACGCCGACAGATCCTTGTCGGTCACCAGTACGTCGGCCAACCAGGCAAACGACAACAGCGGAAACAATATTAGCGCCCATTGGTGGCGCCGGACAGCAGTGACGAGTCGATCTAGCACCGGCACTGTGGGGCGGCCGGCGCATTTCCGCGGCATGTGGCAGCGATGATATGGGCGTTAATCACCGGACCATTGCCAGTTCGCTCAGGCACGGAAAAAAACATCATGCCACGAGGATTGGCAGCTAATTCAATTGATCTCATTGAGTCTGTGATTGAATTCGTTCGCAGGTCCTGGTGTCACACCGGGTTTCCGGGGGTGATCGATTCGCGTCAGTGAACGTGGCCGGTAACACCGTTGCGTAACTTGACCGTTCACCGGTAACCGAATGCGTCGAGCGCCTCCGCGAATGCGCGATCGCAGCTCCTGCCCAACGTCTTCGACAGGTCCTGCCGCCAGCGGCCGATTGAACTTTTTACCGAGGCGCTGGTTCGATGCGTGTCATCATCCACCGCCCGGGCCTCCTTGAGGAGCTTCTCCACTAGCACAACATCCCCGTCAAGTCCGGTGTACGCCAATGCCGACGCCACGGTTGCCGCCGGATCTTGCACCAAGTCTTCATACTTCATTATGAATATCTTCTGGTCGCGGCTGCGCACGCTGGTGAGCAATCCCATCACCCGCTCCCGAGTAACGTTCAGAAACTCCTCGTCCGAACGCGCACCGTTCATGCCAAAATCCGCTGCGCCCCGCCGCCGGTTGAACGCGAGCGCGGAACAGAACATATCACGAAAATCCCGGATAAGTACGATCTCCCTGGCCTCGGGATAGAGCTCCCAAAGCAATCGCGGTGTGTGGCCCGCGCCGTGCTTTTCCGCGTAAAAGCTCGGTACCGGCTGCTCCCGCCGCTGCGCCGCGCACACGCTCGTGTACACGGCGTCGATTTCATGTTGACAGAATTTCGCCAGCTGCTCGACATGTTCGCGCCGAAAGCGGCGGTGTTGCGGGACATCCAGCGGCAGTTCCGCGCCGAGCCAATGGCTATTCACTACGTAGGTTTCATCCGCGGATACGGTGGTCAGGTAACCAGGGGGCTCCGAGAGCGTCTTGAGTAGATTATAAACGTAGTATTTGCACAGTCGTGACTCGTAGGGCGCATCACCGTGAACCACGACCTGCGGATGATGTTTGAGCAGCCGCATCAAATAGGTGGAGCCGGATCGGCCCAGGCAACTCACCATCAGCGGCTGAAAACGCGGCGTGTAACCGGTCACCAGCGCGCGGCGGCGGAACGACACGATGCCCAATGAGGCACGTGAACCATCGTCCAACACGGCGACCAACTCAACTTCGCTTTGCGGTTGCAGGTTCAGCAGGCTGAAGGGAATATGGAATCCGCTGTCCCCGGCGTGCCCGGCATGGGGATAATGGGCGGCGACATCGGGCCGGGGTTCGTTTGCCGGCGACTCTCTCACCACCCGGCGCAGACTGGGGTCGATCACCTGCACGGTGGACACCCGCGACCGGCTGCCCACCACCCAGCCACGAATCCGAGTTTCGTAGCCGGTCAGCGCTTCGCCGGTCACCGGATTGTCGATGCAGAACCCCTCCAGCAGGGTTGAGGACTGCGCCGGCACCACGCTGGACACTTGCCCCAACGCGCCATCCATCGCGTCCGGCCCGCCGGAACCAGGTGGTGTGCCGCCCACTGCGCTCATTTGACGCCCGCGCCCGGCCGCCACCGATTGCGGCCGGTTTTTGGCTTGTTGTCGCGCTGCGGTTTTATCGCTGTTTACCCTTATCCGGTTTACGCCGGCCGCGCTTCACGACGCCGTCAAACGACTTACCCGGGTATGCGGGCATCTTGGCCACCTTGTCGAAGTCCGGAATCGTCTGCATGTGCGCCAGCATCCGGTCGCGCATCGCCTTGTCCGGCAGCGGACCCTTGAGCGCGCCGATGTTGTCGGCTTGATGCTTGGGATTGGTGGTTGCGGGGATCGCGCAGGTCACCGCCGGATGGGAGATGATCCACTTGAGAAAGAATTGTCCCCAGGTCTCGCAGCCGATTTCGCCGGCGAAGTCTGGGAGCGGGCGTCCCTTCACGATTTGGAACAGCCGCGCCTTCTCGAACGGCATGTTCACCATCACCGCGGTGCCGGTATCCAGCGCCGCGGGCAGGACGCGTTCCTCAGCGGCGCGGGTCGCCATCGAGTAGCGCACCTGGGTGAAATCCAGAGCCCCCTTCTCCACCCACGGGGCCATCAGGTGGTAGTACGATGGCAGGTGGTGGGATGCGCCCAGATAGCGGATTCTTCCGTCGTTTTTCCAATCCTGCATGGTGCGGATGACGGTGCGCGCGTTCACCAGGCTGTGCACCTGCATGAGGTCGATCTGCTCGCGCCACAGCCGTTCCATGGAACGCCGCAACTGCAGCTGCGCATGACTGTCATCGCCGAGCCACTCGCCGGTGACCCAGATCTTGTCGGCGATAAACAACTGATTGGCGATTCCCAACGCGGTGGCGAAATCGCCGATGCTCACCTCGGCCAGGCCATACAGCGGCGAGGTATCAATCACCCGTCCGCCGCCATCGAAGAAGATTTTCATCACCTCCCGCAGGTGATCGCGCGGCTGCCCCGGTTTGACATCGAACGTCATGTGCGTGCCGAGGCCGATGGCGGGCACCTCCTCCCCGGTTCGCGGGACCGGTTTCATAATCAGATCAGCGGGCAACGCCGACGCCGGCGGGCTGCGCAGCAAACCGGGCACCGCCAGCGCGGCGGTGCTCAGGCCCAGGGCCTTGAGCGCGTTGCGGCGGGATATATCGACAATCGCTTGGGCACGACCAAGATTTTTCATGTCATCCTCCTGAAGTGGGCCTCGACGGGTTCCGGCGAAAATTTATCTTAGCAGGCTACCGGACCGCCTGCCCCTATTCTCCGATGAAATCAAAAAGATTCCAACGACAACGGGCCCACCCGGGGCTACGGGGAACGCAGCGACTGGGAGCGTCCCAGATCAATCGATAGGATTGATCGTGATGACCCAATAATTTCGCTTTACATTAACCCATGCGTTTCTTATTTAAGGCCCTGATTTTTATTATTACTCAATCAAGGGCTTTTTACGGAGGCGACGATGGTTGAGAACTTCGACCAAATCACTGACAGCTGGGATGAACCCGACTACGAGTTGTTCGCGGACGGCGAGATTAATGCAGAGAACGCGTTGGGTCTGATCATGGACAAACCGATATCGGCGTGGCGCCGAATCGAACAATGGAAGGAGGAACGCGAACTGCGAAGCCTGCTGCGCGAGGTGTACGACGAGTAGGCGCTCAATCGGCCTGCAAGGAGTGCAAGTTCTCGGCTGACAACAGCGATTCGATGATGGGTTTGCGGTCGTTGTGCTCCGCGTATACGGCATAGGCCGCGCGCTCTATCACCGGGGCATCTTCGACCGCGAACAGCTCCTGCCGGTCCACGCTGTGACGCACCATCGGCTCGGCCAGATAGGCGGCGCCGCCGCGCTTGATTAACAACGAATGCGCGATGCGCCCAAGACCCGCACGCAGAATCGGCGGCGTCATGTCCGGGAAGTATTGTGCATGGGCGTTGGCAAACGAAGTGCCCCAATCAACCAGTATGTAACCGTCTTCCAGCGCCGCTTGTGCACTGATACCAGGTCGCGCCGCCACCATCACCAACGGAATGCAGGCAACCTGACGGACCGCCAGCGACACTTCGTTCGGCATCTCGAACATGAAGCCGAGGTCCAGGGTGCCGTCGCGCAACATGCGCAGCTGCAGTTCGGTGCCTTGCACGTCGACATGCAGCATGATCTGCTGTTCGCTCGCCAAAATCCGCTCCAGCCAGTCCTGGAGAAAAATATCCCACAGGCTCGATACACCGCTCACGCTGAGCGAGACATCGATATCGTCGCTGACTATGACCTGCTGCCGGGCGCGATTCCACAGATTGACGATGCCCTCCGCGTGCCGGACCAACTTCTGTCCCGCCGGGGTAAGCTGAATATTGTTGCGCGCTCGGTGAAACAGCGGCGCGCCTACTGTCTCCTCGAGCAGTTTGATGCGCGCACTGACGGCGGACTGGGTGACGAACAGGTTATCCGCAGCCCTTCCGAAATGCCGCGTTCTCGATACCTCGAGAAATGTTCTTAACAGTTCTGTATCCATGCCTCAGCGCGTAGTTTGCCCCAAGGACCGCACGGATGGTAGCGAACGTAGGATTCCAGCGGTGACTACGTTTCCGCCCGCCAGGCACGCTCCCGCCGGCAGCCTGTGGGCGTCAAACGATACTGGGATCGGAGTCTGACTCGATGGCCTGTTGTTGCTCGGACTGGAACCTTTCCACCCGTCCCACGGCGCGATCGATGTCCTCGAAACGGGCGATGTGAAACAAGGCCTCGCCTTCATTGACCAAGGGGATCATAGATCGTCCGATGACAATACCGCTCACCGGGGAGCGAAGCTCGGTATCCTTTTCGCCGAATGGATCCGATACCACACCGAGCACATCTTTGGCCTTGACCCGCGCACCCAGCTTGGTGAGTGCACGGAGTATGCCCGCCTCCGGCGCGCGCAGCCAATAGGTGGACCGAGCCACGACGCTGCGCGCCGGCACGCGCGTTTTTTTACCGGTCTTTCTCCGCGGCAGCATCTCCAGTTCACGCATCACGTTGACGATCCCGCGCAAACCCGCCCGTATCGCCACCTCGTCAAAACGCAATGCCTCGCCGGCCTCATACAACAGGGTCGGTATACCCTTTGCCGACGCCACCTCACGCAGCGATCCCTCGCGCACATCGGCGTTGATAATCACCGGCGTGCCGAATGCCCGCGCCAGCCGTTTCGACTCCGGGTCGTCGATGTTGATGCGGATCTGAGGAAGATTGGTGCGATGCACCGCCGCCGTGTGCAGGTCTATGCCATGGGTGCAGTGGGTGACGATCTCGGACATGAACAGGTGCGCCAGCCGCGCCGCCAGCGATCCGCGTTGTGAGCCGGGAAAACTGCGATTGAGGTCACGCCGGTCAGGCAGGTAGCGCATATGCTGCAAAAACCCAAACACGTTGACAATCGGCACCGCGACCAGCGTGCCACGGATCTTCGTGAGATCGGGCCGTCGCAACAAACGGCGGATAATTTCCACACCGTTGATCTCGTCGCCGTGCACCGCGGCGGAAACGAACAGGCGCGGGCCATCCCGCTTACCGTGCACCACGTGCACCGGCATGGTGATGGGGGTATGCGTGTGAAGATGCGTCACCGGAACATCCAGTGTCATCCGCGAACCGGGCGCGACAACCGTCTTGGCAATCGTAAAGTTACGCACCAACCGTATTATCCCTTGCCCTTGGTGCGGGTGCGCCCGGGTCTGGCGTTTTTCTCTATAAACGCAATGGTCATGGCGGCAACATCTTTTCCGGTGGCGGTTTCGATACCTTCCAGGCCGGGGGATGAGTTGACCTCCAACACCACCGGTCCGTGGTTGGAACGCAGGATGTCAACGCCGGCCACGTTCAGTCCCATGACCCGGGCGGAGCGCACCGCCGTGGAGCGTTCCTCGGGGGTCAGTTTGCTGAGTTCGGCCGAACCCCCGCGATGCAGATTCGACCGGAATTCGCCTTCTTTTGCGGTGCGCTTCATGGTAGCAACCACCTTGTCGCCGATCACGAAACACCTCAGATCGCTGCCGCCGGCCTCCTTGATGAACTCCTGAATCAATATGTTCGCCCGCAATCCGTTGAACGCATCGATCACACTCTCGGCGGCTTGTTTGGTTTCCGTGAGCACCACGCCTTTACCCTGCGTGCCTTCCAGCAGCTTGATCACCAGCGGTGCGCCGCCGACCAGAGAGATCATGTCGTCGATGTCGTCTGCGTGGTGGGCGAAACCGGTGATGGGTAATCCCAGCCCCTTGCGCGACAATAGCTGCAGGGAGCGCAATTTGTCCCGCGCCCGGGTGATGGCCACCGACTCGTTCAGTGGATACACACCCATCATCTCGAATTGCCTGAGCACCGCGGTACCATAGAAGGTAATCGACGCGCCAATCCTCGGGATAACGGCATCAACCGACTCTAATTTCGCGCCTTTGTAGTGAATTTCCGGTCTGTGGGAGCTGATGTTCATGTAACAACGCAACGGGTTGACCACCCTCATTTCGTGTCCGCGCTGCTCCCCGGCTTCTACCAGGCGCCGGGTCGAGTACAGCTTCGGCCCCCGGGACAATACGGCGATTTTCATATTTCCTCCTTATGAGACTTTTCGAAGCTTTGGTTTGCCGGCGATGAACGAGGCGGATGCATCGACCACATAGTTTTTGCGGATCGCGTTTCGACCCAGCAACATGCGAAACTTCATGGTGTCGCGGTCGGTCAGGGTGACCTCGATGGGCCATTGCTGATTGCCAATGACAATCGGTGTCTCGATGACGTAGCGCTGTTCCGCGTGACCCCCTGAATCGGTAACCACGCGTTGGTCCAGGATTTCAGTATCGCACTCAACCACGTATTCGGTATCGTTCTGCAGCGGATGGACCCAGAATCTAATGCGCCGGCCGGTGGCGCCCTGGTAAGGCTCCAGTTTGAACGTGTGCAGCGCCGAAGTCCGCGCGCCGGTATCCACTTTAACCTTGATCTTGGCAATCGACAGGCCCGGTAACGCGGCCCACTCCCGCCAACCTAATATGTCCAAATTCCGTACGTGGCGTTAATAGAAACTTTTATTCTAACACCTCTGGTCGGAGG
The DNA here is from genome assembly GCA_947259175.1 of uncultured Gammaproteobacteria bacterium. Taxonomy (GTDB): domain Bacteria; phylum Pseudomonadota; class Gammaproteobacteria; order Arenicellales; family JAANXG01; genus CALZGZ01. The sequence goes on along the minus strand of CAMYKW010000002.1, from coordinate 42,631 downwards.
CCCTAACCCATTTAGCGCTTTATCTCCTTGTGTACACGCAAAGTCACAACCGATCGTACTTCAATTAATTACGGTGATCTTCGCGAATACAAAATTTCATCGTCGAGAAATTGAAACCGACGGTCCGTATCTCCATCTAATCACCAGTCTCGCCGGTGCGCGCCCAAGAAATGGCCCACGCCGGCTTGGTTGGCGCAACTCCTTTTCTTGGTTGGAGGATTCTATGAACGATTTAACACGATCGCAGCAACATACCCCCAGTGTGTGGGACATCGTCAAGGATTTTGACTTTCGTGACGACTGGCCGTCGGTGGGACGGTGGCGCGGGTTTGGTAATGGCTCGTTACTGCCGGCCATCGACGTCAGCGAGACCGATGAAGCCTATACCGTGTCCGCCGAGTTACCTGGCGTTTCCAAGGAAGACATACACGTCTCAATTCAGGACGGCGTGTTGACCATCAATGCCGAGAGCAAGTTCGAGGAGCAGGAGAAAAAGGACGGCCGGCTCGTGCGCCAGGAACGGCGTTACGGTAAATACGTCAGGAGCCTGCGCCTGGGTGGAGATGTAAAGGAGGATAAGGTTAAGGCCGTCTACGAAGACGGCGTATTGAAGCTGACCATTCCCAAGGCGGAAGCGGCAAAACCTCGACATATCGAGGTCACGGTCAGTTAAAAATCCTCATCGAATCGGACCGTCATACCGACGCCCGCGCTGTTGACCAGAGTATCGATGCGTGCGAACGTGTTGGCGGTCCGTTTGATCAGGTGCCGGCATTGATCGGGATCGCCGACGTCGGTGCGCACGGCAATTATCCGCGCACCCCGCCGTTCACACTCACCGGCGACCTCCTCGAGGAGCGACGTCGTACGGGCGGCCTGCGCCACGATGCTTCCTGTTCGACAAGCCGATAAGCCAACTCCCGCCCAATGCCTGTCGAGGCTCCGGTAATAATCGCAATTTTGTACCGGAAGTCCAACTAACGCATGGCACATGGTGTTTGCAATCTACTCCCTGAATGAAGACCGCATCTGATTGAACATCGACTTGATCGTGCCTGGATGGTAGATCGTCACACCCATGGCAGTATTGACTTGCTCAGCTCGCGCGAGCCAGATCTCTTCGCCCCTGTCGCAAAACCCATCCCACCAGTCTTGCTGATCATTAACCTGACTGATCTCTGATTCGATGGTACGTGTAATGTTGCCCACCTGGGCCTGCATCTGCTCCATGGACATCGATCCGTAAATTCTATCGGCAACATCCTGGCCCTCCCGGTAGGACAATGAATTCGAACAGCCCCACACGAGCATTCCGAGTAGTATGACAAAAATCCGCGCCGTCACGACTTGACCCCCTGCTTGATCTATGACCTGGTAATTCAAGCTTAGAACACAGACCGACTCTGCACCACGTCAGGCACGTTTCGACCAATTAGATTGATTCAAGATGTATTTTCTGACGACATCCTTGCGACAAACCCACCGCGCTAAAACTCGAATTCCATCTTCTGGAACACGCGCCCGGCATTGCGTTTGGCCAGGAACTCGAAGGTCGGCAGGTGCGCATACGCGGATTGATCAACCTCGTAGGCCTCGTTGAGCGAGCCACCGTTGTCGATCACCGCGCCCACTTTTTCGCGCAGATCGACCAGGTAGTCTTTAGTCCAGCGCGTGACCGTCGCCATGTCGGTGGGATCACCGTGGCCTGGAATGACGAACTTGGCATCCAACGCGGCGAACTTGTCCCAGGTCTCCAGCCAACCGGCGGTATCCGTGTGTTCGAACACCGGCAATAGCCGCTGATGAAACGCCATGTCCCCGGCGATCACCAACTGTTTTTGCGGCAGCCACACCACGATATCCCCCGGGCTGTGGGTCGGACCGAGGTGCAGCAGTTCAATCCTTTCACCGCCAAGCTCTATCACCATCGTATCCTTGAAGGTCTTGTCCGGCATGGCCACGACTGTGCCTTTGGCCTTTTCCTTGGCCTGTCGTTTCATGTTTTCGAGTATGGCGAATGCGTTCTCTTCGATCTCGTGCGCCGCATCTTCATGTGCGATCACCGGCACCCCCTGCTGCTGCCAATATCCCGACCCGAGCATGGCGTGTCCCTGACCGTTCTCCAGCACCACATACCTGACCGGTTGGTCGGTGATCTTCTTGATCTCATCGTGCAGTGCCTGGGCCAGCAGATAGCTGTCGCCCGCGTTGACCACCAACACGCCGTCGGACGTGATCACGAGCGACAGATTATTGTTGTGCCCTGAATTCGCATAGGTGCGCGGCGCGGTCGCGCCGATCGCCGACCACACGCCGTCGATAACTTTTTGCGGCTTATCGTACAACATCGAGTCCGGCGCCTTGTCACTGTTGTAGAACGCCTCCCGGGACGCGGTTTCCGACGCCGCGGGAGCGGCCGAATCCTGCTGCGCAAGCATGTGTAACTCGGCCGGGCGCGTGGCGTGGTGCACATTGGTGATCGGCCGTACTCGGTCCGGTATTTCGGACAACGCCGCCGTCACGGGTAAAAAAGCCGTTAATAAGAGTATCGCGTGTCGCATGGCTGCCGTACCTCCAATCAGGTCGTGCCCTAGTTTACCTCACCGGGTTTGTGCCGTTGCTCTTGTTCACGGGTGGGAGTTTCTGGCCGCCGCCGGCGGTGGTGATCGCAGGTGGCGTCGGGCTCAGTGTAACACTGGCGTTACTGTTCACGCCCGCCGCGTATCGACTCCTGCATCGCCGCAAATCCGGAATACCGGCGGCGGAGCGGGGCGAAACCACCGGCGCCGAGCAGTTGCTGCCGGCGGCTATGCACGCGCGAACTGAACCGGCATGAACGGCGTACCGCGGCAACCGTAGCCACACCGGCGCAACGGACCGGCCATCGCCGCCCGTATCCGGGTCACGGCTCGCCGAGTGCAATCCCCCAAACACCCACGCCGCGTGACCGCGCGATCCGCTCCATGGCGGTGTATGCAAATGGGGCGTCGGGGGTCGCCACCGCCCAACCACGTTCCAGGAGGTAGGCACTCAAATCCTGCTCTTCCAAGTAGCAGCGCGCCACCAGGCTGCCGTCGGGATTCTGCGCCGTGGGTTCACACCGCACGAATCGGGGGCCGATCTTGAACTCGAGCGCGTGTGCCGCCCGTGACGTACAACGCACCGGCCGCACATTGGTCCGGCAGGTGCGTCCCGTGTCCGGCACATAAACCCCAAACAGGTGGACGATTTTCCCCTTAATCTTTAACGTTCCATCGTCCTGCACCATGGTATAGCTAAACAGATCCGCCGCGGACGAAGCCGGAGCAAACGCCGCCAGACACCAGGCGAAGCTAAACAACAATATGTGTCTGCGTATCGGCTTATTCCTGTTGCTATACATCGGAGCGCGACGACGAACAATCGGCCGGTGCCGGATGTCGGAATGCAGTTACTGTGCCCTGCCATGCCACGGCATGGCCTGCGTACCGATTGCGAAGTTGACGGAGGTAACAGGGCAGTTCCATGTTTAGCTTAACAGATCTGTTACCGATGATCTCTACCGCGATTTTATGGTGATCTGGCGCCGCTTGCCGCGCGGTTTCTCCACCTTTGGCATACTCACTATCAACACCCCTTTGTCGAAGTGGGCGCTGATCTTGTCTTTATCGACGTCGGCGGGAACCGCAAACGAGCGTCGAAACGATCCATAGCGCCGCTCACGCACGTGATAGTCCAGCTACAATTTCTGGGTAGAGCATATGACGGTTTTACGCCGTCTGTTCGTAGTATTGACGTTGCGGGTCATTTCATTGCAAAACGGAAATAGTAGCAGGGCGCCTTGGGGCATTATTCGGGCCACGTACAAGAGCGCAAATGGGCCACCTGGTCGTGAAGACGGGTCTACTACTGGCGCGGCGACCGGCCTGGTGGCCGGTCGCTGACGGCAGGCTAACTCTTTGTCTCGAGTTGTTGGATGACGTATTCCGCCGCTTTATCGAAATTGGCCAAGGGGTTCTGACGGCAGTATATCAGCGCGGTGTCAATCAGCGCCTGGTCCTCAAAACCGCTGCCCAGTTTCCTTTCGCGATCGTAGTTGTAACGCGTCAGATATCCGGACAGCCAGGCGTTATACACATTTCGATACTGGCCGCTCTCGTTCAAATTGCGGACCACCGTCGCACACGTCGTGCCGCCGGCGCCGCGAATGAGGTACGTGCTGGTGCAGGCGGTGGTGCCCACGGCAACGAGCAGCGCCACAGTGGCAAAAAACAGCTTCTTATTCATTGAATATCCCATGTTGTAGAACCGAACGAAAATTAAGATAAAGGTGAATCCGGTCGAGCGTGCGGTTACTGCGCTTAAAACATTGTGCCGGCATACTTACTTCGAATTATTTTTCGAACGCGGTGAATAGTTCAACCGCAGTACGTAAGGAAAACAGGCCAAGCATTTCGGCGCGACGGCGCAACCGCCAAAAACCGACGCGTAACTTAGCACGATGCATGAAGCCAACACCAGTTGGCTTACACGGAGTTATAGTTTCCGGCCCGAGTTCCTCGACGGGCCTGCTGACGGTTGATCACACCGAGTTAGGTTCTTGGGTGACAAGTCGAGAAGATCAATCCAGCGCCAGCCTTGCAAGGCGGCTATGGCGACCGCCGGACTGACAACCGTGATTGAGATCGTGTTCATCGTGCAGGCGCGCCTGGATCGGGCAGAGTCCGGCCAGCCCTATTTACTCGAGCCCCGCTTTACGCAAGCCCTCGGCAATCCTGGAGCGGTCCGCGTCATTGCGAAACGCGGTGCCGAATGATTCAACCTCAAAGAATGGGTCGAGCCGGCGGACTTTGTACGCGGCCTGCTTCGCATCCGCCGTGTGCCCGGCTTGAGCGTGAGCGGCGGCAAGGATTACGTAATGCACCGGTAGGCTCGGCGTTCGTCCCAGGCTTTGTTTAAGCGTTGCGACGGCATCGTCGTAACGACCACCCAGGTAATATGCGAGCGCCAGATGAATGAAAACGTCGGGGCGCGCATTAGGATTAAAGCGAAGCGCAGTTTCCAACGACTCGATTGCAACCTGTGACTGCCCCGAGTAAAGCCGGGCCGCACCCATCGCGTCATGACTGTCGGCATAGTTTGGATTCAGTTCGAGCGACCACGTCAAATGTTTGATCGCGAGATCGTATTGCATCCATTTGGTGTGCACCAACCCAAGCAGGCCGTGGGCCGCGTAATCGGATGGCTTAAGACGCAAGGCCTTTTGCGTCAAATTGTAGCTCTGCTCGAGGGCCTGGCTGGGAGATTGAGCCCATCCACGGACCGCGGAATCGAAGTGACACCAGGCCAGTTCAACATAGGCGGCACCATAACGGGGATCGAGTTCAATCGACTTAGTAAATAATTTTTGCGCCTCCAGGTTCGCCGCACGGCTGCCGCGCGTACGATACTCTCGGCCACGCAGCACGAAATCGTACGCCTCGAGATTATCGGTTCCCTTTTGCGCGATTCGCTCTCGCTCAACGGTATCGACTTTTGTCGCCATGGTCGCGACAATGGTTCTCACGATCTCGTCCTGAAGCGCAAACAGATCATTGTAGCCGCGCACCAGGCGCTCAGCCCATAGATGGTGCCCGGTGGCGCCTTCGATTAGCTGAACGTTTACACGAACCTTGCCACTCGTCTTCTGTATACTACCTTCCAGTATGTAACGTACCCCCAGCTCTCGACTGACCTCCTGCACATTCACCGCCCTGCCCTTGTACGTGAATACGGTGTTGCTGGCGATGACGAATAAATCACGAAATTTGGAAAGGTCGGTAATGATGTCGTCGGTAATTCCGTCGGCGAAATACTCGTCTTCCGCCGCGGCGCTCAAGTTCTTGAACGGTAATACAGCGATCGAAGGTTGCGCGGGTGCCGCCGGGCCGGCTGTAACGCTTTCTTCCGCAGAGGGGGATGACGGATGGTAACGCTGCCACGCGAATACCGCGGCCAGGGCGACAATCACGACACCGCCGATCATTAACGTGGCCGAGCGCCAACGCGTGGGTCTCGCGCCGGGGCTCGGGGCCCGCCTGATGCCGGGCTGGTCGTCCAGCAACACGCGGTAAGCGATCACCGGCTCGACGATGTTCTTCACCCTTTGCTCACCCAGGGATTCGTAGCCCAGCTTCAGCTTGCCTTTGACCTGTTCGTACACGGCGTGGGACACGCATATACCGCCGGGTTCCGCGATGCCCTGCAGCCGGGCCGCGACATTGACTCCGTCACCGTAGATGTCGTGGTCGTCGACAAGCACGTCACCCACGTTGAGTCCAACGCGCATCTCAAACTTGCGTTCCGCCGCTTTTTCCTCGTTGCGAGACTTCAAGTCGCGCTGAATATCCACCGCGCACGCCAGCGCCTCAATAACACTGGGGAAATCAGCCAGAATCGCGTCGCCGGCGAGGCTCCTTACCTTGCCGCCGTGGCCCTCGACGCGCGCGGTTATGGCATGCAGGGACTCACTGAGAACGCGGTGCGTTCCCACCTCGTCTTCCCCCATCAGCCGGCTGTAACCGACTACGTCGGCGTGGAGGATTGCCGTAAGTTTCCGCTCGAGCTTATTCTCATTCATTACGCGGAATCCGGGGATCGACCCCATTGTTGCTTTTGCTCGACGGAATAGACACTCCTGATCATGTACGATGGGAACCCGCGCCCTGATTTCAGACCCTATTCTAACCCGACGCACCGGATGGCTCATTCCCAAGATCGATACCGTGGGTGTAGCCATAGTCCCACGCTCGCCGGGCCGGGCTGGCCGCAAGGATTGCGTGGCGGGGAATCAACTGCCTCAGTTGCGGTCTAACAGGAACCTTAAACCCAGCAAACAAATTCGGCGGCCGCTTTCGTCGATCGGGAGGGTAGCGATAATGAGGTACTTTGGTCCGCCCGCGGTGCTCGTGCGATGGATGGTGTTGGCAACCTGTACGGCATTGGCCCTGGTGTCGCTGGCGCGTGCGGGAGGCAACGAATCCTTAGTCAACAAGTCGGCTGACGATATCGCTATCGACGGCTACGATACCGTCGCCTATTTCACCGAGGATAGAGCAGTGAAAGGCGACCAGGCGTATGCGTTCGAGTGGCACGGTGCGCGTTGGCACTTTTCGAATATTAAACATCGCGAACTTTTTGCCGCCGACCCCGAGCGGTACTTGCCGCAATTCGGCGGGCTTTGCGCCGGCGCGGTTAGGCGCGGCGTGGTGGTCAAGGCCGATCCAGAGGCCTGGACCATTGTGGACGGCAAGCTCTACATGAAAGTGAACAAGACCGCTCGCGATGAATGGCGGCAAAACGCCTCTGGGAATATTCAACAGGCAAACAAGGCTTGGGCGGAATTGGTGGAGAAAAACTGAAGCCCATCGACGGACAGTCGGCAGCGCCACGCTGGGCAGCACACCAGACTGCGCCGCCCGCCCAGCTCAATATCGCGTTTTAGCGCAAATTCATCCGTCGTGCCCGAGCGAGATTCAACGTGCGTTGAACGGCAACAGGCCACGCACGCACGGTCCGCCATGTACGAAATTAGATTATCAATCAAGGCCACGAATATACTCTCTCGTCGATTTGCAGTATTTTTTGGTTTTCTCGATTGACCCGGAAACAGGGAGGCAACTGAACCATGAAGTGGCGCGAATTCCAAGATGGCGACATCATCGTGAGCGAGGGGACATCCAGTGATATCGTGTACCGCATACTCACCGGCGAAGTGGAGGTATTTACCGAGCGCAACGGCGAGCACATCGTGCTGGGCAGCGTCAAGCCGGTTGAGTTTCTGGGTGAAATGAGCATCATCGAACGCCGCCCGCCCAGCGCCTCAGCGCGTGCAAAAGGTGCCGTGACTGCCGAGCAACTCGATCGTTGGGAGTTTGTGCAGTTGATTAGCGAACAACCAACCGCCGCGCACCGTTTAATCGAGCGCCTGAGCGAAAGGCTGCGCCTGGCGAACGAGCGAGTGGTGCGCTTGACCGCGGCGCTCGGGGCGGAACAGGAGTCCGTGGGTGGCGCCGATCCGGGTGACGCCGCCGAGCTGTAGCCTTCGCGCGTAGACGATTATCCTCGAATGCCGACTCACGATCCGATTGTGAATCCAAGTCCGGCCACTTTTTCTCAGCGCTCGTCGCGGCAGTCTTTCTGGAACTTGGGCACAAAAATTACGGTTTCTCCCGCGACCACGAACTCGTCCTCCCACTTCACCGTGTCCCGGTCGAAGGCCACGCAGGCACCGCGCGGACTGGTGTCGACGCCCCCCAGGTCGCACACCTTGGTGTTGTCCGGCTCACACTCGCTTAGCACCAATGTCCTGGTGGTAAATGGAAACCGCCACACACGCACGTTCAACTCCACACACGTCGGGGTCCACACCCCCAGCGGCTGTTCCGCGTCGGTCTGCAGTATGGCATTTTGCTCCACGGGGGGATCCGTACACAGCGTCGCACTGCGTACGCTGAGAAAGGTGCGGCGGCCGTCTTTCAGCAGTCTGCCCGAGCCCCGTACCTCACCATCGACCCGTGATAGAGCGACCTTGATGGATACCTCATCGTTCTCAGCGTCCGCGTAGGAGAAAAAGTCCGGCCGCTCGACGTCCTGCTCCGCACCCACGGTGGGCTTTTCCGATTGCGTGGATGCACATGCCGAGATTAGACCGCCTACGACCATAAGCACCCAAACTGTTCGACACGCGGATTTTGTTCTTGTCGTCACGGTATCGGCCGCCGTGGATAGTTGGTAATCACCAATTATGCTACTCGGTTATAAATCGTAAAGCTATCCGCTGCGCCGCGAGGCATCGAGCATCGCGGTTCATTGAACAAGGACTCTATCTGGGACAAGGCCGCAATTTCCATTGACACCGGGATGGCGTACAGTGTCGGCGGGTGCGCGGTCACCTACATATCAATCGCGGGGCGGAGGTCAGCCATGTATGCAATGATACGGCGTTATGAAGGCGTAACCGATGCGGACGAAGCTGCGAAACTGGTAAGGAGAAACTTCGTCCCTTTGATCAGCAAGGTCCCCGGACTGGTTGCCTACTACGTCATAGACGCGGGTGGCGGAGAATTTGTCTCGGTGAGTATCTTCAAAGACAAACTGAAGGCCGAGGAATCCAATCGAAGGGCGGCCGGTTGGGTCAAAGACAATATTTCCGCACTGCTTCCCAATCCCCCACAGGTCATTGCAGGAGAAGTGGTCGCCACTAAACGCGGCGCATTGCTGACCAGCACCGGTTCTTTGTAACAGTGGGCAGAGTATCGCGGAATCGTTGAAATCTGTTTAAATGCTCTCCAGAGCGTCACGGCACTCGATTCGTTCGGCATCGGTAACGAAGTAGTAGCGCCTGGTTGGATACTTATCGGTGATGTCGACATTGTGCTCACGAATGGTCACCGATTCGAGCGTGGTCACGTGACCACTTAGGTTCACGCACGGGCGCAATTATCCGAGTTTAAGATGCCGTGGTGCGCCGCTAACGCATAACGTCGACCGCTCGATCCCAGGCCGGCTCTTCGCCGAAATGCCGGTTGAGGAATTCGACGAAGGTGCGAACCTTGGCGGACAGATGCCGCCGCGACGGATAAACCGCGTAGACATCGATGTCGGGAGGCCGGTACTGCGGAAGCACAATGTTGAGTCGTCCGGCGTCAATATCCGGACCGACGATGAACGTGGGTTCCAAGGCCACCCCCAATCCCTCGACCGCCGCGGCGCGCAGGATGTCGCCGTTGTTGGCCCGCACCGGCCCACTGACACGCACAGTCTCGATGCCGTCCGGCCCGCTGAGCACCCAGCCGTTGGCAACCGGGAGATTGTTATAGAATAGGCACCGGTGCAGCGCCAGGTCCTGCGGCACTTGCGGTGTGCCATATCGCTGCAGGTAGTCCGGAGATGCGCACACCACGCGCCGGCACGGTGCGATCCGCCGCGCGATCAGTGTCGAGTCCTCCAGCGCGGCGATACGAATCACGACGTCGAAGCCTTCCGCAACCACGTCGATAAACCGGTCGCTCAGTTCGAGTTCGATCTGAACCCGCGGATAGTGGTTGCAGTATGCGGCAATCGCCGGCCCGAGGTGCCGCGTACCGAACGACATCGGCGCATTAACCCGCAGCAGGCCGGCCGCTTTTTCGGAGGCGATGCTGGCACAAGACTCGGCCTCCTCGATGTCGGCGAGTGTCGCCTTGATACGCTCGTAGTACACCCGCCCGATGTCGGTGAGACTGAGGCGCCGCGTGGTGCGGTTGAGCAACCGCGCGCCCAGGCGGTCCTCCAGCTGCGAGATGTGCTTGCTGACCGCGGCCCGGGACACGGCGTTGCGGTCGGCGGCTGCGGTGAAGCTGCCCTCTTCCACCACCTGGACAAACATTTCCATGCCTTTCAGACGGTCCATGGGGCATATTGTCAACTAATTCGAAACATAATAGCAATAAAAAGCTTATTTACCCTACAAAAATGAAACAGTAGAGTGTAGCACCAGCCATCGAACTTGAACGATAAGGAGGCGCCACATGGTTGACATCAGACACAGTGAGAATCGCGGCCTCACGCGACTCGGTTGGCTGCACAGCCGCCACAGCTTTTCATTCGGCGAATATTACGATCCGCAGCACATGGGCGTGTCGGCGCTGCGGGTCATCAACGACGACCGGGTGGTTCCCGGCGCGGGATTCGCTACCCACTCCCATCGTGACATGGAAATTATCAGCTACGTCAAGCGCGGGCGCATCGAACACAAGGACAGCCTGGGCAACGTCGACACTCTGTCGGCCGGGGAGTTTCAGTTGATGACCGCCGGGACCGGTGTGACCCACAGCGAGTACAACCCGTCCCGTTCCGAGCCGCTGGAGTTCCTACAGATCTGGATACACCCCGATCAGACCGGATTGCCGCCGGGCTACCAGCAGAAGCGTTTTCAGCCGGCCTCAGGACTGCAATTGATCGCTTCGCGCGATGCCCGCGACGGGTCGCTGCAATTGCATCAGGACGCTGCGCTGTATCGACTGCAAATGCGCCCGGATGAAGATGCCGAGCTGTCCACGGCGCCGGGGCGCACGGTCTACGTACACGTGATCACAGGTAATTTGTCCTTGGCCGGGGAGATCCTGTCCGCGGGTGACGGGGCAACGATCAGTGCAGCCACGCACAACACGTTCGCGGCTTTGAAAGCGCCGGTGGAGGCCCTGGTGTTCGATCTGCCGCCAGCGACACCTGCGCGCTGAAAACGGCGTTTTGCCGAACTGAAACCTTCTTGAATCAAACTAGCCCGCATTTCTCACCAGGATCCCGGATGCTGGCGCAGGACTCGTGCGGCTGCGTGCTGTGCCTGGAGCGAGACCCATAGCGAGCTATGGGTCGAG
>CAMYKW010000002.1:0-31237 GCA_947259175.1 uncultured Gammaproteobacteria bacterium | reverse complement strand
TGTTCGAATTTACGATGTGTCTTCGTAGAATTATCGTATGAGTCTTTTCGGTGCTTAACAAGAATAGTAGCTGGGCGCCTGGTGAGAAATGCGGGCTAGGGACAGCTATGAACCAGAAGAACATCGCAATCACCGGCGACCTGGTGTTGCTCGCCGTGAACGGTGCCGGCGAGATGAGCATCGATCATCGACGCAAGTAACATCGTCCGAACGCATCTATCGCTGATGCGGTCAGCGGCCGGGACGCGGGATGGTTGTCGGCGGCGGGGGGTTGTCCCGAGACTCGTTGAGATCGCCGTCCAGACCCCGGATGTATATCTCCTCGGTGTCCTGCGGCGGCGTCACGTTGTAGTTCTTGTCCGTCGCCAGCACGCCCAACAGGAGGCGGCGGATTTCCTTCATGACCGGCGCGAAGTCATAGTTATCTACCGCCATCAGCCTGAGCAATGGAATCTTGGCCCGTGTGAGGACTTCGTCCGCAATGTCTCGCACATTCGCGTGCGCCCGTTCCCGCTCCAGGCGTTGCCGCCTCACCGATCGTGTTTCCAGCTTGATCGCCAACACCGGCGTAAAATCGGATGGGCTGCACAGCACGAAATCGATCCGTTGGCGGCAGACGTGGTGCCAGTAAGCGCGGTACTTGGCGTCGTCGCTGGGACGCTGAACCACATGGCCCAGGTTGACCCGGGTCAGGATGACCAACGTTTGCGGTCCAACGGCACGGACAAGCGCCCTGTATAGCGCCTGTTGTGGCGGAGTCAATGGAGATTTCTGCCGTCGCAGGGGCGGTATGCGTGTTCCAGATAACATCGCCGACCTTATAGTTTGGGGACCTACCCTTTTTTTAGGCCAGTATCCTAGCGAGGACCATGTTGTCCATCCGTCATTCCTGCCGCTTTGTCAGACCAGGATGCGCGTGGTGACGGTTAGCGGATAAGCGCTGGCGTTGCTTCCGGGACAAACGTCCCGGGCGTATCATATCCGGCGTATCGATCCCCCCCACCACGGCCATGTTGACGATTGACGGATCACACGGAGAGGGCGGCGGCCAGATCCTCAGGACCTCACTGAGTCTATCGATGTGTTTCGAGCGGCCGTTCCACATCATCAACATCCGCGCGGCGCGTTCGCGACCCGGGTTGCGGCCGCAGCACGTGGCGGCGGTTGCGGCGGCCGCGGCAATCACCGGCGCAAGCGTCTCGGGCAACACCATTGGATCGCGCACGCTAAGCTTTGCGCCCGGCTGCACACGCGGCGGTGCTTATCGCTTTGATATCGGCACCGCGGGCAGTACGACGCTGGTGCTGCAAACACTGTTGCCGGCGTTGCTCACGGCAGCGCAACCCTCCCATCTCACCCTCATCGGCGGCACGCACAATCCGCTGGCGCCTTGTTTCGAATTTTTGCACCGCGCCTTCCTGCCGCTGATTGCGCGTATGGGCGCCAAGCTTACTGCCAGTCTTCGCCGACCGGGATATTTTCCCGCCGGCGGCGGCGTGCTCGAGGCGGACTGCGAACCGACGCCTCGATTGAAACCGCTGGTGCTGCCTGTCCGGGGCGCACTGCGTGCACTGCGCGCCGAGGCCACGGTCGCAAAGCTCCCGGAACACATTGCGCGGCGCGAACTCGCGGTGCTGGAGCGGCGCTTGGGACTCGTCGGCGACAACCTGAAACTGCGTATCGACACGCAGGCAACCGGCCCCGGCAATGTGGTTACCGTCGACGCCGTCAGTGCACACATCAGCGAGTTGTTCGCCGGTTTCGGTGAACGCGGCGTGCGCGCGGAGACCGTCGCGGAAAGGCTCGTGCGCCGGGTGCGGCGCTACCTGGCGGCCGACGTCCCGGTAGGCGAACATCTCGCCGACCAACTGCTGGTGCCCATGGCGCTGGCGGGCACGGGTTCATTTCTAACCCTGAAACCCAGCGCACATACAGTTACCAATATGGACGTGATTCATCGCTTTATCGACGTCGACATCGATTTGCAGGAATTGGCGCCGGACAGGTGGCAGGTGTCGCTTCGCCGATGAGCAGGTCGCTTCCCCCTCGGATTCACCTCGCCGCGGGCGGGTGTTGCGATATCGTACGTAGACTCACCAGGAAGGTCCGGGATAGCCCGCTTGCCGGTCGCGACCATCGTCTGTTTGGGAGACTCAATGGTTCGTGATATGCGCCAATGCAGGAGTCTGCAACGTGCGCTTCGATCGTTGGTCCTAGCCCGCATTTCTCACCAGGCGCCCAGCTACTACTCCTGGCACCCGCTCGATCTCGAACGCCTGCACTTGCGCTTCACTCAACCCATAGCTACGGCTATGGGTTTCGTTCCAGCGCGGCGTCCAGTCGCCCGGTCTCTTCGCCAACATCCGGGATCCTGGTGAGAAATGCGGGCTAGGGGAATCTGAGGCCGACACGTTCGCCACCGATACCGCCAAGTGGTGGCTGTAGGTTTTCGTTGACTCTCCACAATCTGTCGCGGCCGAAGATCGGCGCCTGTTCAACACTAAATGACTGATCTACATCAATGATTACGAACTAGGTCGGCGGTACAAACGGTTCTCTTAACCGTAAGAGGATAACTATGACCGCTATCCGCACAGTGAGCACCACCCCGTTTGCCGATCAGAAGCCGGGCACCTCCGGGCTGCGCAAGAAGGTGAGTGTCTTTCAACAACCCCACTACCTGGAAAACTTCGTTCAAGCGCTGTTCGACACCCTCGGAAGCTGTCGCGGGCAAACGTTGGTCCTCGGAGGTGACGGGCGCTATTACAACGACATCGCTGCTCAAACGATACTCAAGCTGGCGGCCGCGGCCGGCTACAGCCGCGTTCTGGTCGGCCTAAACGGCCTGTTGTCCACCCCCGCCGCTTCCGCCGTTATCCGCAAATACTCGGCATCGGGCGGCATCATTTTGTCCGCGAGCCACAACCCCGGCGGCGTCAACGGCGACTTCGGAATCAAATACAACATAAGCAACGGCGGCCCGGCGCCGGAGAAAGTCACCGACGCCGTATATGAACGCAGTAAGTCGATAGACCACTACCGGATCCTGGAGGGAGACGACGTCGCCCTGGAACGACTGGGCGAAATCCGGCTTGGTGCGATGGTGGTCGAGGTTGTGGATCCCGTGCAGGACTACGCCGATCTGATGGGCACCTTGTTTGACTTCGATCGCATACGGGAGTTGTTGACGTCGAATCGGTTCACTATGCGCTTCGACGCGATGCATGCCATAACCGGGCCCTATGCGCACGCCATCCTCGAAGACGAGTTAGGGGCCGCCGCGGGCAGCGTGATGAACGGTCAGCCCTTACCCGACTTCGGCGGCGGACACCCGGACCCCAACCTAGCTCACGCCGAGGAACTGGTAGCACTCTTGAGCAGAGGCGATGGGCCCCAGTTCGGCGCCGCCGCCGACGGCGACGGCGACCGCAACATGATCCTGGGACGGGGCGTTTTCGTCAGCCCCAGCGACAGTCTCGCGATGCTCACCGCGAACGCCGACCTGGTGCCCGGATACCGCGCCGGACTCACGGGGGTGGCGCGCTCCATGCCTACCAGTCAAGCCGTCGATCGTGTTGCCGCGAAGCTGGGGATTTCGTGTTACGAAACGCCGACCGGTTGGAAGTTCTTCGGCAACCTCCTGGACGCCGACATGGCCACGCTGTGCGGCGAAGAAAGTTTCGGTACCGGATCCAATCATATTCGCGAAAAGGACGGGCTGTGGGCGGTGCTGTTCTGGCTGAACGTCCTCGCGGCTCGCGGTCAATCGGTCGCCGAAATCGTTCACCAGCACTGGGCGGAGTTCGGACGCAACTACTATTCGCGCCACGACTATGAGGCCCTGGATATCGACGCCGCGAACGGCATCATCGAGCACTTGCGCGCCCAAATGCAAATGTTGCCCGGCCAATCCTTCGGCGGTCGCCAAGTCAGCCTTGCCGATGATTTTGCGTACACCGATCCGGTCGATCACAGCGTCAGCCAACACCAGGGGATTCGCATCGGCTTCAGCGACAGCGCCCGGATTATCTTCCGGCTGTCGGGCACGGGAACGGAAGGCGCCACGCTGCGAATCTATCTGGAGGCCTATGAATCGAATCAAACCAAGCTGAACCTGGACACCCAGGACGTGCTGGCAGACTTAATCGCCATCGCCAAACAGCTCACTGATATAGAACAGCGCACCGGCCGGAAATCACCCACCGTAATCACCTGACCCCAAGCATTGACGATTTACACGTCAGTCGATGTCCCGCGCCAGTCGGAATCCCAGGTTCACGCTGCGATAGTCGGGCGCGCCTCTGCCGCGGTTCGCCACGCGGACGTAATCCGGTTCGTCGTTCCAGGAACCTCCGCGGCGCATACGCCGGCTGCAGCTCTTTCCGCTGAGCTCGGACCATCCTGAAGCACGGGAATTTTCACGGCCGTTGTACCGGTGCCAGCAATCCTGCACCCATTCCCAGACATTGCCCGCGGTGTCATAGAGGGCGAACCGGTTGGGTTCGAATGAGCCCACCGGAGCCGGCTGCCTGCCGTCCCATGCACTGCGACACCCGCTACAGTTTGCCCGATTGCCCTCCATGTCGTTCCCCCAGGCGTACTTGTATTCGGTGCCGGCGCGCGCCGCATATTCCCACTCCGCCTCGGTGGGTAAGCGATAACTGTGGCCGGTCTGCTGGGATAACCAACGTGCGTACGCCACCGCGTCCTGCCACGAAACATTGACAACCGGGATACGGCCGCGATCCCAGCCGTTGGAACTCGGTAAACGCCGCCCGGCAACGCGCGCGTAACGGTCAAATTCTGCAAACGTAACTTCGTAGCGACCTATCGCGAACGGTTCATCGAAGGTCACCGTGTGCACCGGCTTCTCGTCGGCATCACCCCCCCCATGCAGGTTACCCATACGAAACCTACCCGCTGGTATGACCACCATCTCCGGACCTTCACTACCGTCCTCGAACTGGTCGCGGAATACCTTGCCCGGCTGCAGCGCTTCGCGCTCGGCGCGACGCCTGGCCTCGGCTGCCGCGGCGAGTTTCGTATTCCGCTCCGCCTGACGTTTCGCTTCCGCGGCTGCCGGCGACTCCGTCCCCTGCTGCGCTTGCCCGTGGGGCTCGGCTGCGGCCACAGGTACCGGCTGCGACGCATCCAGCTGCCGGGAATCCACGGCGGCGTCAATCTCGGCCGCCGCTGCGGCATGCCGAGTCGCGCCGTTGGCGGCGGATTCTGCCTGCGGCCCGGTGTGCGGCTCGACCTCGGCAGCCGCTATCAGCTCCGGCTGTGGCGCGACTCGCAGCGCCGACTCCGCGGCCGAGGCCGCTTTAAACTCCCACCCCACTTGTTGCCGGGGAGCATCCGTGGCTGCGACCTCCGGCATCGACTTCGCTTGCCGCTGCGCCTCCACGGCTGCCGCATTTTGCGCGTCGCGCTCGGCTTGTCGCCGCGACGCGGCTGCCGCCGCGAGCTCCGCCTCCCGTTCAGCCTGCCGCTGGGCGGTGGCTGAAACTTCCGCCTCCCGCTTCGCATTGCGCCGCGCCTCTACCACTGCTTTGAGTTCCGCCTCCACTTGTTTTCGCCGGGCTTCGGCTTCGGCCGCCAGCCGGGTCTGTTTGGACTTGAGATCGGCAACGGCACGGCGCTTTGCTTCAGCTTCCGCAACAAGCCGTGCCTTCTCGGATTTCTGCGCTACCGCCTGCCGTGATTCTTCCAACTGCTGTGTCAAGCTCTGCAACTGCTGGTGCTGGTGCCCGATGTAGGCACCGGCGATCGCAATTCCCGCAAGCGCCGCTGCCGCGACGGCAACAATTTTCGAGGATTTTTTCTTCTTACGTTTCGGTTTGGATGGGGCCAGGCGCTTAATGTCCGACACAGTGACAGGCACGAGTTGGTCAATTTCCCGCTCGAGGTCGCGTATTACATCCGGCGCCGGGGGGTTCTCCTTGATGCGGTCGCGGACATCGTCATGGGTGGTGACTGGCTTCTCCTTGATGCGGTCGCGGACATCGTCACGGGTGATGACGGGTTTATCTTCGACGTGGCTTGTCAGGGAACCGAGCACTCTGTCCAACGCGATCGGATACTGGCCGGCGCGCTGGCCTTTCGCCACACTCAGCGTTGTCCCGTCACCCACCTTTTTCTGCTCAGCGAGATCGACCCAGGAGTAACCGGGAGAGGGCTGTTTTTGGGCGTCGCGAACCAACGCGACCTGAGGACGCAGTCTTTGCTCCCTGTTCTGAGCGATCACCGCGGCGATTTCGCCGGAACTCAACTCCACCAGCGAACCGGTCGGATAAAGGCCGATTGCCGCAATGAATTGATCAACCAGCGGCGCCTTGAAATGGTGGCCGCGTTGCCGGAACAATGTCTCGATGGAGTCATCGGAGGTCATCGCCGGCGCGTAGGGCTTGGGCTCAATCGAGGCCAGATACGTGTCCACGATGCCGGCCATCTGCCCAAACAGCGGAATGTGGTCGCCCGCCAATCCGGCCAGATAACCGCTGCCGTCGTAGCGCTCATGATGGGTTGCAACCATCCACAGCAGTTTTTCGTCGGCGTCCGAGTATTTCTTCAGCAACTGCATGCCGTGCCGCACGTGAGTTTTCATCGACTCCCATTCATCGTCCGTCAGTCGCGTTTCCTTGTTTAACAAGTCTTCCGGGAGTCTGATGTTGCCCACGTCCAGGCAAAGTCCGCCGACAGCCAGGATCTGCAGGTCATCGTTCCCGAGTCCCAGTTGTTTGCCGAATAAGGTTAGCAGCGCGGAGACTTTGACCGCGCGCTGATACGTCGTCGACTGATATTCCTTGGCTGCGCACAGCCACATATACGCATCGGGATTGCGCGCGATACTATCGACCATAATCCGCGCGTCCGCGCGGATGTCGCCCATGCCCAAAGTACTGCCCTGCCTTAGGGCGTCCCAAATCTGCCCGGCCCCCTGTTCCATGGCGGCATGCGCCTTCTCGGCGCCCGGCAATTCGTCCAATAAGGCAATCGACGACACAAGAGATTTCGTATCGGCGGCGCCGAGCAGATCATTGATCGTCGCCAGATTGAGCGGTTTTTTATGCGCGCTCTGCAGGGTGTATTCCTCATCAGGCAGCATCACGTAGGCAAAGCGGGAGCTCTCCTTGAGCTTTTGTATCTCGTCGGCGCTCTTGACATAAAACCCCTGGGTCAGGAACGGCGTCTCGCTCCAGGGCCGGTCCAGCCGCGAGACGTACATCCCGACCTCGATGTCTGTGGTTGGTATTTTTTTTGTGGTCATTTAGGGTCCGAGTTCGCTATTCCCCATATTACACATAGACTCAATCGACTGAAGTTTCCACTAATTAAGCGGCGAATCAGCACTCGATATGGCGAAAACCCCCGGATTCGCGCCCACCGAGGGCAAGCCGCGCTCCGGAAGCGGCGGCAGCGAGCAAAATTGACACTTCGGCCTGTGGGTTCGAAAATGCCACACATAATGAGGGGATTAAATCGCGGTTGAACCAGCGCCGCGTCGCAGCCGGTATCGCACCGAGGTTGAAACTAACAATGACAATCGATCTCAAAGGCCGCAACTTTTTAGAACTCCAGGATTTCGGGCCCGAGGAGATCCGCGGCCTGCTGGAACTGGCTAAGGAACTGAAGGCCGCCAAACTCGCGGGTCGCGAGCAACCCCGGCTCCGCGGAAAGCTGCTCAAGGACTATCAAGTCAATACACAGCTGTTGCAGCGTGCCGGGAATTCGGATGTCAAGTTCATGCACTGCCTTCCCGCGTTTCACAACCGCGACACCCGAATCGGCGAAGAGATCTTTCAAAAGTACGGCCTCGAGGCCATGGAGGGGACCGACGGGGTCTTCGAATCCGCGGCGTCCATCGTCTTCGATCAGGCCGAAAATCGCTTGCACACGATCGAGGCGGTTATGGTTGCGACGCTGGGGGCTTGAGCGATGCGCGTGGTCATCGCACTCGGGGGAAATGCACTGCTGCGCCGCGGACAAGCATTGACTGCCGATAACCAGCGGCGCAACGTGGAGCTGGCCGCCGAAGCCCTGGCGCCCATCGCCCGCGATCACCAGCTGGTGATTTCCCATGGCAACGGCCCACAGGTCGGACTGCTGGCCTTGCAGGGCGCGGCCTACCAGCCCGAGTCGGTGTTGCCGCTGGACATCCTCGACGCCGAGACCGAGGGCATGATCGGCTATCTTATCGAGCAGGAGCTCGTGAATCGCTTGCCAAGGCAACGTCGCTGCGCAACGCTGCTTACGCAGATCGAGGTCGATCGCGACGATCCCGCGTTCCAACATCCCGCTAAGCCGATTGGCCCGGTGTACGAGCAACTAGAAGCCGACAAGCTGGTGCGTGACCGGGGCTGGTGCGTCGCCCGTGACGGCGCCCACTACCGGCGCGTGGTCCCGTCGCCGATTCCCAGACGCATCCTCGAGATGAGCGTGATCGAACTGCTGATCAACCAGGACGTGGTCGTCATCTGCACCGGGGGCGGCGGCATACCCGTTCTGCGCCGGGCGGACGGCAGCCTGATCGGCGTCGAGGCGGTGATCGACAAGGACCTCGCCAGTTCCCTGCTGGCCCGGACCTTGCAGGCGCACGCATTTCTCATGCTCACCGACGTCGATGCGGTGTATCGGGACTGGGGTACGCCGAAGGCGCAGCCGATCCGCCGCTTGTCACCACGGCAGGCGGCGCGGTTTTCATTTGCACCCGGGTCCATGGCGCCGAAGGTCCGGGCCGCCGTCGAATTCGTTGAGTACGGCGGCGGGATCGCCGGTATCGGCGCCCTCGGTGATGCGGTTTCGATCCTGCGCGGAGAATCGGGTACCCTGATCAGCCGCAATCCATCGGATAGCGCATCATCAAAGCCATGACATCAGTCAACTCTCGCGTCGTCGATCCGGTACGGGTGCTGGTCCTCGGCAGCGGACAGATGGGTTGCGGCATCGCGCGTCTGGTGCTCGACAAACCGGGCCTGGAACTCGCCGGATTGTTCGCCAAACGCAGCGAACGGGCGGGCATGAATGTGGGGCGCGCTATCGGACTCGAGCGCGATCTCGATCTTGGCATCCACACCGATCTGACCACCGCGATCGACGAGGCGGAGCCGCATGTCGCCGTGCAGGCCACCTGTTCGCGCTTATCCGCGGCCAGCGTCGAGATTGCCGCGCTGCTGCGGCGCAGCATCCACGTGGTGTCGATCGCCGAGGAAATGGCCTACCCGGCGCACCGCTCCCCCGCGCTTGCCGATGAGTTGCACGCGCTGGCGACCGCCCACGGCGTCGGCGTCGTGGGCACCGGGATCAATCCGGGCTTCGTGCTCGACCTGCTGGTGATTGCGCTCAGTGGGGTGTGCAGCGAAATCCGCTCGATCGCCGCCGAACGCGTCAATGATTTGTGTCCCTACGGACCGACAGTGCTCGCGAGCCAGGGCGTGGGGCTCGACCGCGAGGCATTCGTCCGCGGCCTGGACGATGGCAGCGTCGTGGGTCATTACGGGTTCCCGGAGTCGATACATATGATCGCCGACACCCTCGGCTGGGACATCGAACACATCGACGAACAGCGCACGCCCATCATTACCACCGTGCGGCGCGTGACGCCCTGGCTCACGGTGGAACCGGGCATGGTGGCCGGGTGCCTGCACCAGGCGGTCGCCTACCGCCGCGGCGAACCGGTGATCAAACTCCTCCATCCCCAGCAGATACACCCGAAGCTCGACGGCGTGGACACCGGGGACCGCATCGAAATCTCCGGTACTCCCGACGTGCGCCTCGCCGGAAGTCCGGAGATCCCCGGCGGTCAGGCCACCTGCGCGCTGGCGGTGAATATGATTCCGCGGCTGTTGAACGCCGCCCCCGGACTGCACACAGCGGCCGGCTTGCCGGTGCCGGCGGCGCTACTCGGGGACGCGCGGCAGCAGATTCGCCAACGCCTCGCGCTGCACCGGCATGACTGACACAGTGCCCAAAGACACCTGGGTGGAGATTCACCGTATCGCGCTCACCCCGGATCAACGCGCGCCGCAGATTCCCGCAGACACCAAGCAGGTGCCGTTGGAGATGCGCGTAAAGGGGTTCCTCGCCGCACCGGCGCGGGTGGGAGAGCCCGCGGAAATCGTCACTCCCGCGGGACGCCGACTCGGCGGCGTGCTGGGCGAAGTGAATCCGGCTTACGACCACGGATTCGGGTCGCCGATACCCGCGCTGTCCAGCATCGGCGCACAGGTGCGCGCGCTGTTACGCGATCCGGGCCGATACAAATGATCGACAGCTACGCAAACATCATGGCCGAGCGCGCGGACATCATGCGCGCATCCGTTGGGATCGACTACACCGCTTACCAGACCGGCGCATTGGCGTTCGATTATGACCGTCTGCTGACGGACACCGGTTACGATATCGACACCGCGCGCCGGGTGCAGCGGCGCACGGCGGTCGGCGACACCCCGCTGGTGGAACTGGGAAATATTACCGAACTGGTCCGCGCCGTGGCGGCGCCGGGCATGGGCGCCCGTATCTTCCTCAAGGATGAAGCAGCCAACCCGTCCGGCTCGTTCAAGGATCGCCGCGCCTCGCTGTCAGTGCACGAAGCGAAGAAACGCGGCTATGCAGGGGTCGCCGCGGCGACCAGCGGCAACTACGGCGCCGCGGTCGCCTCCCAGGCTGCCAAGGCGGGGCTGCGCTGCATCGTTGTGCAGGAGGCGTTCGACAGCCACGCTATCGCGCAACCGGAGATCGCCGAGAAGACCCGCGCCTGCGAGGCCTACGGCGCCGAGGTCATCCGTCTTTCGGTGGGACCGGAATTGTTTTACGTGTTCCTGTGCGTGCTCAAGGAGAGCCGCTACTTCAACGCCTCGCTGTACACGCCGTATTCGATTCTCGGCGTCGAAACCCTGGGTTTTGAGCTCGCCGGACAAGCGCGGGAGCAAACCGGGCAATTTCCCGATATCGTCATCGCCACCCACGCCGGCGGCGGCAACGTCACCGGCACCGCGCGCGGGCTGCAAAAGGCCGGCGCGTCGGACACGCAAATGGTGGCCGCGAGCGTCGATCTCTCCGGACTGCACATGGCGTCGGACCGCGACTTCAATCGCAAGTCCTTCACCACCGGCCACACCGGGTTTTCGATACCGTTTACGACCTGGCCGGACCGCGCGGACGTGCCGCGCAACGCAGCGCGCGCTTTGCGCTACATGGATCGCTTCGTCACCGTGACGCAGGGCGAGGTGTTCTACATCACCGAGGTGCTGGCGGCGCTCGAAGGCCTGCAACGCGGACCGGCCGGCAACACCTCGCTGGCTGCGGCGTTTGTCATCGCGCAGGCGCTGGATCGGGACCGCATCATCGTGGTCCAGGAGACCGAATACACCGGCGCCGGCAAGCATCCCCTCGCTCAGCTCAATCTCGCCCGCCGGCTCGGCATCGACATCCGGCGCGGCGATCCACGCGACAGCCGGCCGGGGGCGAGTATTGTGATTCCCGAGCACCCATCGCAACTCGCGGTAGTGGACGTGGACCTGGACGGTGTTCGACAATCGTACGTTCGACACGCCATCGATACCCTCGGCGACGACGATCAACTCAGCGAAGCCGACTTCGATTTCCTGGCCACCGAGACGCGCACCAGCCGCCGCTACGTGGAGGACCTCGTGCATGAAGCGCGCGGAACGACCCGACGACTTTGAGCAGCGCCGCAAGCATTTGCGGGCGTTGCCCGACGACGCGCTGCACGCACGGTTCTGGGAGCTGGTGGCAAAGATCGTCGATCCCCTGGTGGAAGAGGCCCGCACCCACACCACGCCGTCGATCGAACGCTCGGTGCTGCTGCGCATGGGATTCTCGAGCATCGAGGCCAAAGCCCTGGTGGCGCAGTTCGTTGAACGCGGGCTGCTGGCCCACGGCGCCGGCCGCCTGGTGCTGGAACTGGCGCTGAGAGAGGGCATCCCGGTGCGCGACGCGGGGCGCGCGATAGTGGAGGGACGCCATTGGGACGAGCTCGCCGACATGTTACGCCGAGGCGACCCATGAAGCTGGCCCCGGACCGAAAGCTCGACCTGCAAGCGGTGCTCGCGGATCTGGACCGCTACCGGCCGCGGCGTAAGGGTTGGGTGTGGCGCGACCGCATCGACAACCAACAGATCGGTGCGTTCGTCTATCACGATACCTCCGCCAATCTCCACCGCGGCGTGCCGCTGCCGGCCGCCCATGCCTTCGGCGATATCGATCCGCAGTGCGACATGGTAATCACCACCGAGATCGCATCGGGGCGTTTCGAGGACGACCTGCGCCGCATGCGCATGGCGGCGTGGCACGGCGCCGACCACATCATGGTGATACGTACCACCGGTCAGTCGCATATCGACGGGCTCATTGAGGGCACCCCGGAAGGCATCGGCGGCATTCCCGTCACCCGCAAGCAGATCCGCGCGACGCGCAAGGCCCTCGACGCCATCGAGGACGAGGTGGGGCGACCGATTAATTTCCACTCCTACGTCAGCGGCGTGGCCGGCCCGGAGGTGGCGGTGCTGTTCGCAGAAGAAGGCATGAACGGCGCGCACCAGGATCCACAGTACAATGTACTGTACCGCGACGTGAATATGCATCGCTCGTTCGTCGATGCCGCCGAGGCCAAGACCATCATGGCGGATGCCGACATGCTGCAGCTCGACGGCGCGCACAACGCCAATGCCACCGCCAAGGAGGCGTGGAAGGTCACCCCGGAGCTGCTGGTGCAGCACGCCATCAACACAGCGTACTCGCGGGCGGTGGGCATGCCGGCGGAGTTGATCGCATTATCCACGGTGCCGCCGACCGCGCCGCCGGCGCCGAAGCTGCGGCTGGATCTACCGTACGCGGTGGCGCTGCGTGAGTTGTTTGACGGCTATAAATTTCGCGCCCAGCAGAATACGCGCTATATCGAGGCCGACACCAACGAGGCCGGCGTCACACACGTGCTCGACACACTGATCTCACGGCTTGCCGGCGCCGACATCCAGAGCACCATCACCCCGGATGAAGGGCGCAACATCCCGTGGCACTACAACAATGTGTCGGGCGTAAACACCGCGCGCCAGACGCTGATGGGTGGCGACGGCATCTCGCGCGTGCTGCAGCTCAAGCGGGACGACGCATTCAACGGCCAGGTGCGCGAAATCAAGGAACGCGCGGTGTTGTTTCTCGAGGAGATCGTTGAAGGCGGCGGTTACTACGCAGCGGTGGCGGCCGGCCAGTTCGTGGACCAGGGCCATTACCCGGAGCGCAAAGGCGACGGCATCGTGCGCGACCCGCAGGGCGGCGACGGCGCGGGCACGGTGATTCCCCGCGCGCCCGGATACGGCGCGCCGGTGTGCAGTCATTTCGGTGCCAACCGCTACCGCGAACGCGAGGCCAAGCCCTGCACCGATTACGGCGGCTGCAGCTTGTGCGATCCGGCCAAGATTCAGTACATCGACGAGCTGGACCCCGAGGACAATGTCGACGCGCGCCTGCGGCAAACACTGGCTGAGCGGGCGCAGGGAGTGCTGCGTCCGGAAGTCGAAAAGCACGGCGACGGCATCGTGTGCGTCACCTTGTTCGTGCCGGAAAGCCCACAGATCGCCGAGGCCGCGGCCGTGGAGATGGCGAAACGCATGGGGCTGGACGGCCCCGAGGTCATCAGCCGGCGTCTGATGCACCCCGCCGAGGGCAGCGTGTTCGAGGTCAAGGGCCGGCTTGCTGCCGCGATCCGCATCGACGACCTGCCACTGCCGGCCGCTGACGCGCCGCTGCCGGAAGCGGAGATCGAGGGCTGGGTGCGGCCACGCAACATCCGCCTGGTGGCCGCCACCGTGGGCGAGGACGAGCACTCGGTGGGACTGCACGAGATCCTCGACATCAAGCACGGCGGTATCGAGAAATACGGCTTCCACTGCCGGGTGCTGGGCACCTCGGTGCCGGTGGCGCAGGTGCTCGACGCGGCACAGCAGGAAAAAGCCCATGCGGTGTTGATCTCCACTATCGTCACCCACGGTGACGTGCATGCGCGGCACATGCGGCAGCTGCACGAACTGGCCGCGAAACGCGGCGTGCGCGAGCGCCTGGTGCTGATCGCCGGCGGCACCCAGGTCACCGATAAACTCGCCCGCGCGTGCGGACTGGATGGTGGATTCGGTCGCGGCACCACCGGTCGGGACGTGGCCAGCTTCCTGGCGCACCAACTGCGTGAGCGGAAGCTGGCTTGAGGCGGACCCGGCACAACGGGGCTTCGGAGGTTTTGGCCTGGAGCTCTAAGGACCCAACTCGGACGTCGGACTTTCGAGCAAGCGACGTTATGACTTCGCAACAGCAGACGTTCTGTGTGGTTCGAATTTGCCTGGTCAGTTAAATTTATGCGTGCGGTCTATGGGCACTGACCCCATTTACATTCGTTTGATCTCAAAAAATATTGAAAATCACACTTAAGTTCAACGAATCCTCGCCTACCCGGACGCCATTGTCTCCGGGTCACAACATCCGCTTTAGGGTGTCGTCTTTGTCGATGAACTGGTGCTTCATGGCGGCCCCGGCATGAACGATGGCGACGCCGAGGATGGCGTAGCTAATGTAGTAGTGGATGTCGATGGCGAGGTCGCGGGCGCCTTCGCTGATCGTAAACAGAGCGGGGATCTCGAACCAGCCGAAGATCGAGATGCCGTCACCCTCAGAGGTAGAGATAAAGTAGCCGGTGACGGGGATGAGGAACATGGACAGGATGAGGGTCCAGTGGACTACTTTGGAGATCGTACGCTCCCAGGCTTTCAGGGAGGACAGGGGTTCCGGCGTCGGCGAAACCACCAGCCAGACGAGCTTGAACAGCGCCAGCGCCAGCACGAACATGCCCAGCGATTTGTGGATGGTGAGGGAGTCGTTGTACCACGCATCGTAGTAGGTCAGACCCACCATCCACCAGCCCAGCCAGATCAGACCCAGGATTATCAGCGCGATGGTCCAGTGCAGGAGTTTGGCTGCAAGGCCAAACTCCTGTCCGGAATTCCGGATCCTCAATGGTGCCTCCGATCGGGATCTGCCGATACTTACTGCCGGATCCCCTCTATACTGATCATCAATTCCATGGATTCGCTGGCCGGACCCAAATTGTAGTTGTTGCCGAAGTCGGCCCGCGTCAGCATGTAAGTTCCGTGAAACCCGGCGCGATACCCGCCCCATGGATCCTTGCCCTCGCCCACTCGGGTCACATTGATCTTAATAGGTTTGGTGACACCGCGAATCGTCAAGTTGCCTTCCAGAACACCGTCGGATTCACTGCCCGTATACTTGGTGCTTTCGAAGGACGCGGCGCTATGCCGGCTCACGTCGAGGAAGTCGTCCCCCCTCAAATGCTTGTCCCGCTCCGCGTGGTTGGTATCGACGCTGGCGGGATCAACCGTGACTAAGATCTTTGCGGAATCCGGGTTCTTGGCGTCCCAGGTGAATGATCCGTTAACCGAATTGAACTGACCGTACATCCAACTCATGCCGAGGTGCTGTATACGAAATGCCACGAATGAGTGGCCCGGGTCGATCTTGTATTCGGCCGCGTACAGCGGTGCGGCGACGAGTCCCAATACAAGGCCAAGTGCTAACTTGTGTTTCATGTCCAAACGTCTCCCATTTTTCAGTTTAGGTATGAATGCCGGCCGGGGCTGGCGGTAATGACTACTGTGCTTCAATGGCATCGGACACTGGTGCGTGCGATTTGTTCCGGTTCCGGCAGCCACGTGTCTACAGGCCAAAACCTTCGGGTGATCAGAGGAAGTGTTTTTTCTTGAACAGACGTGCAAGCAAAAAACCCTGCTTCTGATCCAGTTCGTGTACCGCCGGTACGGCGGGAACTGGATAAGCCTTGAATGTCGATATCCAGCACGGCGCTGAACTACCGCTGTATCCTAAACCAGCAGGCTTTCGAAGTGAACGTTATTGGGGCACCGCGATTGGTGATACGAGATCGACCCAGGTGCCGGCAAAACAAGGAACCGGACTTCCGATTAGGGCACAACTGAGACTATAAAGAGAATGTTATCGATCGCCCGCTTCCTAGGAACACTCTGATTTCTTGAAAGAAGACATTCAATTCGAATTGCCAATCTTCCGGTCCATACTCGTTGCTGCCGTTCGCTAACACGGCAAAGTTGGGTCTCGTTGTTGCACCGCGTCAGACAGCTCCCGGCCAAATCCGGACAATTGACTTTGAGGAAGCGGACATTCGTATCAACGTTTCGAATGAGTGGCGGAAAAAGCGGGCAACACTTTGGGGGGTTGGTGCGCATCGCGCTCGAACTCAAGCCATTTGAAATTTTTTTACATTTTAAAGGTGCTATTCGTTGTCTAAAGGTAGTTCTTTAGAGAATGACTCTGTTAGGTCGATGGTCACCGAGTAATTGGAAATATCGGTCGGGTATTCGATACCTATCTTTTCCCAAAAATCTGTAAATACCCAGAAATTATCGACGGTTGTAGCATCGTTGCTATGAACCCTAGAATATTCTTTCTCGAAATTTATGTGCGTATAGTAGCCCTCGATAGCAGAGGCGCTTACGCCAACCGCCTTGGCGACCCGTTCAGGCGAACCCTGCAATCGCTGTGCGCTCGATTTAGCCTCTTCTTCAGTTTCTGCCCAATATGTTGGCACAGAACAAAATAAATCGATCTGCTCCCCATTTCTATACATATGATGGCACCAGTAGTCACCATCATAAACTCCGACTGTCGACACCAAAAGATTTCTTTGTTTTGATACCCACTTTGCTAGTCGGCCATCGTGAACATTGAAATAGTCTGGCCATAGCACGACGATCCATCCGTTTTTAGATTTGTAAACCAGGGCGTGTCGCTTATGGTTCGGTGTATCACTCTTTGTTTCGATAGCAGCAGGAATCTTGTATTCATGTGCGTAGGATGTGATGCTTTTGGATATCGCATCTATATCGTCACTATAGAATGCGGTAACAGCTAGAAAGGAACCCATTTTTTCATCATTCTTTACATTTAAAAGTTAGGTGAACGAGACCTCACATTTCGTTATCAGTTTTACGCTCATGCTGTTCTAACTCCACGTTGTATCTGCTTGCAAGATCCTGCGCCTTAGAATCTACAATAGCGCCAGATGCCAGCAGCACATCAATAAGATGTTGGTTTCGACAACCCACTGCGTAGTGGAGGGCAGTGCCGCCGTCTTTGTTGCGTGTATTAACCAAGGCGCCTGCTTCGATCAGCACACGCGCTATGTCTGGCCGACCCTCAGCAACGGCAACCATGAGCGGCGTTGCCTATTACCCGTTTACAGTGTTGGGATCGACTTGGATAGAGAGGAGGTACAACAAAGCTTGTTTTGAACCAACTAGGGCGGCGGTGTGAACGGTGTGAAGTAATGTGCCATCTGAGGATTTCATGGGATAACCAACTTTTAAAAATCGTTTGGTCGAAGAAACGTCATCTGCGATCACCGCATAGTTAAGCGGAGTTAGACCAGCGGCATCAGCAAGCCCGGATGTGGTGATCTTAGCCAAGATCTCAGTCAAAGACGCCCTCGTTGCGTCAGGAATGTTGGCTGGTTGACACGTAATTCGCGCTTGAGCACCAACGATTTCGATGGCTATCTCAGAGGCTCGGGCAAAGATATGGTCTTGCGCCAAACTGACAGACGAAATTACACACAGGAAAATGATAACCAAGAACTTTTTCATGAGCACCAACAGTTAGATAAACGAGACCTCACGTCTCGTTGACTGATTTCCACCCATTATTCCGATCTACTTTGCCCGATGTGCAGCGTCCCACTCCCTGG
The DNA here is from genome assembly GCA_947259175.1 of uncultured Gammaproteobacteria bacterium. Taxonomy (GTDB): domain Bacteria; phylum Pseudomonadota; class Gammaproteobacteria; order Arenicellales; family JAANXG01; genus CALZGZ01. The sequence goes on along the minus strand of CAMYKW010000002.1, from coordinate 13,434 downwards.
TTAGTTGTTGGGCTTTATTGATCTGCTCTCTTGTCATTTCCTTCTTCACTTCATCAAGCACCCCACGAACACGCCACTTCAGTTGCATGTTGGGAGAACGCTGCGTATAAAAGCGCGCGAGGTCGAGCCATTTGTAGGCTTGGATAAGGTCCTTCGAAACTCCTTCGCCCTTCCAGTATGAGACGCCCAGATTGAGCATAGCATTGAGGCTGCCCTTCTCGGCACCATTGTTATACAGCTCGACGGCCTTCTGTTTATCTTGTGTTACTCCAAGACCGCCATCGTACATGTACCCGAGGTTCGTATAGGCCTCACCAAAACCTTGATCCGCAGCTTTCTGGTACCAGCGAACCGCTTCTGTATTGTCTTGTGGCAAGCCCTCCCCGTACTGATACATAGATCCCAGACTATTTTGTGCCGTAGCATGACCTTTTTCTGCTGCTTTCCGATACCACGCTGCCGCCTGGCCTTGGTTCTTAGCGACGCCCTGCCCTTGGTCATAAGCAACTCCAAGTTGAAACTGAGCATTAGTGTCGCCTTGGTTGGCTTTGCTTTGCAGATCATCGATTGACGCGGCTCCGCCGCCAACACCCGCGCAGCCGGATAACAACAGCGCGATCACAAATAAGAAATGAGAAGAAACCCTATCGTTAATGTTTTCCACTTTGTTCCCCCGTGAATGGATAGACCGAACGTTGTGGTTGAGACATCGCGTTACTAGTTCGGCAACCGTGATTCAGCCTGATTTTAACATTCACTAAGGAATGAATGGTGTAAGGCTCAATTGGAAGCCAACAAATAAATCGAATCCGAAACGTTTGTGCATGGCACTTATGCTTATACGATCAGCGAATGCGAACTCCACTGTCAGAGCTTTATACATTAGAACGCGATGCGAATGTCGGCTTTGTGGCACATACCCCAAGGTCAGGAATGGGTCGAAAGCTGAGATTTAGTTTCCGAATACGGGAAGCGATTTGCTGCGGTGCAGCTAATCGCGGCTTCCGGCCAAATCCGGCCAATCGGCTTTCGAAAAGCTGACGTTCGGGATGACATATACGCCGAGATGTAGCATGTTTGTATTGCGCGACTATTGACGCCGTTAGCAGTACAAAGTGATCGTTCCTGCCGTCACCAGAAACGCATAGGCGGTTTGCTGAAGTGACCATCCGCGGACAGCCCGTAGCTCCAAGATGGACATTCTCTCGACGGGCGGGTAACGGGGTGACGCGTGATCAGAACCATGCGAGCATCCTTGATTCGAATTTCTTCCCGAAGGAGCGCTATTTCTTGTGATAGTCTCTCGTTCTCGGCGTTCAGTCGTACACGACCATTCAGGCAATTCGAGGCCCAACCGCGAGTATACGCGGTGGCATACCGGGCGAGCGCAACGACGTGCAACATCGCGACTCGAACGTGTTTATTCCAGGACTTGGGGAGTGGTATTCGATGCGGATTCTTGGTTCCCATCATGTTTTCCACAGTCTTTGATTATTGTTCGAAGGGTCCGGGAAGAACGAAATAAGTTCAAGAAAATAAACAAAATTAGATCAAATTGTCACGTCAAAAGAATCGGTGGACCACTACAGTTTCAACCATCGACGAGAAAAGTCAACGATTACAAGCCGATCCTATTTATGGGAGGCACAGCGAACGCATTTTCAGGAAGTAGTGGTGTTCTTGCCTTTCTCAACAAACTCTAAAAAGTATGAAACAGTGAACATAAAAACCATTGCAAAGATGAAAGTAAGAATTCTACTTGCACCAGATACGAAATAATTGGCAACTACGCAAGCGATACTAAGTGCCAATAACATGTAAGCCGGCTTTTTGAGCCTTAGTTTGAGCAACGTTCCACAATACGGACACTCTCTATTCCCTTGCTTATGCGATGGTTCATACCATTTAGGTTGTGCTTTGTTGACAATTCTTGTACGGAATTCCCCAAATCGAATTAACTTCTTGCAGTTTGGACATTGATAGGACTTCATGATAATTACGGGACATCGAGAGAACAAACCGCCGATACACCAGCCACATACCCATTCGTTGATATCCAACTTGATAATGCCGCTCGAAGCGCTACAGCACCTTGGGCTCCTACAGGAAGCACTGATACTAACGACAGAGCTAAAGCTATACCTATACCAATTTCACCCCCGCATTCAATCGAGTCGAGCATAACAACTAAGTTTAGTATAAAAATTACCAAAGCGATCAAGAAAAAAACCAACAAACCTATACCGGGAACTTGAAATACTACGAGACCCAGTAATCCAACTGTAATCGCGTTCGCACCCCAACCTCCATTCTGGCCACCACTAATTTTGTACGATCCAACACCTGTATTTGCATCTAGTATTATGTATCCTGCCCCCGTCCAACCCGGAACACTTATTGGGTTCGTATGCGTGACAACGAGCTGGCCGACAGACAAGGCGGCACTGATTTCTAACTCTGTATCGGGATCGAGATTTAACGCAGGGAACGTAGTGCTGCGATTGGCATCGGTTAATAGATAAATTCGCTGTCCTTGACTCGCAGCGATTTGCAAAGCTTTAACTGCACTTATGCTATTCATTGGGTCTTGTGGATCACTGAGCATCTGTTCCAGTATGGCATGTTCTAATACTGAGCTTATAATTCCGGTCTGATGTTTCAGGTCCACACGCTGGACGGAATCATTATCTCGAGTGTTTAAGTAATCACCAACGCGAATATTAAATGCGGCGCCCCCCAGCGTGATGGCTCTTGGAATACCAAAAAAAACGTCTAGGTTAGGTTCATAACCATAGCTGCCATAACCAATAGCGAGATATTGCGTGGCACGCTGCGAAAGCGCGGTAACGGCAGTCAAGTTGGAATATTGCGCAAAGTATCCGACGCCACCGGTATAGAAAAGGTCGCCCAATGTTGTTTCTCTGTTTAATGTTTGGATCTGAATTTCATCTCCCGACTCAAGAATTGCTTTTGTGCTTTGTAGCCGGGACTGTAATGTCGATAGCTGAATGGGTGAACCACTACTACCTCCGACAACTGGAATATTCAAATACGATCCTGCAATCACTTTGTATTCATATGGTGCTTGCACCTCATGGGGATGACGGGTTTGATACATCATCGACAACTCGTCGCCGAGCTGCATCGGGTTGCCCTGCTTGATGACCTGCTCATTGAGAGCCAGCTGTGGAATGACGTTGATGAGATAGGCGGGGATGCTGCTCGGAAGTTGCGAGATGTCGGTGATCTCGCCCTCTGGAAGTAACGCCAATAACACATCTTCATCCGCTTGCGCTGCTGGCCGGAATGATAACGTGATCTTTTGGTTATTCAGCGTCGCCCAGGGGTAAGTAATTGGATTAATGAGTTCACCAAAGATGTCCTTGGCAAAGGCAAAGCTCATCCGGTGCTGTAGCGCGGTGGGGAGTTGCGCATAGCGCGCACCATTGACGATCACCGTATTGGCCAGGCCAGTGGGCAGCACCGGGAACTGCTGAATAATGGTCCGCCGCCCGCCGATGACATCGCCGACCGTCGGGCTGGGAAGGTTGTTATCGATATAATTTTCGATTGCGGTTTGGGCTTGTTGGTGCGCCGCTTCTAGAATGGCAGGATCAAAGCCGGTGACCCAGCTTTCTTGCTCGTTGACCGTGCCGCTATTGAGAAAGTCCTGGGCAAGCTGTTCGACGTCAATCCCGGAAATGGTTAGAGCGTCCAGTCCCTGTAGATACTCGTACTGCTTGTAGCTCGGATCCAACGATACCCAGGTGTCCGCGGAGAGATTCTTGGCCCCGCGCGAAGGCACAAAATCGATAGCCGCCTCCACCCAGATGTGTTCCACTCGTACCTTGACAATCTGCCCGCCGCTCACGACCGATATGGTTGGGATCCCGCCGGTGGCCGCCATTTCAATGGCCGCCTCGGCATTAGCAAAGTCTCCCACCCAATTGATAAACGGGTCTTTCGGTACTTCGATGGTGCCGTGCACATAGCGCGCCGGAATGCCACTGGCCCGCAACAGGGCGATGAGTAAACTCGAAATATCCATCGCGTTTCCGCGCTCGCTGCCCAAGGTTAGGTCGGCGCTTTGAAACGCGCCCCAGGTGGGTATCCATTCGATGTTGTTTAGTACCCAGCGATAGATAGCGACCGGATCGTGATTGAGCTCGTTAGCCTTATCATGGATGGCTTGGGTCAGGACGATTTCCGCCGTCTCGCCGACATACGCTGGATCACCGGCGCCCGGTAGCTCATCGAAGCGAAAGGTGTCGTTGGCAGCATATTTCGGATAAGGATTGGAAAACAATCCCGACTGAATGAACTGCTCCTTGGTCGTTTTCGGGACGTTGCCGTCCTTCTTCTTCATTAGGAAGCTGGACGGCTGGTCGGGATCAAACGGTTGTTGTGAGCGTTTATGCTTTTTGGTTTTTAGATGGTCTTTGGCTTTTTTGGCTTTGGTCTTCTTGTCTTCCGCAGTGGTCGCTGCCTCAACGTCAGCGAGATTGGCCTTAAGGGTCGCCATCTCCTGGGCGTATTGTGCGACTGCCGCCGTATGCCGCTGCTTGATCACATCCGGCAAGTTCTTATCGATCAAATGCTGCTCGACGGCAGCAAAGCCGTCCAGGGCCTTTTGATCCAGGACATTCAGTTCCGCCTTCAGGATCTGGAGTTCGCCGAGGTCACTATTGGTATCTTCGTTCCTGGCCAGCTTGTCTTCGATTTTCTCGAGCTTGCGTTCAATATTGAGAATGGTCTTAGCGAGCTTGGCCTCGTCGCTCTGTGGCGTGTTGGGCGCGGGCGTCGGGTCCGGGGTCTGTGCCAGGGCGACGCCCAACGGCTGCAGATTCAAGGTCACGAAGGTGACCAGGACGATCGTCGTAATGGTCTTGAAGACCCAGCGATGCAGCCGTAAATGCCGCCCCAGGACTCGATCCAGTTGGGTGTCGGTTGTGCTGTTCATACTTTGTGCTTCACGTCGTGTTCGTCACAGCTGTTGTGAGACGTTGCGAATCGCTTGCGCCACCAGAACACGCAGCGCATCGCTCTCAACGGTGCCGATCTTGATCAATTCGTCCGCGGCACGTACCAAGGCACCGAGTGCGAGTTCAAAGTCACTATTGATAACGTCTTGTTGCGCCCATTCGAGGTACTTCTCGACATGCTTGTAGGTGTTGTCGTTGTGTGCCAAAACGGCATTTAAGGCATCATCCACGCTGGCGAGGACTTGCGGCGCGATATCGAGCCCGACGGTCACGTGGTCGACCCAGTCCGGATCGACGCCGGACTGCACGAAGGCGTCGATGTGCACTGGTGTGGCCGGGAGCCCGAGCCAGGCGTTGAAGGTGAGAGTCTCGGCCTCAGCTAGATCAAAAGCCCAGGTGAGGGTGTGGGCGTTACCGTCCACGACGCCGCCGCCGGCGTCCACCACTGTCACCTCGGGCGGCAAGGTGACTATTACTTGTCCCGGTGTGGCGATACCTTCGTTGACCAGGATCAGTCGAATCGGATACACGCCTCCGGCCAGTGGCGTTAGAAGATCCGGATGCACGTACTCCAGGGCATGGAGCAACAAGGTCGCATACATGCTCAGGTCGTCGTTGGCGAGGGTGGCCTCGGCGAGCAGGTCCAATCCCGCGTACACCGACTGGCCCTGGCCGTAGGCATAGGTTGTTACGGCCGGTTCGGTGGTGATGCCGTTGGTGTCGTCAAAGAATCCCGCCGCGACGGCGCCTTTTACTTGCGCCCGCAGCTGTTTGTCTGTGAGTGCAAATACGGCGCTTGTCGGAGGGTGCAGCGTAGGATCGGTCAGGCTTACGCCAAGCATGTTTGCGTGTTTGCCTAGGAACTTCAAACCCAGTGCTTCATCAATGCGGCCTTGGCGCTGATCGTGGCTGCCGGCCTCGATCAGGCCTTCTCCGCGGTAAACCGCCTCGCGCAGTTCTTTTTGTACCGGCTCATCGAGCTTGACGTGCTCGGAGAGTAATAGATACGTGACATACCCGCCGGTGCGCAGCTCTCGGGTGAAGTCCTCGTCATTGGTGACGATGGTGTATGACCAACCGGCGTTGGTGAGTAACTGCTCCAGGTAGGCGCGTTGGAAGTTCAAGTCCGGAATATGGTTCGGGCCCAAGGGATCGTTGGCGGCCGGTTGTGCGGTGATCTGGGTAACCCGGAAATCGCCGAACGCGTTGCCCACCGTCAGTGTCGTCGCGCAGTCGGTCGGAACCGTCGTGCTGTCGAGCGCGAGATTTCCGGTGCTCTGCGTGACCGTGGCGGTCACTCGATAGCCTGACTCAAGTTGTCCCGTGCCGGTGTGGATTACGTGGACCGCAAGGTGACTAGCGCTCAGATCATCAATCACCAAGTTGGCGCTACTGCTACCGGGATTGAGGTCGATGGCGGTGTTATCCAGCGGCGCCGTCTCGCTGTCGAGCAGGGTGCCGTTCGGACCATACAAATCGACTTGCACAGTGGCATCTGTGGCGAGCGGGGCGGTGAAATCCGATTCGAGCGCTAATTCGGTGATGCCCGAACATTGTTGCGACGCTTCATCGAGCAGGATCAACACCCGGCCCCGATCTCCCGGCGTCAGGGTGGCGTCGATACGGATTGGTGGCTCGTTGATGCGGAACACATCGTAATCCAGGGTGACCCACTGGTCTTCGATCTGGGCCTGCAGCACGCAGCTGTAGTCACCGGCGGCTAAATCACCGGTCTCCACATTGCGAACCAATGTCGCGGTATGGCCCGGTGCCAGATCGATATTCGACTGCGCCATGTCGATTTCCAGCGTCTGGTCGAGCCGTGTCAGGATCTGTTGGATCGGCAGGTTGTCGATCGGGATAGTGCTGATGTTGCTGACGTGATCGGTACACACTTGGGAGTCGCCGATCACCCCCACATCCCAAGTGACGTGCACATCACCGCCTATTGACAGCACCAGGTCTTGTTCTACGAGATACTGGGCCTGGTCGGTCGCCAATACTGTGTCGGCGCGGACATCCCGCAGGATCCCTTGCACGGTATACACGCCCAATGCCGTGTCTTGGAAACTGAACGGCAGGGTCACCGTGCGTAATGCGCCGGGCATGAGTTGTCCCAGGTTGATCGTTTGGCTGAATACCCCTTGTCCACCCGGATCCGTTACCGTGACTGCGAGCGCCGCCTCATCGATGATGGTGTTGACCGTGAGATTGCGTACCAGGTTATCGAGCTGTGCGGTGTCGGTAACGTGATACACCGGCCGATCGGTGGTGGTGCGCAGCGTCGCAATAATATCCGGGGACACAACGGTAAACGGCGCGACCGCTTCGGACAGCAGTCGACCCTGGGTATCATACAGCCGGCCGTAGACCTCGTAGTTGTCGACCAGGATCGATCCGGTATTCCAGTCAGTCGCCAAAGTCAGCTCGCCGCCGGCCGCCAGATCGGTAACGGGTATCGACGGGAACTCGACAAGATTGACTCCGCCCCCTACCGCGCGTATGGCGAGCGCAACCTCACCCGAAGCCAGCGTCGGGCCGGTATTGGTCACCGTAGCGTCGATCGCAACCGGCTCATTCGCCTGGTAGATGGATTTGTCGGTACCCACGGCCAATACCATGTCGCTGTCAACGCGCACCACCGGAATCTCGATGGGTACCCGAACCTGTTCATTGGGCACGAAGGAGTTTTGAAACTCGATAAAGGCCTGACTCGCCACCGGACGGTGCTCGTGCAATTGCATGTCTTGTAGGGTGAGATCGAAGTCGACATTGCGACCGGCGCTGGTTACCCCCAACAGATTCCAGACGTATTCCTCTCCTGAGGTTGTAGGCGTTATCGAAGTAGGTGCGATCGAGGGATTGCTCAACTGTATGTTCGCCGGTACTTCAACGTGCAGATCGATGTCGATGCCGCCGAGGCGATCCAAGGCCTTGGGCAGATAGGCCAACACGAAACTGGTCGAGGCCAGGGGCGTGCTCAATCCATTGTTGACGTTGCCCCAGGATCCATCGGTATGTTGCGCGTTTAACAGGTATAGGATCGTCTGGCGCACCAAGGGATCATTTGGCGATGGGTCGGTCCCGTCGATCGCGATCCCCACCAGGGCGGTAATCAACGGATCACTCGCCGCCTGGGTCACATACCGGCCCCAGCCGCCGTCGGTATGCTGTCGACTCCGCAACAGGGTCTCTTCTGCGCTCACCGCGGCGTCGAGTTGGGCGAGTAGCGCCGGATCGGTGAGAACCGTGCGCAACTCGTTCATCCCGATCAAGCGCATGGCGTGGACCGTATTGTCACTACTGTTGTCCTGGAAATTGCCAAGGAAATAGCGCGCCGCGCCTTCCAGATCCGTCTCGAACGTCGCTAATAGACTGGTATCCAGGGGTTGGATGTCGATCCGGTTGAGTTGGTTGGTGGTCTCATTGGGCGACCAAATGACATCGTTCTGTACTGCGATGCCCTGCAATGTCGGACCGGAGAACAGACGCTCCGCCACCCCCTGGTCGTCCACTCGATACATGCCCGCATTGGTGAACTGGCCATTGCTATTGAAGGGTGTAGAACGTACGTAAAAATGCTCCTTTCCATCAAACTGCAGCCAAACAGGCCGGTAGGCGAGTCCGTCGGCGAAAATACGCACCGACCCGTCCGGTGTAATTGCAAGCAGATTGAAACCATTGAGATTGGCGACGACCAGTTCCCCACTGGCATCAAACGTTAACCCGGCCGGGCGATTGAACAGTCCGCTGGTGATCGTATCGACGATTTGTCCGTTCGCGTCCAGCTTTATGATCCGATGTCGCGGTTCGTCAGCAACATACAACAATCCGTCCGGGCCGATCTCTATGTCAGCTATTCCCGAGCCTAAATTCGCCAACGTCCTGCGGGTGTTGTCCGGCAAGATTTCGAACACCTCACCGTTCCTGCTAGATACATAAACCGTACCACCGGCATTGATCGCGAGCCCAACGACGCCGCTCGGCATTCCCGTGGCAATAGTTATTATTTCTCCGGTCTGGACGTTTATTTTGTCAACCTGACCGGCATTGTACTTGGCCAGATACAGCAGACCGTCAGGACCGAATTCCGCATCCACTGCCAATGGGGCGCCGAGTGCATGCGAGGCAACCAGTTGGTGATCCACCACCTGGGTAAGGTCGATTGTCTGGGCGCTGCGCACCAGGTCGGCCATCCCGATGACGGTTAACGCGGTTTGATTGACATTGGGCACCCACCAACCGTTCGATGAATGGTCGGAGCGCCAGAACACCCGGCCGCCGCTCGCGGTCGAGCGACGATCGTGCAGGTGTCGCGCCGCTCGATACAGCGTGCGGAAGGACTGTTGTTTATCCGCGAACGCGGCCAGCGACCAGATCCCCAAGGTGGTCTGAGTCTTGGTATATCGTGAATGCGAAATCCGCAACCCGCCGTCGTTTTGTTGACTGCTGGCGATCGCGTTGTACAGCGTGATTGCCGCTTGCGCGTCGATATCCGCCTTATTGAGAGACGTCGTCAAGCCCATTTGACTTTGTGTCTGGATGTGGCAACCCAAACAGCGATTACGCTGGTGCCAAGCAATCCCCTCCTGCGTCACGAATGCACCGGCGCGGTCGGCGGCTTCCCGGACCAGCGCGAATAGCGGATCGGTGCCGGTACCGGAGGTGGTGTCGACCCCTTGCAGATGGATCGATCCCCGCACCGTATGGGTTCCTTCGCGCACCACATCTTGATCGACACTGAACGTACCGCTGGCCTTGTCGCCGATCAGTAGCGTGCCATCGATCGTCCCTGCGATCCCCGGGGCCTCGGGCACCACGGTCACATCGAGATTACCGGCTTCAGCAGGTAACCAGTCGCCGAAATCGAGCAAGGTATTGGTGCCCACATCGAGCGCTATCGCCGCGGTGGCCGCCGTATGCAGCGTCGCCCCGGTGTCCGGGTTCACAATAGCTAAGGTGAATGTGCCCGCGGGTAATCCGACATTACCGGCATTGCGGACCAGCGCCATCAGGCGCACCGGGGTGGTGCTGCCGGCCTGAACGATGGGGGGATCGATCGATAATGCGCCGCTGATCGCCTGGGTATCGGTGAGGCTCGTAAAGGTGCTGTTCTCGGCAAGAATCTGGCCGAGCGGCGCCGCCCGGGAGATCGTACCCGGCTCCACCACGCGCAACACCAGGCGATAGGAGCCGGGTACAAATTGCCCGGTCGCCCATGGGATCGTGAGAATCTTGGTTTCATGGGAAGCAAAGGTAAATTCACTTTGCGGGACCGTCGTCCCTTCGGCATACGGCGTCACCGTCGCCACCGCCTCGCCCGCGGCATTGATAATCTCTCCTGTCACCAGCGCTTGTTTTTCCGTACTGAGCAGGCTGCTGACATGGGCGGTAAACAGCGCGGTCGCGTTCGCCGGCCATTGTGGCGCATGGGCGGACACCGTTTGAATTTGAAATCCCACTGCCGCCACCGGCTGCAGCGCCGGATTCAGGAGGTATCCACCGTGCTCGGCAAGCTCAATGGATTGGCTATAGGTGTTGTATCCCGCGGCGGACGCCTGAAAACTGAACGCCAGTTGGTCTATGCCGGCGAGCGTATACGACCCATCCGCCGCCGTCGTTGTCGACAATCCCAATTCGGTTAATGTGATCTGAGCATCGGCAATCGGTGCCCCACTTTGTATATCCGTAACCGTGCCCTGGAGCGTTGACACCACCGAACCGTCGCCAGGGGGCGCCAACGATATCGTGACCTCGGCGGATCCGAAGGCGGCAACCTGGATGGCTACCGTTTTGCTGACAAACCCCGCTGCGCTGACCGATAACGTAAAGTCTTGCAGCGCGATTCCCGTGAATATCGCGCTGCCACCCGCGTCGGTGATCAGGCTGGTATCGGTCTCCACCAGGCGAACGGTGGCATTCGGTATGGGGTTACCCACCACCCCGTCGACGACTTGGGCGGATAGCGTCAGGGTCGTCGGTGCGGTGTCGCCGCCGGTCGCGTACATACCCAGTACGCCCAGATTACCCGGCGCGCCGGGTGGAAAGCCGATGCTGTACGACTGGGTCACATAGCCATTGGCGGCAAGGGTCGCGTGGTAATTGCCGCGCGGTACATTGGCAATCGTAAATTGTCCATCGGTGGCGCTGGTGCCAACCGCGCCGCCGCCTAGATCAAAGGTCGCGCCCGCAATCGGCTGGCCGGTTTGCGCATCCACCACTGTACCGGTGATGTTGGCGGGGTTCGGGTCCTGAACGCCGCCCGATTTGACCATGCCTTGATTGATGAAGAGCCGTTGGCCGCCCACCACCGTGGCACTGCCGATAACGTCGGCGTAGCCGTCTTTGGAGACCACCACTGCATAGCTTCCGGGCGCCAACGCCCCCAGATCGAACGCGCCGCGAATATCGGTTATCGCCTGGTGGGTACCGTCACCGCTTAAGGTAACGACGGCGCCGGCCAACGCGGCCAAGTCCTCGGCATCGAATATCCTGCCACTGACCAATCCGGTTTCATCCGCCGGCGCCAGGGCCAGATTACCGACCAAGGTCAGCTGCCCGGCCTCGACCGACGCGATGGTACTGGCTGAGGTGAATCCGCTCTTGCCGGCGGTTACCGTATAACTGCTGCCGGGAAGACCGGAAATCAAGAAATAACCGTCGCCATTGCTCAGCACTTCGATGCCTGGGATCTCGTTGATCGCGACCGTCGCGCCGGCGATGGGTTCGGTGCTGCCGGCCTTAAGGACGAAACCGCTCATGGCGCCGCTGGCGTTCGGCGTGACATCACCCCGGCGCTTTTCATACAGGTGAATCGCGCGTAGCGCCAAAGCGGTGGTGTAAACGTCGTCGGTCCAGCTGCCGCTGGGGGATTGCGCCGCTGCCAGCGCGGTGATGCTGGTATCCACCAAAGCGAGATCCGTTACCTGCGGCGTAATCGCAATCAATACCAGCGCGGTTTCGAAATGCTCGCCCCACAAATCCGTTGCATCGCGTTGCGACAGTAAGAAATTCTGGGCATGGGTCAGGACTGCGGAAACGCCTAAGAACGTCGCACGATAAAACCCCAATGCACGCATCGCCAGGGCGGTGACAAATACCGATGAGCTATCATTGGGGGCATGTCGCGACAGACCCCATCCGCCGTCGGAGTTTTGCTGGTTGAGTAAATACCCGACCGCGAACCCGGCCTGGGTCGAGTTCGTTTGTCCGGCGAGTGCCAAGGCCTCTACCGCCAAGGCGGTATCGAAGACGGTGGCATCATAGCCTGGCTGGTCCCCGAAACTGCCGTCGGTATGTTGATGTTCCAACAGCGCCAAAACGAGGGCCTGCGGATCGAGGGCGGCATCGACTTCGGCAATGATCTTGCGCGCCAGGTATTCGGTGTTGTGATGGGCCTCCCCGTTAAGGAAATCACGTGCCGCGTTTACGGCGGGATCCGATACGTCAAGCAATTGAAAAGCGCGCAGGGTCTCCGCTGTGGCTTGCGTCGGCGTTGCAAGGTCTTGGGATCCGGCGACACTGCCGTCGGGTTGGGTTTGGTCGAGCAACCAGTTGACCCCGGCGGCGGTGTCGGCGCGCGCACCGAAGGAGGTTAGGAAAACCAGAAAAAGGAGGGCGGGTACCAGCGCGCGAAGGATTGAAGAAAGAGGCAACCCAATATTGCCTCTAGTGCCTTGGATTCCTGTTAATTGTTGTTAATCCGAGGTGTATTTCAAAAAACGGTAAGACGTGAAATACCCCCATGGTCTTATGGACTTTATTCAATAGAATGAAAAATGCAACCTAGCAAAACGCTATGTATATTACGGGTTGACAAAATAACGCCGTACGACGGGGCTTCACGCGACGATCGAAATACGCCCGCCCTGTGGCGACTGCGAGGGTTTTAAGTTTGCTGCTCAAGGAGACCCAGAATATTAAGCGGTCCCCAGCTCGCCCGCCTTCTCGACGATCTTTGGTGGTGTATCGACCCCTTGCATGTGCGCGTAACGTCGTCCGGTGAGGCTATCAAACATTCCTGCGAAATTAGATTCGTATCCTCGGTAGACTCAAAGAACCTACCATGGATCCACCGATTGAGCGTTCTCTTATCGAGGTCACCGCACCGGCTGGCGGATAATCGTCTTTAACTTGGCGGGATCGGCTCGTCGCGGATCGTTGAGATAGATCTCGTGATGCTTGCCGCGTCGCTCGAGACCTTGCTCCCGGATGAATCCATGCAAACGTTCAATGGTGGGCGCTTCGTCCACATAGGGTCCGATGTGGAGCACCTGTGCGGCCTTGCGTAAGCGGCCATATTAAGGCGTAATTGACTTTTACTTTTGGATGTCCGAAGTCAACGGATGGTCGGCGAAGTGTTGCTTCCAGTTACGCGGGATGAGTTCGTCGACCTTAGACATCGGATGGGTACTGATTCTTTGCAGCACGTCGACCAGGTACGTGTAGGGAT
>CAMYKW010000001.1 GCA_947259175.1 uncultured Gammaproteobacteria bacterium | reverse complement strand
CGCCGACGGCGCCAGCACCGGCACCTTGAGCGTTGCCGTCATCGACGACGCCTTGCTGGAAGGCACCGAGACCATCGACGCCACGATCTCCAATCCGAGCAATCCGGCGGTCAGCATCGGCACCGCCTCGGCTACCGCCAACATCCTCGACAATGACACGGCGACCGTCGATCTGTCGGCGACCACCGACGGCGACGAGAACGGCCCGCTCAATGCGGTGTACACGGCCACGCTGAGCAAGACCAACGACACCGGCAGCGCGATCACCGTCGATCTGGTCGATGATGGAACGGGCACGGCCACCTCCGGCAGCGACTACACGGCCATCGGGACGCCGCAGATCAGCATCGCCGACGGCGCCAGCACCGGCACCTTGAGCGTTGTGGTCAACGACGACCTCTTGCTGGAAGGCACCGAGACCATCGACGCCACCATCTCTAACCCGAGCGATCCGGCGGTCAGCATCGGTACCGCCTCGGCCACCGCCAACATCCTCGACGATGAAAGCAGCGCCAGCGTGCAATTCCAGCTTGCAAGCAGCGCCACTGCGAATGAATCCACTTCTCTTAACGTCAATGTCCGGATCACTTTTGCCGCCGCATCCCTGGGCACACCGGTCACCGTGGATGTGGTCGATGCCGGCGGCGGCTCAGCCACCAGCGGCAGCGACTACACCGCTATCGGCACGCAGACACTGACGTTCCCCGCCGGTACCGTTTCGGGAGCCGTAATGAGTGCAATCCTGAGCCCGATCGACGACCTGAATGACGAGGGAACTGGCGAGACGGTGAACCTTCAGGTGCAGAATCCCGGCGGACCCGCGGCCCTCGGCGCGCAGACGACGCATACGGTCATTATTACCGATGACGACGCTCCGCCGGTCGATGCCGTGGATGACAGCTACCCGGGCATCATCGGCAACGTCGGCCTAAACGTTCCCGCGGGCAACGGGGTATTGAGCAATGACCTCAATGGTGCCTCGGCGGTGACCGAAGTGAATGGCGCAGCCGGCAATGTCGGCATCGCCACGGCGACCACCAACAGCGGCACCGTCACCGTGCAGGCCAACGGCAGCTTCCTCTACGAACCTCCTGCCGGTGACTTCACTAACGACTCGTTCACTTACGAGGCCGACGGTGTCGATACCGCGACGGTTACCCTGCAATTCGGCACCGACGTGATCTGGTTCATCGACAGCACGCCCAGCGGCGCGGGCAACGTCGGCACGCTCAGTGATCCCTTCAATTCGATTGCCGGCTACAACGTCTCTGCCGCTACCAGTAACCAGGAGGTCTTCATTGCCGCGGGCAGCTACACTGGCCCGCTGAACCTGAACAATATCTCGGTCGTCATCGGCGAAGGCGCGACGGGCACCACCGCCGCGCTGCTCGGTGTCACCGAGCCCACCGACTCCCGCACGCTGCCCACTGTGGGCGGCACCGCGCCGGCGATCGCCAGCACGAACGCCACCGGCATCAGCCTCGCCAGCAGCAATATCATCCGCGGCGTCGACATCGGCAACACCGGCACGGGCACGGGGATCGTCGGCACGAGCTTCGGAACCTTGACTGTCAGCGACGTGACAATCAGCGGCAGCGGTCAGGCCCTGGATCTCGACACCGGTACGCTGAACGCCACCTTCGACGAAGTCTCGTCGAGCAGCAGCTCCGCGGACGGTATCGAGCTCGACTCCGTGAGCGGCTCACTGACGATCACCGCGGGCACGATCGCCGGCGCTGCGGACCGGGCGATCGAAATCGGCACTGCTACGAATGGCACCGGCGGAGACGCCACGATCAACATTGGTGCGAACATCAGCAACACCGCGGGCGATGCGATCTTCATCTTCGAACGGACCGGCGGCAGCTTCACGCACTCGGGGACACTGAGCCACAATGCCGGCGGCACCGGCATCCGCGTGGGCGGCACCAATAACGGCGGTTCGGCAACGTTTACCTTCAGCGGCAGCGACATCGACATCACCAGTACGGGCGCCAATCGGGGTATCGATTTGAGCGGCTCCAACACCAACGCGACGTTCAACTTCACCGGTGGCGACATGGACGTCACGACGGCAAGCGGCGATGGCATCCTCGCGGACGGCGGCGGCACGTTGAATGTCACCGGGGCGAACAATTCGATCAGCTCGGGCACCGGCACCGCATTGGATGTCACCAACACCACCATCGGCGGCAGCGGCTTGACGTTTGAGAGCATCTCGGCCAACGGGGCGACGAATGGCATCGTGTTGGATACGACGGGCAGCAGTGGCGGGCTGACGGTCAGCGGCGACGGCGGGGGAACCCAGAACAACTCCGGCGGCACGATTCAGAACACCACCGGCGACGGCATCTCGCTGACCGATACGCAGGACATCGAGCTCAATCAAATGTTGGTCGACAATACCGGCCGGCACGGCGTATTCGGCACCGGGGTCGTCAATTTGACGGTCAACGACAGTATCTTTGAGGATATCGGCGACGCGACGGGCGAGGACGCGTTTGCGTTCGATACCCCCGCGGCCAATAACATCAGCGGCAGCTTCACACTCGACAACGTTGACTTGACGCGCTACTTCGACACCGGCGTCAATATTTTCAACAATGCCGGGACGCTGGATTTTGACGTCATCAATGGATCCGACTTCGTTGACGGCGCTGATTTCACCGTAGCGCCTGGTGGGCCTTCAATGGGCCAGGCGATCGTCGTCGAGACCGAGGGGACGGCCGGCGCGGACGTGAACGTCACCGGCAGCCTGTTCGATGACGTCGAATCGGATGCCGTCCGCTTCGAGGCTGGCGGCTCGGGAACCAACAACGCCGATGTGATCGGTAATACGGTCACCGACCCGGGCGGCGCCGACAACAACCCCAACGGCGGCTCGTTCCATATGCTGGTGACCGACGCCGCGACGCTGACGTTTGATATTCAAGGCAATACGCAAAACGATCTGCCTGGTGACGGCATCATCGTCGCGCCTACTACCGGCGGCGGTAACATTTCAGGACGCATCGGCGGACCGCTGTTGACCCACGGCAATACGATCAATGGTGGTGTTGACCCGTTTGGTTTCGCCGTTAGCGACGGCATCGTTGTCAGCGATGTTGGCGTCGACGCCGCCATTGCCGAGACGATGACCCTGCTGATCCAGAACAACACGATCACCAATCCCGTCCCGGGCGGAGGCGACAATGGTGGTGACGACGGCATTCAGTTTGCCGTCGGCGATAACGACGGCACCTACAACATCACGATCGATAACAACTCGATTTCCAATACGGATTCCGAGGGCATTCGCTTCTTCTTCGATGATGACGCTAGCCAAAGTCCGACATTGAATCTGGATGTTACCAACAATGCGTTCACCGGCATCGGTGACGGCGCGATCGAACTGGCGACTCGTGATTCGGCCAGCGCCTGTGCCGACATCACCGGTAACGACGACGGGGCTGCAGGATCGCCGGGAACGATCGAGCTGGACGAGAGAAATTCCTCAGCGATCTCGATCACCCAGGCGTCGCTGGCTGCCTTGGCAACGGCCAACAACGGCGCCACAGCGATATTGAACGCGTCGTCGAATCCGATTTCCTTCAACGCCACCTGCACCACGACGTTGCCGAGTCATTAAGGGACAATGACACAGACAAATCCCGATATCACCATTCGTGACATAAGGAGACCAACACATGTCTGAACCCTTCCTGGCCGAGGTACGGCTTTTCGGCTTCAATTTTGCACCCCGCGGCTGGGCCCAGTGTGATGGCGAGATCCTGCCGATCAATCAGAATCAGTCGCTTTATTCGCTGTTGGGGACGACCTATGGCGGAGATGGACGAACCTCGTTTGCGTTGCCCGACTTGCGCGGCCGCGCCTGCATGCATGAAGGAAACAGTCATGCGCTGGGTCAGAAGAGTGGCGAGGAGAATCACACGCTGCTCATCGGTGAGATCCCCAACCACACCCACCAATTGCAGGGATACGGCGACGCCGCCGATTCCAACCAGGCTACCGGCAGGCGCTACGGGCAGGCGGTGCTTCCCATCTACCATGCGCTGTCCGGATCCAAGACCGTCAACATGAATGCGAATGCGGTGGGAAATGCGGGTACTAATACGGGCCACAACAACATGCAGCCTTTCATCACCGTGAATTTCTGCATCGCCCTGCAGGGGTTGTTCCCCTCACGCAACTAATCGAGACGCACAAGAACCAATGACCAGGAGACAAGAACATGGCTGAACCTTTCGTCGGTGAGATCAAAATGTTTGCCGGCAACTTTGCCCCGCGAGGCTGGGCGAAGTGTGAAGGTCAATTGCTGGCGGTTGCCCAAAACGACGCGCTGTTTTCGCTATTGGGCACGATCTACGGCGGTGACGGGCGCACCACCTTTGGGCTGCCCGAATTGCGCGGCCGGGTGCCTATTCATTACGGCAGCGGGCCGGGGCTGACACCGCGGTCCCTTGGCACCAAGAGTGGCCAGCAAGACGTAACTTTAACCACGAACAATCTGCCGCAGCACAAGCATACGCTGCAGGCGGAAAACGACGCCGCCAACAGCAACGCGCCGGCGAACAATGTCCTGGCCAATGCCAGCACACCGATTTACGTCCCCGGCGGCTCGGCTCCGATGGAGACCAATGCAATCGCTAATACCGGCGGCAGCCAACCGCACAACAACATGATGCCGTACCTGTGTATCTGCTTCATCATCGCCCTGGTCGGCATTTACCCATCCCGCGCCTAATTCATTCTTGAGGATAAACCCATGTCTGATCCATTTCTTGCCGAGATCAAGATCTTCGCCGGCAATTTTGCTCCGCGCGGTTACGCGTTTTGCGATGGTCAATTGCTGCCAATCAGCCAAAACACGGCGCTGTTCTCGCTGATCGGCACGATCTATGGCGGTGACGGGCGCACGACGACCGCACTGCCGAATCTTGAGGGACGCGTCCCGATTGGCGAGGGCACTGGGCCGGGATTGACCACGCGCAGGCTCGGCGAGAGAGCCGGTGCGGAGGTCGAGACGTTGAGCGTGGCACAAATGCCCATTCACAATCACGACCTGTTCGGATCGAACGACGCGACCGACGAAGAAGGCGAGCAGAATGTCGCCAACAATCTGACCGGAGAAACCGACGCCAGCACACGGATATACAGCTCGGGCGCCAACGCGGTAAATATGGCCCCCAATGCACTCACCAACATGGGCGGTAATGGGCCGCACAACAATCTGCAGCCGTATTTAGTCATGAATTACATCATCGCGCTGGAGGGTACCTATCCCAGCCGCTCATGACGGCGGGAACCCCAGTCGACCGGATCAAGAAACTGCCAGGAGTGACACATCATGAACGAGACTAAAACGACGCAACGACGCGTATTCCTGCGGAAGATTTCGGCGCTGGGCGCAATCGGCGTGACGTCCGCGGTGGGTGGTGTAGCCCATGCCGCATTGTCGGCCGAGCAGCATCGCCGTCTGCCGCCGCTGCACAAGATGACCGCCGCCGATTTCTCGCCGCTGATCGGATCCTGGTTCCGCATCTATGATGACCGGGGCGACGCGGTCTATGTGCGTTTGACCGAGGTGTGCCGGTTGCCTTCGGCAGGGGCGCGCCCGCGAGGCCTGCCGCGGTCGGAGGCCTTCGTCACCGTATTCGAGGGGCGGGGAATTGCGGCGTTGAGCGGGCGCGGGCGCACCTATCGCGTCGAACACGCGCGCCTGGGCCGCGTGGACCTGTTTTTCGGCATCGTGCCGGATGCCGCCGGCCGGCCCCATCTGGAATCGGTGTTCAACTGACCCGCTGCGACTGCGCGATGCTGTCCGCCGCGATCGACTTTCGGCCGATCACCGACAGGGACCAGGAGTTCCTGTACGCGGTCTACGCGTCGACGCGCGACGAGGAGATGGCGATGGTGCCGTGGAGCGATGAGCAGAAGCAGGAGTTTCTGCGCATGCAGTTCAACGCGCAGCACACGTTCTACACCGAACAGTTCAGTGAGGCGGAATTCCAGATCATTGAAGAACACGGCGAGGGCATCGGGCGCTTATATGTCGAGCGCCGCGACGACGAGATTCGCGTGATCGACATTGCGCTGCTTCCGCAGCACCGTGGCAAGGGCCTGGGCGCCAAACTGATGCAGCAGGTGCTCGACGAGGCGGCCGCGGTCAACAAGCGGGTGCGCATCCACGTCGAGCGCGAAAACCCGGCGATGCGCCTGTACGACCGCCTCGGGTTCCGCAAGATTGAAGAACAGGGGGTGTATTACCTGATGGAATGGTCGCCGACGGTGCTCGATCGTTGAGGCTGGTTTTACCGGTGAGATCGGGGGTCCGCAATCAGGAAAACACCGCTTCGTAGCGCATCCCGGTGTCGTCGGGGCCGATGGGCACCAGAAAGATCGCGTGTTCGCCGAGCGCTTCGTGGGTGACCGGATAGATGCCCTGGTTATACGCCTCTTTTTCCGCGGTGCGAAAAAGGACGGAGAACGGCTCCTGGCGTCCGTCTTTCGGGGTCTCGGACCTGATGACCGAGACTTCGATGAGTTCGGCGTCGCGACACTGCTCGCCGAACCGGATTTGAAACGTTTGGCCCAGGTAGGGTTCGAGCTCGGATTTTGTGATTTCGGTCATAAAGTATTTCCGCGTACTGGGGTAGAATGGCGTTAACAATATCTTGTTGGTGAGGAGGTAGCAAATGAGAAGGTGGAATCTGATTGCTTGTTTAATCCTGCTGGCGGCGAGCGTCAATGTGGCGCAGGCGGCCACCGAGTTCAGCTGCAGCATTAGCGGCGTCAATGCCGATGGTCAATCCATCAACGTGAGCAGGACCACCTGTTCGGCGATGGTGGTGTATGTCAATCTGGAAACCGGCGAACAGCAGGAGCTGATGCGTTCGTGCTATATCGGCCGCAGAAAGTCGAGCTGTGCCAAGAACTACGACGACGCGAACGTGCTGGTGGGTTTTCCGCGGGTGTCCGGCATCCGCGGTTACTCCCGGGCCGCATCCATTTCCAAGTTTGCAAACTCTGGTTGCGTGCAGGGCCCGGGCGATCTGTCCACCGATGCCGACGATTTCGGCAACCAGTCGGTGAGCATTGTCCAAAACATGTCCTGCTGAGTAGGGGTCAGGTCTTTCATTGATGCATGATGGTCGCGGCTCAAAGCCGCGCGCACCGGATGGTACAGCACGGTACCCCACGTGGCCCCGTTGTTGGTCGGCGATGAACACCCGGAATTAATTCAACCAACAAAAAAAGCCGCCAAGGAATGGCGGCTTAAACTCAAATACACTACTCGTAAGCATCCTTGCGCGAATCATGTTAATGCCCTCGCGGCCGTTGCGTCGGTGACTTAAGTCACATTCACGCATGAATTCCGTGATTTAGATCAAAAACGTCGACGTGAGCGTCGCCGTAAAAAGCGATGAGCCGCAATCCGCTATCCAAAGACGCGTATCGCGTTGATGCCTGCTTGGCGACACAGCCGGTTGTGAAGCGTGATCACAGCGCGCTTTGTTGTGGCGCTGTGCCGTTTGCCGGATAGGTCGCAATTCGTCGTATGACTGCGGTGTGGAACTTGGTACGATTGAGCGCGGCATGACGGACGAATCCTAAGTCTGGATGCCGATCTCACGCTTACGTAACGGGTGTATCGCAAGTGTTCGATGAACTGAGACCGCTGTTACCACAGTTCCCGTTTCTGCGCAGGTTTCCCGTAGAGACCCGGATTACCGTGGTGTATTCCGAGTTGTTCAACATGGGCCACGCCCATGGCTATCGAATGGAGCCGCTGGGATTCGTGAGTACCGAATATGTCAGGGGTTGGGTCAGTGGTTACCTGGACTACCAATGGGACCAGGAGGCGATACATGCCGAAGTCTACTTTGAGGCATAACCAACGGCGGCCGCAGCAAGCCGGATTCTGGTAGCCGCAGAACTCGATAATAAGGAACCTCTGGATCAATCACCTATGTGGTTGATCTATGGAGAAAAACGAAAATCGTATTTTTCGTTTTTCGTGCTCTGAGAATTCATGGATGAATTATTCAGAGCTACCATTAATAATAAAAACAATGAGTTGTACGTATTTTTCGATGGCTGCAAGGGTTTCGCGCGCGGTCATGCGCCGACCCGATCCACGCCGCAGTGATCCGCAATGATGATGTAATAACCCGCGAAATGTTTGGTACGATGTACCGCTGGACGCCGGAGCCCCGGCATTGAACGAATGCGTCTTTAGCGCGATGCCACAACTGAAGTCATTGAATAGATCACGCGACACGCTGCACCGCTGCGCTTTGTCGCTGCTGTTGATCATGCTATGGGTCGTCGATATGTCCATCGCGCACGCGGACGACCCGGCGTTGGCTGCGGCGGTGAATATCGCCGGGCGCCAACGGATGTTGAGCCAGCGGATTGTGAAGGCCTATTGCGAACTCGGCCTCGGTGTGTACCCGGAACGCGCCGCTTCGCAGTTAAAGGATTCGGTGGCGCTGTTCGATGAGCAGCTTGCATTCCTGCGGCGCCAGGACTTTGATGCCGACACACAGACGGTCTTGGGTCAGGTCGCGGCGGTGTGGTCTGAGTTCAAACCGGCGGCATTGGGGTCGGTCAGCCGTGATGGCGCCGACCGCCTGCAGGCGCTCAGCGACAATTTGCTCGATGCCTCGGAACGCGTCGTCGGCTTGCTGGAGGCATCGGAGTCGAGCCGCGTCGCTTACCTGGTCAATCTGTCCGGCCGCCAGCGCATGCTTTCGCAACGGCTGGCCAAGCTGTACATGCTGTACTCATGGGGTCTTGGCGGCCGGGAAGTCAGGGACCAGATAACTATCGCCAAGGAAGAGTTCGGCAATGCCCTGAAGACGCTCGCCAACGAGCCGAGAAACACCCTGGACATCCGGCGTGAACTCGACGCGGTGACCGTGCAGTGGACCTGGTTCGAACTGGCTCTGGATCTGAAGGCCACGGATTCGTACCGCCTGATCGTAAGCGATGCCAGTGAATGGATCCTCGACAACATGGACGCGATCACCCACAGGTACGAGGATTTGTCCGAAGGCTGAACCGACGGTCACGTCTGGGGACGCCCGATGGGCCGGCCTCAGCGTGTATTCCCGCGTCGCGTCCGCTTCGTATCGTCGTCCGCTACGAACACCGCCCCGCGATAGAACAAGAACTTGCCGATCATCGATATGCCGAGCACCGCGGCGATGGCGACGAGGTAATGGACTCCCGCCACGCTGTGCAGCAAAAGAAAAGCGACATATTCCAAACCGCGAAAAACCAGCGACGACAAGGCGAACGCGACGAGCTGGCGGTAGAGGTTGCCGCCGGCGGCGTCGAAAATCAGATAGCGGCAAGCGAGAAAGTTCACCGCAAACACCACCACCAGTGCGACCGCGAACGCCAGTTCCTCGGGCGCCCTAACAACCTCGTGGAGCAGGGCGCTCAGGCCCAGGTTCAGCGTGAAGCTGACCATGCCGAGCAGTCCGAAACCGGAGATTGCGAACAATAGCGGGGAGTTTCTATTCATCTGCGGTCGCCGGGGCGCGGCGGCCGGCGGCGATCAGGTTCCACGACAGGCGGCGCAGCAGCGGCGCGGCCGCAGCCTCCAGGACGCGGTCCAGCAGGCACGCCGGTAAGGCGAGCGCCCGAGCCAGCAGTTGCGGCTTGAGCACCACCTCCGCCAACGGCGTGGAGAACAAGCCTTGCGGCGCCACAACCACATCGCTGAAACCGGCATGCGCGAACATTGTGGTGAGCTGGGCGGCGGAGAGTTGTTCCTGTTCCGCCGAGTAGTCTTCGTGCAGTCGCTTGCGGATGCGCCGGGCGTGACTGAACAGCGGGTTGGCCGGTTGCGGCTCGTTGACCACCAGCCAGCCGGCGGGCGCCAGCCAACCGGCGATGTGCGCGAGGTCATCCTCGGGGCGTGGGAGGTGGTGCAGCACCCCGATCATGAAAATTCCGTCAAAAAGTCTGTCCGGTTCATAGGAAGTGATATCGGTGCAGTGAAAAGCCACATCGTCGCCGGCGTTGTAGGCGGTTGCCAGTTGTATGAGTTGCTGCGACTGGTCGATACCCACATAGGAACGAAAGCGGCCTTGCAGGTAACGCGCGGCGAAACCGGCGCCGCAGCCGACTTCCAGCACGTCGGCCGCCGGGGACAAGGGCACTTTGCGCAGGGTCTGTTCCAGGCGTAACCGCCGGGCGCGGCTCGACGCCGGCAGCAGGTCCTTGCGGCAATAACGCGGCGCGATGGCGTCGAACAGGCGACGATCGCGCGCCCGGCGCGATGCATCGCTGTCGGCATAGGGGGGATCATCCACTGCCGGCCGACCGTTACGCCGTCTCGTCCCGCTGCTTGTGCATCATGTCCGCGAGCAGGGCATAGATGCCCAGGTTCATGCTCAAGGTCAGGAGGATCAGCGACTTTTCGGTCAGATTGCGCAACACCGCCACGTCATACACGGCGCTCAGCAGAAACAAGGCGAACAGCGTGGCCGCCGGCGGCATGAAAACCCTGAACGGTGCGAAGTACGTACCGGTGCGGATTATGAGCATCAAAAAGTTCAGGCTATCGCGCAGCGGGCGTATTTTTGATTTCCCGATCCTGGCTGCGTAGCCGACCGGGACAAAGCGCACGTCCTCGTCGTTATGCATCAGCGCCATGGTCAACGTGCTGGTGAGGCTGAAGCCGTCCGGCAGCAACTTGAGCAATCGCTGAACGGCGTCTTTTCGAAACACCCGCAGACCCGAGTTGAGGTCGGGGATGTCGGTTCGCGTCAGCCACTCCGCATAGCGCCGCAGGACCGCCTTGGGAATGTTGCGCAGCCAGGATTGCGCCGCATCCGCGGCGGTGCGCGCGCCGACCACCATCGCCGCGTCACCGGCGGCCGCCAGCAGTTCCGGCAGGCGCTCGTTGGGGTAGCTGCCGTCCGCGTCGGTGATCGCAATCCAGGGGTGGCGGGCGCGGCGGATTCCGGTTTTTATCGCCGCGCCGTAGCCGCGGTTGCGCGGGTGCTGTATCAGCTTCACGGCGCCGGTGGAACGCGCGATTTCCGCGGTGCGATCGGTGGAGCCGTCGTCGACCACCAGTACCTCGAAATCCGCCAATCCGGCATCGCGCAGCACCGTGAGCACGGCCTCCAGTACGCCGGCGATGGCTTGCTCTTCGTTATAAGCTGGCACCACCAGAGAAACTTTACATGTGTCGAGGTTCATAGTCGCCGCCATTGGAAATGATTCTCCACCGCGTGGGTGCGATGTGCGGGTCAACCCGCGGTCACATAGTATCTAGCCATAAACGCCGGTCAAGGCAAGCGGTCGCCGGCATTTTTCCGCAACAAATCACTTCAGCTATGCTAAATTGTCGGCGTCAACTGGTGACTACAATCTCTCATAAGAAAGGGGATATCGAGTGGTCGACGATGAGAACACCCGAATCCTGGGGGAAATCAACAAGCTTCTCGTTCATAGTTCCGGAGATCGCCGGACATTTTTGGACAGAGTCGACCGTCTCGCCGAGCAACATGGCGATGATGTCTACTCCGAACTCGTTTTTGTGACCGCCCATCTGGAGTTCGCCACCCGCACCGCCAAGACCCACTTCCAGGAGATCTATCGGCATTGGGGCGCAATGCAGAAAAAGCTTCGGCGGGACATCGATTTCCGAGTGGCGCTTCTGGATTATTTTATCGACGTCAACAGGAAGATTAAGAATCCCAAGATTATCGAGATCCGAGTTTTCCAAAAGACACAACAGGAGACATTCGTCGACGAACTGACGCAGCTATACAACTATCGTTATTTCACCCGGGTGTTGAAGGCGGAGGTGCTGCGATCGCATCGATATAATGCGCCGCTGAGTCTGGTGGTTTGTGACGTAGATGACTTTAAACATTACAACGATGTCAACGGTCACCTTGCAGGAAACAAGGCGTTAAAAAGGCTGGCGCTAATCATCAAAAAGTCGGTGCGCGATGTGGATATACCCGCGCGCTATGGCGGGGAGGAGTTTGCCTTGCTGCTGCCGGAGACCAACAAGGAAGGGGCGTATGTGATCTGCGAACGGATTCGGAAAAGCGTAGAGAAAAGCGGATTTTCCAAGGGTAATTTGCAGCCGGGTAAACGGTTTTCGATCAGCGGGGGTGTGGCCACTTTGAGCGTGGATGCGGAGAGCGCGGACGAATTAATCAAAAAGGCGGACCAGGCATTGTATCTCGCCAAGAGCCGCGGTAAAAATCAGACGGCGTTATTCGAGCAAGAGAGGCGCGACTTCGAGCGCGCAGACACGGTCATTGCCGGCCGTCTTCGCCTGGCGACCAGTGTCGGCGATGTGTTCGAGGTGCGCAATATCAGTGAAAGCGGGGTGCTGTTCAATTATTCCCAGGCGCTGGCGATCGGCAACATCTTCCAATTGTCTCTCACCTTGCCCAAGCGCAAAACGGCGCTGGTGTGCAAAGCCAAGTTGATGCGCTCGAGGGAACTGAAAAAAAACAAGGAATATGAACTGGGGGCGCGGTTCCTGTCGATGCGCGATCGCGACAAAGCCGCGCTGAAACGGTTTTTGAAAAGCCTGACGTAAGCCTTAAACGACAAACGGCAGCAAATTTTTGACGCGCGGTGGTGGTTCGGTTTCCGTTGTGACAATGTTACATAAGCCAGTCATAGGCGCGTGCAATGAAACATGAGAGAAAACAAAAACATTAACCCAGAATATCAAGTGAAATGTCGACAGGCCTAAAATCATAAAAAAATCATGACCCGCCGAGCCGGAGTGCGTGGTAGTACCCATCGATGCGTTCGAAGATCAAAGCGCAGCCGCGTTGCTCGCACTGTGCAGCGTGCAGCGGGTTGTTATACCTTCTATCGGCCGGATACACACGCAACTCGCCGCGTTAGCACAACCGCTCCCAGTTTCGTCTATACTTTTAGTTACCGCTAAGGCCAAACCCGTCGCGAGGCGGGGACGGAAAGCCACGGGTCTCGCGTCAAACGAGATAGCCGGGTTGCCCGGGAAGAACGGTTCGGTAAATACCGTTCGGTTCCCCAAGTTGAAGTGTCCGTGGTGACGGAGTCTGTCGCGGGTTGGGTCTGAGCAACTGTATCGAAGTAATGGTCACGGTTATCTAATAGGGGGGGTAATTATGACGTATCGCGACGGACAATCACGCAAGATGCTGTTTTCAATCCTGGGGTTGATTGCGACGGTGCTGGTCGCCGGCTGCGCCA
Organism: uncultured Gammaproteobacteria bacterium; assembly: GCA_947259175.1. Taxonomy (GTDB): domain Bacteria; phylum Pseudomonadota; class Gammaproteobacteria; order Arenicellales; family JAANXG01; genus CALZGZ01. Next base: position 158,337 of record CAMYKW010000001.1, on the reverse strand, counting down.
CACAACCCATCACATCACACGCTCCAATTAACGCGACGCAGAGCTGGCATCGCAGTTCCGATGGAAACTATAAGCACGTCAGTGGACGGGTGGTCTCCGAGGAAGAGTATTCCCACATCATCGCCGACGACGTCAGGAATAGATTCAATCGGGTTGCCAGCAAAGTTCCGAAGAACTGCAAGCGCAAAATACAGTATTGACAGTCCCGTATCAGCAAGCTCCGCTGTCGAGGTAGCACCTCCGGTCGCGAGTGCCGGACGCGTGCCGCCGTCGATTAGCGGCGGCCATTGGTGGCGATTGTCGCGGTAATAAGCCGCTCCCACAGATGCCAGTCGCGGTTGGATCACAGCGTGTTGTTGGGTGCCCCCGGCCGCAGCACCGAGTCCCCGCTGTCCTGAGGATGAGAAGCAAGCCTGTGGGAGCGGCTTTCCGCTTTTTGCGCGAAAACGCGCGGAAAATTGAACAACCCTTTGCATAATTCACGTTACAATCGGGCTTCTTCCAATTCGAGGATGGAATTTTATGGAGCCCCGCGAACTCGCCCAATGCGACGAAAAGTTGAACAAATACCTGCGGCTCAACACGTTTCCGGTATGCGTGAAATTTCTCACCAGCTGGGACGAAATGCCCGAGCGCGCGCGACGCCCGAAAAAGGATCTGGATAACCGTTTCACCACCTGTCAGGCGATTTCCATGTCGCGGCGTTTCGGCTGGGTGATCGCCCTGGGGCGAGAGGACAGCAGCTGCGTGCTCGGCGCCATGGCCCTGGGCCTGGAAAAGCGGTTACCGCACTATACGTCGGGCAACCTTTGCGTCGACCTGTACACCGAAAATCTCGAATCCGGCCGGCTCAGCGAGGACAGCGTGCCGAAGTTGCCCGAGGGCAAGTATGTGGGTGTGGTGTTGGCGCCGTTGAACCGCGCTACATTCGAGCCGGATTCCGTCGTCATCTACGCCAACAGCGCCCAGGTAATGCGGCTCGGCCAGGCCTATTTGTGGAAGCGCGGCGGCACGTTGAACAGTGAATTTCGCGGCCGTATCGATTGCGCCGACGTGGCGATCGCTCCGGTACTCAGCGGCGAACCGCAGATGATTGTCCCGTGCACGGGGGACCGTATTTTCGGTCAGGTGCAGGATCATGAAGTTGCGTTCAGTTTTCCATTCTCGCTGATGAATGAAATCATCGAAGGCCTCGAGGCGACGCACAAGGCAGGTGCGGCGCGTTATCCGGTCACCAACTGGCTGAATTACACCGGCGGATTCCCCCCATCCTACGATCAGTACCGCGAGATGCTGAATGAGCCCGGCGGCGGGGACCGGAATTGAATTGACGAAACTCGGGGCTGGACGCCGATGAAGTTTGCGGTCATGGGAACCGGCGGGGTGGGCGCATATTTCGGTGGCCGCTTGGCGGCGGCGGATTTCGACGTCACCTTTATCGCCCGTGGGCGGCATCTGGAGGCGATCCGTAGGGACGGTCTCAAAGTCGACAGCGCGCTTGGTGATGTGCACATTCACCCGGCCAGGGCGACCGATCAGCCGGCGCATATCGGCGTGGTGGATTTCGTGCTGTTTGCAGTGAAGTTGTGGGACACCGTGGATGCCGCGAACGCCGTTGTCCCGCTAATCGGCGCGCATACCGCGGTCGTATCGCTGCAGAACGGCATCGACGCCGAGTACCGGTTGAGTGAAGTCGTCGGGCGCGATCACGTCATGGGTGGGGTCGCACAGATCGCGGCGGTGATTGCCGCTCCGGGGGTCATTCGCCATACCGGCGAGATGGCCAGCGTAGTGTTCGGAGAGCTGAACGGTGAACGCAGCCGGCGCGGCGAAAATTTGCTGGCTGCATTCGAATCCGCGGGCGTGAACGCGCGGATTTCCGATGATATTGAAAAAGCCCTATGGCAGAAGTTTGTGTTTCTCGTGGGCCTCAGCGCGCTGACGTCGGTGACGCGTCAACCGATCGGGCCGGTGCGGGAAGACCCGAACACCAGGGACCTGCTGGTGCAGGTTGTGCAGGAAACGGCTGCTGTTGCGCGCGCCAAGGGTATTGAACTCGATGGCGGGTTTGTTGATGATCGTCTCGCGCTGATAGATTCGCTGCCGGGAAACATGACGTCATCCATGCAGCAGGATCTGGCTCGGGGAAATCGGCTCGAACTCGATTGGCTGTCCGGGATGGTGGTGGGTATGGGCCGGGATCTCGGGGTCGCCACCCCGGCCAACGATTTCGTTTATGCCGCACTCAAGTTGAGCAAAGACGGAGCTGCGGTGCAGCTTGGAAATTCATAAATGATCGAGGTCGAAAATACATCGCTCGAGGGGGTGAAGGTCGTTACGCCGCAGGTGTTTCGCGATGACCGTGGCTATTTCATGGAGACTTTCAATGCCGGCGATGCGGCCGGCGCGCAACTTCCGGAACGGTACGTGCAAGACAATCATTCCTACTCACGGCGCGGGGTGTTGCGCGGCCTTCACTATCAGTACCCGCAGTGGCAGGGCAAGCTGGTGCGTGTAGTCGTGGGAGAAATCTTCGATGTCGCCGTCGATATCCGGCCGGATTCACCAACCCGGGGCCAATGGGTGTCAGCGGTGTTATCCGGCGAGAACCGCAAGCAAATGTATATACCCGACGGATTTGCCCATGGTTTTTGCGTGACCAGCGAGAACGCGCATGTGATTTACAAGGTGACCACCTTGTATGCGGCGGATCAGGATCGCTGCATTGTGTGGAACGACCCGGATATCGCTATTCGATGGCCGCTCGATGATCCCATCGTGTCCTCCAAGGATGCGCACGGCATGCGCTTCAAGGACATGAAGTTCGACTGACATCACCACCGGCGGCGCGGAATGAACATCGTTTTATTCGGACTAACGGGTCAGGTGGGCTCGGGCCTGGCCCATTACCTGCAGGATCTGGGCCGGATTACTGCGCTCAACCGCGCCGACGTGGACCTCGCCGATCTCTCTGCATTGGAACGGGTGATTGTCGAGCACCGGCCCGACGTGATTGTCAACGCAGCGGCCTACACGGCGGTGGATCAGGCGGAGTCCGACCCGGCCGGGGCGGGGCTGGTGAATGCCCAGGCCCCCGGGGTGATGGCGCGATGCGCGCAGCGGCTGGGCGCGCTATTGGTTCATTATTCCACCGACTACGTGTTCTCCGGGGCTTCAGCGCAACCCTATGGAGAAGACAGCCCGGTGGATCCGGTCAACGTGTATGGCCGCACCAAACTGGAAGGGGAAATCGCGGTGGCGAGGAACACCGGGAACTATCTGATTTTTCGCACCAGCTGGGTGTACTCCCACAGTGGCCGGAACTTTTTCAATACCATGCTGAGACTCGCGGGAGAACGAGACGAGCTGCAGGTCGTTGACGACCAACACGGCACGCCCACCTACGCGGATCTGATCGCGGCTGCCACCGCAAGAATTCTCTCGCTGATCCGCGACCGGCGGGCCGAGGACTACGCGGGTACGTACCACATGACCTGCGCAGGGACCACAACGTGGTACGAGTTCGCCAGGGCGATTCTCGAGCTTACCGGACACAAGTCCGTGCGCGTTATTCCGATTCTCAGCAGTGAGTATCCGACGCCCGCACGACGGCCCAGGTATTCCACACTCGACACCGCCAAGTTGCAGCAGCGCTTCGGCGTCAAACTGCCTGACTGGCGCGCCGGCTTGAATCAATGCCTGGTGGACGCGAACCTTGTCGGCTAGCCCGGCTACTTTTCTGAGGGAAGTCATATCAAGACCTTACTCCGTCACTTCGTAGTATTCACGTCGCGGGTACTAAAGCGCATACCAGCAATAGTCGCTGGACGACCGGTGCAATATGCGGGCTAGCGCGGAGATTCTGGGACCGGCCGGTCCTTTGCGCAGCTTGTTGCCGGGATTTTTACCTCGGGCGGCGCAACGGGAGATGGCGCAACGGGTCGAGGAAGCGATAGACCATAACGGCACCCTGATCGCGGAGAGCGGGCCCGGTACCGGCAAGACCCTGGCCTATCTGGTGCCGGCGCTGTTGTCCGGCAAAAAGGTGCTGATCTCCACCGGCACCAAGCATCTTCAAGACCAGTTGTACCATCGCGATATACCCCTGGTTCGGGAGGCCCTGGCTTCCCCGGCGGCGGTTGCATTGCTCAAGGGGCGCGCCAACTATTTGTGCCGCGAACGCTATCAACGAACGCTGTCCCTGGGGAGAGACCTGTCGGTCACGCACAGCGAACAACTGGCCAGCATCGGTGCCTGGGTATCCGCCACCACCACCGGCGACACCGCGGAGGCGACGAACATTCCCGAAGATGCCGCCATATGGCCCATGTTGACGTCGACGAATGACAATTGCCTGGGCGGAGCGTGCGGGTGGTTCGATCAGTGTTTCGTGAACCAGGCGCGCAAGGCGGCGCTGACCGCTGACGTATTGGTGATCAACCACCACCTGTTTTTTGCGGATCTCGCGTTGCGCGAGGACGGCTTCGGCAAGCTATTGCCGGGTGTCGAATGCGTGATATTCGACGAAGCCCATCAACTGCCTGCGGTGGCGTCCAATTTTCTCGGCAACTCCATCAGCGGCAACCAATTGCTGGAGCTGTGCCGCGACGTACGCGCCGAGGAGGAACGGGAGAAAAGTCAGCTGCGGGCTTTGGAGTCAACGATGCGGAGTCTGGAACGGCATACGCTGGAAATACGAAGCGTTCTCGATGGTTCCGGAAAACGCGTCGAGTGGCACGAATTGTGTCAACGGTCCGGATTTCGATCGATTCTGGAAAACATCCTAACGGCGATCGGCGAACTCAACGAAGTACTGCACGAAGCGGCGGCCGCCGGTGAGGGGCTTACCCGCTGCTGGAGCCGCGGTGTGGAGCTGCAGGATCGCTTGTGTGAACTCAGCGAAGACCCCCACGGCGGAAACAACATCCGTTGGGCGGAACCTACCGCACGCACGTTTCGCATTCAGGACACGCCGGTGGACATCGGCCGCGTGCTACGATCGCGTCTGCACGATCCGTCGAAAGCGTGGATCTTTACGTCCGCGACGCTATCCATCGCCGGGGACTTCGGCCATTATCAACGCCAAATCGGCGTCGACGAGGTGGACGCGCGGCTCTGGGACAGCCCGTTCGATTACGCGCAACAGGCGCTGCTGTTCATTCCGGAAGGATTGCCTGACCCGCGTCAGCCAACGTTTACCCGCCTGATGGTGGACCGCGCCCTACCTGTGCTGGAAGCCAGCCAAGGCCGCGCCTTCATGCTGTTTACCAGCTACCGCGCCCTGCACGAAGCCGCCGAAACAATGAGTAGCCGCGATGATTTCGAGATTCTGGTGCAAGGCGCGATGCCCAAGAGCCGGTTGTTGGACCGGTTTCGCACCCGCGATCGCGCGCTGTTGTTGGGAACATCGAGTTTTTGGGAAGGGGTGGACGTACGGGGTGATGCCTTGGCATGCGTGATCATCGATAAACTTCCGTTTGAATCTCCGGACGATCCGGTGTTGCGGGCCCGTTTGCAGGCCATCGAGGAGTCGGGGGGCAATCCGTTTCTCGACTATCAGCTGCCCAATGCCGTGCTTACCCTCAGGCAGGGGATCGGCCGGCTGATACGGGACGTCACCGATCGCGGCATCTTGATGCTTTGCGACCCCCGCTTGTTCAGCAAGAATTACGGCAAGCTGTTCCTGCGCAGTCTGCCGCCGATGCCGATTACCCGGGATCTCCAATCGGTGCGAAATTTTTTTCGGCCTGCGGCGTGATGAGCACGACACTACTGGCGATCGATACCGCTACGGAGGCGTGCTCGGCGGCGTTGTGGATCGACGGGTCGGTGACGGCGCGGCATGTCCACGCCCCAAACCGGCACTCCGAGTTACTGCTGCCGATGATCGAAGAAGTTTTGGCGGCGGGCGGCGCCACTGTTGCCGAGCTCAACGCGGTGGCCTGGGGACGGGGTCCCGGGGCGTTTACCGGCTTGCGTATCGGCGCCGCGATTGCGCAGGGCGTCGCTTTCGGGCGCGGTATACCGGTGGTTCCGGTGTCGACCCTGCAGGCGATGGCCCAGCGGCATTGCGCGCCGCAAGTGGTCGCGGCCATCGACGCGCGCATGGATCAGGTGTACTGGGCATGTTATCGCAACGAGGGCGGGCTGATGACCGTCATCGGGCGCGAGCGGCTGACGTTGCCGCGGGAAGTAGCGCTGCCAAAATCCGGGGATTGGCTGGCGGTGGGCAGCGGGTGGGACCGGTATGGACGGCAAATGGGCGCGGCGCAGGCGCAGGGTGCCGTGCGCCACGTTCCACACTGTCATCCGCGCGCCACGGAGATCGCGCATATAGCGGCATCGATTTACGCCCAGGGTGGCGCGGTGCCGGCCGAACGGGCGCAGCCGAGCTATTTACGTCACCGGGTTGTCGGTCCGTAAACGTGTAGGCGTGTACCAGCGGCTTTCAACATACCACTTTGAATGTCTGCTGGTCGATCAGCTGACCATCGACCAGAATTTTGATCCGCCACTCGCCCACGAACTCGTCCATACCCGCCGATGGATTCATGAATTGAGTTAACGCAGCCTCTGGAGGACGGTGCAATTTCAACCACACCCAAATTCGTTCGTGGTCGAACCGCACGACAAAAGGGTAGCGCGTATGCTCGCGGTCCTTGCCATGAGGATCGCGCCACACGGCCTCCAACGTGTGCTGTGTTTTTGCCAGCCCGTCGGCGCTGATCACCGCGTAGATCTTATCGCTGCATCCAAACTCGCTGGCGGGTGCGTCGGCGGGGACGCCGTTGAGTGCCTTAGCAGTCAGAAAAACCGAAAACTCCGCGTCGGCCCGGGCGTGGCCGATTGCGCACAGCGCTATGACGACAAAGAGTTTAAAGCGTCGCAACGCGAACGAAACTCGCTTTAGCTGCGGTTGACTCGGAAGGTTCCGGAATTGGCCGTGCACACCGCCGGCGCCGCGGGCGTCGTTGTTGGCGTCGTCGGCGTGGTGGTTGTCGTCGTCGGCAGAGTCGTCACCGACGGTGCGGTGCTGTTGTACAGGCCGTTGATCGAATTATTGGTGGCGGTGGCATCCACGGTCACGACTGCGCCGCTGGTATCGCTCCAACTCAACAATACGCGCGCTCCGGTGATTGACGACGCGGCGTCCAAAATCCCGCCGATCCAGCAATTGGTCTCCGGGTCGCTGATATTGATGATTCCGGTGATGAAACCCAGCTCGTCCTGCGTGATGCTCATACTCACGTTGCCGCTGAAGCGGGCGGAGGGATCGTTTGTGGACACCATCTGGCCCAGCCAATTCCCGGTTAACAGTGCGAGAATGCCGCTGGTCACGCCACTGCTGCAGCTAACGGTGAGAAACAGCGGAAGAACGAGCAGTAGTCGTCTCATGGTCTACCCCATTTTGATGAAATAATTCAATTAGTTATTATAAAAATCGAATCTTATGTCTTATGTATTATAGATAATTTAGAGCGAATTAAAAGAAAATCGAAATCGGCCCCTCAATGCGTACCGGATAGCGACTGCGCCGCGGGGCCGTATTCGAGAATGTCGGCGGGTTGAATTTTTGCCACCGTCACCGCCGTGCCCCGGGTTTGCACGATCTCGATCGGATAACCCGCCAAGCGAATACTGGTGCCCGGCTCGGGGATGTCTTCCAGGTACTCCAGTATCAGCCCGTTGAGGGTCTTGGGACCATCGATCGGCAGCTCCCAGTTCATTTTGCGGTTCAAATCGCGAATATTAGCGGTGCCGCGAATCAGGACGCTGCCGTCCGGTTGCTGATGCACGTCTTCCGCCAGCCGTGGCGCATGATCGGTAAATTCTCCGACAATCTCTTCCAGAATCTCTTCTAAAGTCACCAGGCCCTTGATATCCCCGTACTCGTCAACAACCAGGGCCAGGCGCCGCCGCTCTTCCTGCAGGTTGAGCAGCTGCTGGGTCAACGGTGAGCTTTCCGGCACGAAATAGGGTTCGCGTATAATTTTCATTATGCCGTCGCGGTTGAATTCATTGGTTTGGCTCAGATGCAGCACTTTCCTCAAATGCAGGATGCCTATAACGTTATCCAGGGAGCCCTTGCATACCGGGAGCCGGGTATGATGGCTGGTGGCGAGTTGATTCACGATCTCATCCCAATCGTCGTCTATGTCGATGACTTCGATTTCGGCGCGCGGCACCATCACGTCGTCGACGCTCATTTTTTCCAGATCCAGAATCTGTAACAGCATGTTTTGGTGGGATTCTTGTATGTATGTACCGGACTCCGCCACCGCTACCCGCAGCTCATCGGCGCTGAGCGCGTCCGCTGAATGCTTTTTTTCGCCCACCAGAGGTTTCAGCAGCCAGCTGCCGGCTTGATTGACGATCCAAACCAGCGGGCGCACGATTTTTTGCGCCGGATACAGCACGTAGGCCGCTGGAAACGCTATCCATTCAGGGTGCATCGCAGCCGCGGTTTTTGGCGCGACCTCGGCAAAGATCAGCACCACCAGGGTGAGGCCGAAGGTGACCAGGGCGATGGGTATGTCCCCGAATAAGCGCAGCGCGAGGATCGTCGCGATCGCCGAAGCGGTGAGATTGGCGGCGTTGTTGCCGAGCAGTATGGTTCCCAGCAACTGGTGCGGATCGTCCAGCAGTTTGCGCGTATATCTCGCGCCGCGATGGCCGGCTTCCGCCAGATGTTTGAGGCGATAGCGGTTAATCGCCATCATCGCGGTTTCGGACGCCGAGAAGAACGCCGAGAGGATGATCAGAAAGATAAGCGAGCCGGTCAGCGCGCCTACCGAAATATCTTCCAAATAGGGTTAACCTCGAGATCTGGGACGTTCATTCTATAACAAAGGTAGCACCTGGGGGCAAAGCTTGCATCGCGGCTGGGCCGCGTTTATTTGGGGATAATGAATTCAACGATAAATTTGGTGCCGAGATAAGCCAATAACAAGAAGGCGAAGCCGCCGATTGTCCAACGCGCCGCCAGGCGCCCGCGCCATCCAAGCCGCCAGCGGCCGACCAGCAGAATCGCAAACACCAGCCAGCTGACCAACGACAGAACCGTGTGATGGTTGAACACCAGGGGCTTGCCGAAGATCTCCCGGGTGAAAAATACGCCACTGACAAGGGTCAAGGACAGCAGCGCAAAGCCGGCGGTTATCAGTTGGAACAGCAGCGTCTCCATGGTCTCTATGGGTGGGAGCGCCTGTAGCAGGTGGCCTGGGTGGTGTTGATGCAGCCGGTTTTCTTGAATCGCCAACAAGACGGCCTGCACCATCGCCAGGGCGAGGAACGCATACGCCAACATCGAGATCACCAGGTGCACGGCGAGCAAGGACGATCCGGTGACCCCGATCTGCGGTTGACCGGGCCACAGCCACGCGCCAACTATGGCAACCGCCGCCACCGGCAATACCAGCACGCCCAGATTCTCGATGGGTCTGGCCAGTGCGGTGACCACGAAAAGCGCGGTGATGACCCAGGCGATGAGCGATGCGGCGCTGGTGAATCCAAATGCCAGGTGGGGCGACATGGTGTTGATTATGGATATGGCGTGTAACACCACCCCTGCCGACGCCAATCCCAAGGTGACGAACTTCCGCGATGTCGAAGTTTCGGCGTCAAAAAGCCCCCTCACCAGCAGACCGCCGGCGCTGAGATAGAATGCGCTCGCCGTCAGTGTCAACATCGGTGTCAGCATATTCGTCAGCCCGAATATTGCGCCAAGGCGGCTAAGATTGGTTCTATCGACATGATTGATAAAGATTATTCACGTGAATACATGAGTAACATTTTGTTCCCCGACCGCGCCTATCCCGGCTCTGGCTCGGTCTCGAGAGCCTGCACTTGCGCTTCACTCAAGCCATGGCTACGGCTATGGGTTTCGCTCCAGCGCGGCGTCCAGCCGCCCGATCCTACGACTACGCTCAGGACAAGTCTCATCGCCAGTCTCCGGGATCCCCGGTGCAATATCCGGCCTAGCCGGGGGCCAAAATCGGTTACTATTATTCAATATCCTATCAGAAATCGTTTGCACAGAAATTGATCTATCATGTTTGACCAACTCAGTGATCGTCTGCGTGAGACCCTCAGGCGCGTGCGCGGACAGGCCCGCCTGACCGAAGACAATATTGCAACGGCGATGCGCGAGGTGCGCATCGCGTTACTGGAAGCGGACGTCGCATTGCCCGTCGTCAAGGCCTTTATCGCGCAGGTGCGAGAGCGAGCGTTGGGCGCGGACGTGATGCAGAGCGTCACCCCGGGGCAGATGGTGGTCAAGATCGTCCATGAAGAGTTGGTGGCGATCATGGGTGAGTCGAACGACGTGCTCAAACTCACGGCGCGGCCACCGGCGGTGGTGCTGGTCGCCGGTTTGCAGGGGGCGGGCAAAACCACCACGGTGGCCAAACTGGCGCAATGGCTCAAGCAGCGGGAGCACAAGAAAATCCTGCTGGCGACCACCGACATTTATCGCCCGGCGGCCATCGATCAGCTGAAAACGCTGGCGGACATGATCGATGTAGATTTCTTCCCTGCGTCCACCGATCAAGATCCGGTAACGATCGCGCGCAATGCGATCGATCACGCCCGCAGGTCCGGTATTGACGTGGTTTTGATGGACTCCGCAGGCCGGCTGCATGTCGATGCGCGGATGATGACCGAAATACGCGCCGTTCATGCCGCGGTGGATCCCGTGGAGACACTGTTCGTGGTCGACAGCATGACCGGGCAGGATGCCGTCAACAGCGCTACTGCGTTCGATGAGGCCCTGCCGCTCACCGGCATTATTTTGACAAAAACCGACGGCGACGCCCGTGGCGGCGCGGCGTTATCGATCCGTCACGTAACCGGGAAACCGATCAAGTTTCTCGGCACCGGCGAAAAGCTCAACGCCCTGGAGGCCTTCCACCCGGACCGGGTGGCGTCGAGAATACTGGGGATGGGAGATGTGTTGACCCTGGTCGAGGAGGTGCAGCAGAAAGTCGACAAGGGCAAGGCGGAGAAGCTGGCGAAGAAGATCGCCAAGGGAAAGCGATTCGACCTCGACGATTTCCGCGAACAGATCATGCAGATGGAAAAGATGGGCGGTATCGCCTCGTTGGTGGAAAAACTCCCCGGAATGAGCGGTTTGCCCAATCATGTCATGGATCAGGTGGACGACCGGCAGATCCGGCGCACGGTGGCGATTATCAATTCCATGACCCCGGGAGAACGCGCCAATCCCACCATCATCCGCGGATCGCGCAAACGGCGTATTGCCGCCGGCTCCGGAACCGAGGTGCCTGAGGTCAACCGGCTGTTGAAGCAGTTCACCCAGATGCAGAAGATGATGAAAAAGATGCGCAAGGGCGGGGGGATGGCGAATCTGCTGGCGGGGATGAAGGGCCGCAGGCCGGGACTGCCGTATTAGCGCTTCGATCGCGGCCACAATTCCGCCCCAACGCTTGCCGGGCGACGGCAAATGGCACATATCCCGCCTTGTTCGACCCGCCACCGCCGATACCGGCGATAGGGCGCCGCCGGGTTGCCCAGCATTTTCGGTTGTTTTCGAGAAAAATCAGCGTTTTGCACCGGTAACTGGTTTCCTTTATCGCCGGGTGACGATAAAATCGCGCACCCTTTGGGTTTTCGTTCAACCGTCTATTTGATGAGCCGCCCGGCGAGGCGGCCCGAACACAGGTAACACAAGGTATGGTAATTATCCGTCTGTCCCGCGGTGGGGCAAAGAAAAAACCGTTTTATTCGATCGTGGTCGCCGATCAGCGACGCGCACCGCGGGGTAGGTTTATCGAGAAGATCGGGTTTTTCAATCCGCGCGCGGTCGAGCACGAACAGCGCTTGAAAATCGATCAGGAACGCGCCGATTTCTGGCTGAATCGGGGTGCGCTGCCGTCGCCACGCGTGAGGCAACTTTTAAAGGCGAGCCACCCATCGGCCTAGCCGGTTTCGCATGCGCCGCCCGGATCTGGTCACGCTGGGTAAGATCACGGGTATCTGGGGCGTCCAGGGCTGGGTGCGGGTCTATTCCTACACCAGCAGGAAAAAGGATATTTTTTCCTTCGACGTGTGGCACCTGACGCGCGGCGGCAGTTGTGATCGGGTGCGAGTGATTCAAGGTCAGGTGCAAGGATCGCGATTGGTTGCGCAATTGGAAGGGTACACCGATCGCGAGCAGTCCCGGGCGCTGATCGACGCGACCATAGCGGTTCCGGTGAACAGTCTGCCGGAGCTGGACGATCGGGAGTACTACTGGATTCAGCTCGAGGGCTTGCGCGTGGTCACAGTGAACGACGAGGAGCTGGGAACGGTGGATTACTTGATGGAGACCGGCGCCAACGACGTGATGGTCGTTTGCGGTGATCGGGAACGCCTGATTCCGTATATTCGCGAAGTGGTCCGTCAGGTTGATCTTGAACAGGGGTTGATCCGCGTCGATTGGGACGCGGACTTTTGAGTGGTTGACGATGGATGACGATGGAATTTCACGTCATCACTATTTTTCCGGAGATGTTCGCCGCAATCCGCGACTACGGTGTGAGCGGTCGCGCGATCGACCAGGGGCAGGTCGGGCTGCACTTATGGAACCCGCGGGACTACGCCGAAGATCAACGGCGTACCGTGGACGACCGTCCTTATGGTGGCGGACCTGGGATGGTGATGATGGCGCCGCCGCTCACTGCGGCAATTGCGTCAGCGAAACGGCATTGCGCCGCGAACACGCCGGTGAGTTACCTGAGTCCGCAAGGAAGGCGATTGGATCATCACTCGGTGCGCGAGCTCGCGCGACGGGATGCGATGATTCTGTTGCTTGGGCGTTACGAAGGTATTGACGAACGGGTGATTACCACCTGCGTCGACGAGGAGTGGTCGATCGGAGATTATGTGTTGTCGGGCGGCGAGTTGGCGGCGATGGTGTTGATCGATGCGATTGCCAGGCAATTGCCGGATGTACTGGGGAACGAGGCGTCCGTGAGGCAGGACTCGTTCGCCGATGGTTTATTGGATTGCGGGCATTATACGCGCCCGGAGATTTTCGCCGGTCGGCGTGTGCCGGAGATATTGTTGAGCGGAAACCATGAAGCGATTAAACGCTGGCGGCTCAAACAATCGTTGGGAACGACCTGGGCGAAACGTCCCGACCTTTTGGATGAATCGAAATTAACGGACGAACAAAAGAGTTTGTTACGGGAGTTTCAGTTGGAACTCGAAGGAGACAACAGATGACGACTATTATTCAGGAACATGAAGCCGAGCAAATTACGGCGGACCTGCCGGAATTCAGCACCGGTGATACTGTTGAAGTCCAGGTGCGGGTCAAAGAGGGTAATCGCGAACGATTGCAGGCGTTCGAAGGCGTGGTAATCGGTAAGCGGAACAGGGGGCTGAATTCTTCGTTTACGCTGCGCAAGGTCTCGTACGGAGAAGGCGTCGAAAGGGTATTTCAAACGCACAGCCCGCTCATATCCACAATCAAGGTAAAGCGGCGCGGCGATGTACGCCGCGCGAAACTGTATTACCTCCGCGAGCGCAGCGGAAAGTCCGCACGAATCAAAGAAAAGATCTGATAAGCCACCTCGGTGTTGCCGCTTCTCGACGATCGATCGCTACGTTGATCGAGACAGGACCGCGCACCCGCTATGCGACGAGCGTGCACAGTTGCCTTGGTGTCGTTGACGCTGGTGCTGGGCCCAGCCACCGGCGACGAATCGACAGACCCGCAGTTGGACCGGGTTGAACTCCTGGTTCGCAACGGCGCGCCTGACCTGGCGCTGCGCGTTCTATCCAGCCTGCAACCGCGACCATTCCATGCGCGAAAATGGATGGACTGGGAGCGCCTGAGATTCACCATCTACCGCAAGAAGCAGGACTGGGATGCGCTGCAAAAGCGCCTGCAGGCTCTTCCGACGGATTTGCCGGCGCATCTACGGCATACGCTGCTCACCCAGGGAATCGAAGTGTTGATCGACTCCGGACGCGGCCACGCGGTGCGCCCGATGTTGCGCGAACTGTTATGGATGGGTTCCTACGATTCGCGCCAGGTGGCCCACTGGAGGCGGCTTACCATACGCAGCTATTTGGCGGAGGGTTTGTTGGAAGACGCCCAGAATGCCATGGCTCGCTATCAAAAAGAGTTCCTGCCCAATGATGCCGATTGGTCCCTGTTGTACGCCCAGGTGTTGCTCCAGGCGGGTTATGCGGCGCAAGCGGCTGAACATCTGGCCACGGTGCAGAATGACAACGGCCGCTTTCTGAGGCTGTTGAGCCGACTGCGGTCCAAGGCCGACAGCCCACAGCGGGTTATCGACCAGGCCGCGGCGATGTTGGGCAAACTGGACTCCGACCATTCGCTGCGAAGTGGCTTGTGGGCGCTTACGGCGGAAGCTGCGCTCTATGCGGACGAAATCACGCTGCAGGTGGATGCCCTGGAACAGTTTTACGCGATGCCCTTGCCCGCGTATCTCAAAGGCCTGTTCGAATACGATGTCGACGGGCTCTGGCAGGCGTATATTCGCCTGGGGGAAAAAACCGGAAACGCGTCGAATCTGCTGATAGGCGACGACGAACCTTGGTTGAAATTGTCGGCATCGTTGTCGAGTACCCGGCCGATAAAGGCACGGTCGATTATTGCGCTGCTGGCTGAACGTACGCGCGATCCGGCTGCCTACGCAGCGCATCATCTCCGCTTGTACGACAGTTTGAAGCAGGCGAAACGCGAAGATACCGCGATCAGCCTCTACACCCATCAGGGGCGCTTCGGCAACATCCAACGGGTTCCCAATCCAGTGCGCCTGCGATTGGTCAACCTGGCCTTTGCGCAACGCAATATCGAACTTGCGGCGAAAATGGCTGCCGGTCTCAGCGACGTCGGCGAGGAGATCGACAATCTGGATTGGAATTTGAAACGGGCGCGGTTGTCGATCTACACCGGCGAGTTCGATGACAGCATTCACATCCTGCAGGAGTTGATAACCGCCCACTCGTCCTTCGACAAGGATGCGGTGGACAGGGTGCTACAGGTGATTTTTGATCTGCAAGCCGTGGACCGTCAGCGCGCCGCTTATCTTCTGCTCAAAGAATTGTTTTCCCGGGCCAGCGAGCGCGCGCAGCAACGGGAGATCATGTTCTGGATGGCGGACGCGTTGCGCGGAGACGACAAGTTCGACAGCGCCGCGGAGCACTATCTTCGTTCCGCGCTGTTTGAACGGGGCGGCACTGATATCTGGGGTCAGACCGCCCGCTATCATGCGGCGGAAACCCTGGCGGAAGCCGGATTTGTGGAGGACGCCCGCCGCATCTATCATTCGCTGTTGAACGAGACTATTAATCCAACGCGACGAGCGATACTCGAGCGGTCAATACAACAGCTGTTCGTAAAGGAGCAGGAAACGCCCTCCACGGACCGCTAATCCGTGAACGGTGGCGGGAAATGCCCAAGCTCAAGCAGCCCGACGACGAAATCATCGATCGATTTTTAGATAATTTGTGGCTCGAATTCGGACTGAGCCACAACACCATCCAGGCATACCGCGCCGATGTTTCGGCTTATTCGACCTATCTTGCCGGCCGCGGTCGAACGTTATTAACCGCCGACCGCGCGTGCCTGCAGGCTTATCTCAGTTTGCGTTTTCGCGCCGGTGTTCAGGCCAGCACCTCGGCCCGCTTGTTATCTTCGCTGCGCCGCCTGTATCAATATCTGATCAGACAAGGCGAGCTGTTCGAGGACCCCTGCGCGGATATCGAGTCTCCGAAAATTCCCCATACGCTTCCCCAATCCCTGAGCGAAGAAGAGGTCGAACGTTTGTTGCGGGGGCCGGACGCGAAAGCACCCCTGGGACGGCGGGATTATGCGATGTTGGAGACACTGTACGCCACCGGGCTCAGAGTCTCCGAGTTGGTCGGCCTGAGCATGTCCGAGTTGAACCTTACCGCGGGTATTATCCGCATCATGGGAAAGGGCGGTAAGGAACGGCTGGTACCGCTCGGAGAGGCGGCGATGGATGCGCTCGATGATTATCTGCAAAACGGCCGGGGAGGGATCTTGCGGGGACGGTCCAGCGAAGCGGTGTTCGTAACTGCGCGGGGCGCGTCGATGACGCGGCAAGCCTTCTGGCAAATCATCAAGCGCTATGCCCGGCAGCAACAGATCGAGACACCGCTGTCGCCCCATACGCTCAGACACGCATTTGCCACCCATCTGTTGAATAACGGCGCGGATCTGCGCTCGGTGCAAATGCTACTGGGACACAGCGACCTGTCCACCACCCAGATATACACCCATATCGCGCGCGAGCGTCTGAAACGCTTGCACGCCGAGCATCATCCCCGCGGTTAGACGCGTTACGATTCCCGCCATGCAATGCCGGATCCCGCGGAGGGAAAAGCGATCACACAAGAACATCGGTTCCGATCTTTCAATTCAACGCCTGAGCCAGCAGACTGCGATAACGGCTGACCAGCGTCCCTTTGCCGCCCAACATGTCGAACACCTTGAGCAGGTCTTTACGGCCGGCGTCGTCTTGGAAATTGCGATCAAGCTTTACGATTTCCAACAGCTGGGCCATCGCTTTTTCCGTGTCGCCTGTAACCAGGTAGCGGATCGCCAATTTGTGACGGTTCGCGAGGTCATCGGGCTGTTGCGACAGCCGCGCGAGTAGATCGTTCAGAGTCACTGCGGCGTCATCGCGATGATGGAACTCAATTCGTGATTGCAGAATTTTGTAGTTATCGCTATTCTTCGCTTCTTGAGAGACGTCAGATAAGACCCTATTCGCCTGTTCGAATTCCTTGTTTTCCAGATGAACCTCGGCTAACTTTAGTTTAAGCTGATCATCGGTGGGGTATTTAGTCACAGCCGATGTTAACACCGACACAGCCTTGTCGTTGTCACCGGCTTCAAGTAGGGTAGTGGCGCGCTCGAGTTCAGAGTTAGATTTGCGTTTGACATGTGGATCGATCATGCGCTTGATCACTGACTCCTGCTGTGCCCCGACAAAGTGATCGATAATTTGTCCGTCTTTAAATAAAACAACCGTGGGTAAGCTGCGAATTTGATAACGAGCGGCGAGTTCTTTCTCGGTATCAGTGTTCACTTTTGCGAGCAGAACGGTTCCCTGATATTCGTCGACGATTTTCGTGAGTAAAGGCGTCAGCGTCCGGCATGGGGCACACCAAGAGGCCCAAAAATCGACCATGACCGGCAGGCGATGGGATTGGTCTACAACGCGAGCTTCGAACGCCGCCGCGTCGATGTCAAAAATAGTACTGCTCTCGGTCATGACACGTGTTTCCCGATAGTTGGCGCTTAGACATAACGATGGTGCAATTCATTTGCGGTAATTGGCGCTCCCTAGGGGACTCGAACCCCTGTTACCGACGTGAGAGGCCGGCGTCCTAACCGCTAGACGAAGGGAGCACTGAAGCTGAAAGCGATGCAGCAGATAGCGAAATGGTATTATACGGTGGACTATGCATGATACAAGACAAAACCGCCGCCGTGTCATATAAACGAGGATACAAACTAAGGTTTTAGTCAGGAGTGAACAACAAGCACACGCCGCAAGTCATATCGCCGGACAGTCATTCGATTTCCCTGTCCGCGGTCAGTAGCACTGCAATCAATATTGTTGAAGAACTAAAGAGCGCCGGGTACGAAGCCCACTTGGTGGGCGGGTGTGTACGCGATTTGTTACTGGGTCGCACGCCGAAAGATTTTGATATCGCTACCGACGCTCAACCGGAAGAAATAAAGTCGCTGTTTCGCGGATGTCGGCTGATCGGCCGACGATTTCGTTTGGCCCACGTACGACGAAACGGCGAAACCATCGAAGTCGCCACGTTTCGCGCCGCGCTGTCCGATGATGACGATGTCGATGATGACCGTATTCGGATTACGGATCATGGACAGGTGCTGCGAGATAATGTTTACGGCAGCCGGGAGGATGATGTGTTGCGGCGGGACTTCACCATAAACGCCCTCTACTTCGACCCCCACGATCAATCGGTGCTGGACTTCGTCGGCGGGATGATCGACCTCGAGAAACAGGTCATTCGCACCATAGGCGACCCGCTGGAGCGGCTCCGCGAAGATCCGGTGAGGATGTTACGCGCGGTGAGATTTGCGGCGAAACTTCAGTTCGATATCGATCCCGACGTGATCGCGGCGACCGCCGAACTTGCTCCATTGTTGCACCATGTCCCGCCGGCGCGGATGTTGGACGAGGTCATAAAGCTGTTCCACGGCGGTGACGCGTTGCGCACCTATGACATGCTGCGTGAATACGGTTTGTTTCGCTATTTGTTTCCGTTCACCGAGCAATGCCTGGACGCTATCATGCCGAATCTGCCGTCACTGGCGCTGGCGAACACCGACAGCCGCATCAAAGTGGGTAAACCGGTTATACCTGCGTTTTTGTTCGCCTGCCTGCTGTGGGACCCGCTACAGGCGGATGTGCACAAATTGCGTGACGGGGGCATGGATGTCCGACGCGCCTGGAGCGTCGCCGCTTCCGATGCGCTTCGTGACCAAGCGCAACATGTCGCCATTCCCAGGCGATTCATGATCGTAATAAAAGACATTTGGGCGTTGCAACCGCAGCTCGAGCAGAGATCACCGAAAAACATCAACCGGCTTTTGGCGCACAAACGATTTCGCGCCGCCTATGATTTGTTGTTGCTGCGCACCGAAGTGAAGGAGATCAGCCCCGAAATTGCGCAATGGTGGACCCAAATTCAGGAAGCGAGTCAACAAGAACGAGATAGCATGATACGCGGTCTAAGGGCGTCCGCGCCGAAACGAGGCCGCAGGCGCAAACGTAAAAGTCGAGCGGCGTGACGATTGCGGCAGTCCCCGGGACTGTGCTTTGTTATGTGGGCCTGGGTAGTAATCTAGACGAGCCGCAACGGCAGGTCTTGGCGGCGATGGATCACCTGAATTCAGGAACGCGTTGCCGGGTGGCCAGGTGTTCTTCGCTGTACCGTTCAGATCCCGTGGGAGACCTGCGGCAACCGGATTTCATAAACGCAGTCTGTTCCATCCACACCTCTTTGAGCCCGCGGGGGATACTCGACCATCTTTTTGATATCGAGCGAGAGCATAGACGCATTCGGGATGAGGATCGCCCCGGCGGTCCACGCTCGCTGGATCTTGATCTGCTGTTGTATGGTGACGCGCAAATTAACGAACCCGGGCTCACCGTACCGCATCCCCGCATGCACCTGCGCCGCTTCGTTTTGCTGCCATTGAGCGAAATCGCACCGGACTTGTTTATACCGGCGCGTGGGTTAGTATACGACTTGTTGGATCAGGGTACGACAAAGCAACAACGGGTCATCCCGTTATCAGATCAAGATTAAAGCCAGATGGCCCAATACTTTGAGATACACCCGGCGAATCCGCAGAAGCGATTAGTCAAGCAAGTCGTCGACATCGTGCGGCGTGGCGGGATCATTGTCTATCCGACCGACTCCAGTTACGCCATTGGATGCCACATCGGCGACAAGGCGTCAATGGATCGTATTCGTCGAATACGACGTCTGGACAACAAACATAATTTTACCCTGGTTACCCGGGATTTGTCGGAAATAAGCTTGTTCGCCAAAATAAGTAACGAACAATTCCGCATGATCAAGTCCTGCACTCCGGGCCCATATACCTTTATCGTGCCGGCCACCAGACAGTTACCGCGACGCCTGCAAAATCCACGGCGAAAGACCATCGGACTGCGCATTCCGGACTCAGAAATTGTTCGCGACATGCTGGCGGAACTCGGCGAGCCGATCATGAGCTCGACAATGATCCTGCCCGGCCAGGAACTGCCTTTGAGCGACGCGCACGAGATCAGACGGATTCTGGAGCATGATGTGGATGCGGTGGTCGACGGTGGGCACTGCGGATTTGAGCCCACCACCGTCGTGGAGTGGATTGGCGAGACGCCCGTTGTTATCCGCGTGGGCAAAGGCGATGCGGCAGTTTTCGAACAGACGCAA
This sequence comes from uncultured Gammaproteobacteria bacterium, assembly GCA_947259175.1. GTDB lineage: Bacteria > Pseudomonadota > Gammaproteobacteria > Arenicellales > JAANXG01 > CALZGZ01. The sequence goes on along the minus strand of CAMYKW010000001.1, from coordinate 138,351 downwards.
TCGCTATCGCAACGAATAGGCTGATATACTGGTCGCGCATCATGCGGGAAACGAACCTAGTATCCACAGATCCTTCAGCGCCTTGTCCATGGCCCGCGCCTGGCGCTACCGCATGCCGCAAGCGGGGTCCGCCTTGATTACCCGCAGTGGTCAACCTGCGCGCGTGGTATCAGGCATGCGTCCCACGGGACGCCTCCATCTCGGTCATTATCACGGTGTACTCAAGAACTGGGTGGAGTTGCAGTACGAGTATGATTGTTTTTTCTTCGTTGCTGATTGGCATGCATTGACCACACACTACGAAGACGATCTCGGAATCATCGGTGAAAGCACCTGGGAAATGGTAATCGATTGGTTGGCCGCCGGGGTGGAGCCCGGGCGCGCCACTATGTTCATCCAGTCCCGTGTGCCCGAGCACGCCGAGTTACACGTATTGTTGTCCATGATCACTCCGCTGAGCTGGCTGGAGCGCGTTCCCAGTTTCAAGGATCAGCAGGAAAAATTGAAAGAACGCGATTTGGCTACCCATGGGTTTCTTGGGTACCCGGTGTTGCAAAGCGCCGACATACTGATATACAAGGCGAAGCGAGTGCCGGTCGGCGACGATCAGGTGCCTCACGTCGAGCTGACCAGGGAGGTGGCCAGGCGTTTCAATTACTTGTTCGGCCGGGATTCGGGATACGCACAGAAAGCAGAGTTGGCGATAAAAAAACTGGGAAAGAAGGGAGCCAAGTTGTACCGGGAGATGCAATCCGCGTATTTAGAGCGCGGCGATCAGGAGGCTCTGGAGAAGGCGCGCGCATTGTTGGAAGAGAACCAAAACATCGCCATTGTGGAGAAAGAGCGCTTGTTTGGTTACCTCGAGGGAGGCGGTCGCATAATACTGGAAGAGCCGGAGGCGATTCTGACGCATGCTTCCAAGCTGCCCGGGCTGGACGGCGAGAAAATGTCCAAGTCTTACAACAATATTATCGCCCTTCGCGATGACCCGGACCGCGTTGCCCAGGGGCTCAAAGTAATGCCCACCGATCCGGCGCGGAAGCGTCGCCATGATCCGGGGGACCCGGAAAAATGCCCGGTGTGGGGATTGCACAAGGTGTACTCGGCCGATGAAACAAAAACCTGGGTGCAGGAAGGTTGCCGCTCTGCGGATATCGGTTGTGTGGATTGCAAGCTGCCGTTGATTGACGCGATACTGGCGGAGCAGAAGCTGATGCACGAGCGCGCGGCGCCGTATGCGGAAGATCCTACCCTGGTGCGGAATATCATCGCCGACGGCTGTGAGCGCGCCCGGGAAATCGCCGGAGAGACCTTGGATGAGGTTAGACGCAGTATGGGCCTGGAATACTATTGATGGCAGCTGATAGCCCGCCCCCGGACCAGTCCAATTCCGCCTCGGTGCGCGCGGTGGTGCACGGCCAGCTGCTCAAGGAATGGCCGCAAGACCTGTATATACCGCCGGACGCGTTGGAGGTAATACTCGAAAGTTTTGAAGGCCCTCTTGACCTGCTGCTGTATTTAATCCGCAAGCAAAATATCGATATCCTCGACATCCCGGTCGCGGATATCACCCGTCAATACATGGAGTACGTTGAGTTGATGCGCGTGGTGAAACTGGATCTCGCCGCGGAATATCTGGTGATGGCTGCGACGCTGGCGGAGATCAAGTCCCGCATGTTGTTACCGAAGCCGGTTGATGAGGAAGAAGAGGGAGATCCGCGGGCGGCTCTGGTGCGCCGTTTGTTGGAATACGAGCGGTTTAGGGATGCAGCGCAGCAATTGAACGAAATACCGCGTCTGGAACGCGACATCTTCGTCGTCAGGGTGGATTTCGAAGATCCGGCGCCCCTGCGCCTGGTTCCAAAGGTGGGTCTAAACGAACTGGCGGCAGCCTTTCAAGGTGTTATCGAGCGGGCGTCACATCTCAAGAACCTCCAGGTCACCCGGGAGCTGTTATCGGTACGGGAGCGCATGACGCGCATCCTCAGTTTCCTCAAGGACAACGAATTCGGCCGCTTTGAGGATTTATTCGATATGACAGAGGGACGTATGGGCTTGGTCGTGAGTTTTATTGCAATTCTTGAGTTGTGCCGAGACGATCACATTGTCGTTGTGCAGAATCAACCGTTCGCTCCGATTCACGTTAGGACCGCCGCGTAATGAGTGATCAGCCAACAGCGGTCGAGGAGCAAAGCGAGCTGAAGAACATTCTCGAGGCCGCGCTGTTTGCCGCGGACCGTCCTCTGACGGTTTCCGCGTTGAAAGCCCTGTTTCCCGGCGATGCACAGCCGACCGTGGCGCAAATCACTGAAGCGCTGGACACCTTGGAACGGGACTTCCACGGTCGGGGTATCGAGTTACGACGAATCGGTAAAGGGTATCGCTTTCAATCGCGGGAAAAGTACTCAGTTTGGTTGCAAAGACTCAACGAGGGTAAGCCGCCGCGCTACTCACGAGCCGCCATGGAGACCCTGGCAATCATAGCCTACCGGCAGCCTGTGTCCCGCGGGGATATAGAGGAAATACGGGGAGTGGCGGTGAGCACCGACATCATGCGCGCATTACTGGACCGCGGTTGGATCAAGGAGGTGGGCCGCAGGGATGTGCCCGGGCATCCGGCTTTGTTCGGTACCACTTCGGGGTTCCTGGAATACTTTAATCTGGGCAGTCTGGATGAACTACCCACTTTGAAGGAAAGACGCGACCCCGCGGAGGTGGCCAAGGAATTAAATCTCCGGCTGCCACTTGAGATCAGCGACGACGGCGAGGCGACGCAGTCTGAAGCGGACGAATCCGAGTATTCATCCGATCTGCAGCACAGCGCGGAGATCATTCATCTGGATACTTCCGGTAAGCCAAATCCGGACAACGAGCCTGAGTCGGAACCCGGTCTTGACGTGGATAGTGAGCGAGAAGTTACATAAGGTACTTGCCAGAGCCGGTCTGGGGTCTCGCCGCGAAATAGAAAAATGGATTGAACAAGGCCGCGTCTCCGTAGACGGTCAACCGGCGAGCGTCGGGGTGCGCGTGGAGCCCGACGCCGAAATCGCGGTCGATGGACGAATTGTAGCCGCCGGCCACCGGCGTGTGCCGCGGCGTGTAATTCTTTATCACAAGCCCGAGGGCCAGATCTGTACGCGCTCCGATCCGCAAGGAAGGTCGTCCGTTTACGAACATCTTCCCGTAATTGACCATGGTCACTGGATTTCCGTCGGGCGGTTGGATATCAATACCAGTGGGCTGCTCATATTCACAACGGACGGCGAGCTTGCCCACCGGTTGATGCATCCAAGATACGGCATCGAGCGCGAGTATTTAGTCCGCGCCGCCGGTGCGCTGACTGAGACGCAACGGCGACAATTAATCGACGGAATAGACATCGAGGGACAGCGTGCCGCAGTCAGCAAGGTCTCGGTGCTGAGGTCATCAGGCGGGCGAAATCGTTGGTACCGCGTCGTGCTCACCGAGGGGCGGTACCGTGAAGTCCGACGGCTGTTCGCGGCTATGGGAATGTCCGTGAATCGTTTGAAACGTTTGCGTTTCGGCTGTATACACCTGCCCAAAGACCTCCCGGCGGGTGGTTGGCGCACACTCGGAGGCGCTACGATGAAGCTGTTGTTGGATTCCGTCGACCTAAGCGAGAACAATGGAACACGTGATCGCTGAATGTCGTGGATGCGCAAGAAATTATAAATCGCGTTTATCGCAATATGTATCACCGATATGGACCGAGATATTGGTGGCCGGGGGACAGTAAATTCGAGGTTATGGTTGGAGCGATACTGACGCAAAATACCAACTGGCGTAATGTGGAGCGCGCGTTGGCGAATTTGAAACGAGCCGGTGTAATGGATCCACAGTCGATAATGGCGACGCATCACAGGAAGTTGGCGAGTTGGCTGCGGCCCTCGGGTTATTTCAACGTCAAGACCAGGCGCCTGCGTAGTCTCTGCCGCTGGCTCATTGAAAACGGAGGTATTGGGCAGCTGCAGCGCATCGCCACTCCGGCGCTGCGCAAAGCGCTGTTGTCGGTCTATGGCGTTGGGCGCGAAACCGCGGACGATATACTGCTGTACGCTTTTGATCGTCCGGTCTTCGTGGTCGACGCCTATACGCGGCGGATCTTTTCACGGCTTGGATTGATCCAGGGGAACGAGGACTACGACGTGATACGCCATCTGTTCGAGTCCGAAGTCGCCAGAGACGCGCCGGGTTATAAGGAATATCATGCGCTGATCGTTGCCCATGGAAAGGCCGTGTGCCGTCCTGTGCCGATGTGTGAATGTTGTTGCATCAGGTCGCTATGCGTGTTTGACGGCAACAGAGGTGACGCCGCAACATGAAGATCTCAGTGATCACCGCAGTGTATAACGATGCGGAAACGATTGAGGATACGATAACCTCGGTGGCCGGCCAGACCTACCCCAACGTCGAACACATCATCGTCGATGGGATGTCGACAGATAACACCCTGTCGATAGTGGATCGGCATCGCAGCGACATAGCGGTTGTCATCAGTGAGAAGGACAGCGGCATCTATGACGCCATGAACAAGGGAATCGCAGCCGCTACGGGGGATGTCGTCGGGATACTGAATGCGGACGATATGTACGAGCACGACCAGGTTCTGGCCCGAGTCGCGGAAATATTCTCGGATCCGGAGATTGATGCGTGTTATGCGAATCTGGTTTATGTGGACCGCAAAGATCTGACCAAGATCGTTCGCTATTGGACCTCCCGGCCATTCACGCCTGGTTTGTGTTTCAAAGGCTGGCTTCCCGCGCATCCAACGTTTTTTGTCAAAAAGACCGTCTACGACCAGTGCGGTGGTTTCGATCTCGATTACAAAATTCAATCCGACTTCGAACTAACTCTAAGGCTGTTCGAACTGCATCGCATTCGCTCCACCTACGTGCCGGAAATTTGGGTCAGAATGCGCATGGGTGGTACCACGAACAAAAGTTTGATGAATATCATCAAAGGGAATCTGGAGTCCTATCGCGCCTGCAAAAAACATCAAATGAAGGTGTCACCGATGTTTTTTGTGACCAAAATCGGCGCCCGGATTCCGCAGTTTTTTCGCCGCCCGTAACGGATTCGCGTTCGACGCGCGGGATGATGTTTACAGATTCCGGCGCGGGGAGTAGGATCATTTCAAATTACCAGATGAGTGTGTCAATCGATGTCGGACGATATTACGATGGAGCGCAATGAAGATCGGCGGTCCAACACACAGGAATTGGTGGATAAACTGCTGGAAGAGCGCGCAAAGATGCTGGTGCTGTATTGCCGGGCAGCGGGTCTCGACGCCGATCCGCCGGGGGACTCGGTGGCCAAAACGGTTGAAGAGTTCTGTCAGTTGCTCGTGGACTACATCGCCGCGGGACATTTCACGCTCTACGATAGAATCGTAAACGGCGAGGAGCGAAGACAAAGGGTGGCCGAGGTGGCCGATGATATATATCCCGACATCGCCGAAACGACCGGCTCCGCCTTGGATTTTAACGACAAATATGAAAATCCCGAGAAGGTGAAGGATGACGCGCAACTCGCGGAGGACCTGTCCATATTGGGTGAGCAACTTGCCACCCGTATCGAACTTGAAGACAAGCTGATAACACTTTTGCGTTGACCCGGATATTGCACCAAGGCGCAATATCCGGGTCAAACCGCCAGGGCCATTCCGTTTACGTGGCTGCTGTCTCTGCCCATTAAATATAAATATGCAGGAACGATTTCTTCGGGCGTGGGACGAGTTTCAGGATCTTCTCCCGGGTAAAGCCGGCCGCGCATCTTTGTACGCACCGGCCCAGGATCGAGTGTATTGAAACGAATCGTGGTATTGACTTCGGTTTCCGCCGACCAGATTTGCGCCAACCCCTCGATTCCGAAGTAGGCGACGGCATAGGCCCCCCAGTACGCGCGTCCGCGGCGTCCAACATCCGCCGAGCTGAACAGGACCGAGGCGGAATCCGACGCCTTGAGCAGCGGCAATAATTCCCGCGTGAGTAGAAAAGGAATGTCCAGGTTTACTTTGACGGTAGTCTGCCAGTCTTTCCACGAATAGCTGCCAAGTGGAGTCAGGGTATTGATGTGCGCGGCATTATGCAGGATACCGTCGAGACGACCGACGTCGTGCGCGATACCCAATGCAATCTCGCGGCACGTCTCTTCCGTAGCTTGCGCCAGATCTTGAACTACGATTATCGGTTCCGGCCAGCCCTGATCGCAGATGTCGTCGTACAGAATCTCGAGTTTTCGCCGTTGTCGATCCAACATGATTACCGTCGCCGCGTGCGCCGCGTATCCGCGAACCACCGCGCGGCCGATCCCATCGGCGGCACCGGTGACCAGAATGATGCGTTCGTTGAGAAGGTCTGGAGCAGCGTTATAGTCACACAGGCGATCAATCACGGCGTGGCGCTTTTTTTTGGTTGTCATCACCGATCCCCGTCCAGCCAGGTGATAATGGCGGACGGCGTGTCAACCAAGCCATCGGCGCCCCAGGTGTCGGGCTGGTCTGAATCTCCCAGATATCCGAACGCCGCCACCAGCGTCACCATCCCCGCGCTGTTTCCGGCTTCAATGTCCCGCGAGGCGTCTCCGACATAAACGCTGCGTTGGGGCGCGCCGCCGATGAGTCGGCACGCATACAGCAGTGGGTCCGGGTGAGGTTTGCAGTTGCTGAGACTGTCGCCGCTGATAACACATGCGGCGCGCGCGGAAAGACCGAGTTCAGCCACCAGAGGTTCGGTCAGGTAGTGCGGCTTGTTGGTCACGATGCCCCATTCTATGTTGCGCTTTTCACAGTAACTCAATACTGATTCCATACCATCGAACAACTTTGTGTCCCGGCATAAATTGCGTTGGTAATGGTCGAGGAAGCGCGATCTCAAACCTGCAAAAGACGGGTCCGTCGCGTCCACACCGAGTCCCAGCGATATCAGGCCTCGTGCGCCGTGGGACACCTGGGGACGAATTGCGGGGTAGGGTAGAGCCCCCCGACCTTCTTCGGCCAATAAGGCGTTCAATGCCGCCGCCATATCGGGACCGGTATCGGCGAGGGTCCCATCGAGGTCAAACAACACCGCATCGACGTCAGGCATCGGGTTTTTCGGCATGCACGATGTAGTTCACATCCAGACCGGGAGCCAGCCAATAGCGTTTAGTGATCGGGTTGTAGTGCATTCCGATCATCTCGCGAACCGACAGCCCCGCCTCCCGTGACCAGCTATCCAGTTCGGACGGTTTGACGAGTTTGGAATAATCATGAGTGCCCTTGGGCAGCAGATTGAGCACGTATTCGGCGCCAACAATGGCGAACAACCAGGCTTTGGGGTTGCGATTGATGGTGGAAAAAAACAAGGTCCCGCCGGGCCTAACCAATTCTGCGCAGGCGCGCACCGTAGACGCCGGGTTTGGTACGTGTTCGAGCATTTCCAGGCAAGTGACGATGTCGTAATGACCGCCGTGGCGTGCGGCAAAATCCTCCGCCGTGGCCCGTTGATAATCGACCTGATGGCCGCTTTCCTTTAAGTGAAGTTTGGCTACCGACAGCGGCGCCTCACCCATATCGATACCGGTTACCTCGGCGCCAAGCTGTGCCATGCTCTCGGCCAATAATCCACCGCCGCAACCCACGTCCAGTAGCGACTTTCCTGAAATGTCGGCGCGTTGCCGCATGAAATCAACACGCAAGGGGTTGATATCATGCAGTGGTTTGAATTCGCTGTTCGGGTCCCACCAACGGAAAGCCAGTTCTTCGAATTTGGCGATCTCCGCGTTGTCGATGTTATCGCTGGTCTGGGTCATGAAGCTGCCTTTTCGTTACTTTCAGAGTCGGTTGCAATGATTCTATCGGCCCATATCGATACCTGGGCAAACAGAGGCGCCACGTCGATGGTCGTCAGCTTGCCGGCGCTGACGACGTGATTGCCGTTGACCCAGACGTCGCTGACTTGATTACGTCCCGCGCTGTAAACCAACTGATTCACCGGGTCGTAGGTGGGTCGGGTGTTGATGTGGTCGAGATCCACCGCCACTAGATCGGCGCATTTCCCCGGCGTAATAGTGCCTGTTATGTCCTCCAGACCCAGTGCCCGCGCGCCATTGACGGTGGCCATGCGCAACGCCTCGTGGGCGGGCAACACTGTTGGGTCCTGGCTAACGCCCTTCGCCAGCAACGCGGCAGTGCGCATCTCGCTCAACATGTCCAAGTCGTTGTTACTGGCGGCGCCGTCTGTGCCAATGGCCACATTGATCCCTGTGTCCGCCATCTTCGCCACCGGACACAAACCACTGGCGAGTTTCAAGTTGGATTCGGGACAATGGATCACGTGGGCGCCACTGTCCGCGACCGCCTCAATCTCCGCAGGCAGCAGTTGCGTCATGTGAACAGCCAGCAGCCGATCGGTGAGCAAGCCAAGCCGACTCAACCTTTCCAATGGCCGCATTCTGAAGTGCTCGATGGAGGTCCTTATTTCATGTTCGGTTTCATGCACGTGCATGTGTATCGGCATATCCAATTCGTCGGCGAGCGTCTGTATTTTGATCAGCGGCTTGTCGGAAACTGAATAAGGCGCGTGAGGAGCGAACGCTGTCGTTATCAGATCCCAATTCTTCACCTCGTCATGAAGTTCCAAGCCCCTGCGGAAATAATCCTCGGGAGTTTGCGCCCATGCGGTTGGAAAATCGATTTGAATCAGCCCGATGCTGGCGCGTATGCCGATGTTTCTTGCCACCTCCGCCACGACATCAGGGAAAAAGTACATATCGTTGAAACACGTCGTGCCGCTGCGCAGCATTTCGGCCGCTGCCAGGCTCGAACCAACGCGAACGAATTCTTCATCGACCCAACGGGTCTCTGCCGGCCAGATGTGGTGATGAAGCCAGTCCATCAGCGGCAGGTCGTCCGCTAATCCGCGGAACAAGGTCATTGCCGCATGTGTATGGGTATTGACCAAACCGGGAATCAGTATATGACTGTCGAGATGTGATTCCTGGGCGCATCGGTACTTAACGACCGCTTCCGCGCGCGGCAGGACTTCAACGATCCGGTGATCGTGAACAGCCACGCTGTGGTCATCGCAGGGGTCGCAATTTCCATCCACGGTTACCACCCAGCGCGCATGTATCAAAGTATCGATTGCTTGCGTCATGGACGAAAGATACCGATCCCCCGAATGCAGTACAAGTCGATCCGCGGACATAATATTGGTGCCGATTCCCTTTAGTGTTAAGGTCCGATTGTGGACATGATGACCAGCGAAAAAGTACGCGCCATCGAATGGTCGGGCGACCGGCTGGTGCTGCTGGATCAGCGTTTGTTGCCGGAACGGACGGAGTATCTGTTCATCGACCGTTGTGGTGACGCAACACGCGCGATTCGCGATATGGTGGTGCGCGGCGCACCGGCGATCGGCATTACCGCTGCCTATGCGGTGGTGCTGGCGGCGCGGGCTCATATAGGTGACAACCCCGGGCAATGGCGTACATCGATTGACGCGGATCTGCGGCAGCTGGGTGACGCGCGGCCCACCGCGGTCAATCTGCGTTGGGCGGTGGACCGAATGCGTAATACCATCGCCATGGCGCCGGATCATGACCCGCTGAATTTCATCGAGGCCGAAGCCAAGTCCATTCACCAGCGAGACATCGCAGCCAATCGCCGTATGGGCGCCTTGGGCGCTGATCTGTTGGATCAGGACGCCAGCGTTATGACCCATTGTAATGCCGGAGCTTTGGCGACCGGGGGTTACGGCACCGCACTGGGGGTCATTCGCGCCGGTTTTACGGCGGGAAAAATCAAACAAATCTTTGCCGGCGAGACCCGTCCGTGGCTGCAAGGCGCGCGTCTGACCGCCTGGGAATTGCTGCAAGACGACATCCCGGTTACGCTGCTGCCGGATTCAGCGGCGGCGCATGTCATGCGCCGCCTTGGTCTGGACTGGGTCATCGTCGGTGCCGACCGGGTGGCGGGCAATGGTGACGTCGCCAATAAGATCGGCACTTATTCGCTTGCGGTATTGGCACGCCAACACGGGGCGCGGTTCATGGTGGTGGCGCCGACGAGCACTATCGATAGGAGCCTGGCTAACGGCGACGATATCGAATTGGAGCAAAGAGACCAACAGGAAGTTCTAAGTTGCGGCGGGCGGCGCGTCGCGCCCTCCGGGGCATGTGCGATCAATGCCGTATTCGATGTCACTCCAGCTGAATTGATCGACTGCCTGGTCACTGAGAAGGGCGTCGTGAACGCGCCTGACGCGGCGGGTATTCGGGCGTTGTTCGATTGACGCGCGGGTCCGATCCTTCGACTACGCTCAGGACAAGTCTCTTCGCCAGCTTCCGCGATCCTTGGTGCCTAGGCGCGATACAAGTTGGCCATACCGCTTGGATAGACCCCCCGCGAGTCCACGATCAACGGGGCATGGCGCGCGATCATCCGCCAGTCGAACCGGTCGTGGTCGGTGGCGACGAGGACACAATCACATGCGGCAAGAATTTCCGGGCTGATGCGCACGCTCTCCATGGCGAGATCGTGCTTACGCATTTTGGGAATACGCTGCACATGAGGGTCTGCGTACGACACTTCCGCCCCCAACGTAAGAAGTTGTTCGATAATGACGAGGCTGGGTGATTCGCGCACGTCGTCAACATTTTTCTTGTATGCAGCGCCGAGCACCAGTACTTTCGCCCCACGCACCGCCTTTCCCCGGTCGTTGAGAGCTTCCATTATCTTGGATACGACGTAGTCCGGCATTTGCGTATTGATCTCACCGGCCAGCTCGATGAATTTCGTCGCGATATTGCAGCTGTGTGCCTTCCAGGTCAGATAAAACGGGTCTATCGGGATACAGTGCCCACCCAAACCCGGCCCCGGATAAAAGGCGGTAAAACCGAAGGGTTTTGTCGCCGCGGCGCGGATCACTTCAAAGATGTCGATGCCCATGGCGTCGGCGACGAGCTTGAGCTCGTTCACCAACGCGACATTCACGGCGCGATAGGTGTTTTCCAGGATCTTGGCCATCTCCGCGGTTTGCGTGGATGAAACCGGCACCACTTCATCGACGATATTTCCATAGAACGCGCGTCCTATTTCGAGGCATGCCGGAGAACTACCGCCGACAATCTTGGGGATGGTGCGTGTCGTGAACTCGGGATTCGCCGGGTCCTCCCGTTCCGGTGAATACACGAGAAAGAAATCCTCGCCGCACCTGAAATTGGGTTTCTCCAACAGCGGACGAACCTCTTCCTCGGTGGTGCCGGGGTATGTCGTGCTCTCCAGAGAGACCACGTGGCCCGGATGTAGATACGGAGCGACGGCGTTTACAGAACCGATGACATAGGACAGATCCGGCTGACGGTGGGCGTTCAAAGGCGTGGGAACACACAGTACAATGACGTCGGTTTCCGTACACTGGGAGAAATCGCCGGTTGGATGGAATCGTTCACCCGCCGGAAGCAGGTTCCCGAGATCGATATGTTCGATGTAACTGCGGTTTTCGAGTAATGCCGTGATTTTTTCCGGATCGGTGTCAAAACCGATCACTCGATACCCGGCATCGACACAACGTACGCATAACGGCAATCCGACATAGCCCAGACCCACGACGCCTATCACCGCCGAACGGTCGCCTAATTTTTCGATTAATTGTTGTTTGCCTGACATGCTAGACGCGGACGGCGGCAATGATCCGGTCACAAATCAGATCTATCTGTGCGTCGCTGAGATAGGGGTGCAGGGGAAGGCTGAAGATCTTCGCGGAAATCTCCTCGCAGATGGGGAAGTCGCCGACTCGATGACCGAGATGTGCGAAAACTGACTGTAAGTGTAAAGGTATCGGATAATAAATAGCAGTGGGAATGCCGGCGGATGTCAGTGCCGAGCGAATATCGTCGCGGTGTTCGGAAACAATGGAGTACTGCGCCCAGGAGCTGACGATGCCTTCGGGTACGTGCGGGACACGCACGTTGTCGCGTAGTCGCTCGGAATAACGCGCGGCTACGCGCTGCCGGGTGTCCAGTTCATCCTCGAATACCTTCATCTTGGCCAACACAACGGCGGCCTGCAGGGTGTCCAACCTGGCGTTCAAGCCGATACGGACGTTGTTGTATCGGTCACCGGACTGCCCGTGGACGCGTATGGAACCCAGCGCATCGGCGAAATCATCGTCATTCGTGAATATTGCGCCGCCGTCGCCGAATGCGCCGAGCGGCTTGGCAGGGAAGAAGCTTGTGGCCGCAACATCGCCCAGGCTTCCGGCGCGCCGGCCGTGGTACCAGGCGCCGAAACTCTGCGCCGCGTCTTCCAATACGAACAGCTGGTGCTGATCCGCAATCGGCTTCAAGGCGTCGTAGTCCGCGGGAACGCCGAATAAATCCACCGGAATGATCCCCCGCGGCCGCAGCGTACCGGCGGCCAGGACGCGCTCCACCGACCGCGCGAGACTCGCCGGATCGATATTGAAGGTCTGCGGGTCGATGTCGACGAACACCGGCGTCGCGCCCAGCAAGGCGATCACCTCGGCGGTCGCGATGAATGTGAATGGGGTGGTGAATATCGCGTCTCCGGGCCCAACTTCGTAGGCCATGAGTGGCATGAGCAACGCGTCCGTGCCGCTGGCACAGCCAATGACGCGCCTGACGGAGACAAAATCCGCCAATTCACGTTCCAGCTCCATGATCTCCGGTCCCATGACGTATTGGCCATGGGCAAAGACGTTATCGAACCGTCGTCTCAATTCGGGCTCGAGCCGGCGGAACTGTTGGTTCAGATCGACAAAGCTAATGTCCAAGGACGGACTCCCGGTACCGCCGGATCAAGTCAGGCGGGGACGATTCCCCGTTCGGCGATCAGCTTTAATACCAATTGGGTGGACTGTTCGACGTCCATCCGGTCGGTGTCAATCACCAGCGACGCGTTAACCGGCTCTTCGTAGGGGGCTGACACTCCGGTGAATTCCTTGATTTCACCGGCCCGCGCGCGACGATACAAACCCTTGACGTCCCGGTCTTCGCAGACTTCGAGGGGGCAGCGGCAATAGATCTCGAGGAAATCGTCGCTGGCAACCAAGTTCCGGACCATTTCTCGATCAGAGTGGAATGGGGAAATAAATGCAGTTAGGGCGATAATGCCCGCCTCGGCGAATAGTTTGCCCATCTCGCCGATGCGACGCAGGTTTTCATGGCGGTCGGCGGGACTGAATCCGAGGTCCGAGCACAATCCGTGGCGCACATTGTCGCCGTCGAATACAAAGGTGCGACAGTCCATTTGATGCAGATGCTCTTCAACGCTATGGGCGATGGTGGACTTGCCGGCCCCAGACAGCCCGGTAAACCATACGATGCCGCCGCGGTGACCGTTTAATTGCTCCCGGCGGTGTCGAGTCACTGTGGCGTGGTGCCAGGTGAGGTTGTGTGGGTTGGGTAGTTGGTTCATTCTCTTAAGTCTGGTCAATCGTGAGTTAATTCGTTGGGCGCGTAGTATAGCCGACATTGAACATTGCTGCGTCGCGATATGACGTCGTGATATACTTCCCGGCGGTACTCTGGTGTTAACCGGGTCGGAATAACCCCCCTCATTCCCGGTCCGGTGTTGGTATAACTCCCAAGTTAGATGGAACCATTCGCGAAAGAGACAATTCCTGCCAATTTGGAGCAGGAAATGCGGCAGTCATACCTGGATTACGCGATGAGCGTAATCGTGGGTCGTGCTTTGCCCGATGTCCGGGACGGCCTCAAACCGGTGCATCGGCGCGTTCTGTACGCCATGTCCCAGCTCGGAAACGACTGGAACAAACCCTACAAGAAATCCGCCCGGGTCGTGGGTGACGTAATCGGCAAGTATCATCCCCATGGGGATGTCGCGGTGTACGACACCATCGTACGCATGGCGCAACCGTTTTCAATGCGTTATCCGCTGGTCGACGGGCAGGGTAATTTCGGGTCGGTCGACGGGGATTCCCCGGCGGCGATGCGCTACACCGAGATCCGTTTGACTCAGATCGCCCATGAGATGCTCGCGGATATCGATAAGGAAACCGTGGATTTCGGGCCGAACTATGACGAGACCGAGGTGCAGCCGCTGGTGCTTCCCAACCGGGTGCCCAATCTGTTGGTCAATGGGTCTTCGGGCATCGCGGTCGGCATGGCTACCAATATTCCACCGCATAACCTCACAGAGGTGATCAACGGGTGCATTGCGCTGATTGACAACGAGGAGTTGTCAGTTCAGGAATTGATGGAGTACGTGCCCGGGCCGGACTTCCCGACCTCGGGAATCATCAACGGGAATCTCGGCATACATCAGGCGTATCGCACGGGGCGCGGAAAAATCTATGTTCGCGCCCGTACGATGATCGAGGTGGATGAAAAGCGCAACCGCCAGGCGATTATTGTCACCGAGTTGCCCTATCAGGTGAATAAAGCGCGCCTGCTGGAAAAGATCGCGGAACTGGTAAAGGCGAAGCGCATCGAGGGGATTTCCGAACTTCGCGATGAGTCCGATAAAAGCGGCATGCGCATGGTAATCGAACTGCGCCGGGGAGAGGTTCCCGAAGTCGTCCTGAACAATCTATACCGGCACACGCAGATGGAAAGTGTGTTCGGCATCAATATGGTTGCGTTGAGTAAAAATCAACCGGCGGTATTCAATCTCAAGCAGTTGCTCGAAGAGTTCATACGGCATCGCCGGGAAGTCGTCACCAGGCGCACGATCTATGAACTTCGTAAAGCCAAGGAGAGGGCCCACACGCTGGAAGGTCTGGCCGTCGCTCTTAGCAACATTGATCCGATTATCGCCCTGATCAAATCCTCTTCGAGTCCCAGTGAGGCCAGGCAAAGACTTGTAACTACGGTGTGGGATCCGGGCATCGTCACGGAAATGCTGGCACGCGCCGATTCATCTTTTTCACGTCCTGATGGTCTGGATGCCGGATGCGGGTTGCTCGAGGACGGCTATCACCTCTCCGAGGCACAGGCCAAGGCGATTCTCGACTTGCAACTGCACCGACTAACGGGTCTGGAGCAAGACAAGCTGCGCAAGGAATTTGAGGAGATCCTGGAGCGAATCAGAGACTTGCTGGACATATTGCAGAGTACCGATCGACTGTTGCGCGTGATCCGCGAAGAGCTTCTTGCAATCCGCGACAAATACGGCGACGAACGAAGAACCGAAATCCTCCAGGATCAAGTCGATTTATCCACGGAAGATTTGATCGCTGAAGAAGACGTGGTGGTGACGCTTTCCCACGCCGGTTATGCGAAATCGCAACCATTGTCCGATTATCGTGCACAACGAAGAGGCGGGAGAGGAAAGACGGCAACCCGCACCAAGGAAGAGGATTTCGTGGAGCGAATGTTCGTGGCCAACACCCACGATATGATTCTGTGTTTCTCCAATCGGGGCAAAGTCTATTGGTTAAAGGTTTATCAGCTGCCTCAAGCCGGCCGCACGGCCCGCGGCAAACCATTGGTGAATCTGCTTCCGCTGCAGGAAGGCGAGAAGATTACCGCGGTGCTTCCCGTTCAAGGCTTCGAGCAAGGTAAATTCATCTTTATGGCCACGACCGATGGCACGGTCAAAAAGACGCCGTTGGGGGAGTTCTCAAGGCCGCGCAGCTCCGGGATTATTGCCATTGATCTGCGAGCGAACACTCACCTGGTGGGGGTCGCGCTGACAGATGGCGAGCAGGACGTGTTTTTGTTTACCAATGCCGGAAAAGTGATTCGCTTCAAGGAATCCGGTGTGCGCGCGATGGGCCGCACCGCACGCGGCGTTAAGGGAATTGTGCTCAAATCAGGTCAGCGGGTGATTTCCTTGATTATTGCAAACAGCGGGGAAAACGCCCAGGACAGCGTGCTGACGAGTACCGAAAACGGCTACGGAAAGAGGACGTCTGTCGCTGATTATCCTGTACAGGGTCGGGGAGGCCAGGGTGTCATATCGATTCAGGTCAACGAACGGAACGGACCGGTTGTGGGTGCCAAATTGGTGCATGCCAATGACGAGGTGATGCTCATCACCAATGTCGGGATCTTGATTCGTACTCGGGTTGCCGAAGTTTCTACCCAGGGAAGAAATACTCAAGGAGTGCGGCTGATAGACCTGCAACGAGACGAGCGATTAGTCAGCATGGAAAAGGTTGTAGAGGCCAACGGGCAGCCAGTCGCCGAGAAAGAATAACTTTGGAATTCCAGACGACGAGGAGGTGCAACTTTGAGCCGGGTGTATAACTTCAGCGCTGGACCAGGCGCGCTACCGCAGGCCGTTCTCGAGACGGCTCGCGACGAACTCTTGGAATGGGACAACGCCGGCGCTTCGGTGATGGAGATCAGCCATCGCAGCAAGGATTTTATCAGCATCGCGGAGTGCGCGGAGGCCGATCTGCGCGAGTTGCTGGAAATACCTGACGGTTACAAAGTGTTGTTTCTACAAGGTGGTGCCACGCTGCAATTCGCCATGGTTCCTATGAATCTGCTCGGCGGCAAACGGGTGGCCGACTACATAAACACCGGGCACTGGTCAAAGAAGGCCATCGCCGAGGCGGAGCGGTTCGCCAAAGTCCACATCGCGGCAAGCAGCGAGGATTCCGACTTCACGACAGTACCGCCGCAATCGAGCTGGCAGCTGCACTCCGATACCGCGTATGTCCACTTCACACCTAATGAGACCATCAGTGGTGTGGAGTTTCATTGGACTCCTGACACCGGAGACGTGCCGCTGGTGGCCGACATGTCGTCGACGATATTGTCGCGGCCGATCGAGGTAGAGAAATTCGGCGTTATTTATGCAGGGGCGCAAAAAAATATCGGACCCGCGGGGGTTACGGTAGTAATCGTGCGTGACGACCTGCTCGGCCGAACCGCTGAAATTGCGCCCAGCCTGTTCGATTACAAGAAACAAGCGGATAGCGGATCGATGATGAATACCGCGCCGACTTTTGCCTGGTACGTGTCCGGTCTGGTGTTCCAGTGGCTGAAGAACCAAGGCGGGCTTGCCGCGATGGCCGCGATTAACGAGCGGAAAGCGGGCAAACTCTATGCGTGTATCGATGGCTCGGACGGTTTTTACGGTAATCATATAGATCCAGCGTGTCGATCTTGGATGAACGTTACCTTCAGCCTGGCGCAAAAAGATTTAGAGTCGGAATTTCTGGTGCGCGCCCAGCAAGCCGGCCTGGCGGCGTTGAAAGGGCACCGTTCGGTCGGCGGTTTGCGTGCAAGTATTTACAACGCGGTACCCGAGGAAGGCGTAGACGCGTTGGTTGAATTCATGATCGATTTTCAGCGAAGGTTTGCTTGAAATGTATCGAATACTTACCCTGAACAACATTTCTCCGCTGGGATTGGACCGCTTACCTCACGACAATTATCGTATATCCGACTCGGACGGGAAACCGGACGCCATACTCCTTCGTTCTTTTCAGATGCACGACATGGAAATTCCTGAAACGCTCAAGGCCGTGGGACGCGCCGGCGCCGGGGTAAACAACATTCCCGTCGACAAATTGAGCAGCCTGGGAATTCCGGTATTCAACGCTCCCGGCGCGAATGCCAATGCTGTGAAAGAGCTGGTAGTTGCGGGATTGTTGCTGGCTTGCAGGAACCTGTGCGACGCGTGGGATTACACGCGGAAGTTGAACGGAGACGACAAGCACCTTGCCAAAGCGGTCGAGGCCGGTAAGAAACGATTCGCTGGTTTCGAATTGCCGGGAAGAATGATGGGCGTGATTGGACTGGGCGCCATAGGCCGGTCGGTGGCCAACATATGCATCGAACTCGGCATGGACGTGATCGGTTACGACCCGATGCTTACGGTTGAGGGCGCGTGGCAACTTTCTTCGACGGTGGAAAGGGCCGACACGATAGATCGTTTATTGTCGAAATCGGATTTCGTTACGTTTCATGTACCGTTGACCGATGGCACGCGGCACATGATCAATGCGGAAAACATTCGCCAGATGAAACCGTCGGCTACGGTATTGAATTTTGCACGCGAAGGAGTGGTTGACGACAAGGCGGTGTGCAAAGCGATAGACGATGAGATCATCAGCGCATATGTCACCGATTTTCCAAACAACGCAACCAAGGGCTGCAAGGGCGTAGTGGCGCTTCCGCATCTGGGTGCATCGACGCAGGAAGCGGAAGACAATTGCGCGGTCATGGTCGCGACGCAGGTAAGAGAGTTTCTTGAAAACGGAATTGTCAGAAATTCCGTAAATTTTCCCGAGGTCAATTTACCCCGGGGATCCCCGCACCGTTTGATCATAGCCAACGCCAATGTGCCGAACATGCTGGGACAGATCTCCACCGCAATGGCGGATGCGAATCTCAATATTCATGACATGATCAATCAATCGAGGGGCGATATCGCGTACACAATCGTGGATACGGATAGTCCGATTCCCGAGACCACCCGGGAGAGGGTGCGTCGAATTGATGGGGTCATGATGGCAAGGGTGTTGTAAACTCCGGGCATACTTCTTGCGGACGCCGGCCATGTCGGAAGAAAAAGAACTAGAGGTGCTTCGTCAGCAGATTGATCAGTTCGACCGCGAGATCCAGGACTTGATCAATGAGCGCGTCAAAGTCGCCAAACAAATAGCGGCAGTGAAGGCCCGTTCCGGGTCGGAGTGTTTCTACCGGCCAGAAAGGGAAGCGCGTATTCTCCGCGCCATCATAGAACGAAACCAGGGTCCTCTGTCGGATGATGACATGGCCCGCTTGTTTCGTGAGATCATGTCCGTATCCCTCGCCGCTCAAGCATCAATAACCGTCGCGTTTCTGGGGCCGCACGGGACCTACACCCATAATGCTGCGATCAAGCATTTTGGCCACTCGGTCAAGTGTCTGTCGTTGCCGACCATTGACGAGGTGTTTTATGCGGTGGAAAAACAACAGGCGCACTACGGGATCGTACCGGTGG
This sequence comes from uncultured Gammaproteobacteria bacterium, assembly GCA_947259175.1. Taxonomy (GTDB): domain Bacteria; phylum Pseudomonadota; class Gammaproteobacteria; order Arenicellales; family JAANXG01; genus CALZGZ01. The sequence continues at coordinate 119,423 of CAMYKW010000001.1, read as the reverse complement.
AGAACTCAACCGAAGGTGTCGTGACCCATACCCTGGACATGTTTATAGATTCCAATCTAAAAATATGTGGCGAAGTTCTGTTGCGTGTGCGCCATCAGCTATTGAGCAATGCGGAATCAATCGGCCAAATTCAAAAGGTATTGGCTCATGGTCAGTCTTTGGCGCAGTGTCGGCGCTGGCTGTCTAATAATCTGCCGTCAGTGGATACAATAGCCACCAACAGCAATGCCGAGGCCGCCGAGAAAGCTGCACAGAGCCCGGATCTCGCCGCGATCGCCAGCAGCGCCGCTGCGGAGATCTACGGTTTGAAGGTATTGATTTCCGATATCGAGGACGACCCTGACAACACCACACGGTTTCTCATCGTTGGAACAACCGAGGTTGAACCGAGCGGTGACGACAAGACCAGTCTACTGGTGTCCAGCCAGAATAAACCCGGGGCCCTGTATCGATTGTTGGCGCCAATGGCAAAACACGAGGTCAGTTTGACGCGAATAGAGTCGAGGCCATCGCGAAAAGGTTTGTGGGAGTACGTCTTTTTCATAGATATCGAGGGTCATGCAAAAGAACGGCGTGTTTCCGAGGTGCTGACGGAATTGGAAACAGAGGCGGCGGTGGTCAAGTTGCTTGGCGCCTATCCGCGGGCGTCGTTGTGAACAACAGACCAGCATCGTTTCCCTATTCCAAGGCGGTTTCAGGTGTGCAAACCCTGACTCCGTATCAACCCGGCAAGCCGATAGAGGAGGTGGAACGGGAGCTGGGCATCCCGAACGCCATCAAGTTGGCCTCTAATGAAAATCCCTTGGGACCTTCTCCGCTGGTATTAGCGGCAATGCGCGAATGCCTGGACAGTATTGCTTTATATCCTGATGCGAACGGATTCCGGTTAAAGCAGGCGTTGCGCACCTTGCTGAATATTTCGACGGAACATATCACCTTGGGTAACGGGTCGAATGACGTCCTCGACCTCGTCGCGAGAGTATTTGTTGCGCCGGGTGACGAAGTCATTTTCTCGCAATACGCGTTTCTGGTTTACCCATTGGTGACGGCGGCGGTGGGCGGTGAAGCCAGGGTGATCCCGGCGAAAGATTGGGGGCATGATCTGGGATCGATGGCCGCTGCGGTTACCAGTCGTACCAAGGTCATATTCATCGCCAATCCCAATAATCCTACGGGAACTTATAGCAGTGGCGCGGAACTGGAGGCGTTTCTCGCATCGGTGCCGTCGGATGTGATCGTAGTGCTGGATGAGGCGTACTTTGAATACGTTCAGAACACCGATTACCCCAATGGATTGGAGTATGTTGACGGGCATTCCAATTTGATCGTGGTGCGTACCTTTTCCAAGGCCTTCGGTCTGGCCGGCCTGCGCGTCGGTTACGGCGTGGCCAGTGAGGAAATTTCGGACCTGTTGAACCGCGTACGCCAACCATTCAATGTCAGTCAGGTGGCGCAAATGGGGGCGTTCGCGGCGTTGGAAGATCTCGAGCATATTGAACGTAGCCGGGAGCTGAACCGGCAGCAGATGCAGCGATTGTGCGCGGCATGCGATGACCTGCGATTGGCCTACATTCCATCGGTGGCCAACTTTGTGACGATCGAATTCGGCCAAAATGCGGCAAGTATCCAGCAGTCTCTGCTGGAGCAAGGCATCATCGTTCGCCCGTTGGACAACTACGGCATGCCGAATCATCTGCGCGTAACCCTTGGCCGGTCCCATGAAATCGATCAACTCATCGATGCCATTAAGATTCTCGTATGACCGACCTGCAGCCGTCGATCGAACGATTAGTGCTCATCGGCATCGGCTTGATAGGCGGCTCGCTGGCCCGCGCATTGAAGCGGGTAAAAGCGGTGGATCAGGTCATTGGAGTCGCCCGCAGTCGTACCAGCGGAGATTTAGCCTTAGATCTTGGGGTGATTGACAGCTTCCAATCGGATGCCGGCGAGGCGGTCAGGGGTGCGTCGGTGGTTGTAGTCGCCACGCCGTTGCGCTCATTTCCCGGGCTGTTCCAAGCCATTGCGGAGAACTTGCCTGGTGACGCGTTGATAACGGATGTCGGCAGCGTCAAGCAATACGTGATCGACGCCGCGAGACGGCATTTGCCGGGACACCTGGATCGTTTTGTGCCCGGGCACCCCATCGCCGGGACAGAACGCTCTGGGATCGGCGCTTCGTTCGCCGAATTGTTCGAGCAACGCCACGTGGTATTGACCCCTTTACCGGAAAACAGCGATGCGGCGGTGCGTGCGATATCCGATATGTGGAATGCGACCGGGGCGGATGTAATCAATATGGACCCCGCTTATCATGATCAGATTCTGGCGGCGACCAGCCATCTGCCTCACGTGATCGCGTATTCGCTGGTACGCTGTCTGGCGGAACATCCGCAGCGCGACGCCATGTTCGAATTCGCTGCGGGGGGGTTTTACGATTTTACGCGCATCGCCTCCAGCGATCCGGTGATGTGGCGGGATATCTGTATGACGAATCGTGAACCTATTCTGGCGGCGATAGATGAATTCAAATCAAGATTGGACGACATCATCGGTGCAGTGAAGGAAGATGACGGCGAGCTGCTGCGGCAGTATTTCACCGATGCCAAGCGCGCCAGGGATTCGGGCTTGGACGGAAAGAAAAAGAAATAACAACGTGGATGACGCTGCGGTGGATTTGATTGTACGTGGATCAGGGAGATTTTCCGGCGTAATTAACGTTCCCGGTGACAAATCAATCTCTCATCGCGCCGTTATGTTGGCCGCGGTGGCATCGGGCGCCAGCCACATTTCCGGATTACTGCGCAGCGAGGACGTAATAGCCACGGTGCGCGCATTTCGGGATATGGGGGTTGAGATCGAAGACGCCGAAGATGGACGTCTCACGGTGCGGGGCGTGGGTCCAGCCGGTCTCAAAATGCCCCAAGCGCAACTCGACCTGGGCAACTCGGGCACCGCATTGCGCCTGCTTGCGGGCCTGCTCGCAGGGCAAAACGTGGAGGCGACGCTCACCGGAGACGATTCGCTGCGCAAACGACCGATGCGAAGGATCGAGGAGCCGCTAAGGCTGATGGGCGCGCGGGTAATTCCGAGTGAGGGCGGGGTGCCTCCGGTCCTTATCCGTCAATCGAACACGCTTCAGGGCATTGATTACGCCATGCCGGTGGCCAGTGCTCAGGTCAAGTCGGCGATCCTGCTCGCGGGAATGTACGCAACTGGTGAGACCTGCATTGATGAGCCTCAGATCACCCGGGACCATACTGAACGCATGCTGGAGACATTCGGTTATCCATGCCGGAGAGATCGCCTGCGCGTGTGTTTGCAAGGTGGCGGCACGTTGCATGGAACCGATATCGATGTACCCGGCGATTTATCGTCAGCCGCATTTTTCCTGGTTGGTGCGGCGATCAATCCCGGATCTCGGATCACGGTGAAGGGAGTCGGCGTCAACCCCACCCGGGACGGCATACTGACGGTGATGCGGCGGATGGGGGCACAGATTGAGATCACCAATCAGAGAGTCGCCGGCAACGAACCCGTTGCGGATATTACGGTCCGGCACGCGCCGTTGACCGGTGTTGAAATTCCGCCGGACCTGGTGTCGTTGGCCATTGATGAATTCCCCGTCATTGCCATCGCGGCGGCGTGCGCCGAGGGCGACACCATAGTGCGGGGCGCCGAGGAGTTACGCCACAAAGAAAGCGATCGTATACGGGCGATGGTCACCGGGCTCAAGGGTGTCGGCGTCCACGCCGAGGAACTCGATGACGGCATGCTGATTCGCGGGGGGGAGATCAATGGAGGGCAGGTGCCCAGTTATGGAGACCACCGCATTGCCATGGCTTTTTGCATCGCTTCGCTTCGTTCGGCGCAACCGATCATGGTTCATGATTGCGGCAATATCGCGACGTCGTTCCCTGACTTCTTAGCCCGCGCTGACAGCGCCGGGTTGGATGTGCGTCGCGCATGACGTCGAGGCATAAGCCGCCGGTGATGTGTCTCGACGGGCCGAGTGGTTCCGGTAAAGGTACGGTCGGACAGTTGTGTGCCCGGCGATTGGGTTGGAAATATCTCGACAGCGGCGCCATTTATCGCGCGCTGGCTTTTTCTCTGCGCAAGGCGGGAATTGCTGCCGGGGATGTCGACGCGGCGGTGCGTCACGCCCGACAACTGCAGGTCGTGTGTGTGCCGGATCCCGACGGCGCCGCGAAGATCATCGTCAACGGCGAGGATACCGGGCAGCAACTGCGTACCGAAGAGATCGGCTCATTGGCGTCCCAGCTGGCTGCCGAACCGCCCGTTAGAGAGGCGGTGCTTGCCGCCCAGAGGCGGGCGCGGCGCCCCCCGGGTCTGGTCGCCGACGGCCGGGATATGGGCACCACGGTGTTTCCCGACGCCACGCTCAAAATATTCCTCACCGCCTCCCCTGAAATACGCGCGCAAAGGCGTTATAAGCAGTTGAAGTTAAAGGGGTTCGATGTTAACCTTGCGCACCTTTTTCAGGTGATCCAGGATCGTGATGCCCGTGATGCACAGCGTAGCGCGTCGCCGCTCGTCCCTGCCGATGACGCGGTTACGTTGGATACTTCTGACCTCGAGATAACGGAGGTCGTGTCACGAGTACTGGATTTATTGCAACCTCGACTCGTCCATGCACGGGCAGAACGGACGGGCACAACCAGCGCGAGCGGTGGTGGGGACTCACGCGATTGATAGAAGCATGACAGAAAGTTTTGCGGAACTCTTTGAGGCCAGCATCTCAAACAAGGTAATGACGCCGGGTGACGTGATCACCGGCGAAGTCGTCGACTTAGATGGTGAGCTGGTCATCGTAAACGCCGGTTTGAAATCCGAAGCCGAAATTCCGGCATCCCAATTCAGAAACGACAGCGGCGAGCTGACCGTCAACATCGGCGATACCGTCGAGGTTGCGATCGAGGCGTTGGAAGACGGGTTCGGACACACCCGCCTGTCCCGGGAAAAAGCGTGCCGGGAGCGAGCCTGGGACGAGCTGGAGAAGTCTCTAGAGGAACAGGCGGTGGTGGAAGGTGTGATTACCGGCAAGGTGAAAGGCGGGTTTACCGTCTCGGTCAAGGGTATCCGCGCGTTTCTGCCTGGATCACTGGTTGATGTCCGACCCGTCAAGGATTCGGGTTATCTCGAGGGGAAGGAACTCGAATTCAAAGTTATCAAACTGGATCGGCGGCGCAACAATGTTGTTGTATCCCGGCGAGCGGTGGTGGAAACCGAGCTGAGCGCCGAACGGGAAGCATTATTGGCCAATCTGGAAGAAGGTCAGGTTGTAAAAGGCGTGGTAAAGAATCTCACCGACTATGGCGCGTTCGTAAATCTGGGAGGGATCGATGGTCTGCTGCACATCACCGACCTGGCATGGCGTCGAGTCAAGCATCCGTCGGAGATCTTGAGCGTTGGCGACGAGATCGAGGCGCGGGTACTGAAGTTTGACCGCGAGCGCAACCGGGTGTCTCTCGGAATGAAGCAACTCGGCGATGATCCGTGGGTTGATCTTCCCCGTCGCTATCCGGAAAGTACGCGGGTATTCGGCAAGGTGACAAACATCACGGATTACGGCGCGTTCGTGGAATTGGAGGAGGGCGTGGAAGGTTTGGTGCACGTCTCTGAAATGGACTGGACCAACAAAAACGTTCACCCCACTAAGGTTTGCCACGTCGGTGACGAAGTCGAAGTGATGGTTTTGGATATTGACGAAGAGCGCAGGCGTATCTCACTTGGATTGAAGCAGTGCAAGCCGAATCCGTGGGAGGAGTTTGCGGCGATCCGCAACAAAGGTGATAAAGTCACCGGACAAATAAAATCAATCACCGATTTTGGCGTATTCATCGGATTGGAGGGCGGAATAGATGGTTTGATTCATCTGAGTGATCTGTCCTGGGATCGTCCGGGTGAGGAGGTCGTTAGGGAATACAAGAAAGGTGACGACGTGGAAGCCGTCGTGTTGTCCGTGGATCCGGAACGGGAACGGATTTCACTAGGCATTAAACAGGTGACCCAGGATCCCTTCACGATCTATGTCAGTGAGCATAGCAAGGGCAGCGTCGTTGAGGGGAAGGTGCTGAGCGCCGACGCCAAGGGCGGGGTAATAGACCTTGGTCAGGGCGTTGAAGGTTATCTCAGGGCCTCGGAGTTGTCGCGCGATCATGTGGAAGACGCGCGAAGCGTACTGAGCGAGGGCGACACCGTTGAAGCCAAACTGACCAGCATTGATCGCAAGAATCGACGCATCTCGCTATCCATAAAAGCGCTGGAAGCGCAACAGGAGAGTGAAGTTATTCAGGAGTACACGCGCAAGACCAAGGCTACAACCACGCTTGGCGAAAAGCTCAAGGAGCAGTTGGAAAAAAGCAGCAACACTTGATCGCGATAATACGAATGCAATCTGAGTTTAGTGTTATACGGGTAAGCTTTTCGCCGTGACCTGGTTCTGAAATCATGGGTGATTCAGCAATAACTAAGTCGGAAATGATAGAAATGCTCGCTGCTGAACAACCGCAGCTTGCCTATCGTGATGTGGAATTGGCGGTAAAAGGCCTGCTGGAATGTATGGCCAAAGCTCTGACGGAAGGCGAGCGCATAGAAGTCAGGGGGTTCGGCAGCTTTTCACTACATTACCGGCCGGCGCGCGTGGGCCGAAATCCAAAGACCGGTGCGGCCGTCGGTGTGCCCGACAAACATGTCCCGCATTTCAAGCCCGGGAAGGAGCTTCGAGAAAGAGTGGATACCGCCTCCAGCGCCCGGTAGTACCTTAGCTAAGCTTGTCGGTAAAATTCATTACCGAACAGATCAACCAGGTGCCGTGCGTGCAATCCGATGACCGGTCTTTATAGAACGTGGGCGGTATGCCGTACGACTGCCGATCCGAGAGAAATTGGGAGGAACGATGAGGCGCTTGTTTTATTTGCTGCTTTTTGTGGTGATCATACTCTTAGGTGTAAGTTTTGCGCTCAAGAATCAAGACACGGTCACCATAAATTATTACTTTGATATCAGCTGGACAGTAAGACTGGCTGCGGTACTGGCAATAGCGATTGCCATAGGGGCGGTTCTCGGCGTTTTGCTCACGTCCACGTGGGTACTGCGGTCTAAGCGCCGACTGTCACACGCGAAGAGGGAAGTCAGGAAAATGGAACAGGAAGTGAACAATCTTCGGGCGCTGCCGGTCAAGGATGATGTCTAGTGCTTGACCCGGCGTGGCTGTTGGTGCTTCTGCCACTGGCGGCTGCATCGGGATGGTATATCGCCAGGCGCGATGCTCTCCGCAGGCAAACGCAGGCGGAATTCAATCTTCCTTCTGCCTACTTCAAAGGCCTCAATTTTCTACTGAATGAGCAGCCGGATAAGGCTATTGAGGTATTTATCAAGGTTCTGGAGGTGGATTCGGAAACCGTTGAGATGCATTTAACGTTGGGCAATCTATTTCGCCGGAGAGGCGAGGTGGAACGCGCCACGCGAATTCATCAGAACTTGATCGCCAGGCCGAGTCTGAGTAAGAGTCAGAGAATCCAGGCGCTCTATGAGCTTGCTCAGGATTATTTCAAGGCCGGATTATTCGATCGGGCGGAGAGCCTTTTTCAGGAGTTGGCGGATATTCCAGGGCACGCCGAATCGGCGTTGAGATACCTGTCCCAGATCTATGAACAGGAAAAGGAATGGAGCAAGGCTGTTTCGATATTGAGGCAATCAGAGAAACAGCTGGACAAGGATAACTCAAAGATTATCGCGCAATATTACTGTGAGATGGCTGAGGTCGCGTTGTCTGATGGAAACACTGCTGACGCCCATGAACACATCGAGCGTGCTCTGCAGGAAGATAGTCAATGTACGCGGGCCGTGATCTTGTTGGGTGAGGTTGAATATCGTAATGCCGATTATGGTGCCGCAGTTCAAACTTGGAGTGCAATCAGAAAACAGGATCCGCGATTTCTTGGCGAGATTATCGACAAGCTGTTAGAGGCCTTCAGACATCTCGAGGATGATCGGGCGCTGGAAGCGTTTTTGAACGAGTCTTTGGAGGAAATTCGCAGCCCCAGATTGTTGATTGCCAAGGTCAAGGAGCTTCGCGGGAAAAACGGCGATGCCGACGCGGAGGCTTTTCTAACCGAATGGCTCAGCGAGAATCCGTCAATAACCGGTTTTCGATACCTCATGGAGTTGCGCAAGGCCGATCAGGATCAGTTGACCGATCGCGATCGAATCCTGGACAACGTACTGGCAAGCACCATCGACGATAATGCCGGTTATATCTGCCAACAATGTGGTTTCAGCGGTCGATCCATGCACTGGCAATGTCCGGGATGTAAAGGCTGGACGACCATTAAGCCTGTTGACGAGGAACGATAATTTGCTGGCTGCACATAATTGACAAAGCGTGCAAATGGGGTAATATAGCCATGCACCGCAAATTGCGGTGGGTTAGTGACAATCACATGGAAACAAGGAGACTTAGGGATGAACAAGTCAATCTTCCTCTTTATTTTTCTTTTCGTTACTTCCCTCGGGTTAAATGCCGCGCCGGTGGACGTCAATTCGGCTGACGCCCAGGAACTGGCTGATTCGTTGAGTGGAATAGGTCCTAAAATTGCAGCCGCAATTGTGGAATATCGAAAGCAACATGGGCCATTCCAGTCAATCGACGACCTCCTTAATGTGAAGGGCGTCGGTTCCAAGACGCTGGAGCGGAACCAGCAAGACATCATCTTGCGAACGAAACATCAACCACAGAAGTAATTCCGTAGTAACGTGCTTTTATCCGGGGGGCGTTAACAGCGTCCCCCGGCCGTTACGGAATTTCTTATCCCACTCGACATGCCCGCAAAAAAAAGGATAATAACGCCTCCGCCAAGCTGACCCGTATATCGCGCCAGGACGTTCCACCGTTAGTAAGATGGAAATCTCAATAAGCTTTCGCGCATTGTAGCGTGGCAAAGAATACGGGCCGGCACACAGTTGATTAAAGTTTTTCTGGATTTGATCGTATGAAAGTTACTGTAGTTGGAACAGGTTATGTGGGGCTGGTATCGGGTGTCTGCTTGGCGGAAGTCGGTAACGACGTCTTGTGCATAGATTCGGATGCGGCGAAAATCGAAATGCTGAAGGCCGGCAGGATGCCAATTTTTGAGCCTGGCCTGGCGCCGATGGTGGAGTCAAATTCGGCTACCGGACAGCTGCATTTTTCCACCAGTATCGAGGACGGCGTAAAACACGGCGAGATTATATTTGTTGCGGTCGGAACACCTCCCGACGAAGATGGGTCCGCCGACGTCAGCCACGTTCTCGCGGTAGCGAGGGACATTGGCCGGTTTATAGACGAATTCCGCATTGTGGTGACCAAATCCACGGTGCCGGTAGGCACTGCCGAAAAAGTTCGTGCTCAGATCGAACAGAGTTTATCCAAGCGTAAAGCCAGTGCTGATTTCACTGTAGTTTCGAATCCGGAATTCTTGAAGGAAGGTGCCGCTATAGAAGACTTCATGAAGCCGGACCGCATCGTGATTGGGGCTGACGATTCGCGGGCAATTGAAGCCATGCAAACGCTGTATGCGCCATTCAATCGCAATCGGGAACGTATCATCGTTATGGACGTTCCATCCGCCGAGCTCACAAAGTATGCGGCAAATGCCCTGCTTGCCACCAAAATATCGTTTATGAATGAAATGGCGAATCTCGCCGAGCGGTTGGGCGCCGATATAGAAGCAGTCCGCAAGGGCATCGGCGCCGACCCGAGAATTGGCTACCATTTCATCTATCCCGGATGCGGCTATGGAGGTTCATGCTTTCCTAAAGATGTCCAGGCGCTGTCACGCACCGCCAAGGGTGTCGGTTTTGAGGCGCAGTTGCTGGATGCGGTGGAATCCGTGAACAACCAGCAGAAAACCGTACTGTTACAAAAGATCCGCAGTTATTTTGACTTCGATTTGCAGGGCAAACGGTTTGCGCTGTGGGGTCTGGCTTTCAAGCCAAATACCGATGATATGCGGGAGGCGCCCAGTCGGGTGCTTATGGAAGGGTTGTGGGGCGATGGCGCATCGGTCAAGGCGTTCGACCCGGTGGCGGAGCATGAGGCGAGGCGCATCTATGGAAATCGCGACGACCTCTTGCTTGCGTCGGATCCTTACGAGGCGCTGCAGGATACGGATGGTTTGGTGGTGGTCACGGAATGGAACATCTTTCGCAGCCCCAACTTCGACGAGATAAAAAAACGACTGCGCAGGCACGTCATTTTCGACGGCAGAAACATATATGATCCGGAAAAGCTTAGACAACAGGGATTTGATTACCTCGGGATCGGAAGATAAAGGCCCATGATCGAGGCCGGGATGTTCCGCAAGCTTTCGGTATTGGTGGTCGGCGATGTGATGCTCGACCGCTACTGGTTTGGGGAGGTGAATCGCATATCGCCGGAAGCTCCGGTGCCCGTAATCGCGGTCAGCGACACTGAAGAACGACCGGGCGGCGCAGCCAACGTCGCCAGCAACGTTCGCGCCTTGGGAGCGAAGTGCACTTTGCTCTCGGTTGTTGGTGACGACGAGGCGGGTGTCAGCTTAAACCGACTGCTCAATAACTCGGGAATCGAAGCGGTTCTGCATTGCGATCCGGGTATGCTTACCACCGTAAAACTGCGCATGATCTCCCGCAATCAGCAGTTATTGAGAGCCGATTTTGACACGCGCCCCACGCACGAAATACTGGCGCGCTGCCTTAGCGATTTCCTGGAACAGTTGGATACAGTGGATGTGGCCATAATTTCCGATTATGCCAAGGGGGGGTTGAGACATATCAAGGAAATGATCGCAGCGGCACGATCGAAAAACATCCCAGTATTGATTGATCCAAAGGGTGCGGATTTTTCACAATACCACGGCGCGACAATGATCACCCCCAACATTACTGAATTTCAGCGTGTAGTCGGAGAGATCAAAGATGAACGGTCGCTCGAGACGGCGGCTGGGAAACTGATTGCGGAGTTGAATCTGGATTATCTTCTGGTCACGCGCAGCCACGAAGGGATGTCTTTGATCAGTCGAAACGGAGACGTCACACACAGTCCGGCACGCGCTAAAGAGGTATACGATGTCAGCGGTGCCGGTGACACCGTCATCGGCACGATGGCATTGTGTCACGCGGCGGAACTGGAAGATTTCGAAAAACTGACGATAGCCAATACCGCCGCGGGGATCGTGGTTGGCAAACTGGGCACCGCGACGGTGAGCGAACAGGAATTGATAACGGAGTTGAACGGCATCGAGTCATGATTATTGTCACCGGCGGAGCAGGATTTATTGGTTCAAATCTGGTTAAGGGCTTGAACGATATCGGCATCGACGATGTGTTGGTGGTTGATAACTTCGAGAATGCGGATAAACACCGAAATCTCGAGGGTTGCATGATCGCCGATTTTCTGGATAAACAAGAGTTCATCGATCTGGTGGCTTCAAGGTCGATTCCGGACAAGGTGGAAGCCGTTCTTCACCAGGGCGCATGCTCCAATACCATGGAGACGGATGGGCGTTACATGATGGAAAACAATTACGCCTACTCCAAACATTTGCTTGAATTCTGCAGTTTCCGGGAAATTCCATTTATTTATGCCTCATCAGCGTCGGTATATGGTGCCGGGCGCCACTTTTCCGAGGCGCCGCAGAACGAGAGCGCCTTGAATATCTATGCCTACTCCAAGTTATTGTTTGATCAATTCGTTAGACGACGGATGGTGACGGCGCAGTCACAAATAGTTGGATTGCGTTATTTCAATGTATATGGCCCGAGTGAATGGCACAAAGGAAGAATGGCATCGGTCGCCTATCATTTTCAACAACAATATACCGACAAAGGGCATGTAAATTTATTCCAGGGCAGCGCCGGATATGATGATGGTGAACAGCGGCGTGATTTCGTGTGGGTCGGTGATGTTGTTGACGTTAATCTGTTCTTCCTGCAACACCCGGATGTCAGTGGTGTTTTTAATGTGGGCACGGGTAGAAGCGAGAGCTTTAATGACGTGGCCACGGCGGTGATAAATTCGACAACCGGAAAGAACAACAGCACCAATGAATTGGTCGATTCCGGAGAGATTCGATATATCAGCTTTCCGAACGAGTTGCGAGGAAAATATCAAAGCTTCACACAAGCGGACATATCTGCGCTCGTTTCATTGGGATATACCAACGAGTTCAAGACCGTGGCGGAGGGCGTCGAGCTTTACGTTTCATCGCAATCGGCAAAATGACAAAATTGCGTTGAGCTTTGGATGGTGGCACGACCGGCAACAGACAAGAAATGGTATCTGATCCATTCCAAGCCGCGACAGGAATCAGTGGCGCGAACCCAATTGGAGAGGCAGGGCTACCAGATATATCTGCCGTTAATTCGTACGCCGAGACGACGATTGGGCAAGAGAACGATAAGGGTTGAGCCCATGTTTCCGCGATATCTTTTCATTCGTCTGGATACGATTAACGACAATTGGGCGCCGATTCGCTCCACGGTGGGTGTTTCGAATATTGTGCGTTTCGGTACGGAGCCGGCACCGGTGCCCGACGAACTCGTGGACACCATCAGGGCGCGGGATGATCGGTCCGGCATCCAAGACTTGCCCCTGCATGAATTCCAACCGGGCCAGGTGGTACGAATCGAAGAAGGCCCGTTGATGGGGTATGAGGGTATTTTCGTGGCGCCGAGCAGCCGTGAACGGGTGGTGGTGTTATTGGATATCGTGGGTAAGTCGGCGCGCACCCAGATCGAGATCGAAAAACTCGGTCCCGCGGACGGGTAACAGAGCTTAAGTTCTTGTCTAAGCTAGCAAAATTTTGACTGTGTCCGTGGGTATGTGTATAGTGTTCATCCCGTGAACGACCCGGGTACAAAGGAGGACAGGCTGACTCTGGAGCTGTTGGACGCGATTGAGCGCCGCAGTGACTTGAGTCAGCGTCACTTGGCGCGGCAGATGGGTGTCGCCCTGGGACTCGCCAATTCATATCTGAGGCGTTGTGCGAAAAAGGGACTGGTCAAGATCCGCGAGGCACCCGCCAACCGTTACCTATATTACCTCACCCCCAAGGGGTTCGCAGAGAAGGCCCGTTTAACCGCGAGATTTCTCTCGACTTCGCTCACGTTTTACCGACAAGCGGGTGAGTCCTGCAGCCAGATTTACTCTCTATGCGATACCAAAGGTTGGACCCGGTTGGTGCTTTGCGGCCTGTCTGATCTTGCCGAGATTGCCTTTGTGCGTGCGTTGGAATCACCGGTCACGATAGTCGCGGTATTTGATCACCACAGCCGAAAAAAGGAATTTTTTTCGGTGTCGGTTTGCAAGGATTGGCATGCGCTTCCCGGATGTGACGCCTATCTGGTCACTGATCTGATAAATCCCCTGGATCACTATCATTGGCTGGCGAAACGGGCTGAGAAAGAGCGATTGTTGATCCCGAGTGTATTGGGTATCGAGGGTGCGGTTGCCACTGCGGAACAAGCGGAATTGTTTTTCAGTAAAAGTAGTTGACCCTTATTGCAAGGGAATCGCGGATGTATGCGGTGGTGTATTACACTGCAGGGCGGTAGCGTGGCGAGAATCATGTATATTAAATTACGAGACATGTGTAGGTGAAATGTGAGTAAGAAAAAGGCATTGATTACCGGTATAACCGGCCAGGACGGAGCGTATCTGGCCGAGTTTCTTCTTGCTAAGGACTATGAAGTGCACGGAATAAAACGGCGCACATCATTGTTCAATACTGCGCGCATAGACCATTTGTATCGGGATCCACACGAAGTCGATGTCGACTTTTATTTGCACCACGGTGACATGACGGACTCCAGCAGTCTGCTTCGTGTAATTCAACAAGTGCAGCCTGACGAGATTTATAATCTTGCCGCGCAGAGCCATGTGGCGGTGTCCTTTGAAGAGCCCGAGTACACCGCGAACGCTGATGCAGTGGGGGCATTGCGGCTTTTGGAGGCGATACGAATTCTGGATTTATCCGACAAGTCGCGCTATTACCAGGCATCGACCTCCGAACTGTTTGGGCGAGTGCAGGAAACTCCACAGACGGAACGCACGCCTTTCTATCCGCGTTCTCCATACGGTGTCGCCAAACTTTATGCACACTGGATCACGGTCAATTACCGTGAAGCCTACGGTTTGTATGCGTGTAATGGGATTTTGTTCAATCACGAATCCCCGATACGGGGAGAAACATTCGTTACCCGCAAGATTACCCGGGCGCTGACTCGGGTTGCGGTCGGCCTGCAGCGATGCTTGTACCTGGGAAACCTGGATGCGCGAAGAGACTGGGGGCATGCGCGCGATTATGTGGAGATGCAGTGGCTGATGTTGCAACAGGACAAACCCAGGGACTATGTCATTGCCACTGGTGAGCAAAGAAGCGTCAGGGATTTTGTCGACACGGCTGCCGCGAATCTGGGTTTTAGACTGCGGTGGGAGGGCGCGGCAGAAGAAGAGACAGGCGTTGTTGAAAATCTTGATTATGACAAACTGGAAAGCAAAATCGAGGGTTTTAACATCGACAAGAAATCGCTTCCGAAAACCGGGGACACTGTTGTTGCCATCGATCCGCGATATTTCCGTCCCACCGAGGTCGAGACTCTGGTCGGCGATTCGGTGGCGGCACAACAACAATTGGGCTGGAAACCGCGGACCAGTTTCGAAGAACTCGTGCTCGAGATGGTCAACGCGGATCTCCAGCTCGCGCTTCGTGAAAGTACGTTCTAAACGGCGTTAGATCAGGTATGTTTAAAGTTTTTCTGGTAACCGGTGGTGCAGGGTTTATCGGATCGGCGCTTGTGCGGCATTTGATAGCCGACACCGACGTCACCGTGGTCAACGTGGACAAATTGACGTATGCCGCAAACTTGACGTCGTTGGCAGACGCAGGTGACTCCGAACGGCATATATTTTGTCACGCGGACGTCGCCGATCGGCAAAAGATGCGCGATATCTTTGCCCAGTATCGTCCCGAAGCGGTCTTACATTTGGCTGCGGAATCGCACGTTGACCGATCCATCGACGGACCGCGAGATTTTATTGACACCAACATTGTCGGCACCTACACATTGCTCGAGGTCGCGCGGGAATATTGGAACCGGTTGGATGCGGAAACGCACAATCGGTTCCGCTTCCATCACGTATCCACCGACGAGGTGTACGGAAGCCTGGGGCAGACGGGCTTTTTCACCGAGACCACGCCATATAGTCCTAATTCACCCTATTCGGCCAGTAAAGCGGCATCGGATCATCTGGTTCGCGCCTGGCGCGAAACCTACGGTTTGCCCACCGTGATTTCTAATTGTTCCAACAATTACGGTCCATATCAGCACCCGGAGAAGTTGATTCCGTTGGTGATACACAAGGTCCTTGAGGGTGAACCCATTCCTGTTTACGGGAAAGGCGACAACGTGCGCGACTGGCTGTATGTGGAAGATCATGTGCAGGCACTGCTCATGATTGCCACGCGAGGGAAGCCGGGTGAGGTGTACAACGTCGGCGGTGAGAACGAGAAACAAAACATCGAAGTCGTACGCGCAATATGTTCAATTCTCGATGAACTCAAGCCGGGCAAGGGATCACATGCGGACTTGATTACCTTTGTCGAGGATCGACCCGGACATGACCGGCGCTACGCCATCGATGCCTCCAAGATCTCGGCCGAACTCGGCTGGCAACCGGCAGAAAGCTTCGCAAGTGGATTGCGAAAAACGGTCAGCTGGTATTTGGACAACCAGGACTGGTGCCGGACGGCGATGAAGAATTACCAGGGTCAAAGATTGGGATTGAAGGCAGCGCCATGAGGGGGATCGTTCTCGCCGGCGGCGCCGGGACCAGACTGCATCCGGTAACACAGGCGATATCCAAGCAGTTATTGCCGGTTTACGACAAACCGATGATTTACTATCCGCTCTCGCTGCTGATGCTGTCGGGGATCAAGGATGTGCTGGTAATCTCAACGCCCCAGGACACGCCTCGCTTTGAGATGCTTCTGGAAGACGGTGCGCAATGGGGAATCAACATCTCCTACGCAATACAGGCTTCACCCGACGGCCTGGCGCAGGCTTTTATTATAGGGGCCGAGTTTATCGGCGCCGATCGATGCGCGCTGGTGCTCGGCGACAATGTATTCTACGGCCATAATTTATCCAATTCATTGCGGCGGGCGGCATCGCGAGCCAAGGGCGCAACGGTATTTGCTTACCCGGTACAGGACCCGCAACGCTATGGCGTGGTTGAGTTCGACGACCAAGGACATGCGATCAGCCTGGAGGAGAAACCCGCTGCGCCGAAGTCAAACTACGCGGTTACCGGGCTGTATTTCTACGATAACCGCGTTATTGAAATAGCGAAACAGATCGAGCCGTCCGCCCGTGGAGAGTTGGAAATTACCGATGTCAACAATCGCTACCTGGAAACCCAGGAGTTGTCGGTCGAGGTGCTTGGCCGGGGGATGACCTGGTTGGATATGGGAACCCACGATTCCTTGCTTCAGGCATCACTATTTATCGAGACCATAGAAAACCGGCAGGGATTGAAGATTGCATGCCTGGAGGAGATCGCATACCGGCAAGGCTTCATTGACAAGCAGGAATTGGCAAAGTCTGTAGAGAAATACAACAAGAGTCACTACGGCCGATACCTGGAGAATCTCCTGCAGACGGAATGACTCGTTGCCTCACGGGCAGCAAGCCATTCGTGTTCAACCTCTCGCGTAACCACAGTGACTGTAAGCAAAGAATCGCTATCGCTACGTTCGCCGGTGCAATCCTGGTGGCGCAACCGCTACCTGATCGGCCAGATGATAAAGCGGGAGGTGTTGGAGAGATACAAAGGCTCGGTATTTGGATTGATATGGTCGTTCGCGCATCCTTTGCTGATGCTGATGGTCTACATGTTCGTGTTCGGGGTCGTGTTCAAGATGCGCTGGGGGGTCGAGCAGGATAACAACGTTCAATTCGCCATCGTGCTCTTTGCCGGCTTGATCGTGCACGCTTTGTTTTCGGAGTGTCTTATTCGGGCGCCATCGTTGATTTTGTCCAACCGGCATTTTGTAAAGAAAGTCGTATTCCCGCTCGAGACCTTGGTCATTGTGTCTACAGGAACGGCTCTTTTCCACTTGATCGTAAGCGTTGGGATTCTACTGCTGTTTTTCTTGTTCACGCAGTTCACGATCCATTGGACGGTGATATTCCTGCCGGTGGTGTTGTTGCCGTTGCTGATGATCAGTATGGGTGTATCGTGGTTCGTGGCTTCAATGGCTGTGTTTCTTCGGGATGTCGCTCAGGTGGTCGGCATCCTGTCGACGGTGTTGTTGTTTCTGAGCCCCATTTTCTACCCGCTGACGGCAGTTCCCGAAGCGCTGCGGCCTTACATGTATCTCAACCCGCTGACCTTGATTATTGAGCAGGTACGCAAGGTTGTTATCTGGGGGGAGGTCCCCGAGTGGGGTCCGCTGACGGTTTACTTCGTAATTTCGTTAGTCATCATGTGGTGCGGGTACTGGTGGTTCCAACGAACACGGAACGCATTCGTAGATGTCGTCTGAAACCGCGATAAAACTGGTAGATATCAGCAAGTGTTACCAGACCTATTCGCAGCCCGCGTATCGGTTGTTGCAATCGTTGTATGGGCGCCGGAAAAAGCTGTACGAAGAGTTTTGGGCGTTAAGGAACATTGATCTCGAGGTTTACCGGGGAGAGACCCTGGGCATCATAGGGAAGAACGGGTCCGGAAAGTCCACTTTATTGCAAGTCGTAACCGGAACCATGGTCCCCACCGCTGGTTCAATGGAGACTCGCGGCCGGATTTCAGCACTGTTGGAGTTGGGGGCAGGATTCAATCCCGAATTTACCGGCATCGAGAATGCGCGCCTGAATGCGTCGATCCTGGGAATAGGCCGGGATGAAATAGACGAAAGTATTCCGGCGATTATCGAGTTTTCAGAGCTTGGCGATTTCATTAACAGGCCGGTAAAAACCTATTCGAGCGGCATGTATGTCAGGCTGGCGTTCTCTGTCGCGATAAGCATGAATCCCGAGATATTCATAATCGATGAAGCGCTTGCCGTGGGTGATGTCCGGTTTCAAAGAAAATGCTTTCGCAAACTCGAAGCAATGCGCAACAAGGGTATAACGATACTTTTTGTCACCCATGCCGCCCAGACTGTGATTGGCCTGTGTAATCGTGCCATATTCCTGGATGACGGAAAAATTGCCGCTCTGGGCGAACCCAAACAAGTGGTGACTCAATATCTCGAGTCTCTGTTCAGCAATGATCTGGAAGAGGAATCTCCGCCATCACCGAAGGAGCCGGATGTGATGCCGGTGTCGCGTGCCGCCGACCAATCAGCGCCGCAACTCATTTTGGATCCCGATGTCGACAGTTGCGCCACCCGGCCGACTTACAACCACACTGAGTATCGCTGGGGAGACGGACGCGCCCGGATAATCGACTACTTATTGCTCTGCGAGGGACAGGAGGTACGGCACAGTGTGCCGAGAGGGAGTGTTGTCGAGGTTAAGATAGCGATCCAGTATACGCAGGCGCTGGATGACGTGATTTACGGCCTCACGGTGAAAACCGTAGACGGAACCACTGTGTACGGCACCAATACGCGTTTACAAAATATACCGGTTGCAAGGAAGCAGGCGGGAGAGGTGACGGTGATTAGTTTCAAGTTTGCCGCTCACTTGATGCACGCGGAATATTTTTTGTCTCTCGGCATTGCGATTGATGACGCCGATAAGGACAACCTCGCCATAGACCGCCGCTATGATCTGATACATCTTCGTGTGACCGGCAAGGACGACGCATTCGGATTGGCGTCGCTGGAAGCGTCCATTGAGGAGACCGAAGGCAATCCGACTTCCAACGGTTTGCGGAGGGCTGAGACCAGTTGACCAGTCTGATCGATCACAACAAGCTCGTGGTTCACGACGAGATCTACGTGCTTCCGGATCAGCAGGATAGCGATTTCACCTATTCGGATGGTGTTTCCGCGGAACAATATCTCAGGTCGGTGCTTACGGACGCTACGGACCTGTCGAGCACGTCTCGCGAGCTGCAGGAAAAAATCAAGGATTGGCCGTCGGAATATCATCTGAGCAACAAACGCGCAAATTTGCTGCGTGGTTTGGACTTCACCGGGATCAAACGTGTTCTTGAGCTGGGCTGCGGCTGCGGCGCCATTACCCGCTACCTCGGGGAACAGGACATTGATGTCGACGCCGTGGAGGGGAGTCTGGTGCGGGCTGAACTGGCGCGGTTGCGTTGCCGCGGATTGAATAATGTGAACATTATTCACGCCAACTTCAATCAATTGACGCTGCCGGCGGATAATTATGACGCGATATTGCTGATCGGGGTGACGGAATACGCCAAGCGTTTTTGGCCGGGAGAAGGCTCGGACCAGGAGGTGTTGACGCAACTGCTGTCGACACTCAAACAATCGCTCACTACGGATGGATTCCTGGTTATCGCCATAGAAAACAGGGCAGGGCTCAAATACGCCTTCGGCGCTCATGAGGACCATTATGCGAGGCGTTACGTCGGCATTCACAACTATCCCGAAGATACGGGGATTCGTACCTATACCAAGAATGAGTGGGCGGAAGTCATCGCCAGTTCGGGATATCAGGCGCGTAAGTACTTGTACCCATTTCCCGATTACAAATTGACTACTGTGATTCTGTCTGATGACTACGTGTCTGAGTACGCTTATGCCTACTGTCACCTGGAATCCATAAATTCGCGGGATTACGTGCTGCCCTTAAAACTGAATTTGTCGGAATCCATGTGCTGGGAGGCCATGCATGCTGCCGATTCTCTGGATCGCTTCGCCAATTCTTTTTTGATATTGCTCGGCGACAATGACAAGGCCTTGCGCACTGTTGGCGCTCTCGACTTCATTCACCTTCCGGAGTTTCACAGGCCGTTGACTACGACTTGTATGGTGTACAAAGCGGCCGGTCAAAATGTTGTGAAGCGGGTGAGGATTGGCGATAACGAGCCAGTTGTAGACATTGGCGGCGTTACCCATTGGGCCGGGGAAGAGCTGTTTGTACGTGGTCCGCTGCTCTCGGTTGAGTGGTCGCGAAGCCTGTTGATGCACGATGATCCCAGTGAATTTGAACGGCATCTGCAACGATATTATTCATTTTTGCAATCATATCAGGCCCAGAACGGCACGCGGCTGATGATCGATATGATCCCCGCGAACATTATCGTTTCTGAAGCCAACGGCGAGTACGCAATGTTCGACCAGGAGTGGGAGGTCCCGTGGGAAGTGGAGCCTGCTTTTCTTCTTTTTCGTTCCCTGGTTTGGTTCGTCTTGCGTTATCACCCGCGGCATGCCTTGGAAGTCATCCGGCGGCACCGAAAAATACGCGATGTCCGTTCATTCGTAGAATACGGGTTCGCCCTCGTGGACGAACCCGCCGCTTCGCGTATCGATGAGTTCCTCACGCGGGAAACGGATTTCCAGCGACGCATATGCGGAGAAGCGGTGGATAAAATCAGCCTTGAGACACCGCTTATTGGGGAACTTACGATGACCCCGCCCTACGCAACCGCATATTGGCGGGAGAACGAAACACAATACAGCGAGACGAATTCCGTCGTTGTCGATATGAACTGGGATGGTGAACGACAATGCCTGAAATTCAATCTGCCGCCGGCGGCAAATGAAATGGCCCGCTTCCGGTTTGATCCGTGTGAGGCGCAACGACCGGAAGAGGTGGGATTCTTGCATTTGTATCGTGTCGAAGTGTTTGCCCGCAGTGACGATGGCAGTACACAGCCGGTATGGAAATTAAACGGCGCCGCGGAAATAGCCAAGTATGGATTGCTGACCGGTATCGTGTTCCATCACGCCTCTTTGGGGGCGGTTTTCATGCTGACTGACGAGGATCCTTACATTGAGTTTCCGTTTGTGCCCAGATTCAAAATCGAGCACCTTCGATCTTACACTATAGAGGTTGAACTTCGCGCGCCGAGAAGCCCGGAGTATATGTTGCTGTGTGATGCGTTTCTGGTTTTACAGGACCAATTGGAAAATACGCAGCGAAAACTGGAGCTGTTCGAAATAGATGAAACAAAGCTGCAGGAACTGGAGGCGATAAAGAATTCAAGAGTATGGCGGACCGCTCGCAGGGCTAAATATTTTATTGATCAGCGTATGTTGTTGCCCGTCAGGATGCTGCGCAGCGCAGTCGGATCCATACGAAGATTCGGACTGCGTGAGGGCTCGCGCCGGGTAACGGCGAAAGTGCGTACCAAGTTGGCGGTTGCCATGGGCAAACCCGTCAGTGAAAAGCAACTGCCGAAGACCGACTACGAGATCTGGCTCGATGCGCGGATGGAAAACGACACGCGGTCCCGGCGTATTGCGGTCCCGGAGCAGCCGCTGATCAGCATTTGTATGCCGGTTTACAATGTCGATCCCGATATTTTGGGGCGTGCGATTGATTCGGTGAAAGCGCAAACCTATAAGAACTGGGAGTTGTGCATCGCCGATGATGCATCGACGAACAAAAACACGCGGCGCAGCCTGGAACAGTTGGACGATCCAAGAATCCACGTCACCTTTCTTGAGGAGAACCGGAATATTTCCGGCGCCTCGAACGAGGCCGCCAGGCTTGCCGGGGGGGAATATATTGCGCTGCTGGATCATGATGATGAACTGGCGCCGCAAGCCCTTGCGGAAATCGTGGCGTGCGCACTGCAGACCGGTGCGGATATCGTCTACAGCGACGAAGATTTTATTCGCGTGGACGGCAGGTTGGATTTCCCGCATTTCAAACCCGACTACTCACCGGATCTACTGCTGTCCCACAACTACATCACGCATTTGCTGGTATTGCGGAAATCGATATTTGATCGGATACAAGGGTTTCGCAGCGGCTACGACGGCGCCCAGGATTATGACCTGCTGCTGCGTGCGGTCGAACAGACCGACCGGATTACACATGTCACCAAGCCGCTCTATCACTGGCGGATGTCTAAGCAATCCACGAGCCTGAATCCGACCGTCAAGCCCGAGGCGCACAACAATGCCAAAACCGCCTTGCGCGATGCGCTTGATCGTCGCGGAATTCAGGGTTCGGTGGAGGACGCCAATCTGCCGCACTTTTTCCGTGTCAGGAGACGGTTGTTGTCGATGCCCACAGTCTCCATCGTCATCCCGTTCAAAGACAAGCCGCAGCTGCTAAGTGACTGCCTGGACATCATACTGGCGAAAACCACATATCCGAATTTTGAGGTTGTCGGTGTCTCCAACGATACCTTGACGGTGTCCACCCACGACGTGATGAATTATTTCGCGGAGAAGGACCGGCGCGTGCGTTTTATGGAGTATAACGTTGCTTTCAATTTTTCGCGGATCGTGAACCATGGAGTCAACGAGTCACGAGGTGACCATGTCGTACTGCTGAACAACGATATCGAAATCATTACGCCGGACTGGCTGGAGTCGTTGTTGGAGCATTCACAACGCCCCGAAGTGGCCGCGGTCGGAGGTAAACTTTATTATCCCAACAACACCATCCAGCACGCAGGCATCATGATTGGCCTGGGTGGTTATGCCGGGCATGTGCACAAGAATTTTCCGGCAACATCCGAAGGATACTTTAATCGCTTGAATGTGATTCAAAATGTGAGCGCGGTAACCGGTGCATTGATGATGGTCGAGCGCCGCATCTACGAAGAGTTAGGTGGATTTGACGAGAAAAATTTCGGCATTGCCTACAACGATGTTGATTTTTGCCTGCGCGCCATGAACAACGGGTATTTGAATGTATTTACACCTTACGTGGAGGCCTATCATCATGAATCTATATCCCGCGGTTATGAAGATACGCGGGAAAAGATGGCGCGTTTTGAGATTGAAAAGAAGAATCTTCGGCAGCAGCACCGGGTGCTGATCGAAAGGGGCGACCCTTACTACAATCCCAATTTCCATCAAGGCTGCGATAATTTCTCAATATGAGAGCCTTCATCGCCTTGTTCTTGAATCGACTCAAGAATCTGACCCGTCTCGAAAGGCGGCGGGTCGACGTCACATTGACACGTATACACAGGAAACCGGCGTTGATGTTCATATTCAACGCTTTTCTGTTGTCTATAAACGCTATTGAACGTGCGAGGTTGGTGTTGTTGCAATCGCTCCGCTCAATGGGCGTTCTGAGCGATGAAGCGCGGCATGCGGGCCAAGAACAATTGAGAATGCCGTTGACTATGCCGGCAAAAACGCTTCCGCAGGCCCCCGGGGTGTTGTTGGTTGTCGAGGAAAGTATTGAGCAGTGTTTTCGCTATCGGGTTAAGCAGAAATTGGAACAGTTGGCGAGTCTGCATATTTCCGCAGACTGGGTGTCGTGGCGCGACAACGCCGCGGCGAGGGAAAAACTGCACCTAAACGACATTGTGATTTTCTATCGGGTTCCAGGTTTCCCGGACGTACTGAAACTCATCGAATATGCCCATGCGATCAACAAGGTGGTGGTCTATGACGTGGATGACTTGGTGTTTGACCGCGATCGATTGGCGGAAAAATTCAAACGCCGAAGCGGGCAGTTGTCCGCGCACGAACGTAAGGCGATGCTCGATGGCGCGGCCCTTTATCGTAGCGCCTTGCAAGCATGTACGTTCGCCATTACCACTACTAATCCCCTGAGGCGCGAGATCGAAAAACTGCTCGGCGAACGTAAGGTATTTCTATTACCGAATGCGTTGGATGACTTGTTGCAGGCTGTGAGCACCACCCCGCGAGCGGCGAAAGACCAGAACTACATAGATGTGTTCTATGGCAGTGGAACCAAGACCCACGATGAGGATTTTTCACTGGTGAGCGGAGTGTTGGGGCGGTTGCTTTCAGAGTTCGACACCTTGCGACTGATTATCGTGGGTCATCTGACACTGCCCGAACCGTTGCGTGTGTACCGGGAGCGGGTAGTCGAGCTGCCTATCATGTCTTTTGAATCCTACCTCAGTGTGCTGTCACAAGCGGATATCAATATCGCGCCGTTGGAACCGGGTGTCTTCGCAGACTGCAAAAGCGAGATCAAGTGGCTCGAGGCGGGAAGTTTCGGCATACCATCGGTGGTATCTTCGACCAGCACTTACAACTCGGTGATTGAACGTGGTATCGATGGGTTTACCGCAGCGGATGAGGACGACTGGTATGGGTGTTTGCACAAGTTGATTGTCGATGAAGCATTACGCAAACAAATAGGTCAGAGGGCGCGTGAATCCGCGTTGGAAAAATACGGGACGGATGTCATGAGCCGGAATATGTCGGGCATAATTGACGCCTTGCTTCAAAAGGCGGTGGATAATGGAACGCTTTCAGCCGTTCCGGCAAACCGGCGAAAGCTCCTCTTCGTCAACACCGTATATCCCCCGAATGCCGTCGGCGGGGCGACGGTGGTTATGAAAAACACCATAGATGAAATTCGGAAAAATTACGGTGAAGCGTACGAACCTTTGGTATTCACCTGCGATGGCGAGAATCCGGTACCGTATCAATTGAGTGAATATGGCTGGGAGGGTGTGCCGGTGACCGCTTTGAGCATGCCGACGCATCCGGATCTGGAATGGAAATATCGAGATGGCAATGTGTGCCGACTGTTCAAGAAGTTCTTGCAGTACCAACAGCCGGATCTCATTCATTTCCACAGCATTCAGCGTTTGACGGGCTCGTTGCTGCAGGCAGCGCATGAGACCGGCATCCCATTCGTGGTCACCGTGCATGACGCCTGGTGGTTGTCGGACCATCAATTTCTACTTGACGACGAAGGCCTCATAGTTGATCTCAAACAACTCGATCCAATTGTCGCCGCGCGCACCAGCAACGACATCGTCGGAAGTCTGGAGCGGACACTGTACCTACGCAAACAATTGGCGCGAGCCGATGAGTTGTTGGCTGTTTCAGAGTATCAGGCAGACCTGTATAAACAAAACGGATTTTCCCGCGTAGTGGTAAATAAGAACGGTGTTGACCCGTATCCGGGCGCCGCAACCGGGAATGATGCAACGGGAAAACTGCGTTTGGGCTACGTGGGCGGTTTATGCATACACAAAGGATACTATTTTCTTAAGCAGGCGGTAGAGGAGTCGAAGCTGGAGAACATTGAGATCCACATTATCGACTTCGATCTCGCTGAAGGCGAACAAAGAGATCGGCAATGGGGAGTATCGGATATTAGATTTTTTCCCAAACTGCCCGCCGGAGGAATGCGTGAATTTTACCGAAACATTGAGGTTCTAGTGGCGCCGTCGTTATGGCCGGAGAGTTTTGGTTTGGTTGCACGTGAGGCGGTTTTACTGGGCCGCTGGGTGGTGGCCAGTAATGCAGGGGGGCTTGCCGAAGATCTACTGCCTGGCGTTAACGGCCATGTTTTCGAGATGGGAGACCTGGAGGCATTCAAGAAGATCTTGACGGAACTGAATGGAAACCCTGATTACTACCGGCAGGCTATACCTTTGTCTATTGAGGCCCAAGGGAAGGTCTGGTCGGTGTCGCAACAAGTGCGGCACCTGGTCGGCATATATGACAAGCTCTTGGCGAGCGGTATAACCAGAAAGAATAATTCGCAACAGGCATTGGCCCGTCAGGCCGTGTAGGAGTCGTATATGGAATTGTCAGTCGTCATTCCCGTGTTCAATGAAGAAGCGAGTCTTATACCTCTATTCGACGAACTAAATGCTGCGCTGGAATGCTATGAATCCTGTGAAATTATTTTCGTTGATGACGGTAGCACCGACGATAGTTTTTCCATACTGAAAAAAATTCAAGAATCAAACAAGCAGGTTAGAGTAGTGCGATTTCGTCGTAACTTTGGGCAGACAGCGGCGCTTGCGGCGGGTTTTAAATATGCCGAAGGAGATGTCATCGTTACCATGGATGCGGATTGTCAAAACGATCCCGCAGACATTCCCAAGTTGCTGACGAAAATTGACGAAGGATACGACCTCGTGAGTGGCTGGCGCTATGATCGAAAAGATCGTTTTATGTCGCGCCGGCTGCCATCACAGATCGCTAACTTTCTGATTTCCTGGACTACCGAAGTGAAACTGCACGACTATGGATGTACCTTGAAGGCACTGAAAAAGGAAGTGGCGAAAAGCATTACCTTGTACGGCGAGCTGCATCGTTTCATTCCCGCGGTTGCCAGCTGGATGGGAGTGAAAATCGCGGAAGTTAGAGTCAATCACCGGCCGAGGAAATCGGGGCAATCGAAGTATGGGATTTCCAGAACATTTCGTGTGTTACTTGATTTGATCACCGTAAAATTCCTGTTGAGTTATTCGGGACGGCCGATTCATTTTTTTGGCATCCCGGGATTGGTGTGCGGTTTCATCGGATTTGTGCTGGCTTCGTACATGACGGTAGAGCGCGTGTTTTTTGGCGTCGCCCTGGCAAACAGGCCGTTGCTGTTGTTTGCCGTATTGCTGATACTCATCGGGATTCAATTTATCGTATTTGGGCTACTGGCGGAATTGCAGACCCGGACCTATCATGAGACGCAGAACAAAACCATTTTTGTAGTCAAAGACACGCATGGATACAACTGAGGCGGGATTTTGTATCTATGCCGTAATCGTCACGTTCGACCCGAACATAAAGACTTTGACTAAATGCCTGGCGAAATTGGAACCGCAAGTACGTAAGGTCCTGATCGTCGATAATTGTTCACGAAATCTCGAGCAAATTCACACGGCAGCGGCTGGACGGCGGCATATTGAAATAATCTCTTTGCAACGAAACGCGGGTCTTGGCCGGGCGCATAACGTCGGAATCACACACGCCCAGGAAGGCGGTGCCACCCATGTTCTGCTCATGGACCACGACAGTATTCCGAACGAGCGCATGGTGTCAGAACTGACTGCGGTGTTGGAGGAATTGAGCGCCGACAACAAACCAGTGGCCGCGGTTGGGGCGCGTTATTTAGGTGCTTACGCAGGTAATGAGTCATTTTTCGTGCAATTCGGATGGCTCAAGTTCCGGCGCGTGTTCTGCTCGGGGCAAGAAAAACGCTATGTGCGCGCCGATTTTCTGATCTCATCCGGCACGTTGATTCCATTGGCGGTGATTCAGCAGATAGGGGCCATGGATGAGCAACTGTTTATTGATCACATCGATACGGATTGGTTCCTGCGCGCGAACCGCGAGGGTTTTCCGTCTTACGGGGCGTGTGACGCTTTCATGGAACATGGTCTGGGAGATCAGACGTACCGAGTTTGGTTGGGTCGATGGCATTACCTGCCGAAACACAAACCATTCAGGTACTACTATATCTTTCGCAATAGCATTCTGCTGTACAAGAAACCATACGCGCCGGCCAAATGGATGATCAACGATATTGTTCGGCTGTTATTCATTCTCGTCTTCTACTCGGTGGTTTCGGAGTCGCGATGGGAGCTCATGCGGAACGTAGTCCGTGGTGTCAGGGATGGTATTCGCGGTGTGACGGGCGGAAAGGTTACGCCTGTTAGAACTTCATGCTGAGCAAAAAGAGTGTCACCGCTGTAATCGTAAACTACAATTCCGGCGAGTGGTTGGAAAAATCGGTGACTTCGTTGTTGGACTCCAGTATGCCGCTCACCGTCTATGTGGTGGACAACCACTCCAGAGACGGAAGTGTCCAGGCGGTTCGGCGAATTGATGCGCCAGGCCAAATTCATATTATCGAGAATAAGGAGAACCGCGGTTTCGCTGCCGCCAACAACCAGGTGCTGAGCGAGGTGGAAAGCGACTACTACGTGCTTATTAATCCTGATTGTACAGCGCGACGGGAAACCGTTGAGAAAGTCGTGGAGGCGATGGAGCACGACCCCGGGATCGGCTTGGCTAGCTGTTTGATACGCGATCCCGACGGCGCGATTCAAAAAACCTGCCGCAGGAAATTTCCCACGCCGTGGTCGGGTTTGGTAAGAACGCTGGGGTTGGACCGGGTGACTCGAAATAATCCGGTATTTGCGAATTTTGACCTGGGTGGGCAGGCGCCGGGCGAAGGCGTCGAATACGTAGAAGCGGTTTCCGGTGCGTTCATGGTGGCTAGAGGCGCGGCGATGCGTGATGTCGGTGTTCTGGACGAGGACTATTTCATGCATTGTGAAGACTTGGACTGGTGCATGCGGTATTGGAAATCCGGATATAAGGTTGCGTTCGTCCCGGGGGTGGAGGTTGTGCATGCCAAAGGCGGCAGCAGCAGTTCCAACAAATGGAGAGTAAACTGGCATCTGCATCGAGGCATGATACGGTTCTATAGGAAATTCTATAGAGAGAAATATCCACTGGCCGTGATGTGGCTGGTATTTGCCGGTGTCGGCTTTAGATTTCTACTGAAAAGTACGAATTTGTTGTATACGTCTGTAGCATCGACGTTCGCCGGCAAAACCTAATTGGCACATCGCGGAAGTGTAGTCGTTACCGGGGCGACTGGGATCGTCGGTTTTCCATTGCTGCCGTCCCTGGCCGAACTCGGTGTAACCGTTCATGCGGTGAGCAGGGACAGGCGGGAAACGCCGATCGCTGGAAATATAAACTGGCTTAAAATCGATCTCGACGGTGTTTCCGTTGCCGACGGACTACCCCGCGCCGAAGTACTTATACACGCGGCCCCATTATGGCTGTTGCCGAGGAGTTTGCCTTTGTTTATCGGCAATGGAACCAGACGGGTGATCGCATTCAGTTCGACCAGCGCTGAAACCAAGTCGGATACGCGCGACCCCGGTGAACGGGCAATTGCCGACAAATTGCAGCAGGCGGAAAGGGAATGTCAAGTCCAGTGCCGCGAGAGCGGTGTGGATCTTACGCTGTTCCGGCCAACGCTCATTTACGGTTTTGGACGAGACCGAAACATCACCACGATAGCGGGATTTATTCGAAAATTTGGTTTTTTTGCGGTTGCCGGGAAGGCCCAGGGGAAGCGGCAGCCTGTTCATGCCAAGGATCTCGCGGACTCATGCATAAGTGTTATGGACAATGAGAGATCGAATAATCGTACTTACAATCTCAGCGGTGGTGAGATGCTGACTTATCGGGAAATGGTCGGGCGAATCTTCGCAGGACTTAATCAACGAACACGAATTGTGCATTTGCCGGTGAGCCTTTATCGTACGGCACTGAGGTGTATGTCATTGGTCAACAATGCAACATCCTATTCACCGGACGTTGCAGATCGCATGAATACTGATTTGTGCTTTAGCCATCAGCAGGCGACGTCGGACTTCGGCTATCGTCCCGCGGCGTTTCTCCTCGATCCCGATCAAGACTTAAAAGCAAACTAAGTTTGGGACACTTCGTTCCATATTTGATAGTTGCGATTCTCGGCGGCTTCCTGCTCGCCGTTATCGTCACCTGGGCGGCGAAGAATTATGCGATGCGATCCGGCATCATGGATAGTCCCAATGAGCGCAGTTCACACACGGTCGATACTCCGAGGGGTGGCGGGCTCGGGATCATTCTTCCAGTGCTGATCGCACTCGTTGCGATTTGGTTGACCAACTCATATGACAGGGGAGTTTCGACGGGACTTTTACTCGTTGTCGTCTTGCTGGGAGCAGTGGGATGGCTCGACGACAGGTATGGACTTCATGTCCTTCTACGCATAGCCGCCCAGACTATCGGGGGACTGGCGGTCTTGGGCACTATCGGTACGTTTACGCATTTGGAGATCGCGGGAAACACAATTTCATTGCTTTCGCTCGCAGCCCCAATGACTCTGTTTTGGTTTTTGTGGATGACCAACTTATATAATTTTATGGACGGTATTGATGGGATTGCGGCGGCACAGGCTGCAATCGCAGGCTGCGTCCTGGGCATCTGGTTCACGATTCACGAGGACCACGTGATGGCCTTGTGCAGTTATGTAATAATGGCGGCCTCACTCGGATTCTTGGTTTGGAATTGGGCGCCGGCGCGTATATTCATGGGCGATGTGGGCAGCTCGACCCTTGGTGGCGTTTTTGCCGCAATGGCGTTGGTTGCGTATCAGACGCATCGAATCCCATTTGGAGCATTTTTACTGCTATTTGGAGTATTTTTAGCGGATGCCACTGCCACCCTGGTCAAGAGAATCCTGCAAAGAAAAAAATTCTGGCGGGCACACCGTGAACATTTTTATCAACGCGCAGTCATCGCGGGATGGAGCCACGCACAAGTCACACTTGTGGTTATCGCTGCTTCGGTAATCATGGCGATCCTCGGAACGCTGGAAATGCTTCATGTGCGCCCGGTTTATTTATGGTTGCCGCTGGGACTGCTGGTGCTCGCTATACTAGCGGTGATCGTGCTTAAAAAAGATCTCGCTGTCGCCGAGTAAAATGAAACAGCGCCTGGTAAATCTGAGAAGGCATTTGCGCAGCGTTCGCTATCGCTGGCAGGTCATGCTGCATGATCTCTTGATGATCCCGTTGGCGTGGCTTTCGGCCTACTGGCTGCGCTACAACCTGAGTGATATTCCGCAAGAGTTTCTGCATCAGGCGTTTGTGGTGCTACCGTGGGTAATCTGCGCCCAGGGAGTGGTGTTGGTCTTGTTTGGCACTCACCGGGGCGTATGGCGCTTCACATCGCTGCCTGATCTGGTGCGTATACTCAAATCGGTGGTTGTGGGAACAACGCTGGTTGCGCTGGTTATATTTCTCATTACCCGGCTCGAATATGTTCCCAGGTCGGTATTCATTCTTTACGCCATTCTGCTGGCCGGCGTGTTATGCGGTTCGCGGTTGGTATTTAGAATGATAAAAGACCAACAGTTGAGCACCGCAGTTGAAAAACGTGCCCTGGTGGTCGGCGCCGGCGCAGCCGGTGAGCAACTCGTCAGGGATCTGCGCCGTAATACAACAAGAATATGCGAGCCTGTTGCATTTGTAGATGATGACCCGGCAAAAGGCGGCAAGGAAATTCATGGCATACGCGTGGTGGGTTCGTGTGACGTTATCGGAGACCTATCGGATCGCTGGAATATCGATTTGATATTGATCGCGGTGCCGAGCGCAACCGACAAACAAATGCAGCGAATCGTAGGGCTGTGTGAACGAACCGGAATAGAATTCAGAACGCTCCCGGCGATAAATGATATCGTGACGGGGCACGTAAGTCTTAGCGATATGCGGCAGGTGCGAATAGATGACCTGTTGGGCAGGGATCCCGTACAACTGGATTGGCGACAAATAAAGTATGGTTTGAAAGATAAGGTAGTGCTGGTAACGGGAGCGGGCGGTTCGATTGGCAGTGAATTGTGCCGTCAGCTGGTTAATGTGTCCCCCAAGAATCTCGTTTTGTTCGAAAACAGCGAATTCAATCTCTACCAGATCGAGCAAGAGTTGACGCGAAACAGCCCGCAACTGAATTGTGTGGCGATTTTAGGGGACGTATGTGATCAAGCCGCGGTGAACAACGTGTTTCAGCGTTACGCTCCTGATGTCGTGTTTCACGCGGCGGCTTTCAAACACGTCCCGTTACTGGAAGGGCAACTCAGAGAAGCGGTGAAAAACAACGTGATCGGATCATGTGTTGTCGCCAGGCAGGCTACGGAGTGCGACTGCGAGACATTCGTTTTGATATCCACGGACAAGGCGGTGAATCCCAGCAGCTTGATGGGCACCTGTAAGCGCGTCGCTGAAATATATTGCCAAGCGCTCGACACGCAGTGCAATACAAGGTACGTCACCGTGAGATTCGGCAACGTTCTAGGCTCTGCAGGCAGTGTCGTTCCACTGTTTCAGCGACAGATTAGAGAGGGTGGTCCGGTTACCGTCACCCATCCGGACGTCACCCGTTACTTCATGACGATCACTGAAGCTACGCAATTAATTCTCGAGGCGAGTACGGTGGGTAACGGTGGTGGAATATATGTATTGGATATGGGCGAACCCATAAAAGTACGCTACCTGGCCGAACAGATGATCAAGCTTTCCGGTAAGATTCCGGGTGACGACGTCGCTGTTGTTTACACCGGACTGCGCCCCGGCGAGAAACTCTACGAGGAATTGTTTCACTCGGAAGAACCGCTTAGCGACACCGATCATGACAAGATACTACTTGCGTCAAGCAGGAAAGTTGAATGGAAAGTCGTTGCACCCATAATTACACGCATGGAGCACGCTGTTAAAGCTTTTGACGAAGAGGGCTTGGAGGATTTGTTGACTCACCTGGTTCCCGAGTTCTCCCGCGGGGAACGAAATCAGCACACTCCTGATGCGCAGAAATTGATAGCCGGCGATACGATCGGGGGATAATACGTGCTGGTTCCAGTTATTTTATCGGGTGGCTCAGGTAGCAGGCTGTGGCCGGTTTCGCGCCACTTGTTTCCCAAGCAGTTTCACGATCTCACGGGGCCTGAAACCTTGTTGCAGCAAACCGTGGAGCGGGCCCGCCGCGTAGCGACGGGAGACCATATGATGGTGCTCTGTAACGAAGATCATCGATTCCTGGTTTCGGACCAACTTGCGAGTCGTGGTGCGGACCGGGTGGAAATCGTGCTCGAACCCAAGGCGTTGAATACCGCCCCGGCAATTACCGTCGCCGCGCTTTATTCGAAACAGTTATACGGGGTGGTGACATTGTTGGTGCTGCCGTCTGATCACCTCATAAGGAGTGACGACGTATTTCTTAACGCTACCAAAATCGCTGCGCAAAACGCCGCGCAAGGTAAATTAGTTACCTTCGGAATCGTGCCGGACCGCCCGGAAACCGGATATGGCTATATTCAAAGAGGCAAAACATTGGACGGCGGCGGTTGTTATAGCGTTGACCGGTTTCTGGAAAAACCAGACCAGGCCGTGGCGGACGAACTCGTGAGGAGCGGTGATTATTTCTGGAATAGCGGGATGTTTGTATTCCGTAACGACGTCTATCTCGACGAAATTAAGAGATGGCGTCCTGAGATATACCAGAGATGCGTCGAGGCGACAGAGAATATTTCTCAGGAAACGAGATTTACCCGCATCGATCCGGTACCGTTTTCTAAATGCCAACGCGATTCCATCGATTATGCCGTTATGGAAAATACCGATAATGCGGTAGTTGTGCCGTTGGATACGACTTGGAGCGACGTAGGCAGTTGGTCTCAGATGGAAAAAGTCATGAATGCCGATCAGGAGGGCAATGTCACCCAGGGAGACGTGATCACCCGCGGCGTTAAGAATACTTATATTCGCTCCGAACAGCGGCTCGTTGCCGCGATAGGCATAGAGAACGCGGTAATCATAGAGACTGATGATGCGATACTGGTCGCCGACAAGCGTCACGATCAGGAGGTCAAGGCTATTGTTCAGGAGCTGCATAATCGCAATCGTTCCGAAGCAGTGGTGCATACAAGGGTGTATCGGCCATGGGGTAGTTTCCGGACTTTAGACAGCGGCAACGGCTTCCAGGTTAAACGGCTGATAATTAACCCCGGCAGCAGCATCTCGCTTCAACTTCACCGGCAACGCTCGGAGCACTGGGTCGTCGTCAGCGGGGTGGCCAATGTGACGTGCGGAGAGCAAAACCTGATATTGAAGCCGAATGAATCGACTTACATCCCAGTGGATACAAAACATAAACTCGCGAATTTGGGAGAAGCGCCGTTGGAGGTGGTCGAGGTGCAGACTGGGTCCTACCTTGGAGAAGACGATATTGTCCGATTTGAAGATGACTATGGCAGAGTCTGACGACATGACAAATGATTGGCTGGCCGGGCCTGACGAAATAGTTGAAAACGCCGAGTTGCTGTACGATGCTGGACAGGTCGAACGCGCCTTTGACAGGCTCGCCGAACAAATAAATGTTGCTCTAAAAGGGCAATCTCCGCTGGTAGTATGTGTCTTGATCGGGGGTATTGTTGTAGCGGGGCGGTTACTTTCAAAACTCCAAATTCCCTGTGAACTCAGCTATGTCCATGTGTCGCGGTACCGGGATCAAACCCATGGGGGGGATTTGGACTGGTTGTCGCAAGTTTATGGCGAAGTTAAAGGTCGGGTAGTGCTGATCGTGGACGATATACTTGACGAAGGCACTACGCTCATGGAAATAGAAAAGCGTCTGAAAGAGCAGGGGGCACATCGTACGTTTAAGGCCGTGTTGGTAAAAAAGCAAAAACCCGCGGCGGCGACATCGGTCGACTTTTACGGTTTAGAGGTCCCGGATCGTTACGTCTTCGGGTGCGGAATGGATTACCGGGGGCGGTTCAGAAACTTACCCGAGGTGTACGCCCTCGCCGAAGCTTAATGGGGATCGTCGGGGTTATTGTCGGGTCCGGATTAAACCGATTTCAATCGGCCGATGATGCCTGTTTGGTCGACATCCAGAATACACCTTATGGGCCCGTCTCCGGCAGCCTGATTCAATTTTCGCGAGGGGGCACTCAAGTCGTGGTTATGGCGCGGCATGGTCAGGAGCATTCAATCGCGCCCCACGAAATAAACTACCGAGCAAATCTGTGGGCGCTGAAGAGTGCTGAAGCGCGGGTGGTCATTTCCCTTGCAACCGTGGGCGGAATTGGAAACCGATATGGGCCTGGAGTGATCGTTATTCCAGACCAGATTCTGGATTACACACGAAACCGTGAACATACGTTTTTCGAAGACCATGACCCGGTTACTCACATCGACTTCACATATCCATACTGCGACGAGTTGAGGCAAGTATTGATCCGCAGCGCCGGGGAAGCGGAAATCGAAATCGTCGCCGGCGGCACCTATGCGGCTACCCAGGGACCGCGACTGGAAACCAAAGCGGAAATAAATAAATTGGAGCGGGACGGAGCCGATATTGTCGGAATGACGGGAATGCCGGAGGCGGCTTTAGCCCGGGAGTTGGGTCTGTGTTACGCGTGTATGGCGCTGGTGGTGAATCACGCTGCGGGCCGCGGTCAAGGTGTAGTGACCGCAACGGAGATCGAGACCGTGTATGCCCACGGGGTGGATCGATTGCTGAGTATGCTGTTTGCCGCAGTACCCAAGGCCGAGGATCTGGCGTATACGTTACCTGATCCAATACGACCTGGATAAAACTAACGCAGTTTTTCGCATTATGCGCATTCCACGGCTGGTTACCGCATGTTCATCGCGACACAAATACGGAACAGCCGCAATAATTTTGGGAGTCCCCGGAACTGCTTCACGAAGCTGGAGTGTGGCGGCTCACCTTCACCAGAACGCCAAAGCGTGGGTGATCGAAGTAATGAATTTCATTCAGTTTCAGACGGCGCGTTTCATCTATCACGTAAACAGGGGTTTGATAATAAGGTGAAGAGTACGGGACTGTAGTGCCGGTAATATTCGTCAATGGGCGATTAAAACCCAGTTCCAGTTCAACGAATAACAGTTTTTTCGCAAAGAACAAAACGTGGCCCGATAAAGATGCCGGTTCGTTAATAGACACTACAGGCGCGTCTTGTTTATCGGTCGCCGGCTGCGTCCAAGCCAGGTTTGTCAGAAGATTAAAACGGTCGCTGTTGCGTAGAGCGGTGATGATTTTATCCAGGGTTCCCGTCGACGTATAACTTAATTCGGGTTCTTCGGTCTCGGGACGTTCCCGCGGAGGATTTTCCACGAGTTTTAGATCGATACCCTGCCCAAAAATCTCATTGTCTGCGGAGTCGGGCCCCAAGTTCTCAAATACGACGACTTCCATAAGATATGCTTTCTCATCGGGCGCCTGTGCAGAGACCGACATCGCACTCAATAAGATCAAGATCAGACCAAATGTCTGAATCGTTTTAAATTCGTTCACGGCTGGGTGAATTCGCAGGCAAATCAACACAAGTATAATAACAGCTAACGCAACCTTAGTATTCTCATGGCTATTCGGCAAGTACTGAAGATGGGCGATCCGCGGCTGTTGCAAGTATCACGGCCGGTCAAGAAGTTCGGGACAGAGGAATTGGAGAATCTAATCGCCGACATGTTGGATACCATGGCGGCGCTGGATGGGGCCGGTCTGGCGGCGCCGCAAATCGGCGTTCCCCAGAGGGTGGTGATCTTCGGTTTGCAGAGTAACCCTCGATACCCTGAGGTCGAGCCGATTCCAATGACCGTACTCGTCAATCCCTCCATCGAGTTCATTTCCTCGGAAGTCGAGTCGGGGTGGGAGGGCTGTCTGAGCGTCCCCGGGATGCGGGGCAAGGTGGACCGCTATCTGCGCATACGCTACACCGGTTTCGATCAATATGGAACCGCGCTGGAGTGGGAAGCGGAGGGCTTTCATGCCAGAGTTGTGCAGCATGAGTGCGATCACCTGGACGGAATACTCTACCCAATGCGCATCGGCGACCTGCGTGATTTCGGTTATGAAGACGTGCTGTTTCCTGAATTGGCGCAGGCCGGCTAACTGAGCATCTGCGATAGGTCTTGAATGGCCTCAAATCGGGTTTCAGGATCGGAATAGTCGCCCGTGAGCCTGAGGGTGGTGGGATCGGCCATTTGGTAGCTCTCCGGACTGGAGTTTAATAACTCGATAATGCGGCTGGGGTCGACGTTCGGATTTTCATCGAAGACGACCCGCCCGCCCTTTGGACCGATGTCGACGCGATTGACACCCAGGGGAGTCAGTTGCAATCGCAGTTCGGTGAGACGGAATAAGGATTTCGCTGCTTGCGGTAAGAGGCCGAAACGGTCTATCGCTTCAATTTCGAGTTCCCGTAACTGTTCCGGGCTGGCGACGTTGGAGATGCGTTTGTACATGGTCAGTCGCAGGTGAACGTCAGGAAGGTAGGTGTCGGGAAACAGCGCGGGAATATGGAGATTGATTTCAAACGTTGAACGTCCCGTGCCCGGTTCACTGGTGGAACCGGAGTCTATGGCTTTGATGGTCGCGATAGAACGATTGAGAAACTCTGAGTACATTGTAAATCCGACTTCATCAATGGCCCCACTTTGCGATTCGCCAAGTAATTCTCCCGCTCCGCGTATCTCAAGATCATGGGATGCGAGCGCAAAACCGGCGCCCAAATCTTCTAACGACTCAATGGCCTGCAGGCGTTTTACCGCATCAGCCGAAATCGTGCGCAGCGGCGGTACTAGCAAGAATGCATACGCCTGATGATGTGACCGGCCGACGCGGCCCCTTAACTGGTGGAGTTGAGCCAAACCGAAACGATCCGCGCGATTGATAATAATGGTGTTTGCCGTCGGTATGTCGATTCCGCTTTCAATGATCGTGGTGCATATCAATATGCTGAATCTCTGGTGATAAAAATCGCTCATTATTTGTTCGAGTTCGCGTTCACGCATTTGTCCATGCGCCATTTGTATGTCTGCTTCAGGAATCAATTGTTCCAAGGTTTGATGAAGCTTTTCCATGGTCCGCACTTCATTGTGCAGGAAATACACTTGACCACCGCGTCTCAATTCGCGAAGGCACGCTTCGCGTATCATGGCTTTGTTCCACTCGCGGACGAAGGTTTTAATGGATAATCTGGTCTTCGGAGGGGTGGCGATGATTGAAATTTCCCGGAGTCCGGATAATGCGATATTCAAAGTGCGCGGTATCGGCGTCGCGGTTAGCGTCAATATATCGGTTTGTGCCCGCAGCTTTTTCAGTTGTTCCTTTTGACGCACCCCGAATCGATGCTCTTCGTCGATTATGATCAGGCCCAAACGAGCAAATCGCACGTCGTGTTGTAACAGCCGGTGGGTTCCGATAACAATGTCCACTGTTCCTTTCTTGAGGTTTGAAAGAACTTCCGTTTGTTCTTTCTTGCTCCGAAATCTTGATAAAAGTTCAATTACCACCGGCTGATCCGCGAATCTGTCGGTAAAATTGTAATAATGTTGTTGCGCCAGAAGCGTGGTCGGCACCAGTATCGCGATTTGTTTGTTTCCGTGGATTGCGAGGAATGCAGCACGCAACGCTATTTCCGTCTTGCCAAACCCGACGTCTCCGCATACGAGACGGTCCATTGGCTTGTCACTGCACATATCCGCAATAACATCGTCTACTACCTGGAGTTGGTCCGGTGTTTCTTCGAACGGAAATGCGGCGCCGAACGACATATAGGTGTCGTCGGGTGGGGGGAAAGGGGTGCCTTTACGCACTGCGCGGAGCGTTTCCATCTCCAAGAGTTCAACCGCAACATCGTGGGCACGCTGTTTGGCGCGCTGTTTTGCCTTCAGCCAGGTGTCACTGCCTAGCTTGTGCAAAGGCGCGCTTTCGGCACCGGTGCCCACGAAACGGCTGACCGTATGTAGCGATAGCACCGGGATATAGAGTTTGTCGCCGCCGTAGTATTCCAGTGTTAGAAATTCTGTCTGGTTATTTTCAATGCTTAAGGTGCTCAGTCCCCGATAGCGGCCTACACCGTGTTCCTCGTGGACTACCGGGTCACCGATCTTGAGCTCCGCCAGGGAGCGGATTACCGACTCAGGGTCTTGGCTTGCAGTGCTTCGACGCCGCCTTTGCAGGACACGGGCGCCATAGAGCTGTCCCTCGGTCATAACCGTGAGCTGCGGATCGTCCAACAATAGTCCGTTCTCTAAAGATCCAATTGTCACCGCCAGAGCGTTGGAGGAATCGAGAAATGCCTCCCAACTGCTTACCACTTCGGCGCTTAATGAGTGGTCCCGCAACAGACCAAGAAGATTTTCTCTACGGCCAGCGGTCTCCGCGACTAACAGTACCCGTCCTGAAAATCCTGCGAGATACTCATAGAATCGGGCGTAGGGTGAGGGCGCCCTGAGATTTACCGAGAATTCAGGCGGAGCCTTACATTGAAAATGGAACGAATCGCTGATATCCGCATCGAGAAACGCCGAAACTTGGATCCGGGGATAAAGGTTCATGCCGGCCGTCAACTCGTCGGCACCGAGAAATAGCTGGTTGGGAGGCACCAACGCCCGCTCGGGGTCCAAGGACGCATTGCTATAACGATCCTCAATTTCAGCCATGGTCGTTTTTAATGCGTTTTCTATGTCCTCTACCAGCACGAATGCGGCCTGCGGCGGCAGATATTCGAGGAATGAACCGGTATGCGTGAAAAACAGTGGCAGGAAGAATTCGATACCCGGGGGCATCAACCCGCTGCTGATGTCCCGGTAGACGTTGTACCGCTGGGGATCGCCTGTGAACAAACGCCGGAACGCGCTGCGAAATTGCCTGATGCCGTTTTCGTCGACGGGAAATTCTCGCGCTGGAAGCAGTTGTATCGATTCAATCTTGCTTTTTGATCGTTGATTTTCCGGATCAAAATAACGTATGGATTCCACTTGATTGTCGAACAAATCGATCCTAAAAGGATCCTCGCTACCGGACGGAAAGATATCGATCAAACCTCCTCGGACACTGTATTCGCTGGGTGCGATGCACTGGTCGACGGCATGATATCCGGCGGTTTGCAGTTTCACTCTGAGCCTGTCTATATCCAGATCTTCCCCGGCTCGTATGGAAAAACTGTGTCCGCTGATATATTCAACGGGTGCAAGTCGTTGCGGCAGATTACCGGCGGCGATGATAACGATTCCCCGTTGCAGACTTGGCAGTTGGGACAGGGCAAGCATTCTGTTGGACACGATATCCGGGTGAGGAGAGAAACTGTCGTATGGCAGACATTCCCAGTCCGGAAAGGGAAATACAGGCACGGGATCGGAAACGCGGGAATAGAAGCGAATCTGATCTTCTAACCGCTGCGCGGTACGAGTGTCCGCGGTGACGACGATTACGACGCCCAGCCGTTCAGCCGCTTGTACAATGGCCAAACCGAGGCTACTGCCGTACAACTGCTGCCAATGAACCAGTGGTTTATCGGCACTGGGTAGACCTGGGTCGAATACCGAGGCCCGGTAGCTAGAAGTGGAGTCGGGGCTCAAAACTGGGTAGCACTGCCGTAAAAAGCTACGCATTGTAACGATGGAGTGGACATGCCGCCAGCAAAACCAGGCGTAACGACGATCCGAACTTGCTGGGCTATCGTGCCCGCGGCGGGCATCGGTAAACGCATGAAATCCGAGACGCCGAAGCAATACCTGACGATCGAAGGGCGTTCAGTGTTGGAACATACACTAACGCATTTATGGCAGGCGCCGTCGGTGAATGGGATTGTTGTCTGCATCCATGCACAGGACACACATTGGGGAAAACTGGAATTACGGCATCCGAAACTCCTTGGCGCCGTCGCCGGCGGCGATACGCGCGCGGAGTCGGTATTGAACGGGCTGCGTTTTCTCCAACAACGGACCGGACCGGAAGATTGGGTGCTGGTGCACGACGCGGTCCGTCCTTGCGTTCGGCCACAGAGCGTTGAGACCCTCATCAGCAGCGTGCACACTGACGATGGAGGTCTCCTTGCCGTCCCGGTTACCGACACCGTCAAAAAGGTGAATTTCGATCATCGCGTCGAGCTCAGCATTGATCGCGACTCATTGTGGTTGGCGCAAACGCCCCAGTTGTTCAAGATGCGTCTGTTGGAACAGGCGCTCAATCGTGCGTTGGCCGATGGCGTTATCATTACCGATGAAGCGAGCGCGATGGAGTATGTCGGATATCATCCCAAGGTCGTAACCGGAACGTCGGAGAATATCAAGGTAACCGCGCCCGCGGACTTGTCGCTGGCGTCGTTTTACCTGCGTCAGCGTGCGCCAGTGGGACAGTCGGCATGAGAATCGGTCACGGATTCGATGTGCATGCGCTCGTCCCGGGCCGACCGTTGGTTATCGGCGGCGTACACATCGATCACGACAAAGGGCTGATGGGCCACTCAGACGCCGATGTCTTGATCCATGCAATCTGCGATGCCTGCCTCGGAGCCCTGGCTGCGGGAGATTTGGGCCAACATTTCCCGGACAACGACAGCCGTTATCAGGACGCGGACAGTCGACATCTGCTACGCGAGGTAAACCGACTGATGCGAGAAAACAACCAGCAGGTGGTCAACGTAGATTCAACTGTGGTGGCGCAACAACCCAAAATCGCACCATATATTCCTCGCATGCGGCAATTGATTGCCGAAGACTTAGGTGTTGAACGAGAGCGCATCAGCGTCAAGGCGACGACGACCGACAAGCTGGGCTATCTGGGGAAGGAAGAGGGGATCGCGGCGCACGCAGTTGTCTTGTTGCGCGATATTTCGCAGTAGCGAAGTTACTTCTTCTTCAACAGTACGTATATCGCGCCGGTGCCACCGTCGAAAGAGCGGGCAGTACAGAAAGCAAGTACGTCGTCTCGTTGTTTCAGCCAGTGATGCACTTTCTGTTTGAGAACAGATTGTTTTTCCGGCGAGCGTAGTCCCTTGCCATGAATGATGCGGACGCAACGACGACCTTGAGATTGTGCATCACGCAGGAATTCTCTCAACGTATCGCGCGCCTGGAGAACCCGATATCCGTGGAGATCAAGTTCCTTTTCGACCAGATACTCTCCACGTCGCAGTTTGCGGAGAATTTTCTGTTGCACGCCCCCGCGAACGAACAGCAGTTCGTCGCCGTTTTCATGCTCCGACGGGTCGAAGCTGCAATTGAGGGTTTCGCGCAACACCTCTCGTTCTTCGCTGCGGGTTTGCGCGGGATATGGCGCCGGCTTTTTACGGTACGGGCGAATCCTGTCCTGTTTTAATATTGTGGTTCCCTCCATGGAATGTCGAAACAGGCGGCGATCCGGGTGGGAAACCATTTCAGCTCTCCAAGCTGTCCAAATACCGCTCCGCATCGAGGGCGGCCATACAACCGGTTCCGGCCGATGTCACCGCCTGCCGGTATACATGATCCATGACGTCACCGGCGGCGAACACGCCGGGGATACTGGTGGCCGTGGCATTACCGTCAGGCCCGCTGTGAACGCGAATATAACCGCCGGCCATATCCAACTGGCCTGTGAATAGTTGTGTATTAGGAGTGTGACCGATCGCAATAAACACCCCCATCACGGAAAGGTCCTTGGTCGCCCTGGTCTCTTTGTCCTGAAGGCGGATGCCGGTTACCCC
The DNA here is from genome assembly GCA_947259175.1 of uncultured Gammaproteobacteria bacterium. GTDB lineage: Bacteria > Pseudomonadota > Gammaproteobacteria > Arenicellales > JAANXG01 > CALZGZ01. The sequence continues at coordinate 77,489 of CAMYKW010000001.1, read as the reverse complement.
GCTATCGTCACCCAGCACTTCGTCGAGAACATGGTTCCATTCAATGGCGACGTTGCCATTCTCACCGGTGCGTTCCATCAACCTGTCGACCAGAATGGCTTCGGCACGCAGCTTGTCGCGCCGGTGAACTAATGTTACTGACGACGCAATATTGGAAAGATAAACCGCCTCCTCGACAGCGGTGTTCCCGCCACCGATTACCGCCACTGGCTGATTCTTGTAAAAAAATCCGTCGCAGGTCGCGCAGGCCGACACACCTTTGCCCTTGTATTGCTCTTCGGACGGCAGTCCCAGATATTTGGCCGACGCACCGGTGGCGATGATCAGGGCGTCCGCCGAATACGTATTGCTGTCGCCTTTCAGTATAAAAGGACGTTGTTGCAGTTCAGCCGCATTAATATGGTCGAAAACAATCTCCGTATTGAATCGTTGCGCGTGCCGCAGCATTCGATCCATCAATTCCGGCCCTTGGACTCCATCCGCGTCTCCGGGCCAGTTGTCGACATCGGTTGTGGTCGTCAGTTGACCGCCCTGTTCGATTCCGGTGATCAGCACGGGAGACAGATTGGCTCGTGCGGCATATATAGCGGCGGTATAACCTGCGGGCCCGGAGCCCAAGATCAATACACGGCAACGTTTGACGTCTTCCATAGCGGGTAGCTCGATTTAACCTTGTGAAGAAAGAAAGATGTTATCCTTGCTCGATAAAGACTGGTATGAGATTGAACGGCTGGTAATGTTACGCAACACTTCCGCTTGTCGTAAAGGCCCTGAGTATGTGGGTCTCACGGGGCTTCATTTCAAGATCTTGGATATCCTAAAGCCGGCGATTTATGATACCGGTTTAATGTGAGATGTATTTTTATCTATTATCGGACGAACCGTAACAAGTATGGCACAAGCACGTCGCACCCGGGTTGTCTCTACACCCGTGTTAACACCGAAAATAGTCAATTTACTGCGCGAGAGCGGTGTCTTTGTGGTCGTGGCTATCGCGGCCTACCTGTTGATGTCGCTCGCCAGTTACTCACCACAAGATCCAGGATGGTCGCATACCGGCGCCAGCGATGCGATACGGAACATGGGCGGGCGATTCGGTGCTTGGATAGCGGATTTTCTTCACCACGGGTTCGGCCGCGTAGCGTACCTGTTTCCACTGATAATATTGTTCACAGGCTGGCGGGTATATCAGGCCAGGCATAGTGGTGCGCATTCGAAGTACCCAAAGAAGGCGCTGATTGCGGCGGGTTTTCTATTGACCATGGTCGGTGCTTGTGGTCTGGAATATCAGCATTTTTATCACACGGCTGAAAATGTACCGTATGTAGCCGGCGGCGTGTTGGGTTCACTGGCGGCGGGCGCCCTGTCACCCGCATTCGGCGATGTGGGAAGTACTGTTTTTCTGCTCACCATGTTTCTATCGGGAGTGACTTTCTTTACCGGGTTGTCCTGGTTCTGGCTGATGGACCGGACCGGAGAGTACGCTTTTGAGCTGTTTGACCTTATTCAGACCAGATTCGGAGCAATGATCGATCGCTCGGTGGGTAAACGTGCGCGCCGTGCCCGTCAAGATGCGGTCATGCAATTCAAGGAAAAATTAACCAGAAAACGCTCGCCTCGAATCGAACCGAAGATCGAGACGCTGCCGCAAAGCGGCCGCCTGGAGCGCGAAAAGCAATCCAAGCTATTCGAAGCGAAACCGAGTTCTTCGTCAGTAGTGCCGCCGTTGACTCTGCTCGATCCGCCGGAAATTCACGATGCCGGATACTCCAAGCAGACCCTGGAGACGATGTCCAGGCTGGTTGAGAAAAAGCTGGGCGATTTTAATATCGATGTTGAGGTGGTCGCCGTGCATCCGGGGCCGGTAATTACGCGCTTCGAAATAGAGCCGGCGCGTGGAATCAAGTCGAGCCAGATTGGCGGGCTTTCGCGAGACATTGCCAGGGCGCTCTCCGTTGTCAGCGTAAGGGTTGTCGATAATATCCCGGGAAAGTCAGTTATCGGGCTCGAGGTACCCAACGAAGTCCGCGAAACCGTACGTTTGGTTGAAGGCCTTTCCGCACGTCCTTACGAAGATGCGAATACGCCATTGGCGTTGATGCTGGGGAAGGATATCGGGGGCGCTCCGGTCATAACCGACTTGTGTAAGATGCCGCATCTGCTGATCGCCGGCACCACCGGATCAGGTAAGTCCGTATGTATCAATGCGCTAATTCTGAGCATTATCTACAAATCGTCGCCGCAGGATGTGCGCTTGATAATGGTGGACCCGAAGATGCTCGAACTTTCGGTTTATGACGGGATTCCGCATCTGCTGGCTCCCGTGGTCACCGATATGAAAGAGGCGGCCAACGCGCTACGTTGGTGTATCGTAGAGATGGACCGCCGGTATCGCCTCATGGCCGCGATGAGCGTAAGAAACATTTCCGGTTTCAACCGCAAGGTGAAAGCGGGGATTACGGAAGGCAAGCCCGTAATGGATCCGTTGACGAGCGAGGCGGATCAGGAACCCGAGCCTTTGTCGCCGCTTCCCTATGTTGTCGTGGTCATTGACGAGTTGGCGGATCTGATGTTGGTGGTCGGAAAGAAAGTCGAACAGCTCATAACACGTTTGGCGCAAAAAGGCCGGGCATCCGGCATCCATCTGATACTCGCCACGCAAAGACCCTCGGTTGACGTGATCACCGGTCTTATCAAGGCCAATATTCCATCAAGAATAGCCTTTCAGGTGTCCGCGCGCGTGGATTCCAGGACAGTACTCGATCAAATCGGCGCCGATCAGTTGTTGGGTAGTGGTGATATGCTTTATCTCCCGCCGGGTACGAGTACGCCGACCCGGGTGCATGGCAGCTACGTGTCCGACCAGGAAATCCATCGTGTGGTGGCTTATCTCAAAGAAGCGGGCGAGCCGCGGTATGACGAACAGGTGCTCGCCGGTGCGTTTGAGTCGGCGGATGCCGCGTCAGCCGGTATAACGCCGGACAGCAACGGTAATGTGGAAGACGATCCATTGTATGATCAGGCGTTGCGGTTGGTTACCGAGACTCGACGGGCATCAATATCCGCCGTTCAGCGACAGCTTCGGGTGGGATATAACCGCGCAGCGCGGATGATCGAAGCGATGGAGCAGGCCGGGGTGGTTGGGCCGCTGCAGTCGAACGGCAAACGCGAAGTTCTGGCCCCGCCGCCGCCGAGGTCTTAAATGCTGCTACGAAATATGATGCGATTGTTGCTGGTGGTTGCCGTTGCCTGGCCGTGGCCCGCAGTACCCGCGCCCAAGGGGGCGGACAGCCTCAACCGGTTTTTCCGTGAGGTGTTGACCTTAAGCGCTCGTTTTGAACAGGTCGTGCTTGACGAGGAACTCAATCAGATCGAGGAAAGCGGCGGCCGTATGACTATCAAACGACCAGGCCGTTTTCGATGGGACTACGATCCTCCGCTGGAGCAAAAGATAATCAGCGATGGCGACAAAGTTTGGATTCACGATATTGATCTGGAACAAGTGACTGTCCGCCCGCTGGAGGATACTTTGGGTAAGACACCGGCCAGCATATTGGCGGGTAAAGGAAATATATCCCAAAACTACTCCGTCACTGACTTGGGCACTTACGGTAAGTTGTCCTGGGTGGGTATGCGGTCGAAACAGGAGGACAGCGCCTTTGCCGACATGCGCATCGGGTTTGAGAATGGCAACCTGCGTGTCATGGAGCTCGTTGACAATCTTGGTCAGACTACCCGTATCACATTCCTCGAGGTGGTGGAGAATCCTCGTGTGGCGGATGACAGGTTCGCATTCGTGCCTCCCCGTGGTGTTGACGTGATCGATCAAACCAAGAATTAACAATCGTCGTTTTTGCGTTCGTCCGTGTTTCAGGGTGCAATGAGTAATTTGCTCGCGATAGCGGCGGCCGGCGCTGTCGGGGCGGTTTTGCGCTATATGGTCGCGTCCGGCGTTCATCAGCTGTTTGGCAGGGGGTTTCCCTATGGGACGCTGGTCGTCAACTTGGCCGGATCATTTTTGATCGGCTATCTGTTCGTATGGTTTTTGGATAGGTCCGCGGCGAGCGAGGCGTGGCGTTTGGCGGTATTAGTTGGTCTTATAGGAAGCTTCACGACATTTTCCAGTTTTACGTTGGAGACGTATAGCCTGGTAGCGTCCGGCTATTACTGGCGCGCCGCGGCCAACGTGATATTCAGTGTGTCACTATGCCTCGCGGGAACCTGGATCGGCGTTAGTCTTGCCCGGCATGTATAAGCGTTGATGAAAACCGAACGCGTCATTTTCGTTCGCGTCTATCTCACCGAGGGCGAACGACAGATCGATCCGTTATTGAGGCGGCTTCATGATGTTGAAAAAGTCAGAGGAGTCACGGTATTTCGCGGTGTGTCGGGCTTCGGCAAATCGGGCAGGATGCATTCTTCTCACCTTTTGGAATTAACCAGTGATCTGCCGCTGGTGGTGGAGTTCTTTGACGATGCAAGTAAGATCGAGATGATCTTGGCTCATCTGGAGAATGAATTTGAACCTGGTCACGTGGTTCATTGGCAGGCAAATGTCAATATTTGAGCGAAAATAGCGATGCTGGATCCGCAGTTATTCAAGAAGGATATCGAACTGCTTGCAGACAGACTGCGTGATCGCGGATTCGCGCTAGACGTAGAAAGATACCTCGATCTCGAGCAACGTCGCCGCGCCCTGCAAACAGAGACGGAGCGCCTGCGCAACGAACGTAATACACGCTCTAAAAAGATTGGAGAAGCAAAGGCACGGGGAGAGGATATCAAGCCTCTGATAGACGCCGTAGGCGACTTGGGCGCGCGATTGACCAATTTGGAGGATGAGTTGGGCATCGTCAAATCGGGGCTGGATGAGATCTATTACGAAACTCCAAATCTAACCCACGGCACCGTGCCGGTTGGCGCCGACGAAACCGACAATCGGGAGATCCGACGCTGGGGCCGGGCACCCGAGTTTTCGTTCCAACCCCGTGACCACGTTGACGTTGGTGAAGTTGTCGATGGGATGAGCTTTGATCTCGCAGCGAAGCTGAGCGGGTCCCGCTTCGTGGTAATCCACGGGGCGTTGGCGCGTTTACACCGGGCGTTGATCCAGTTCATGCTGGATTTGCACACCACCAGGCACGGCTATGAAGAATTTTATGTGCCGTATCTGGTCAATCGCGACAGCCTCACGGGCACCGGGCAGCTACCCAAGTTCGCCGAAGATCAATTCGCGACGGCGACGGATGATTTGTTCTTGATCCCCACGGCCGAGGTTCCGCTGACCAATACGATTCGCGACTCAATAATTGATTCCGCAGACCTCCCCATTAAACTGGTCGCTCACACACCATGTTTTCGACGCGAGGCGGGCAGTTACGGTAAAGACACCCGCGGCATGATTCGGCAGCATCAGTTCGAAAAGGTGGAACTCGTCCAAGTCGTGGACCCCCGGCAATCCTACGACGCGCTGGAGGAGCTCACGGATAATGCGGAAACCGTATTGCGCGAGCTTGAGCTCCCGTACCGGGTGGTCAGCCTGTGCACCGGCGACATCGGATTTTCCGCGGCTAAAACCTATGACCTGGAGGTGTGGATGCCGGGACAGCAGAATTATCGCGAAATATCCTCATGCAGCAACTTCGAATCGTTTCAGGCGCGGCGTATGAACAGCCGGTGGAGAAATACCGTCACTGGAGGCAAGGAATTTGTGCACACCTTGAACGGGTCGGGCTTGGCGGTCGGCAGAACTTTGGTGGCGGTGATGGAGAATTACCAGCAGGCTGACGGCAGTATTCGCGTGCCGCAGGTATTGCGCAGCTATATGGGTGGTTTAGAAGTGATTTCCCACGCGTAAAAATATAGACAAAAATACAAAGACTTATGACTCCGGCATCGGCCGGCCATGGGCGTGTTTCGGGGCGTCTGCCGGACCGGCCACAAGCGCCGCGACAGTTCTTTGTATAGCGGGGAGAGTTGGCGGTACAATGGCGGTGGGGACGGTAAACGGCACTCAAGAAAACGTCGAAATGATCTGGAATAATAACAGATTACCGATGATGTCCAACTAACGGTACGAACAGCTTTTCGAGGTCTACCATGAACAAAAGAACAATCTTGGGAATTCTGCTATCGATTGCTGTAATTCCATTTGCGGTTCAGGCTGAAATCAGCACCGACGTGCACATTCAATCGGATACCGACCCGGTCCGTTTGGACATTGACAGGAGGACCTTTGAGGAAATCAAGTCATTGCTCAACCAGGGATATCCTACGGTTTCGGTGATGCTGCACATCGTTTCATTGGGCACGTCGATTAACGACGTCGTGTATCTGGCGGTAAAGGCGGATCCCAGCCGTGCGCAGGAGTTTTATGACACGGCGGTGTCATTGTTACCGCTGCTGCCGGGATGGACAATACAGGACGTTGACAGCGCCGATCGCTATTACATCACCTATCTCGCCGGTGATCTCGGCGCACTATCCACGGTTGCAGAAGTGGCGCGCCGCTTTTTCGACGAAGATCAGCGCATCAGTCCGTTTCCGAAATGGAATCAAGGCGAATTTCACATCATGGCGACGACCGCGGAACTCGCCGGGCTGATCAGCGACGAGTTCTGGTACCAGAAGGGAACCCTGCAACCCGGCTCACCGAGAGATGCGTCAAATCGTCCAATATTTATCTCATTTTACCGGGATCAGAATGAAATCGTGATCGACAGTGGTGTTGAGCGTATTCGTAAAGCGCAGCAACAGGGAATCCTCGAGTTGCCGGTGGTTTTCGTATACAACGACATACGCACGCGGCCGATCAGCCGCTATCCCGCCGACGTTACCGCTACGGAAATCGTCAATGATTTCTTCGAGCGTGGGCTCAAACTCACCGCTGTTCCCGAGTGGCAGGATGTGGGGGATTTCCACATGTTTGGGTCGGTGCAAGAACTGCTGGGTTTAATCAATGCCAGGAGCAAGAACGAAATTGATCCCGGTCGCTGGGAACGCATTACACAGGACATCAGGGACAATGGTTTTCAAGAGCCGTTGCTGCTGTCGTTGTTCAATTCCGGGGACGGACAGGTTTGGGCCAACGAAGCAGACCGCTTGGTCGCCGCAGCCGAATTGGGCATCACTGAAATACCGGTGGTGTATCTTTACCATGACCTCGGGCGGCCGCCTTGTGGCCACCTGATTCGTAACACCGTTTTGATCTGCGCCGCTGCGGTCGCGGGGGGCGCAAGCCCGTCGATCTGTCAACCGCCGCCGGTTCCTGGGCAACCCTATCGCACCTCCGGAGGCGGCGGGGGGGGTTCGCCGTTGCCGACACCGACACCACCGCCGACAACGCCGCCGCCAACTACGACGCCTCCGCCGCCGCCATCGCCGGTGAGGCCCTAGGGGAGGGCAGGGCATGATCAGTCAACGACGACAACCGGACCCGCACCACGCGCGTAACAGAAAGTGTCTTTTCGTTACGCGGTTGGTGGCAGGGATATCGGCCACGCTGCTGGCGCTGCCGGGTGCGGCGCAAGACAACTCGGTGGATACGGAAAACCTCGCGAATCAGCAACCAGTGTTTGGGGTATCGCCTGCCGCACAAACGGCACGCATTATCGGACCGCCCCCCGAGGGGTGGCAGCCGGACTTGTTTGGTTTTTACGCCGCACTGGGCGTTGGAGCGCGGCGCCACAGCAACGTCAGGCGTACTGCCAACAGTGAAATAAGTGATACCGCTTTTGTGATTCAGCCGGAGCTGGCCTACGAGAATGACATACGCGGTCGCCACCGAGGCAGGATTGGATATGCGGCGAATATCCTGCGGCATCGTGACCTTGACAATGAGGATGTCACCAATCAAAGCCTCACCGGCGCGCTGCGGTTCGACCTGACTCCAGCGTTGGAGATCGGCCTGTTCGGGCAATTTAACGACTCATCCGAAGAACGCGGCGGTTCCGGTTCCAGGACTTTCGAGGACTTGGAACCCGACAAAGTCGAAACCCTGACCTACGGTGGTAACCTCATCTTCGGGCGCCCGTCGCAAACGTTCCGTGTCGTGGTAGGCGCCAGCAAGTCTGAATGGGAATATCAAAACAATGACCAAGAATTTCGCGATCGAGATTATGCAAGTGTTCGCGGAGCGTTGTTTTACAACGTGGCTCCAAAGACCAGCCTGTTTCTGGAGGCCAGGCACACGGACATAGAATATCCGCAGCAAATCGAAAATCGCGATAGTAAGGAAGAGGCGTATTTTGTCGGCGTTCGGTGGCGCGCCACCAATCTCATCGATGTGCTCGCGAAGGTTGGTCAACTGGACAAAGACATGGATGACCCGAATTTGCCGGACTATGACGGTTCGACCTATTTGGGCAAGATTCTCTGGGCGCCCAGGCCCTACAGTCGATTTGATCTTTATGCATCCCGCACAACTGAAGAAGCCGCACAGCAGGAGTTCGATCCCTCCGGGTCGGCCTATTTTGTCAGCGATTTGATCGGTGTGAACTGGATACACGACTTGACATCAAGGTGGCGTTTTTTCGCGTTTTATAATCATATCGAAGACGATTATACGGACGATCGACTCGACAAAATCAATGATTATGGTGTTGGCGTGAGCTACAAAATAAACGATTGGCTGAATGTTGCTGCCCAGTACGGCGAAGTGAAGCGGGATTCCAATGTGCCGGAAGTGGAATATAAAGACGAGGTCGCATCCATCTTCTTGAGAGGTGATTTTAGAATGGGCAGTCGAGCACGTTAACACGCGTGCCGGTTGGGCCAGGATCAGTTTTGCGTATCTCTCGCCCCAAGTCTTATGGGTAAGTGGCTAGTGTTATTCTTGGGTCTGGCGGCCAGTCTTCCGGTCGCCAGCATGCTGCAAGCCGACAATTTGAGTGTCCGCCTGGATCTGGAATATCGGGTTGGCAGAAATGTGCAATCCGGTACCAACCCGGTCGATTCCAAACCCGTTGCACCGGCTGCCGCCGGCGTCGCTTCCCGCAAAACTGCGACGAGACCGTTGATGAAAGGTCGGCCCGCTCCGCGGGCAAACGCTGCGCCGCCGGTGTATGGCGCTATCGCCAGCATGTCGGCAAAAGCCGCACCCAGTGCGCGGCGGGCTCTGCACGAATACTTAATCTCACCGGGCGACGTCATTTCCGTGCGCGTGTTTGGCGAGCCTGACCTGAGTTTGAACAGTATCAGAGTGCCGACAGACGGCTTGGTGTCCTATCCCTTATTGGGGCAGATACGCATCAACCAACACACCGTGCGTTCATTGGAAAAGCGCCTTACGACGCTTCTAAGTAACGGTTTTTTAATAAAGCCGAAAGTTTCGGTGTCTATCGTCGAGTATCGACCTGTATTCGTGAAGGGTGGTGTCAATTCGCCTGGCGCCCATGGCTACGCCGAAGGGCTTACCGTGGAAAAAGCACTTGCTTTGGCCGGCGGTTTGTCCAAGTCGGGCCAGGTGGAAGGCATCACCGTGCTCCGTGACAATGGTCAACCACAGTCAGTGGGTCTGGAATATTGGATCCTGCCGGGCGACGTTGTCACCATACCCGAGGTGATCGAGGACGACCCCAAACAATTCATATACTTGCATGGTGAGGTTAAGAATCCGGGAAGCTACGAGTATAGGGAAGAGTTGACGGTCGAAAAAGCGCTGGCTTTGGCGGGTGGATTCAGCGATCGTGCGTCAAAACGAAAGATACAGATCTCCCGCGAGAACGAAAGCGGGGAGTTCGTACGGATGAAACGAGTTGGGCTCGATGTTTCGGTTGAGCCTGGTGATGTAATCACAGTGGGTGCGAGTTTGTTTTAATGGATTCGGGATCGAACTTAAGACTTCAGACGGTGAAAACAGGTGATGGTGCGCGAGCGTCGTCATTACCGGTTATTTTCTCTCAAGCCGATGATCCAGGAATAAACTTCAGCGATTATCTGGGCGTTATCAAGCGCTATAAATGGAGCATTCTTGCCATGGCTCTGATGGGCGCCATCATTGGCGGTCTCAAGGTAATGTCCGGGGTCCCTGTTTACCGGGGCACCGTCACTATGGTAGTAGAGCCGGACTTTTCATCTTTGGCGTCTGCGAACCAAGGCGCAGTCGTCTACGCAACTGCGTGGCGTTTTTACGAGACGCAATACGATCTTCTGCGTAGCCGCGCGGTGGCGGAGCGTGTGGCGAATAAGATGGATCTTATAAACCGCGGGGCACCGAAATCACGGGTTACATTTTCTATTATCGATGAAATAAAAAAGCTTGTTGACTTCGGCAGCGGTGGGAAAACAGAGAATACAAACCAGAAGCCATCCTTGAGCGCTCATCAAGAGAAAGCCAAACGTGAGGCTATGGCCGCAATGATCCAGGGAGGCGTAAGTGTTCGGGGTGGAGAACAAAGCCAATTGGTGTATGTGTCGTTCGATTCCGTAGATCCGAATTTTGCATCTGAAGTCGCTAATACACTGGCGGATTCGTATATTGAACTGGAACTGGAATCGCGCCTCAATCGGGCCAAACGCGCCAGCAACTGGCTGACTGAGAGGCTGAACGACTTGCGACAGAAATTGACGATATCGGAACGTAATTTACAGGAGTTTCAATCGCGGGAAGGGATGATAGACCTGAAGAGCATCGAGCAACTTACTAGTGTTGAGTTGAACACGCTGAATCAAGAGTTGATTACTGCAAACACCAAGTATTCGGAACTGGCGAAAAGGTATGGCCCTAAACATCCTAGAATGCTTGCCGCGCGTGGGGAATTGGATACGACGAAGCGCCGCTTGGCGGAAACTTCAAGGCGCGTCGTAGATACCCGCACCAAGGAGTTCGAGTTGGCGGAACTCGAGCGAGCAGTGAACGCCAATAGAGAGCTGTATGACGTATTCCTGAATAAATTCCGCGAGACCGATTTGTCGGTAGACAATCAATTGAGTAGCGCACGGGTAGTCGACGTGGCGTTACCGCCCAAGGCACCCTTCAAGCCGGACAAAGCGCAGATTCTGACTATTTGGGGTTTGATTGGTTTGGGTATCGGTGTGCTGCTTGCTTTTCTTCGGGATCATCTGGATAACACATTCAGTAATACGGAGAAGATAGAACAACGCTTCAATCTACCGGTGCTCGGGGTTGTCCCGTTGGTGAGCTCCAGGGAGTTGAAAAACATCACGCAAGCGACCAAGTCGTCGAAAAGCAAGTATTTGGGTGGCCCGGAACGCTTCTTCCTCAACGAAAAGAAATCATCCTTCTCTGAATCCGTAAACCATATACGTACCGGGATCATGTACTCGAATATCGACGATCCCCCTCAAGTTGTACTGATCACGTCATCGGTTCAGGCGGAAGGAAAGACGACGTTGGCGACGAACCTTGCGTTGTCGTTGGCGCAACTTGGCAACACATTGCTCATAGATGCCGATCTAAGAAAACCCAGGCTCGGACAGATCGCCACAATCGACACCGATGTCGGATTAATCGATTTCGTCGCCGGGACCAAGCCCCTCAGGGAATGTGTAAAACAAGACTCGGATTGTCCGGAGTTGTCTATCCTGGCGTGTGGAGTCATTCCTCCAAATCCATTGGAGTTGCTCTCATCCCAAAGAATGGAAAAGGCTATCCTTGAACTCAAGAAAAGCTTTGCGCACATCGTTATCGACACCGCACCGATATTGCCGGTAAGCGACGCAGTTGTCTTGGGCCACATCGTTGATGAGGTAGTCATGGTGATCCAATCCGAGCATACGACGCAACAGATGGTGCGTGACGCGCTCAGGCGTTTGGAATCGGCCAATATTGTGCCGCTGGGATTCGTCCTGAGCCAGGTGAGTTTCAAGAAGGCGCCATATTACTATAGCGGAAAGTACGGCTATTATTATGGGGGTGCTGAGCAACAGAATGCGCCGGTAAAAAGGGCCTCGTAGCGCGCACAAGACGATCGAAGGTCGGGACGATGGTTGACGCGGTGGCTTGACAACACCGTTGTGGCAACGATACGCGCTGTCACTTGCTATCAACGTCCCGTTATCTCGCTTACCACGTGGAAGCGATGACGCGTTGTCCCGCTAACATTTCAAAAGTAAACTGCATATCAGTCACATCACTGATCCGACGTGTCGTGGTTGTCCATCTACTCCTAAAGTAGAGCGATGGGTGTAACGAGAGTCGTATGGGTAATTTGACATCTCGCGTACTTTTATTTATTCACCGAAAACAAAGTTGTCCCGACCCGTCAGTTTTGTACTGATCGCCGCTACCACTGTCCTGTTGTCCTGGTGTTTCATCACGCAGGCGGGCTACCGCGTGTCGAGTGCCTCGGGGCGTTATTTGGCGGAATTGGATGCGCGAGGCTGGATCGAGAACATCAATAACTGGACGTCTTCTGTGGAACGGCTCGACGGGGCGTTGTCATCTAATCCGCTGGACGTGGATCTGCTGATGCAGACGGCGCGAATGCATCAATGGCGGGCATACGACCAGAGGCTGACTCCGAAATTCGCCCGGAAGTCTCACCAGCGGGCTATCGAATACCTGCGTACCGCCTGCCGTAGACGTCCGTCCTGGGGCTTGGCCTGGGCCACTTTGGCCGCGGTGAAAATTGCAACGGGAGAAAACGATCAGGAAATGATCTTCGCTGTGGAAAAGGCGATGGCATTGGGTCCATGGGAGCTACAAGTGCAACACAAGGTAGCCGTCATTGGTATTCAAGCCTGGCCTCATCTCCCGGGCGAAACTCGAAAGCGGGTGTCGAAGATGGTCGGCCGTGCCCTTGCCGATGCGAAGCTTTCAAGCATTGTTATCGAGGCGGCAGTCGCACATAACTGGCACGCCTTTTTACAGCCCTTGCTGAAAGACAACGAAAAGTTATTGAAACTATTTAACAGCATCGATGCGCGTTATCGGACTAGGCGTTGAGTCTTTTCAGGCCGTTGCACGATCGGCCAAGCAGATATGTTACCTGCTGCTAATCGCGCTGATTGTATGGCTTCCCATCCCGCTGGGAAGCAGGATGCAGTGGTCAATAGATTTCATGTTACTGGTGACTTTCGCCATCTTGCTGATGTGGCTTCTGGCTAACAATTTTTCCCGGTCCAAGACTGCATTGGACCGTGGGACGATTAGAGTCATATTGTTTTTTATGGTGCTGTGGTTGACTTACCAGATATTTCAAGTCCTGCCGTTACCGGAATCTGTCGTAAAGATCCTCTCGCCCGTGACTTACTCCCTGTATCACGATGCAATGTCCGAATCGGAAGATTTTTGGGCGTATGGCTTAAGTCTGGATCGTAATTCCAGTTTGCAGGAATTGTTAAAGTACAGCGCGTACGTCGCGATGTTTCTTCTTACTATCGTGTTGGTTGATTCGAAAAGAAAACTGCTGACCCTTGCCTACGTGCTTTTTGCAGTAGGGTCGTTGGAGGCTGTGTTCGGTATTTACGCAATGTATGCAGATATTTATCTGATTCCAAAGGAAACTCTAGATGGTCATCGCTGGGTTATCGGAACATTCGTGAACCGAAATCACTTTGCAGCGCATATTGTTATGACGATGGGCATAGGATTTGGATTGTTTTTCTCCCAGTTCCACCAACGACGACCGTGGACGAAGCTGAGATACATAATGATGAATGTAACGGAGTTGTTGCTGAGGCCTTCCGGGTGGATCTTTATGTGTCTTGTGGTGCTTTTTTCCGCGCTGTTATTAAGTCAGTCCCGCGGGGGGATAATTTCATTGATTGGCGGATTTGTTATAGTGATGATTGCGGCGCTCCGCCAAAAGGCATGGAAACAACGTGGCTATACAATTATTATTACGTTTGGTCTCGTTGCGGTTTTATCAGCAGCATGGTTGGGGGTGGGGGACCTGGTCTCGAGGTTTAAAACTTTGGGTAATGACGAACGCCTGGAGCAATGGAGACTAACAAGCCACTTGATTCAGGATTTTCCGGTTTTCGGCGTAGGCGGTGGTAATTACCGCTGGGTATTTGCGAACTACAGGGAAGGTACCTTGCGAAAATTGACTTATGATCATGCCCATCAAGATTATATGGAGTTGTTATCGGAGCATGGTCTGGTGGGGGCGCTGCTTTTGGGAACGGCATTTTTCCTGATTATCAAGACCTTGTTCTATTCGTTCAACACGCAATCTCACCCGCTTTATCGAAGTATTCTTTTTGGTTGTTTGATTTCGATGACCGCGTTCCTGATTCATGCGTTTGTGGATTTTAATTTCAGGATTCCGGCCAACGCTGCGTATTTCTACATAATTTCGGCGATGGGGCTGGTGTCGACAACTTTGTACAGAAAAAACGGGAATACCATTTCTTATGAGGACCAATAACACCAAGCGAGTACTGATTACCGGTGGCGCAGGTTTCCTTGGATCGCACTTGTGCGATGTACTTATTGAAAAGGGAAACGAAGTATTATGTGTGGATAATTATTTCACTGGCACCAAGGCGAACATTGTTCATCTGCTCGGAAACGCCAACTTCGAATTGTTGCGGCACGACGTAACATTCCCGCTTTACGTGGAAGTCGACGAGATTTACAACTTGGCATGTCCCGCATCTCCCATACATTACCAGCACGATCCGGTTCAGACCACGAAAACGAGCGTTCATGGCGCGATAAACATGCTCGGATTGAGCAAACGCATCAAAGCACCCATACTTCAGGCGTCCACCAGCGAGGTTTACGGTGATCCCGTGGTTCATCCGCAAAAAGAGGATTATTGGGGCCACGTAAACCCGGTGGGAGTTCGGGCATGTTATGACGAAGGTAAACGCTGCGCCGAAACCTTGTTTTTCGACTACTACCGGCAGCACCGGCTTCCGATCAAGGTGCTGCGCATATTTAACACCTATGGCCCCAGGATGCATCCTGATGACGGCCGCGTGGTGTCGAATTTCATTGTCCAGGCGTTGAATAACGCGCCGATAACCATTTTCGGGGACGGCTCGCAGACAAGGTCGTTCTGTTACGTATCAGATTTGATAGACGTGATGACAAAATTCATGGACACGCCGGCGGAATTTACCGGACCTCTCAACGCAGGGAATCCGTCAGAATTCACCATATTGGAACTGGCGCAAACTGTTCTTGCCTTGACCGGTTCGAAATCGAGAATCACAAATATGCCCTTGCCTCACGACGATCCGAGGCAACGATGCCCGGACATAGCGTTCGCTAAGCAGCACTTGGGCTGGGAGCCGAAAGTCGCCTTGGAAGAAGGTTTGAAACAAACCATTGCTTACTTCGATGAATATCTCACACGCGGCGGTAATATCAATAGCAGCAACAATCAATGAGTCGGACAATTCTCGTTACCGGCGGCGCCGGTTATATAGGCAGTCATACCTGCAAGTCACTGCACGCCCGCGGAATTGAACCGGTTTGCTACGACAATCTCGTGTACGGCCATCGGGAATTCGTTCAGTGGGGGCCTTTCGAAGAGGGGGACATCACCGACATTGATCGCTTATGTGAAGTATTTGAGAAGTATCAGCCTGATGCGCTGATGCATTTCGCCGCTTATGCGTATGTCGGCGAATCGGTGACGGATCCCATGCGTTACTACCATAATAACGTACACGGCAGCATGACGTTGTTGAATGCCATGCGCCAATGCGGGATTAAACAAATAATATTTTCCAGCACCTGCGCGACCTATGGCGCACCCAAAACCATACCTATTCCGGATGACCATATGCAGGAGCCGGTTAATCCATATGGTCGTTCTAAACTGGTAATTGAACATATGCTTCGGGACTACGCAACGGCATATGGGATTCATGCTTGTTCACTAAGATATTTCAACGCCGCAGGGTCGGATCCCGACGGTGAGTTAGGCGAATGGCATGAACCGGAAACCCACCTTATCCCAAACGTATTGTTAGCCGCTGCGGGAAAACGTGCATCGATAACCGTGTTTGGAAATGATTACGATACACAAGATGGTACCTGTGTTCGCGACTATATACACGTAACTGATCTTGCAGAGGCGCACGTGCTCGCACTCGATGCGTTGGCGGCCGGTCCGGGCCTCAAGACTTACAATTTAGGCAATGAAAGAGGATATTCGGTAAAAGATATTATCGATGCCGCCAGGGAGATATGTGGGGGCGATATTCCAGTCGAAATCGGACCGCGTCGAGCAGGTGATCCACCGGTGTTAATTGCCGACGCCGGCAAGGCGAAAAGTGAACTAAGTTGGCAGCCAAAATACGATTCTCTGGATGCAATCATAAGAACAGCATGGAACTGGTTCAAGAAATAGTTTAGTACCTTCTGCATGTGCGGTTTAGCTGCTATTTTCAATTACAGTAGTCGTCGATCTGGTGTGTCGCAGAAAGAACTCGTCCAGATACAGGACAGGATTCGCAATCGTGGACCAGACGGACACGGAATATGGCTGGAAGATCGTATCGGTTTGGCTCATACCCGATTGTCGGTTATAGATTTGAGTAATGCCGGCGCCCAACCTATGATCGATTCGGAAAATGACAGCGTACTGATATTTAACGGGGAGATTTACAATTTCAAAGAAATAAGAAAGCAACTCGAGACCAAGGGGTATAGATTTCGTTCGACGACGGACAGTGAGGTTTTGCTTCATCTATACCAGGAAAGGGGAGAAGCTTTGGTAGACTGTCTGCGTGGCATGTATGCGTTCGTCATCTGGGACGCTAGAAAAAAGACCTTGTTTTGTGCGCGGGACCCATATGGAATTAAACCGTTGTATTACTGTGATGATGGTAAGACGTTACGCATCGCGTCGCAGGTCAAAGCCCTCCAGGAAAGTGACGCAATTTCCAATGAGATTGACCCCGCGGGAGTATGTGGATTTTATTTATTCGGACACATACCCGAGCCCTACACGTATCTAAGGGATATCAAAACCGTGCCCGCGGGTAATACTTTGAAGTGTCCACTCGAAGGAACACCGGAAATTCGTCGGTTTTTTTCTGTGTCGCAGGTATATGCGAACGCATTTGCGGAAAACCGAGCGCAGCCGTCCTCAAACGATGCTTTGGCCACGTCGGGGCAGTTTTACCGCGCGATCCGCGACTCGGTACACCAACACATGGTGTCGGATGTTCCAATCGGCGTTTTTCTATCTTCTGGAATAGATTCCGGCGCAATATTGGGACTGATGCGTGAAGTGTGCAACGATCCGATCGACGCGCTTACGTTGACTTTCGAAGATTACAAGGGCACTTCGAACGACGAAGCACCGCTCGCCGCGACGGTCGCTGAGCTTTATGGCGCACGTCACACCCGATATACCGTCTCCGGCGATGAAATCGGAGGATATATACCAAAATTTCTCGGTGCCATGGACCAACCATCGATAGATGGTTTGAACACCTGGTTGATTAGCCGCGCCGCAAAAGATCTCGGCTTGAAGGTCGTGTTGTCCGGCCTTGGCGGCGACGAGTTGATGGGGGGCTATCCGTCATTTCGAGATCTTCCCCGATCTGTAAATCTATTTCGAAGCTTCAAACGGTTCCCGAACCTTGCTGATTGGTTCCGCCGGGTCGTACAGGCGCTTATCAGCGCTGGTTTACCGGTGAGTCCAAAGTCAAGCGGGTTATTGACGTTGGGTGGCAGTTATGCCGGCGCCTATCTTCTGCGACGCGGTCTGTTCATGCCCTGGGAACTTCAGGACCTGGTGGGAACGGAATTCGCGCATGAGGGCCTGGCCAGGCTTGCTCCTGTTGATTACTTAAGAGAGGGCCTGCGACCGGATCCGAAGACCGCTTTTGGGCGCGTCGCCTCATTGGAATCGACATTTTATTTGCGGAATCAGCTATTGCGTGACTCCGATTGGGCGGGGATGGATCACTCAGTGGAAATTCGTACGCCATTTGTGGATTCGGTGTTGCTGCATGAGCTCGCACCTTTTCTCGTTGACGTCAATGCGCGTCAAGACCCGAAGCGGTTATTGGCGACCACACCGCGCACGCCCCTGCCCGCAAAGGTGCAACACAGGCGCAAGACCGGCTTTACAGTACCACTACAGGTATGGTTAGAGTCGATACCGATGCTGGATGGATGGCGGCGCGTACCTTTGTTGTCCAAACACCCGTGCCATTGGGCGCGGCGTTGGGCTTACACGGTGATGTCGCCGATTATGCAAGCGACTTAAGGCCCTATTGTTCGACAAACGAGTATTGATTTCCACGATTACGCCTGTCAGCGGGGGTGTCCCGCAAATGGCGCGGTTCGTCGTTGAGCAACTACGGCGTTTGGGGCTCGAGCCGGTAATTGCTTACTATCAACCGTACCGTATTGCGCCGGACTTGTCCGCACCCAGCTATCGCCTGTTGCGCGGATCGGTAAGCGAACGACAACATCGCGTGTTTGACGACGTGGAGGCTCACGCATTAGGCGCCTGGCTGCCGGAGCTTGAGTTCACTCACTATTCCCCAACGCGTCTTTGGAAGAAGTTGATAACGAGTTGTAAGTATCATGTCTCGGTGTCGGGGAACTGCCTCGCTGCTACACCGTTTCTTTCAACGGGAAAACCGTTCTGGGCGTGGGTGGCTACACCGTGGCACGAGGATCGAAAAGATCGAGTCAAGGGATTTTCGCTACCAAGGCAATGGCTTGATAAATTCGTGATAGCCCCGGTAATAATGAGGCTGGAGAAGAGGATACTGAATACCGGTAACGTCGTCGCGTTGAGCGATTATACAAGGAGGCAACTAAGCGCGATCGCGGGCGGTGACACGGTCAAGCAGGTTCTGCCGATGGCGGTGGATACCGGATTGTTCGCGCCGAAACGCAAGAGAAACTCAGTAAAAACTATTGGTTTCGTAGGCAGGCTCGATGATCCAAGGAAAAACATAGGGCTTTTTGTCGACGCCTTGGCGCACTGCCAAAAAAATAATCGGGACATCCACGGAGTTCTGATTGGGGGCGCCGTCAGCGACGAGATAGACCAGAGAATTCGAACCTTGGGGCTGGCGAATCAAATAATGATCATTGATTCCATAGAGAGAGAGCGGCTGCCGGACTATCTGGTAAGAATGGATGCTTTTTTTATTCCCTCTCACCAGGAAGGACTATGCATAGCCGCCCTCGAGGCAATGAGTTGTGGGGTTCCGGTAGTTTCGACGAAATGCGGAGGACCGGAAGAATTTGTTATACATGGAGAAACCGGACTACTGGTTGAAGCCGATGCCGAGCAAGCCGCGAAAAGCATATTGAACATCCTGAACAACAAACGTATGCGCGAGGATCTGTCCAAACGGGCGAGAGAATTTATTGAATCCAGATATTCCGTTGACGCGGTACAAGAACAATTGAGTAAAAGCTTCCAAAAGACATTTGCTAATGACTGACGCTAAATCCATAGTAGTAACCGGGGGTGCGGGGTTCATCGGCGTGAACGCAGCTGCACACTATGCGAAACAAGACTACGATGTGATCGTACTCGACAATCTTAGCCGAAAAGGTTCGGAGAACAATTTGATCTGGTTGAAAGAGCGGTATGAGATTGTATTTGAGCATGTCGATATTCGCGATTCGAAAAAGATCGACGATGCCATTAATAAATACAGACCAGACATCGTACTTCATTTAGCGGGACAAGTGGCGGTGACGACTTCGGTGCGCAATCCGAGGGAGGATTTCGAAACCAACGCACTTGGTTCGTTTAACGTGCTCGAGGCAGTCCGGGAATACAGTCCCGAATCGGTATATATCAATGCCTCTACAAACAAAGTGTATGGGAAGATGGCTGACGTGCCCGTACACGAAGCCGAAACTCGATATGAATACAGTCACGGATTCAACGGTGTGGACGCGAGCCGTCCTATTGATTTGGTGTCGCCCTATGGATGCTCCAAGGGCGCGGCCGATCTGTACACGATCGATTACCATAGAATTTATGGGCTGAATACCGTGACATTGCGGCAGTCCTGTATCTACGGGCCCAGGCAATGTGGAATCGAAGACCAGGGCTGGGTGGCGTGGTTCGCCATCGCGGCGATCCTAAATCACCCGATAACGATCTACGGCGATGGCAAGCAGGTTAGAGATATCTTGCATATCGACGATCTCTTGTCGGCCTACGACGCTGTAATCGCACATGCAGACACGATGGCAGGCAAGGCGTTCAATATTGGGGGGGGTATGAGCAAAACGCTGTCACTCCAGGAATTGATTGATTACTTGCAAGGTACGTTGCGGAAGAAACTGGTCGTTAGTTATCAGCCTGCGCGACCGGGCGATCAGAAGATATACGTAACGGATATAGAAAGCGCTGTTTCTACTTTGTCGTGGTCGCCGAAAATTGATGTTTTCGAGGGTATCGAGTCGTTGCTTGATTGGATTGTTAAAAACAAAAATCTCTTCAGTACAGCATGAAGCAATCAGATCCGATTCATGACGAATATTTCGGGCCGGATCGCGTTACTGTGATAGAGCCGCCCAAACGTTGGCACACCTTGGATATCAGGGAGCTTTGGGCGTATCGCGAGCTGTTTGGCGTGCTCACGGTGCGGGACATCAAAGTCCGGTACAAACAGACGGTACTCGGGGTGGCGTGGGCGGTACTTCAGCCGATCACGATGATGATCGTGTTCACGGTTATCTTTGGAAGATTGGCGAAACTGCCGTCGGACCAGTTTCCATATCCGGTGTTCATATTTGCCGCATTATTGCCATGGAATTTTTTTGCTCAAGCTACGGGGACCGCAAGCGGTTCGCTGGTAGGAGCAGGCCAATTATTGAGCAAGGTGTATTTTCCTCGGCTCATAATCCCATTGTCCTCAATCGGTGCGGGGCTCGTTGATGCCGCAATTTCTACCGTTATTCTATTGTTGCTGATCACTTATTACGGTGTGCCACTGACAATCAATATTCTGGCTGCTCCATTGCTCTTTGTGGCGGTTATCTTTACGGCGTTAGGCTTTGGTACCATCCTTGCCGCGTTAACCGTCGCGTATAGAGATTTTCGTTTTGTGGTCCCATTCATGATTCAGATATGGCTCTATTGCACACCCGTGGTGTATGCACTCAGCCTTATTCCAGATAGATGGCACTGGGTACTTGCATTAAATCCCATGGCAGGAATTGTGGAAGGATTTCGAGCAGCGTTTCTGGGCAAGCCGTTCGATCTTGCGATGCTGTCAATTTCTATTTTTGTCTCGATAGTAATTTTTGTAATAGCGATTGCATACTTTTATAAAGTAGAACGGCGTTTCGCCGATGTGATTTGACTGTCCAGTGTGAGTAACGACTGATAGTGACGAGACCGGCGGTAAAAGCGGAAGATCTGGGAAAGGAGTACGTCGTTGGCGGTGCTGAACAGATGTACAGTTCTTTTCGAGAGATGATATCGGGGATCGCAACCACACCGATCAGAAAATTCAGAAAGTTGAGAGGTGAGGTTGGCGAGGACGAAAAATTCTGGGCGTTGAAAGATGTGAGTTTCGAGGCCAAACCCGGTGAGGTCATAGGTATCGTTGGTCGCAACGGTGCGGGAAAAAGTACTTTATTAAAGCTCCTGAGTCGTATTACATCTCCGACACAAGGTCGTATAGAAATAGCGGGACGTTTGTCCAGCCTTCTCGAAGTGGGAATGGGTTTTCATCCCGAACTTACCGGCCGCGAAAACATCTATTTAAACGGCACAATACTCGGTATGAAGCAAAGTGAAATACGGGAGAAATTTGATGACATCGTCTCTTTCGCGGGCATTGAAACATTCCTGGATACACCGGTTAAGCGGTATTCTAGCGGGATGTACGTTCGACTTGCTTTTTCCGTAGCCGGTCACTTGGAGCCGGATATCTTGCTGGTGGATGAGGTATTGGCAGTGGGCGACGTGGAATTTCAAAAACGATGCTTGGGAAAAATGAAAGACGTGGCCTTGGAGGGCCGTACTGTTCTATTTGTTAGTCATAATTTGAACGCACTGTCCGCACTATGCGATAACGGTATGTACATTGATCAGGGGAGATTGAGGGCAACCGGATCGATAAACGAGATTGTAGACAAGTATATATCGTCTACGTCACAGTCCGTGAACCACTGGCAGGCTCCGCCTGACCGGGAAGTACGTCTGATAAATATCGATGCAATTCGACTTCTAGGGAATGACGGCAGGGAAGAAAAGCACATAAGATATGACAAGGGAGGTTGTCTCGAGATAGGCTACGATTCGAAGTTGTCCGGCAATCGGTTTACGATCGCGGTGCGGATAATGGACGGTTATGGAAACACTATCCTCACCTCATGGGACACCGACTCAAACAGTAGCGAAAAACCCGGCAGAGGGCTGCTTCGTTGCTATATCCCGCCAAATCTACTGCGCCCCGGAAACTATGTTGCAAGTGTTCTCGCGCAGGAACTGACACTGAATAGAGCGCGTCTTGTCGATGAGGTAAGTGTTTCGCTGGAAGTAATGAGTGTCGGCTGGCCAATGCAACCTGGCCGTGTCGGTATAATCACACCAATTTTAAAATGGGAACCGGCGCACGAAGGCACGAAGTAGATTCACAGTTGAAAGGTGAGTCGCTCATATTCATATTTTCGACGCCGAGGTCCGGGTCGACGCTGTTGCAGCGCTTGCTCGCCACGAACGAAGAAATTCACACCGACGTTGAGTCGTGGTTTCTGTTGCATCCCATATACGCAACAAGGCAAGCGGGCATATCCGCCGAATATGGTCATTATGGCGCACGGCAGGCATTAATACATTATTTGAGCGGTTTTGAGGAGGGGCAAGATGCCTTCTACGATGCAGTCCGACGGTATGCATGTTGTTTGTACAATACCGCATTGCATAATACCGGAAAAAAGTATTTCCTGGATAAGTCGCCCCCTTATACGCGGGTTATAAAGGAAATCGGCGTATTATTTCCCGAGGCAAAATTTGTCATTCTTACAAGAAATCCATTGGCTAATCTGTACTCGGTATTGACAACATGGACAAAAGGAAAATGGGAGAAGTTGTATTGGAGTCGCTATGATTTGTTAGAGGGTCCGGCGGATCTGGTCGACGGAAGGGCGGCGCTTAATGGTAATTGTATCGAGGTCAGCTACGAGAATCTGGTCGATAATCCGTGTTTTCAATTAAATAGAATCGCTGATTATTTGGGGCTGGAGAGGTCCGGCTTTTCGCTACGCTACGATGTGCCCGACCGGCCAAAGACGACGAACGCACGGTTGTTTGTTGGTGATCCGGATAACATTGAGAACTACACATCAGTTACCAGCGAGGCAAGGGACAAGTGGTTGGCGCTTGCAGATCGGTCACAGACCTTGCATTATGCATATGAATATATGGATGCCCTTGGTAGTGAGCTGGTTAATAAACTAGGGTATTCGAAAGAGGCGCTTACAGCTCAGCTCGATGAGCGCGCGCGGAACCGGTCGGTTCAGGTTGCGAGCGCCTTGGTGCCCTGGGATCTTGCAATGACGCCCGAAGACGAGCGGTCGCGAAGCGATCGGCTGCGGCTAAGAAGGCTGGTTTTTCAACAGGATTACGGCCGGGTGAGGGGATTTTTGAAGTATTTGCGTCAATTCGGTTTTGAGATTGTTAAATCAGCATTAATGGATGGCAAGAAGGCGACGGAAAATCCCACCGACATCGATTCATAATAACAACGTCAATCGTTAAGGGCTCGTCCGAAAGTCGGTTTTTGCGGATTGATGACGTCTCAACGATCATTGTATTCGCCTACGGGGATTCGAAGATGATCAAACATCACTGATTCGGGCAATCTGCGGAATCTACCGTAACACGTGATGAATTCACGAATTCTATTCTGTTTTCCAACGAACTCCGTATACGGAGGTGTTGAGCAGTGGCTGGCTGATTTATGTGTCGGGTTGGGCGCAGAGGGCGCAGACATCGTGTTGGCGCCGGCGCGCGGATTGAGATTTCATATTCCGGAACAATATTTTGACTTTCACCAGGAAATGAATTCTTTCAGGAAGATCGATATAGACGGCACTTTGGGAATACCCAAAGTACGCAAAAAATCTTTGTCCAAGATCATCGACTACGTTCAGCCGGACATTCTGGTGCCAGTGTTGTTGTACGATGCTTTATCCGCGGCTGTGGGGATTAAAGGGAACAAGAAACCAAGAATCATTTATCCCGCGCACGAGAACAGTCTCAATGCATTCAGGATGGTTAACCATTTTCGATCCGGTATAGACGCAGTGGTGTCTGTAAATCGTCTATTTCTCGATGCACTGTCAGCCTGGTACGACTGGCCTGTCGAGCTGTTGCATCATATCCGTTGCGGAGTCCCGCTCCCCAAATCTAGACGAAACGCTGACGACAGAGGTGTGTTGCGTATCGGTTATTGCGGGAAGTTGACCGATAGACCGAAAAAGGTGCGAGACTTAGTTGTTATCTCGCGACAATTACGCGCAAACGGAACCGACTTTGAGCTGACCATAGTGGGAGACGGGCCTGAAGAATTATTCCTTAAGACCGCGTTTCGCGAAGAATCAGAACTGAAAAAAATATGTTTTCTGGGGCGGAGGACCCGCGATCAATTGTATCGTGAATTTTATCCGACGTTGGATGTATTGATTATTATGTCTGAGTGGGAAACTGGTCCGATGGTCGCGTGGGAAGCAATGCAACATGGTGTGGTTCCGGTTACGTCAAGATATCGTGGACTTTCCGCCGAAGGGCTTCTCAACGATGATGTAAACTGTCGCATATTCCCGATTGGGGAACCGGTTGTAGCCGCCGACAAAATCAGTGAAATGGCGCGTAATCGAGCGTTGTTCGATCGATTGTCGACTCACGCGGTCATAACTGCGAAGAAATTTCTGTCCATGGATACGATGACCGGCAAATGGATCGAACTTATCCAGGAGATTTCGCGATCATCTGGCGATACAAGATACAAAACGGGGCCAGTCGGCAACAGCAAGAAACAGTTTGACAGTCTCTCAATACGTGAAAGGATGATGAATCTTGCACGTTGGATGATGAACAGACCCTACTGGCATGGCAGCTCACATCTGGAATGGCCTCCCTACTTGCCGATATCGGAAAAAGAGCAAGAAAGCTGTGATTTTGACGAAAGATTACGCAGCTTGGAGACGCAGCGGTACCCCGCGAGCGGGTAACTATGATAGATGCTCGATTGTTTTGGTTGACCTGGAATGCGGAGTCTTTGGGCTTGTCTTGCTTTTTGCAGAAAATTGAATGTCCCCGTGCTCGCGCACGGCGTTTTGTTCCGCGATAAAACGACTTCATTGTATTAATCGTTCGGTATCGAATGAAAAACCGGATCTTGTTCATATCTCCGAGCGCTTATCCCCTCGGCGGGGTTGCCACATGGTTGGATTACCTAAGCGAAGGATTGGAGCGGCGAGGTTGGGAGATAGTCGTGGGTCTGGCCGGAGGTGAATGGCACGATATTGAGGAGTACACAAGAAAGCACCGCCGATTGAACACGACAACAATAACCTACCAAACGGGAACGAGGCAGGGCAGGGTGCGGGCGCTGCTGGATACGGTCAAAGAGGTGGATCCAAAACTGGTCGTCGGTGTGAACATACCCGATTGCTACTTAGCCGCGGCAAAATTTCGCGGAAAGAAGCGCTTTCCGAAAATTGCGATGACGTTACATGCTATACAGCCGGACTTTTACGATGATGTGAAAGAGAATACCGGAGTTTTGGACGCAATAGTGTGTACCAATAGATTGGCGTGTGCGCTAGTGAATATCGATGCCGGAATCGATGAATCGCGAATATTCTATGCGCCGTATGGAGTGGCATTTGATGTGGATATTCCTGCCCAAAACCCATATCGCGAGCCTTTTTGCATCGCGTACGTGGGTCGTTTGGAAAGAAATCAAAAATTGGTCCATGACTTACCGGCCATATTGAAAAACTTGGAGATAGCCGGCGTCGACTTCAAACTACTTATCGCCGGATCGGGACCGGAAGAACAATGGATGAAGCGAGAGTTAGCCGGCAGGATCGAAAATAAGACCGTTGAATTCCTGGGCGCTATTGAATTGCACGAAATGAAACGTACGGTGTATGCCAGAACGGATGCGTTGATAGTGACATCTTCATGGGAAACCGGACCCATCGTGATCTGGGAGGCGATGGCATCAGGGGTGCCCGTTGTAACCAGTCGATATATCGGTTCGGGGTTAGAGAATTCTCTGATCGATGGCGTTAATTGTCTGATGTTCCCGCCTGGGGATTCCCGTGAGGCCGCTGCCTGCATCAAGCAAATTATCGACAATGAACTGGCGGCGAAGCTGATAACCGGCGGGTATCATCTAGTAGCGGGAAAATACAACAGGAACTCATCGGTGGATGCCTGGGAGCGTTGCTTCAGCGAAATCCTGGCGTCGTCCGTCGATCATGACATGAAAACCGTCTGGCCTACTATTCCGCCAAGCGGGCGGTTGGATCTGCTGTTCGGGACTGAATTTGGTGAAACGATTCGTGCGAATATCGGGAAGCGCTATGTCCATCAGTCGCCGGGATCAGAGTGGCCGCACTCCTATGGCGTCCGCGATCAGAATGATGTTTCATTTTGGACATTAGCGAAGACGCTGGATGGGATGCGCAATTAGCGCGCCTTTTTGCAGGAAACATTCTGCCGAATCTTTCGTTTGACCGATTGTTATTAACTTATGGCGCGTCCAGACATATCTATTTGCATATGCACATATAGTCGTGCTGAAAGTCTAGCGCAGACACTCCGGTCGTTGACAGAGATGTCGGCCCCCAAATCTGTCAACTGGGAAATTCTTGTAATTGACAACAATTCAAGCGACCACACGAAGAAGATCTGTAGCGAAACAAGTTCAGCACTTCCGTTGAAGTACTATTTCGAACCGATTCAAGGACTATCGTCGGCG
Organism: uncultured Gammaproteobacteria bacterium; assembly: GCA_947259175.1. Lineage (GTDB taxonomy): Bacteria > Pseudomonadota > Gammaproteobacteria > Arenicellales > JAANXG01 > CALZGZ01. The sequence goes on along the minus strand of CAMYKW010000001.1, from coordinate 50,627 downwards.
AGAAACAGGGGTATCGCTGAATGTTCGAGTAATTTCCTGGTTTTTACCGACGATGATATGGACGTGTCGCAGGATTGGCTGAATGCTTATTTGCGCGCGTCCGAGCGTTTTCCAGAGGCGGAATATTTTGGCGGTAAGATAGTACCCATTTGGAATAATGCTAGGCCGCGGTGGTTGAAAGACGATGCCCTCCCATTGTTGACCGGGTTGTTCGGTAATTATGACTTGGGTGAGTCGACGCGGGCGTATGATGCAGCGGATCCGTTGCCGTTTGGAGGAAACTTTGCGGTTAAAAGAACGTTGTTCGAGAGCGTAGGCTACTTTCATGTGGGGCTTGGTGTGAAGGGCTCGGTACCGGGTCGAGGTGAGGAAACAGACTATCTCATGCGAGCCAGGGCCCTGGGTGCGGGGGGTGTTTACGTTGGCGAGGCAGCGTGTTATCACAGGTTGCAAAGAGAAAAATTGAAGTTGATTCATGCGTATCGACATGGAAAGCAAAAGGGGGCCAGTGAGGCAATCGGTGGATGTGCGAGCACCAACGGAAGCTATATGCGCGCGATGAGGTCAATTATCAGAGGTGTCGCGCAATTCGCCCGGGGAAGGGGGGACAGATTTCGGCAGTGCCTGATTAACGCCGGTCGTGAAGTAGGCATACGAAATTATCTGGGAAATCGGCCTAAACGCAACAAGGCGTAACTGGCTTTAAACCAATTCCTGCCTCCCGTGTTTCAGCCATGTTAGCCGCCATCAAGTCGAGGATTCTTTAACTTCGGGACTTGGCCACAGATGACCACAAGTATCGTCACTACCATCATTCCCGTTTGGAATCGCGCCGAGTTGCTGATCGAGGCGGTTAATAGCGTACTGTCTCAAACCTATCGCCCTATCGAAATTATCATTGTCGACGATGGGTCGACGGATGAGACTACGGCAGTGGCAAAGAACCTGGCAGCGACACATCGCGATACGATAACTTATCTGCGTCAGGAACGCGCCGGGCCGGGTGTGTCAAGAGAGCTGGGTCGACAAACAGCCAAGGGGGAGTACATTCAGTATCTTGACAGCGATGACCTGCTTTTGCCGAATAAGTTTGCAGGCCAAGTCGCCGGACTCAAATCCAATCCGGAGTGCACAGTATCGTACGGAAAAACCCGCTATTATCGTGTTGGGGAACAACCAACAAACGTCGCGCACAAACGAACCGGAGAGCGAATTGACAAAATGTTTCCGGCGTTTCTACAGTCCAGATGGTGGTCTACGTCGACACCATTGTTTACGAGAAATATATGTGATCGAGCAGGACCATGGTTGCCACTAAATAACGAGGAAGATTGGGAGTACGATTGCCGTATTGCAAGTATGGATGTCCGTTTGCACTACTGCGATGAGTTTGTCTCCGATACACGCGATCATGATGACCATCGCTTGTGCAAGGATTTCACCAGTTCTCCAAAGGTAATGGAAGATCGTGCATTGGCCCACCAGCGAATTTATCAACATGCCGTTCGAGCGGGAATAGGTAGGGAAACGCCGGAAATGCGACACTTTGCAAGGGAATTGTTCTTTGTGTCGCGCCAGTGTGCGGGCGTCGGTTTGACTGCGGAGGCGAAGATTTTGTTCAATCTGGCGTGGGAAGCGTCGGAAGACCAGGGGCGTTTGGCGGAGTTTCGTATATATAGATTTCTGGCGGACCTGGTTGGTTGGAACCGCATGGGTATTGTCAGCGAAAAACTGGATCAGTTTCGATCAATAATAAGCCGATAGGATCAACAATCCGTCCCACTGACGCAATGCCAAAAAAGACTCCGCAAATATCTGTCGTCATGGGTGTGAAGGATGATGAAGAATTTGTGGGGCAGTCTATCGAAAGCATACTTTCTCAATCGAATGTCGATTTTGAATTTATAATTGTAAACGATGGATCGAGCGATAATACAAGCCGAATAGTCGCACAATATCAATACGCGGATGATCGCATAAGGATTGTAGAACAATCGCATAAGGGATTGACATGCGCGTTAATTCAGGGTTGTAAGCGGGCCAATGGCAAATACATCGCCAGGCAGGACGCGGGTGGAGACATATCTCTTCCAGGAAGGTTGCACGCCCAATATCTAATGTTGGAACGTAATGAGGATGCCGTGATGGTCGGCAGTGGTACGCGCTTCGTCGGCCCGGAAGGAGAGTATCTGTACGATTCAGTGGTGTCTCAGGAGCAGCTCAACCGCGGACTGGAAAGTCTCGACAGCAAGACAGTCAAGGGTCCTCCGAGTCATTGCAGCGCAATGATGCGTAGATCGGCGTACGATGAGGTAGGCGGATATCGTCAAGTATTTTATGTTGCCCAAGATCTGGATTTGTGGTTGCGGCTTTACGAAATCGGAAGAACCATAGCGGATGAAACAATTCGCTACGAGTCAAGGATCCGACCTAAGGACATTAGCAGCTTATATCGAAACAATCAGATGGAAACCACCAAAATGATTCTCGAGGCGGCGCGTCGCAGGCGTATGGGTGGGGATGATTTAGAGGTCTTAAACTGGGTAGGCGGTCAAAAATATGGAAAATCGGACTCGGGCCGATTTAAACCTTTCTACGAGAATAAGAAGGAGGCGAAAGGCTTATATTATATTGGCGCCTGCATAAACTCGCGAGACAGTCATCGCGCGCGCCATTATTTTCGCCGCGCGTTGAAAAAATATCCACTCCATTTACGGTCCTGGGTTCGCTATTTGTCTACATTTCTACGTTAAGAAGGTTATGCATGTTTGATGCGAAAAACAACAAACAACACTCATCGTCCCTTAGCGTCGAAAATTTCCCGAAAGTATCAAGCGGTCTCAAGTATTTCCTCATGCAAGTGATCTTTTTTCGTTCAGCATAACGAGTCTCATGCCTTCCGGTGGAGAATTGACGTTGTCAGTAGCGATTCCAACGTATCGACGTAGCGAAACGATCGTTAAAACCATCACGCAGGTGCTCACGCTTGAATATCCTCCGCAACAGATCCTGGTGATGGACCAAACGGAGAATCACCCGGAGAAAACGGCAACGAAATTGAGCGGTATGCATAGAAAAGGTGATATCGTATGGTGTCGGTTGCCCAACCCATCCATCCCAGCGGCGATGAATGTCGCTTTAATACGCTCGCGATGTGACATCGTGTTGTACTTGGACGATGACATAGACATTACGAGCGAGGTGGCCAGGGAGCACCTTGCGGGGCATGTTGAAAGCAACGCGATGGTAGTCGTTGGTAGGATAATGCAGCCGTGGCACGAACAGTCTAATTACGGCTGGAAAAGCGGTAAGTTCGATTTTACGTCGGATACGCCGCGTTACATCAATTGTGCTATGGCAGGCAATATGTCGGTAAATCGAGAACAGGCCATCGATGTTGGCGGTTTTGATGAAAATTTCGTTCGCGTCGCCTACCGGTTCGAGGACGATTTCGCGCATAGAGTGACCAGTCGGGGCGGCGGGATTTATTATTATCCGGCAGCGAGTATAACTCACATGAAACTGGAGCAGGGCGGCACGCGAACATTCGGAAATCACTTGACGACCTTGAAACCGAATCATTCTGTCGGCGCTTACTACTTTTTCATGCGGTCCCCCGGAGTAAAATATCGAATCTGGAATGTCTGCAAACGCTTGCTAGGGGCCAGCATGACCAAACATCATCTTCGCAGACCATGGTGGATTCCGGTTACTTTTGTCAGCGAAATCTCGGGTTTTATCTGGGCGTTGCGGCTATATATGAAAGGTCCACAATACCTTAATCGGTAACCCATATTATGTTGGCCGCGTTTATTATCGTTACACTGGTTTTGATGATTTTGTGCTTCAACAGTACCCGTATGACGTTGTTTGTCGTCATCACGGTAGGGTTCATTCAGGATCCAATTAGAAAACTTGTCCCGGATGAACCGGTGTTTTTTGTGGTGCTGGTCGGTGTATTTTTTGCGGCGGGGATGGTAGGTGCGATTTTGCGGAATGGTGCGCGTTATTTCGTTCCGTTGTCTGGTCTCAACAGACTTCTGTTTCTCCCGTTGATTTTATTTCTACTGGTACTATTGATACAAACTCTGGCTACGATATTGCGCTACGATGAAGTGGTACTGGCGATCGCGGGAGTGAATGGGTATCTCGCCCCGTTATTGGCTTTTCCGCTTGCGTATTTTTATGTGAACGGTATTGATGACATAAAGCGATTGCTCGCTGTGTATATCGGCTTCAACATCATTGTCGCTGCAAGCGTGTATATCTCGTTTTTTGGAGTCGATTGGAAAATTTTACAGCAAGTCGGGAAAGGGCTTGTTATTTATGACCTGGGTGTAGTTTTGACAGCACATTCGGGATTTCTACGGAGTCCGGAGATTACGGCATGGCACTTGGCCGCAAGTGTCTGCATGTTGTGGACGATCAGTATCTTCACAAACAGGCCTGCGCACAGACTATGGTTTGCCGCGCTACTTGTGGTTTTCGTCGGGGCGATATTCCTAACCGGTCGTCGTAAGATGCTCCTCGAGATTGTCGTATTTTTTTCACTGTATTTTTCTCTTGTCGTATTCACGCAAACGAGTGGCAGAAGAATATTTGTCGGAACCACGATGTTGGCACTGGGACTGAGTTTATGGCTGGGACTACAACAGATATTTCCAGATAAATATGAAGGGCAGTTGGATTTGTATTTACAACGGGGTGCGACGGTGTTTGAAGATGCGCCGGAACGCTTTTCGCTGCTTGGGTTGGGAAGCGCCCAAAGCGCGTTGCGGCGCACCGGTTGGATGGGCGCAGGCATGGGCCTTGGAAGTCAAGGGGCGCGATTTTTTACCGACAAATCCGTTACTGCAAGAGTAGGAGGATCAACCGAAGGAGGCTTGGGCAAGCTCATTGTGGAATTAGGTGTACCGGGTGTATTGATCATGTTTTGGTTGACGTGGAGATTGTCTAAACTGATATTCGCGATATTGCGCTACTGCGGCCACATAGACAGAACCGCCGCGCACATAGGCGTAGCTATTACCGCGTTTCTCGGCGCAAACGTTTTGACCTTCATAATCGCGTCACAAGTTTACGGCGACTTATACATACTGTTGCTGTTGGGCATAATGGTAGGATTTGTGTTGGCGTTGCCAAGAGTGTTCAGTTGCGAAGGTGGGTATTCGGAAGTCAAAAGTGACAACAAGAAGAATCTTTATCCAGTCCAGTGATTGTGGCTAAGAAACGGAAAAATCTGGGGATAGTTGCAACCCATCCTATTCAATATCACGCCCCGTGGTTTCGATACCTATCCACGAATAGCAAGATATGCGTGAAGGTATATTACATTTTTATGCCCGACGACCGACAGCAGGGAAAAGGATTTGGTCATGCGTTTCAATGGGACATACCGCTACTCGATGGTTACGATTGGACGGTAATGAAATCACGGGTAAATAATGATTCCCTCGGACTGTTTGGTAAGTGGATATATCAATTCAGTGATCAGTTGAGAGCTGACAGAATCGACATTTGTCTTATAACCGGTTGGCAAGCGCTTGGATTATTACAGGCGCTTTTTTTATGTCGAAGACTCGGTATAAAAGTTTTGGTGCGAGGTGAATCTAATTCCATACATCCGCGCTCTCGTTGGAAACGCGGCTTACATCGAATGTTGCTAAGAAGATATGACGGGTTTTTGGCTATCGGCAAGGAAAACGAAAAATTTTATATTGACAACGGCGTAGATGCTGAACGGATATTTTGGTGCCCCTACTTTGTTGATAACGAAAGATTTGCCAAGCAGGCGGAAAACACACGATATAGACGAGGCGAAATAAGAAGGCGATGGCGAATCGAAGACGATAAGGTGTGTTTTTTGTTTGCCGGAAAATTCGAAAGAAAAAAGAGATTGACCGATCTTATCAAAGCGATCGATATAGCTAGAAGAAAAACTAAATCAGTGCACTTACTTATTGTCGGATCAGGTGAAGAATCAGGACAGATACGTGACTTAATCGAGAGAAGTTCTATCCCGGTTTCCTTTTCAGGATTCTTGAATCAAACCGAGATTAGCAATGCATACATCGCAGCAGATTGTTTGGTGCTGCCTTCTGATCATGGTGAAACATGGGGATTGGTCGTGAACGAGGCTATGGCGAGTGGATTACCGGCAATAGTCAGCGACCGAGTCGGATGCGGACCGGATTTAGTGATACCAGATCACACTGGCTTGACATTTGAGTATGGAGACGTACAGGACATGGCGCAAATAATGATACGAACGGCGCGCGAGCCCGAAATCTTGAAACGGATGGGTAGAAACGCGCAACAACATATTCAGAACTATACAATTCCGATAGCGACTCAGGGTTTGTTGCAGGCTATGGATGCTGTGAGTGACTGACGCACGGTGTTTGCTGTTGGACGAGAATATCAGCCGTTGAATGAATAGTGTTGCGGACGGCGTGATGGCCCGCAACGAAGACCGCCTCGGGCCGGTTTGCCCACAGACGGCAGAGTGCTGTATCTCCGAGTCGCCATACCGCCGCCGTGCCGCATCACCGTCAACAACAATAGATATCATAATATTCCCATAAATATCATGTAGATATAGTCGAGTTTGTGGTCAACTCCCGGCCTGTATAACGTGTCACAAAAGCATAACGTTTCGGTTTTCGTGTTCACCCTGAACGAGGAGCGCAATCTTCCCTTGTGCCTGGACGGCCTGTGGTGGACCGATGACGTGATCGTGATCGACTCGTACAGCACGGACCGTACGCTGGAAATCTGTAACGAGAGAAACATACGTGTTTATCAACGTCAATTTGATGGATTTGGTAGTCAACGAAATTGGGCGATTGAGAACGTAGACAAGAAGTATTCCTGGATTCTGATCCTCGACGCCGACGAACGAGTACCCCGTGAGTTGGCGCAAGAGATACAAGAGAGAATCGCCGAGGACGACGAGAAAGTATGCGCCTATCGCATAAGAAGGAGGTTTTATCTTTGGGGGAAGTGGTTAAAACACAGCAGCCTTTATCCAACTTGGGTGATTCGCTTGATTCGCGATGAAAAAGTTCGTTACGTCAATCGAGGTCATGCGGAAACACAAATCGTGGATGGGGAAATAGGCGTTCTGGCCAACGACATCATTGATGAAAGTCACAAAGGTATCGATGCTTGGTTTGAAAGACAAAACCAGTATTCCCGGAAAGAAGCGGAATACGAGATTGATCAACAACGACAACCTTTTCGCGCTATGGAAATATTTTCAAGAGATCCGGTTGTTCAAAGGTCGGCTATGAAACGTTTATCGTGGGCCATTCCAGGACGCGCGTTTTGGTACTTTGTATACAGTTATATATGGCGTAGAGGTTTTCTGGATGGTAAAGAGGGACTGATGTTTTGCCTTATGCGGTCTATGTATCAACGCATGATTACCATAAAAAAGTTCGATATAGAAAAAGGAAAATAGTTGTTTCGATCATTGGAGGCAAGTCGAAAGTTGAAAAACACCCCGATCCATGATTGCTGGCACACGGCTCGAATATGTACATTCTTGGAGTGAATTCCTTTCACGGAGATTCATCGGCTTGCCTCGTTAAAGATGGCAGGCTGGTAGCCGCGGCGGAAGAAGAAAGGTTCCGCAGACTTAAACATTGGGCCGGGTTTCCCGCAGAAGCGATTCGTTACTGCCTGACTTCGGAAAAAATTGGTCTTGGCGCGGTGACTCATGTGGCGGTCAATAGCGATGGATTGGCAGGTTTCTGGCCGAAGCTGCGTTACGTGATCTCCGGTGTGGCGGGATTGCCGCTGTTGGTCGAAAAAATAAAAATACGGCAACGCCGGCAGGGTCTGCGTGAACGATTGCAGAACACGTTTCCAGGTGAGGAGTTAAGAGCCAAGATCCATCGCGTCGAACACCACCTGGCGCACATGGCATCGAGCTTTTATGTATCGCCATTTGATGAGGCGGTAACTGTATCCGTTGATGGTTTTGGTGACTTCACCAGCACCTGCTGGGGCATAGCTAATGGACGACATATCCATATTGATGGCCGAGTAAGGTTCCCGCATTCGTTGGGGGTGTTTTATCAGGCCATGACTCAATACTTGGGATTCCCGCATTACGGAGATGAGTATAAGGTCATGGGCCTCGCCTCTTATGGTAAACCGACCTACCTGGACCACATGAGGGAACTCATTAGCCTCAATGGTGATGGAACTTTCCTGCTTAACCTGCGGTATTTCCGACATCAAACACATGAAATAGGATACCAGTGGGTGGATCAAGAGCCTCGGGTGTCTCGCCTGTATAGCGAAGAGTTGACGAGTCTCCTTGGGCCTGCAAGACGTGAAAAGGACGCTATTGGCGGACGGCACGAAGCGATAGCGAGCTCGGTGCAAGCCGCATATGAGGAAGCGTTTTTTAATCTCCTCAATTGCGTTCAATCAAAATATGCACTTCGTCGCCTTGCCCTGGCTGGCGGCTGTGCGATGAACTCCGTCGCTAACGGAAAGATCAAGTCGAAGACCCAATTCCAAGACATTTATGTACAATCGGCGGCGGGCGATGCCGGTGGCGCAATTGGCGCCGCTTTCGCGGTCTGGCATAGAGTGAAAGAGAAGGATGTTCCGTTTGTCATGGACCACGCCTATTGGGGCCCCGTATTTTCGGACGAGTATATTAATGAACTGCTGGAACAAGGAAACAATCGGTTGTCCGCAGAACGGTGTGGATTCGAAATAATTGAGTGTGAAGACCGGCTTTGCCACCGCGTGTTGGAGTCGATTCTGGAGGGCAAGGTAGTGGGCTGGTTTCAGGGTCGAATGGAATGGGGTCCACGGGCACTGGGCAACCGTTCAATTTTATGTGATCCCAGAAGGTCGGATATAAAGGAGTTGCTCAATAAAAAAATCAAAAGGAGAGAATCTTTCCGGCCGTTCGCGCCTTCGATCGTGCGAGAGGCGGTTAAAGACTGGTTCGAAGTCGATGATGACGTGCCATTCATGATGAAGGTGTATCCGGTGCGCGCGGAGAAAAGGGCGCAAATACCTGCTGTAACTCACGTTGACGGGTCCGGGAGGCTGCAGACTGTAGATAAACACACAAATCCACGGTTTTACAGGCTGATAGAATTGTTCGCCGTGAAGACGGGTATTCCTATTCTGCTAAATACTTCATTCAATGAAAACGAGCCTATCGTGTGCACACCGGAAGAGGCACTCGATTGTTTTCTTCGCACTAAAATGGACATGTTGGTGCTCGGAAACCATGTCGTTTTCAGAACTTAAATCAGTTACGATTGCAACGGGAGACTAGTCGGCATATGACGGAATTTCTGAGAGACCTTTGGGATTTCATGAGAGTCAGGAAAAAGTTCTGGCTCGCACCCATTATTATCGTGTTACTGATGCTGGGTGCGCTCATCGTGTTTGCCCAGGGATCAGCAATGGCGCCATTCATTTATACGTTGTTTTAAGGGATCAACTTATCCATTCCTCGCAAATTCAAAGGCGCTCCGCGTAGTTGCGGAGCGCTTATTTTTTTATGCCTTATTTGTTTACGTTTCTTACAACGGTGGTGGTAATCGTGTTATTGATTCCGCTGGCGACCAGGTTGAGATTGTTGGATTTTCCGGGCGAGCACCGCAAGCACACTACGGCAACGCCAAGCGTAGGCGGCATTGCAATGTTTGCCGGCTCAGTTGTCGGCGCCGTCTGGACCTCTGCCGGCACGTCTTTGACACTTCCACTGCTGGTATCGGGTGGCGTCATGCTGGCAATCGGCATCTGGGACGATCGCCATCAGACCACTTATTTCTTCAGGTTCGTTGGGCAACTTATCGCGGCCGCAATCATGGTAAAAGCGGGCGGTATCGTGTTAGACGATCTGGGCCAACTCACTTCACAGCATTTGGTGCCTTTAAACCGTTGGTCGGTCGCATTAACGCTTTTTGCTACCGTCGGGGTCATTAACGCCTGGAATATGTCGGATGGCATGGATGGCCTTGCCGGCAGCCTCACGCTGGTTACGACCGCGTCCCTAATCGTAGTTTCAATTGTCGCCGACAGCGGTCAAGCGGCTAAGGTGTTGGCGGTCGTGGCTTGTGCGGTAGTTGCTTTTCTTTTGTTCAACGCGAGAATCTTGGGACGTTCAAGTGCTCGTGTCTTTATGGGCGATGCGGGAAGTATGTGGCTGGGGTTGACCCTGGCCTGGTTCTTGATTGCATTGTCCCAGGGCGAAGCAAGGGCGATGGCCCCGGTGACGGCGCTGTGGATTACGGCAGTTCCTCTGATAGATGCCGTGGGTTCTTTGCTCAGGAGGGCTGTCAGAGGCCGTTCGCCGTTTCTGGCGGACCAGGCGCATTACCATCACTATCTCTTGGCGCTTGGATTCAGCGTTAATCAGACACTGCTGATAGCCGTCGGATGTGCGCTTATGTGCGCGGCGACGGGGCTCGCGGCTTGGTATGCGGGTGTTCCGGAACATGTGATGTTCTTCCTGTTTCTCGGCTTGTTTGGAATCTACTTGGTCACGATGGGGTGGGCGGAAAGAAGAATTGCTTCGAGAGGAATTGCCCGGCACGAAAAAAAGCCCCGGTAGCGAGCTCCGGGGCTGGGTATTTCGAGTATTGAGTGCGGCGGCGTCTTATTCGTCGCCGAAAATCCCGAGTAGATGCAGCAGGCTGGTGAACAAGTTGAATATGGCGACAAACAGCGTGACGGTCGCCATAATATAGTTGGTTTCACCGCCGTGAACGATCTGGCTGGTTTGATACAGAATTAAGCCGGACATCAGCAGAACGAACATGGCGGACACGGCTAGGGAGAGTGCCGGGATGCCGAAGAGCGCGGCGCCCAATCCGGCCAGGAATGCCACCAAGATGCCCGAGAACAATAATCCCGCGATGAAACTGAAGTCTTTTCCCGTGGTCAGGACGTAACCCGACAGCCCTAAAAAGATGATGCCGGTCCCGCCCATGGCCATCATAACCAGTTGGTGCCCGTTGGGGACGGCGTTCACGTAGTAGCTGACAATGGGCCCGAGGGTCAGACCCATGAAACCGGTCAGCGCAAACACGAACAGCAGGCCCCACCCCGAGTTGCGGAAGCGGGTGGTAAGAAACAGTAATCCGAAATAACCCACCAACGTCAACACCAGCCCCGGATGCGGCCAATTTAACGCCATGGACAGCGCCGCGGCGGCGGCACTGAAGAGTAGCGTGAGCGCGAGCAGAGCATAAGTGTTTTTCAACACTTTGTTGACCGCCAGCGTGGAAGGTACTGGCTGGGCGACCGCGGCGCGAAGCGGATCTGAGTTCATGTGACCTCCAAAAAACGTCGAATTAGGCTAATAATCGCAAAATGTCGTCCTTTTAGGATACGGTTTCCCGCGGAAAGTTCAAGGACCTTTACAATTCCGTAATTTCCCTGGAAATATGGGGACTTGCCAGAGGGTTTTCAATGGTTTTTCAAGCGTGCGGCGAGCAAAGCACCACTGCAACCGCGTGCGGGCACGGCGCTAACGCAGTCGGCGACGATTGGGTACTGCGACTGCACGCACGGAGGCTCATCTTGGCAATGACGCCTTGATTCGCGAAATACGCGTTTGTTGGTGTGGGGCGGTGCGAAAGGTCTGCAAAGATTCCAGCAAGAAGTCGGCGGATAGCCAGTCGCCGTCGTCCACTGCCTTGGTGGCGTGATTTACTCTTTGAAACACGATTACGTCGGTGAACGATTTCAGTTGTATGTCGTTTATGAACGTCTGTTTGTTGTTATTCATATAATCAAAACTGACCGCACCGAAGCCAAGCGCATTCAGACGCACCGGGCGCGCGGTTACGATCAATGTCGTTTTCGGATTGTAGGATCGCAGGAATTCGATTTGATGCTCCAAGTCGGGATAAAACAATCCAGTGCGCTGCGGGAACAGGCTTACCGGGAGGTAGAGTGCGAACAACAACGCCGCAATGATAAAGACAATTCGGGTGTTGATCCACGTACCGAACAACCAGGGCGTCATCAGCGGAACCAAAGCCAACAGGCTGAATACGGGCAAATAAATCCTCTGCATGTAGGTGAGAGTAAAGTCCCCGAAGTAGAACGAAAGCAAAATCAGCAGATGTATACCGACAACGAGAACCAGAAAGACTAAGAACTGCCGATATGCGCTGTCATCAACACGCAATTCCCGCTGCAACGCCCGAAACAACATCCAAACGCCAATGACCACGGCTACCGGCAGCGTAAAATCAGAGAGCGTAGTGTCGAACAAAGACCCCAGATCGCTTTGGTTGAGCGCAAATCGTTTGCTGTTGGCGACCAGATAATCCGCGCCAAAAGCTCTGCTCACGATGCCGTCGCCAAAAAAGGACCTGGAAAGATACAGCTGCCAGATGTACGGCAGTAATAAGGCGGGCGTCCACGCTATCAGAAGATAATTATTCTTGATTAATTCTTTGTTCATGCGTCCAAATAATGCGACGCATGAGATCGCCAGCACGAACAGATAAACGTTTTCATAACGAATGTGCGAAAACAAAACCAAGGTGCTCCACAGGAAGCCGAAAGATACGGGTCCTGGTCGACGCAGAAAAATATACATGCCGGCCAAAGACAGCAAAAAAATGAACACGGACAAAAAGTCAAAACCCGAGGAGCGCGCGCTGATAATGAAAATCGGATTGCCCAATACGAGCAGCACGCCGGCCATAGCCCCCCAGTCATCGAGATGATTACGCAGGCCAACATATACCAGCGCTAGACATGCAAACAGGAGTATCGCATTTAGAATGAATCCGTTTTGCCAATGCTGCCCGCGAACCAAATGGGTTATGTGCACCAGAAACGGATACAACAGAGGTCGCTTGGGGATATACTGTTCGAGCACTATGTAGTCGCGTCCGAGCAGGTATTTGGCGTGAGTGACACCGCGAGCCTTGTGTTCCCGTGCCAGCGAATTCGAGACACTCAGCAGGCTGGTCTCATCGTCGAGTACGCGGAAGTGGGGTTTAACCGCGCTGCACAGTGAGATCGTGATCAGCAGGCAAAATAACAATCCGCGCCAGCTGTTCGACACCACGCGCCGCAAAGGAAATTTGAACCGCTCGTAAAGGCGAAGTGCGTTTACGATCCATACGGCGCACACGGCGAGAAGGATGAAGTACGAAAAGGTGACGAATAGATAATCGATACGCGCGGGTTGCAACAGACTGTAACCGAAAAAGGACAAAAAGACGGCCACGGGTAGGCCCGCAAAGACACCGATCCTAATCGCTTTAGCCATTGGTTATAGTCATTATTTCGTAAGGCTGTTGAGCGGAAACATACCGAAACTGGGCGGCGGAAACCAGCCGCGGCGCAAAGCGCCGGTACCGCCGACGCCGGAGCCCGCTTGCGAACGCCCGCGAATGACGCTCGCGTGGGGTGTGCCAAGGGCATATGGGTCGACGGCTTGAAGGCTGATTACGGGGGCGTTGCGCCTTGGTGCAATATGCCTGCTGGAGTAAACTCGCCGCGTTACGGAAGATCCCGAGTATCGCGCAGCGCGGGCAACCGGCAAACTCGGCCGCCGACACAAAACGGCGACGGTCGGTGTGCGTGGCGCGAGCGTTCTATGTCTATGTCCCGGAGAGGTGGCTGAGTGGTCGAAAGCGGCGGTCTTGAAAACCGTTGACTCGAAAGGGTCCGGGGGTTCGAATCCCTCCCTCTCCGCCAACATCGGATGATGAGTGGTTCGAGTCCTCATCGGCGATTTTCAGTTATCCGGCGGCGATCCGGCTAGAGGAGTCAAACAATGGGTGGCGACCTATATGAAAGATCTTGATTATCACGGAAAGACGGTTTTTGTCTCCGGCGGCACCAGCGGCATCAATCTGGGCATCGCAGAGGCATTCTCGGCGGCCGGTGCCAATTTGGCGGTACTCAGCCGTTCGCAAGAAAAGGTTGACGCCGCGGTGGCCCGGTTAAAGGACTGCGGATCGGATGCGATCGGATTTTCCGCCGATGTGCGGGACTTTGCGGGAGTCGAAGCCTCGCTGAAGGAGGCACATAAGGTCTTTGGCGAAATCGACGTGCTGATATCCGGCGCGGCCGGGAACTTTCCTGCGCCGGTGCTGGGGATGTCCGCCAATGGCTTCAAGTCAGTGGTTGATATTGATTTGTTGGGCACTTTCAATGTGTTGCGCGCGGGCCACGCGTATTTAAAAAAACCGGGCTCAGCGATTATCAATATTTCCGCGCCTCAGGCTTATGTTGCGACTCCGCTACAGGCCCACGTCTGTGCGGCGAAGGCGGGTGTGGACATGCTGACACGGGTGCTGGCGCTGGAATGGGGAGATCAGGGGATCCGCGTCAATTCGATTGTACCCGGCCCAATCGCGGGAACGGAAGGAATGGCACGCCTGGCGCCGAGCGAGACGGCACAAGCGGCGGTAGCCGAGAGCGTGCCGATGAAACGCATGGGATCCGTCGATGACGTGGCCAAGGTGGCATTGGTGTTGGCGTCGCCACTCGCCGGATTTATCAACGGGGCGGTGGTTCCGGTGGATGGGGGTTGGTCGCTAACCGGCTTTGGAGCTCTGATGAATACCCTCGCAGGACAGTTCGTATCGTCGTCACGATGAGAAATTTGCAGGACTACCCCGGTAAATCGGGCGTTGTAACTGTTGACCATCTTCAGCAAGCGCGGCAAAACGGCCTGGTGAACAGTACGTTCGACCGCATCACCCACCGGAGGGATGATCTCGAGTGGATTGCACGGCGCCTGCACGATGACAGAACGCACTTCGTTCCGGTATGGAGACAAAAAAACCTGGTCAGAGTCGACCGGCCCCAGGCGGCGACACTGACGCAAAAGGACATGACACGGCCCGAGTCGCTGGTGGAGTCGTCAATTTTGCTGGGCCGCCATGAGCGGGACACCTATTTTGCTTATCTCATTGACGATAAGCGCGATCCGGCGGATGCGCATGTCTTGCCAGCCGATACGGCGTTTGAAGATCTGCGGCGCCTGGGTCCGGTTCTGGACGACTGGGACGCATCGCTACTCGCATATGCCAAAGGGATCTGTTACTGGCATGAACGCCACAGGTTCTGCGGCGTGTGCGGCTCACCCACCGCCAATAGCAAGGCCGGTCACCTGCGGCTATGCACAAGTTCGGCTTGCGGCGTGAGCCACTTTCCGCGCACCGATCCGGCAATTATTGTACTGGTGTTCCGGGAAGACCGGTGTCTATTGGGTCGCCAGGCACGCTGGCCGGAAGGCGTGTATTCGACCCTGGCCGGATTTGTCGAGCCCGGTGAATCGGCAGAACAAGCAGTATTGCGAGAGGTTTCCGAAGAAACCGGAATAAAGATACAGCGCATGTCTTATCAATCTTCTCAGCCGTGGCCGTTTCCGAGCTCTTTGATGCTGGGTTTTCACGCTACAGCGCAGTCGACAGAGATACAACGAAACGACAATGAACTAGAGGATGCCCGCTGGTTTACGCGCTCGCAGGTGTTCGACGCGATGGCCGGTTGTGGTTCTATCAAACTTCCACCCGCGTTCTCGGTATCGCGAAGATTGATTGAAAGCTGGTGTAAAGGCACGATCTGATAAACTGGTTGTGCACGCTTAATCTTGGAGATGTCTATGAAATTTCAAGGCCAAACCTTGACGTTGGATGCTGTTAAACCGGGAATTGCTGAAATTCGTTTCGATCGCCGGGAAGGATCGGTCAACAAGTTCGATGCACTGACGTTGGGTGAGTTGAGGCAGGCGCTCGACGAGTTGTCCCGGGACAACACGGTAAAAGGGCTGATGCTCACCAGCGGAAAAAACGTGTTTGTAGTGGGTGCCGATATCACCGAATTCGGTCAATGGTTTGAGAAAGAGCGGAATCAATTGATCGATGACTTGTTGGCGATACACGATACCTTCTCGGTCATTGAGGATCTGCCGATGCCGACGGTTGCGGTAATAAACGGATTTGCCCTGGGTGGTGGATTCGAGGTTTGCCTGGCTTGCGATTACCGCATTATGTCCGCCAAGGCTCGCGTGGGTCTTCCCGAGGTCAAGCTGGGGCTGTTCCCGGGTTGGGGCGGGACAATACGTCTTCCCAGATTAATCGGCGCCGATAACGCGTTGGAGTGGATAGGCCTCGGTAAGGACAGAAAGGCCGAGCAGGCGCTCAAAGAAGGTGCGGTCGATGCCGTGGTTCAACCGGAACAACTGACAAACTCGGCGGTGTCCCTGATCGAGGCATGCATCGCCGGAAAGCTCGATTACCGGCCTCGGCGCAAGGACAAGACATCGCCGCTGCACTTGAGTGAAATCGAAAGAACGATGGTCTTTGCGACCGCCAGATCGGTCATTGCGGCCAAAGCAGGTCCTCATTATCCTGCGCCCGTGACCGCATTGCGGTGCATGGAGAAACACGCCACGCTCGATCGCGAAAGCGCCGCCAGAATCGAGGCGGAAGCGTTTGCCGAACTAGGCAAGGATGAAGTTGCACGCAATCTGATCGGTTTATTCTTGAATGATCAGTCGTTGTCGCGCATTGCGAAGTCATATGCCAAACGAGCCGGTCCGGTGCGGCGCGCGGCGGTGATCGGCGCGGGAATCATGGGTGGCGGAATCGCGTATCAATCGGCACTCAAGGGAGTACCGATAGCGATGAAAGACATCGCTGAAGAGGCCGTGGAAACCGGTCTGGCGGAAGCCAGGAATCTTCTGCTGAAAAGTCTTAGCCGGGGAAGAATCAGCGCCGGTCAAATGAGCGAGGTTCTGACGCGCATCAATCCGACGCTCACTTATGGCGACATCGAGGGGACGGATATTGTCGTCGAAGCCGTGGTTGAAAACGAAGGTGTTAAGAAAAGCGTATTGACCGAGCTGGAGGATGCGGTCGATGACGAAGCGATCATCGCCTCGAACACTTCGACAATTTCGATTTCCAGATTGGCCGGCTCCCTGAAACACCCGGAACGATTCTGTGGCATGCATTTCTTCAATCCGGTGCCTGTCATGCCGCTGGTCGAAGTGATAAGGGGTGAGCAAAGCTCCGATCATACTATTGCCACCACGGTTACATTCGCCAAGGCTATCGGTAAGAATCCGATCGTCGTAAACGATTGTCCCGGCTTTCTGGTCAATCGCGTGCTGTTCCCTTATTTCAACGCCTTTTCCGCACTCATCCGTGATGGCGCCGATTTTCACAAAGTCGATAAGGTGATGGAAGGTTTCGGTTGGCCTATGGGTCCTGCATATTTGTTGGACGTCATCGGCATGGATACCGCATGTCACGCGGCGGATGTCCTGGCAGAGGGGTACCCGGACCGCATGCAAAGCGAATATACAACGGCGATCGAGACGCTGTACGAGGCAGGCCGTCTTGGGCAGAAGTCGGGGAGTGGATTTTACCTTTATGAGAAAGATAAACGTGGTAAACCCAGAAAAAATCCGGACGAATCGGTCCATGGGATGTTGTATCAATCCGAAAAAAAGCATGAATTCAGCGAACAGGAAATCATTGACAGGATGATGATTCCCCTGTGTCTGGAGACGGCGCGTTGCCTTGAGGAAGGAGTCGTTGAGTCGGCGGTCGCCGCCGACATGGGATTAATCTGGGGAATAGGATTTCCCCCATTCCGAGGCGGGGCATTGAGATATATTGATACCGTCGGTATCGAAGCGTTCCGCGCATCAGCGGATGGCTACGCCGCATTGGGAATGGCCTATCAACCCACGGCGCAGTTTCGAGACTGGACAACTGCCGGTAAGAAATTTTTTCAGGAGTCCGAATAATGATCGCGAATGGTAACGAGGCGGTAGTCGTAGATTGTGTACGCACTCCAATGGGGCGGTCGAAGGGCGGTATATTCCGCTACGTCCGCGCAGAAGGACTGTCCGCGCGGCTGGTCGACGCGTTGTTCGAAAGAAACAACGCCTTGAATCCCGCGGATGTCGATGACGTGATATGGGGGTGCGTCAATCAAACGTTGGAACAGGGCGTGAATATCGCACGTAATATGGCGCTCATGACGGTATTGCCGAATACGGTCAGCGCGCAAACCGTGAACCGCCTGTGCGGCTCATCGATGCAGGCGATACACAGCGCCGCTCAGGCGGTTCTGTGCGGGCAGGGAGATTTTTTCGTGGTCGGCGGCGTGGAGCACATGGGTCACGTACCAATGACTCATGGCATAGATATTAATCCCGAATTGAACAAATATGTGGCCCGGGCCGCGGCGGTGATGGGAATGACCGCGGAGCTGCTTGCGCGCACGCACGGCATCACCCGCGAGGCGCAGGACGAATTTGCGGCGCGCTCACACCAACGGGCGCATGCGGCGACCATTGAGGGGCGGTTCAAAACAGAGATCGTCGCGGTGGAAGGGCATGACGAGGATGGTAGTAAAGTTTCATGTGAGTACGACGAGGTCATCCGTCCGGAAACAACCCCGGACATTCTCGCCGGTTTGAAGCCGGTATTTGATCCCGCCAACGGTAGCGTAACGGCGGGAAGCTCGTCGGCTCTGTCCGATGGCGCATCGGCGATGATTGTAATGTCCGCTCAAGCGGCGCAGTCCGCCGGGGTGAAACCCATCGCCCGTATCAAGGCGATGGCCACCGCAGGAGTGGATCCGTCGATCATGGGATACGGGCCGGTGCCCGCAACACAGAAAGCCCTGGCAAGGGCCGGATTGACGATGGATGATATCGATTGTGTGGAGCTGAATGAGGCGTTTGCCGCGCAGTCACTACCGGTGATCAAGGATTTAGGATTGATGGAAAAGGTCGATGACACGGTTAATTTAAACGGCGGCGCCATCGCCTTGGGTCATCCCCTGGGGTGCTCGGGGGCACGCATTTCCACCACGCTGTTGAATGTCATGCGGGAAAAAGACGCGACGTTGGGACTCGCCACCATGTGTATCGGCATGGGGCAGGGGATTGCAACGATTTTCGAGCGAATCTAAGCGCGCAGCGCGCCACCACTCCACGGCGCGTAATTAGGATCGCTTCCTGCGCTGGCGCCCCTGGACCCCGGCGCGGGCGGCAGGCCATCCGATCCACGTGAACGGCGGAACAAAATTTTGCTGAGCATAATCCCACTATGCGACAATAACCCATTGTCGCGATTGAAAATAATACATCTGTTCAACGTTATTGTTCCACGCTCATCGAACCTCGCGGTGGCGAATCCGGGACCGTTTGGGTAACTGCCTGAGTAGTATTTATGTCTGAAAACAGAGCCAAAGCGCTCGATTACCACGAATTTCCGACGCCGGGAAAAATCTCCATACAGCCCACAAAGCCGTTTACTTCCGGCAATGAGTTGTCGCTCGCTTACACGCCGGGTGTCGCGGAACCGGTTATGGCAATTGCGGAGAACGAACACGACGCGTATCGCTACACCAACAAGGGTAACCTGGTCGCCGTCATCACCGACGGCAGCGCGGTGCTGGGACTCGGCAATGTAGGTCCCCTGGCCGGTAAGCCGGTTATGGAGGGTAAGGCTGTCTTATTCAAGCGTTTCGCGAATATCGACGTATTTGATATCGAGATTGCGGCTCCCAGCACTGAAGCATTCATTGAGACCGTGGTTAATATTTCGCCGACCTTCGGCGCCATCAATCTGGAAGATATTGCCGCCCCGAACTGTTTCATTATTGAACAGTCGTTGCGGGATCGTTTGCAAATCCCGGTATTTCATGACGACCAGCATGGTACCGCGGTGATCGTGTGCGCCGGCCTGCTGAACTCGTTGGAGATCCAAGGTAAGCGTCTGGAGGATGCAAGAATTGTTATTCTGGGCGCCGGTGCGGCGGGAATTGCGGCGACGCGCCTGCTCATCGCACTTGGCTCAAAACGAGAAAATATCATTCTCGTGGATCGCAAAGGTGTGATCCATACCCGACGAACGGACGTAAACGTCTACAAGCAAGCGTATGCGGTGGATACTCCGCTGGAAACGCTCGATGAGGCGGTGTTGGATGCGGACGTGTTTATCGGGGTTTCCGGCCCAAATCTGCTCACCGCGGACATGGTCCGGGTGATGGCCGATCGCGCGATCGTGTTTGCACTTTCGAATCCGGTCCCCGAAATCATGCCGGACGCGGCGCGCGCAGTGCGAGACGACATCATCATCGCCACGGGAAGATCCGACTTTCCCAATCAAATCAACAATTCACTTTGCTTTCCGTTTTTGTTCCGTGGCGTGTTGGACGCCAAGGCACACAAGATTACGGAAAATATACTTGTGGCTGCGACCCACGCACTTGCCAGTCTGGCCAAAGAGCCGGTCCCCAAAGAGGTGCTCGAGGCTTATCAGATCAAGGAGCTGTCATTCGGCCCCGAGTACATCATCCCAACCCAGTTCGACCCGCGGTTAATTGAAACCGTACCGCCACGGGTCGCTGAGGCGGCGATGAGCTGACGGTCGTCGCCGCTTCCCCGGCCGCCGGCAACACGAAAAAAATTAATGTAACTTTGGAAAAAAGCTATGAAAGTACATGAATATCAAGGAAAAGAGATATTAAGAAGCTATGGAGTGGCGACCCCGCAGGGCAGCGCATGTTTCAGCGTGGACGAGGCGGTGGCCGCAGCCGAAGCGCTGGGTGGCGAGCTGTGGGTGGTCAAGGCGCAGATTCACGCCGGTGGCCGCGGCAAGGGCGGCGGCGTGCGTTTGGCGCGCTCGCTCGACGAGGTGCGACAGCACGCGGCGGACATCCTGGGGATGACCCTGGTCACTCACCAGACGGGTCCCGAGGGAAAAGTCGTCAAACGACTGTTGGTTGAGGAAGGCGCCGACATCGAACGCGAATTTTATATCGGCATGGTAGTTGATCGTTCCGCACAGCGAGTCGTGGTAATGGCCAGTTCGGAGGGTGGCACCGAGATCGAGGAAGTCGCCGCGAAAACGCCGGAAAAGATTCATAAGGCCATGGTTGATCCCGTCGCCGGTTTGACGGTCGACCAGGCTGAAGACCTGGCGTCCAAGATTGGTCTGCCCGATGCCGCCGTGGATCGCGCCGCCGGGTTGTTACTCGGCCTGTATAAGGTTTATTGGGAGACTGATGCGTCTTTGGCGGAGATCAATCCGTTGATCTTGACCACTGACAATAAAGTAGTCGCGTTGGACGCGAAGCTCAATTTCGACGACAACGCGTTATTCCGCCATCCGGAAACCAAAGAATTGCGGGACCTGGATGAGGAGGATCCGAACGAGATCGAGGCATCCAAGTACGGCCTGAGCTATATCGCTTTGGACGGCGATATCGGGTGCCTGGTCAATGGCGCCGGCCTGGCGATGGCGACCATGGACATCATCAAGCTGTATGGGGCGGAGCCGGCTAATTTCCTGGATGTAGGAGGCGGTGCGACTACCGAGCAGGTCACCGAGGCGTTCGTCATAATGATGCGCAATCCCAATCTGAAGGCGATCCTGGTCAACATATTCGGTGGCATCATGCGATGCGACGTGATTGCTGAAGGATTGGTCAACGCCGCCAGGGAAGTTCATCTGTCGGTGCCGTTGGTGGTCCGGCTGGAAGGCACCAACGTCGATCGCGGCAGGGAAATCATCGCCAATTCCGGTATTGAGATCACATCCGCTACAACCATGGCCGATGCGGCCGAGAAGGTGGTGGCTGCCGCGCGAGGGCACAAATAATGTCCATCTTGATCAACAAAACCTCCCGTGTCGTTACCCAGGGCATCACCGGCAAGACCGGAGAATTTCATACCAAGTACTGCGTCGAATACGCGCTGGGGACAGAGTGCTTCGTCGCCGGTGTCACCCCGGGCAAGGGCGGGCAGCAGGTCGAAGGCATTCCGGTCTATGACACGGTGCAAGAGGCGAAGGACAATACCGGCGCCAATGTCTCAGTGATCTACGTGCCGCCGCGCTTTGCCGCCGCCGCAATCGACGAGGCGGTCACGGCCGGCATGGAAGTCGTGATCTGCATCACCGAAGGTGTACCAGTCAAGGACATGATCATCACGCGTTATAAGATGCGCGATCGGAACACGATACTGGTGGGACCGAACTGTCCGGGCGTCATCACCCCCGACGAAATCAAGATCGGGATCATGCCCGGGTATATTCACAAAAAAGGTCCGATCGGGGTGGTGTCTCGTTCAGGAACCCTGACTTACGAAGTGGTCGATCAACTGACGCAACTGGGGCTCGGACAATCCACGTGTATCGGCATCGGCGGCGACCCGGTCAATGGGGTAAAACATCTGGATGTCATGCGGATGTTCAATGAGGACCCCGACACCGAGGGTGTGGTGATGGTGGGTGAAATCGGCGGCACCGACGAGGAGGAATGCGCCGCCTGGGTTAAACGGCATATGAGCAAGCCGGTAGTTGGATTCATCGCCGGTGTTACCGCCCCGCCGGGCAAGCGCATGGGACATGCGGGAGCCATCATATCCGGCGGCAAAGGCACCGCCGCGGAAAAAATCGAGGCTCTGGAAGATGCCGGTATTCGTGTGACTCGCAATCCCGCGGACATCGGCAAACTAATGCGCGAGGCCCTCAGTTAAAAGCGCGTCCGAGCACTGCGCTCAGCCCAGGGCTTTTACGACCGCCTCGATACTATCCTTCGCGTCGCCGAACAGCATGCGCGTGTTCTCGCGGTAAAAGAGGGGATTATCCACCCCGGCATAGCCGGTGGCCATGCTGCGCTTCAGCACTACCGCGGTGCCGGACTTCCACACTTCGAGCACCGGCATTCCGGCGATCGGGCTGTTCGGATCTTCCTGGGCGGAAGGATTGACGATGTCATTGGCTCCGATAACCATCGCCACATCGGTGTTGGGAAAATCGTCGTTGATCTCGTCCATTTCCAGGACGATGTCGTAGGGCACCTTGGCCTCGGCCAGCAGTACGTTCATGTGGCCGGGCATACGTCCGGCGACCGGGTGAATCCCGTAGCGCACGTTGACCCCGGCGCTGCGCAGTTTTTGCGTCAATTCCGAAACAACATGCTGGGCATGGGCCACCGCCATGCCGTAGCCGGGGACGATGATCACCTCTTTCGCTGCAGTCAGCAGATCGGCGGTTTCTTCCGCCGACATCGCGGTGACCTCGCCGGTTTCATCTGCGGCGGCCGCGGCCGTACCGCCTTCGGTTCCGAATCCACCCATGATGACCGCCAGGAATCGACGATTCATGGCGCGGCACATGATGTAGCTCAGAATCGCACCGCTCGATCCGACCAGGGCGCCGGTGACGATCAACAGGTCATTGGACAACATGAAACCCGTCGCCGCCGCCGCCCAACCCGAGTAGCTGTTCAGCATCGAGATCACCACCGGCATATCCGCGCCGCCGATGGCCATCACCATGTGCACCCCGAAGGCAAATGCGATGAGGGTCATAATGATCAACGGGATCAAGCCTGCGCCGATGCTTTCGGCGCCCACGAATAGAACACCCAGCCAGATGCAAACCAATCCGGCGGCGAGATTCAGCCAGTGCCGTGCGGGCAGGATCAACGGCGCACTCTTGATTACGGCCTGGAGTTTTCCGAAAGCGATCACCGACCCGGTGAAGGTGATCGCGCCGATGAAGACGCCGAGGTAGATTTCGACCTCGTGGATGGTTTTTTCCACGCCCTCGAAATGACTGGTGGGGTCCATATAGTTGGCGAAACCCACGAGCACCGCCGCGAGGCCGACAAAACTGTGCAGCATCGCAACCAGTTGGGGCATGTCGGTCATCTGCACCTTGGCGGCGACGAAGAATCCGGCGATGGCACCGATAACCATCATCGGGATGATAAGACCCAAGCCCGATACCTGTTCGCTGGTGATGGTCGCGACGATGGCGATCGTCATACCGACGATGCCATAAATATTACCGCGGCGGGCCGACTCCTGGTGGCTCAGGCCCCCGAGGCTCAGTATGAATAAAATACTGGCAACAATGTAAGAGGCGGCGACAACTCCCGCAGGCATGGACTAGCTCCTATTTGCGAAACATTTTCAACATGCGTTGGGTGACCAGGAATCCCCCCGCGACGTTGACGGTGGCGATGAGCACGGATACGGCGGCGAGAAACACGACGATGCCTCTGGGTGCTCCGATCTGCAGTAAGGCCCCGATGATGATGATTCCGCTGATGGCATTGGTGACGCTCATCAACGGTGTGTGCAGGGCGGGGGTCACCGACCAGATCACCTGATAGCCGACAAAAATCGCCAACACGAACACGATGAAATGGCTCATAAACGCCGCCGGCGCCACTGAGCCAAGCGCCAGGATGGCGATAACGCCGACGGCCATGAAGGCTAATGTGAACCACGGCGACGGTTTTTTCGCTTCCACCACGGGTTCCGCTGCAGCTTGAGACGCCGGCGCCGGTTTCGGCGGCTGCATCGACAGCTTGGGCGGTGGCGGTGGCCACGTGACTTCGCCTTCCTTGATCACCGTTGCCCCGCGAATCGCCTCGTCTTCCATGTCCACGACGATATTCCCGTCCTTCTCCGGCGTAAGGTCGGTAAGCAGATGGCGTAGATTGGTAGCGTAAAGCTGGCTCGACTGGGTGGGCAGCCGGCTGGGCAGGTCGGTATGCCCGATGATGGTGACGCCGTTTTTGACCACCACCTGGCCGGGTTCGGTCAATTCGCAGTTGCCGCCTTGCTCGGCTGCGAGATCGACGATCACGCTGCCGTTGCGCATGGATTCCACCATGTCCGCAAGAATCAGCTTGGGCGCCGGTTTGCCCGGAATCAGCGCGGTGGTAATGATGATATCGACGTCTTTGGCCTGTTCGCGGAACAACGCCATCTCCGCGTCGATGAATTCCTTGCTCATCTCCTTGGCGTAACCGCCCGCGCCACCGCCTTCCTCCTTGAAATCGAGCTCCAGAAACTCCGCGTCCATGCTCTCCACCTGTTCTTTTACTTCCGGCCGCGTGTCGAACGCGCGGACGATGGCGCCCATGGAGCCGGCGGCACCGATGGCGGCAAGACCCGCCACGCCGGCGCCGATAATCATCACCTTGGCGGGGGGCACCTTCCCGGCGGCGGTTATTTGTCCGGTAAAAAAACGTCCGAAGTGATGCGCGGCCTCGACCACGGCGCGATATCCGGCGATATTGGCCATCGAGCTCAACGCATCCATCTTCTGCGCGCGCGAGATCCTGGGCACGGAATCCATGGCCAGCACGGTTGCGCGCCTGGCCGCCAGCTTGTCCATCAGTTCCGGGTTTTGCGCCGGCCAGATGAAGCTGATCAGGTTGCCGCCCTCGCGCAACAACTCGCTTTCATGCACACCTAATTCGGGATGATCTTCGGGGGCGCGCACCTTCAACACGATATCGGATTGCGCCCACAACTCGCGGGTGTCGGACACGACCTCCGCGCCGGCCTCGCGGTAGGCGTCGTCGTTGAACTTCGCCGCCGCGCCAGCGCCGGTCTCCACGGCCACGGAAAATCCGAGCTTGGTGAGTTGTTTGACGACCTCGGGGGTGGTGGCGACGCGGTGCTCCGCGTCGTGGATCTCTTTGGGGACTCCGATTCTCATTTGTTAGTGGTTATTGACTAGAGACTTTTTTCTGTCGATCTTTGCTATCGAAGCGCCGCGCAATTCTCCTACATGCCGCGTTGCAATGCAACAAAAATGGCGCTGAACTTGACCATCCGCGGAATTAGGTCCCGTCGCGCGACGGTCATCAAGCCGCTTTGGCGATGGTTCTCAGAGCCTTGCTGGCGGAATCATCCAGCGCGCTAAACGAGATTCCGACGCCGTCGGGGGTTCCCCTCACGACCTTGGCCGGAAGCCGCAGCCATCGCTGTCGCGCGCCGTGAAAAATCGGAAAAACCACATCGACGGGCGCCCGCGGCGCGATCGGCCGTTCGACTTCAATGAACGCGCCTTGCTGACTCACGTCCCGGATACGCCCTTTGAGCCATCCGGATGAATCGTCATAAAGACGCACGCTGACCGCCACGTCATGGCGCTTATGCCGCCGCCGACGGTGCTGCGCAGCGGATATCGGCTCCAGCATGTCGGTATGCTGGAACATATTGTAATCCCTGGGGAACTTCGTGAAACGCAGGCGCATGCGGCCGATGTCGATGACATCGCCTTCCGCGAGCACGGTGGACTCCACCGGACGCATGCCGACCTTTATCCCGTTTCTTGACCGCATATCGTAAATGCTGAAGCTGCCGTTTTGATTGCGTACGATCTCGGCGTGAAATCGTGACACCGATCGCTCGCTGAGCCGAAGGTCATTGTTGGGATGCCGGCCGATGCGGAATATCGGATTGGTGATTTCCGATTTTACGAGCTTGCGCCGGGACAAGTAATACAGGTAAGCGTAGGGGCGCGGGCCGTTGCGGTGTGCGCTGAACCGTAACCACAACAGGATCACGGCGAAGACGATCACCCCGCCAACCATGAGTGTCTCGCGGACACTGATTTCCAAATAGCGCCCCCCGATAAGCCGCCGCCAAAGGTCTTACGCCTTCTAATTAACGAACAGAGTAACCGATTTGACGGTTCTCCCCAAGTTCGCGTGAACGGCGGTAAAAACTCCCCTTATGCGCCTGCTCCGGTGATTGCCCGCCAATCCGGCGCACCGCGGCCGCCGTTCCCGCGGCGCGACACATCGGGTCGGCAACGACGTGTCGCGCCGCGGGGCAGGGCCTCGCGGATGCCACCGTCCGCCGCGGCTTAAGACACGGTTTTTCAAAGACATATACAGGTTGCGAGGTATCAGGCGCATACCATCGGGCGATTAATTCCGGTATGCTGCGATCCCCGTTTTTGATGACAGTGTGGATGAACCATGGAAATTAATTTTCTGGTAGAGAAGCTCAAAGATATTCAAGGTCGCAGCGAGGCCTTGAGGGGGTATCTTTGACCTGCCGGCCAAGCAGGAGCGGTTAGAGGAGGTCCGGCTGGAGCTGGAACAACCCGCGGTATGGTCGGACCCGGATCGCGCCCAGACCCTGGGCCGGGAGCGAGCCCGGCTGGAGCAGACGGTCGAGGTGCTGCTGCGGCTCGACAGAGAAGGCGGCGAGATAGCGGATCTGCTCGATTTGGCGCGCGAGGAGAATGACGCGGAAACCTTTGACTCGATCGGCCAGGACCTGGACGAGCTGGAACGACATCTGGTGGCGCTCGAATTCAAGCGCATGTTCTCCGGGGACATGGACGAGCACAATGCATTCGCGGACATACAAGCGGGTTCAGGGGGCACCGAGGCCCAGGATTGGGCGAACATGCTGCTGCGCATGTATCTGCGCTGGGCGGAGCGCAAGGGTTTCAAGTCCGAGCTCATCGAGCTGTCGGAAGGCGAGGTGGCGGGCATCAAGAGTGCTACGGTCAAGGTAACCGGTGACTACGCCTACGGCTACCTGCGCACCGAGACCGGTATTCATCGCCTGGTGCGAAAATCGCCTTTTGATTCTGGTCACCGCCGCCACACCTCTTTTGCGTCGGTGTTTGTGTATCCCGAGGTCGAGGAAGACATCGAGATCGATGTGAACCCCGCTGAGCTGCGCATCGACACCTACCGTGCGAGCGGCGCCGGCGGGCAACACGTGAACCGGACCGATTCCGCGGTGCGCATCACGCATTTACCATCTGGAATAGTCGTGCAATGCCAGAACGACCGCTCCCAGCATCGGAATAAGGCCGAAGCGATGCGGATGCTCAAAGCGCGGCTGTATGATGCCGAACTGCGGCGCAAACGGTCCGAGCAGCAGGTGCTCGAGGACAGCAAGGCGGATATCGGTTGGGGTCAGCAGATCCGTTCCTATGTGCTCGATCAGTCGCGGATAAAGGACCTGCGCACCGGCGTCGAAGTTGGTGACACGCAAGGGGTCCTCGACGGCGACCTGGATCGATTCATCGAAGCGAGCCTTAAATCAGGCGTATAAAATTAATCAAGTCATTTCAAGATAATCTCTACAACCAAATGAATTATAATAAATAATGACCGAGGAGAACGAACAAATAATACAACGGCGCGCGAAGCTCGCCGCGTTGCGTGATCGGGGTAATCCGTTTCCCAACGATTTTCGTCGTGACGTGCTGGCGGCAGCGCTGCATGCGCATTACGATGGCAACAGCGCCGCCGACCTGGACGAGCAGACGCGGCGGGTGCGGGTGGCGGGACGCCTGATGAGCCGGCGTATCATGGGCAAGGCCAGTTTCGCCCACCTGCAGGACATGTCGGGACGGATTCAGTTGTTCCTCGCACGCGACTCGCTGCCGGAAGGCGTGTACAACGATCAGTTCAAGAAATGGGATATCGGCGATATCGTGGGCGCGTCCGGCGTGCTGTTCAAGACCAAGACCGGCGAGCTCAGTGTTCGTGTTGATGACATTTGTTTGCTGACCAAATCGCTGCGCCCGCTCCCGGAGAAGTATCACGGCATCGCCGACCAGGAGATTCGCTATCGGCGGCGGTACTTGGATCTCATCATGAGTGAACCGGCGCGCGAGGTCTTCCGCACCCGCTCGGCGATGGTTAATTTCATGCGCCACTTTTTGCTCGAACGGGACTATCTCGAGGTAGAGACGCCGATGATGCAGGCGATACCCGGCGGCGCGCTGGCACGCCCGTTCCAGACCTATCATCACGCCCTCGATATGGATCTTTTTCTTCGTATTGCCCCGGAGCTGTATCTCAAGCGCCTGGTGGTGGGAGGTTTCGAGCGGGTATTCGAAATCAACCGCAATTTCCGCAACGAAGGCATCAGCACCATGCACAACCCGGAATTTACGATGCTCGAGTTCTATCAGGCGTATGCCGATTACCGGGATCTGATGGCGCTGACGGAAGAAATGCTGCGGGAGATGGCCATCGAGGTTCTGGGGGCGCCGGCGATCGAATACCAGGGCCAGACCCTGGATCTCGCCGAACCGTTCACCCGGATTTCCCTCAAGGACGCGATTCTAAAGTACAACGCCGACCTCAGTCCCGCGGACCTGGAGGATCGCGACAAATTGGCGTCGGTGGTCACGCATCTCGGGCTGCCGGTCAAGCCGAGTTACGGAGTCGGCAAGCTGCAGGTGGAAATTTTCGAAAAAACGGTGGAGCAGAAATTGCAGGCGCCGACCTACGTCATTGCGTACCCGGTTGAAGTGTCGCCGCTGTCGCGCACCAACGACCAGGATCCACGAATCGCCGATCGCTTTGAGTTATTTATCGGCGGACGGGAAATCGCAAACGGATTCTCGGAGTTGAACGACCCCGATGACCAAACCGAGCGCCTGCGACGGCAAGTCGCCGAAAAAGATGCGGGAGACAACGAGGCTATGCATTTCGATGCCGACTACGTGCGCGCCCTCGAGTACGGCATGCCACCGACCGCGGGTGAGGGCATCGGCATCGACCGCCTGGTGATGCTGTTTACCGACAGTCCATCGATCCGTGACGTATTGCTGTTTCCGCACATGCGCCCAGAGCTTGGGGCTAATAATGATAAATAAAACAATAAGTAAAACTATTCTTTTAATAAATAACATGACTATGATTCTTAAATTTTCAAGGTCGACGGGGCCATCACACCACCCCTAGATATGCGTTCTTTGCTGCGAATGCCGCCGTTGTTTATCGGCCTGCGCTACACGCGCGCGAAGCGGCGCAACCATTTCATCTCATTTATCTCACTGATTTCGATGCTGGGTATCACCCTGGGAGTGTGGGCGCTGATTACGGTGCTTTCAGTAATGAATGGTTTTGAGCGCGAACTTCGTGAACGCATTCTAGGTGTCGCGTCTCATGTCACAGTGCGTTCCAATGGGGACTGGTTACCGGATTGGCGGGCTCTGGATTCCACAGTGCTGGCGCACGGACAGGTCGTTGGCCGTGCGCCGTACATCTTCGCACAAGGCATGTTGACCAAGGGGCGCGAAGTGGCCGGGGCCTTGATACGCGGTGTGTTGCCGACCGAGGAAACCCAGGTGTCCAAAATCGCCGACAATATGACCGAGGGGCGCTTGACCCACCTGCGGCCGGGAGACTTCGGCATCGTGCTCGGCGGTGAATTGGCGCGGCAGCTGCGGGTTTCCTTGGGCGACAAAGTGACGCTGGTGGCGCCCAAAGGGCAGGTCACCCCGGCCGGTCTTCTGCCGCGCTTGAAGCGCTTCACGGTTGTCGGCGTTTTCAACATCGGCATGTATGAATACGATGCAGGGCTGGTGCTGATTCATCTCGACGATGCGAGCCGCCTGTACCGCAGCGGCGGTCACGTGAGCGGGGTACGGCTGAAACTGCAGGATTTATTCACAGCGCCGCTGGTGCGGCGGGATCTCGATCGCGAGTTGGGCCCGGGCTATTTCGTCAGCGACTGGACCCGCGAGCACGCCAATTTTTTCCGTGCGCTGAAGATAGAAAAGCGGGTGATGTTCATCATCCTTTTCTTGATCGTTGCGGTCGCCGCCTTCAACATTGTCGCCACCTTGGTCATGGCGGTCACCGATAAGCAATCCGACATTGCGATCCTGCGCACCCTGGGCATGAGCCCCGGAGGCATCATGGGAGTATTCATGGTCCAGGGCATCATCATCGGCGTGATCGGAACCCTCCTCGGCGGAATCACCGGGGTCATAACCTCGCTCAATATAGAAACGCTGGTGCCGTTTTTCGAGAATTTGTTCGGCGTCCAGTTCTTTCCCGCCGACGTGTATGTGATCAGTGACTTCCCGGCGGAAATGCATTGGAACGATGTGATCAGGATTACCGGGGCGTCATTCATCATGAGCGCGATAGCGACCCTGTATCCGGCATGGCGCGGGGCACGAACCCAACCGGCCGAGGCGCTGCGCTATGAATAGGGCCAAGGTCCCGGTGATCCGCTGCGCCGGCCTGGCGAAGACCTTCGTGCAAGGCATGGCGGTGCCGGTGGAAGTGTTGCGAGGCGTGGACCTGGACGTTGCTCCCGGCGAGCAAGTTGCCATAGTCGGAGCCTCCGGTTCGGGTAAAAGTACCTTGTTGCATCTGCTTGGCGGGCTCGACTCGCCAACCGCAGGCAGTGTGTTCGTGACCGAGCGCGACTTGGCCGGTCTCAGCGAGACCGCCCGCGGCCGGCTCCGCAACCGGTGTTTGGGTTTCGTGTACCAGTTTCATCACCTGTTGCCGGAATTTTCAGCGCTGGAGAATGTGGCAATGCCGCTGCTGATCGCGGGACTCAGCCCGGAGTCGGCGCTGGCGCGGGCGTCGGAATGCCTCGAACAGGTGGGTTTGGCGCATCGGCTGCAGCACAAGCCGGGGGAACTCTCCGGCGGCGAAAGGCAACGTGCGGCGGTGGCCCGCGCATTGGTGACACGACCGCAATGCGTGCTCGCCGATGAACCCACCGGGAACCTCGATCGCCGCACCGCGGATCAGGTCTACCGGCTGATGCTGGACTTGAATCGCGAGCTAAATACCAGCCTGGTGGTGGTTACTCATGACGCTGAGCTGGCGACGAAGATGCAACGTGTGATGCGCCTGATTGATGGGAGGCTGGAATCTGTTGGTGGGTAGATGCGGCGCGATGTTTCTTCGCTGCCGAGACGACCTGTGATTTGGCCTTCTTCAGCGCCTTTTTCAACCGGTGACGATGGCGCCGATCCCGCCAGCTGCTGACCACCTTGATGCGCCATAATATACGCATGACCCAGTAGCCAGTCACGGCCGCCACCGCTCCGACGATCAGGCACCCGAGCCACAAGGCCGCGAGTTGGGTGCCCAGCATGCCCAGGGTGATGTCTTCCAACGGCATCGCCTGCACCCCGAGCAGCCGCGCACCGAGCAGATAGGCCGGGGTATACAAGGGGATCCAGGTCAGTGGGTTCGATATCCATACCCACGCCAGCGCCAACGGCAGGTTAGCGCTGAAGGCGATGGCGCCGATAGCCGCAGGCAACATCTCGAACGGCATCGGCAAGAACGCGCAGAACAATCCAATCGCCGTGGCCCGCGGCACCGACCGCCGGTTGAAATGCCAAAGATTCTTGTCGCGCCACTGGTGCTTCAGGATTCTCAGGCATGAGTTCTTTTCGATTTGCTCCCGCGTCGGGAGACGATGCTTGATGGAGTCAAAGCGCATATAATGAGGCCGGCGTATGCTGTGAGCAGACGCGAGAGTCAGGGAAGACGCTATGATTATAGACCGGAGGCATATCCATCTTCATGCGCTGGCGTGTGTCGTCGCCACGCTGGTGGTGTCACGACTGCCCGCACTGTCCGATTCTTGGTGGGTGCTGCTTTTCATTCCCGTCGCCTGGCTGGTACGCAGAAGTCGCTGGTCAAGCCTGTTAATCGTTTTCCTGGCCGCCATGGGTTGGGCGGTGTTGCGCGCTTACTTGATCCTAGACCAGGAATTACCGGAGTTCCTGGAGTCTCAAGACGTCTTCCTGACGGGGACGGTGCATTCTCTACCCCAGCACAGCCAACGGTACCTGAAGTTTGACCTCGATGTCGAGGAAATGACCCACCAGGACCGCGTTTTTCCCTCGCCAGGGCGTGTCCGCCTGCGGGACTACCGGGCCGGTGCGCGGGTGCGCGCCGGCGAACGTTGGCGGTTTCGCGCGCGGCTCAAGCGCCCACATGGATTCCAGAATCCCGGTGGTTTCGATTATGAGGCGTGGTTGCTGCGGCATCGTATCCGGGCCGTCGGCTATATCCGCGACGATGAAGCGAATCAATTCCTGGGCGGCTCCGGACTGTCGTTACACCGTTTTCGTCAGTCGCTCAGAGACCGCATAGAGATGGCGACGGCCGGCTTACCGCATCGCGGATTGTTCGTCGCGCTGACGGTGGGCGATCGCAATGGGATCAGCGACGAGCAGCGAGCGACGTTCCGCCGTACCGGAACCGGTCACTTGATCGCCATCTCGGGACTGCATGTCGGCTTGGTGGCGGCACTCGTTTACTGGCTTGCCGCACTGCTGTGGAGAATCTCCGGCTACGCGGCATTGTGTTATCCGGCACCGAAAGTCGGCGCCGCAGCCGGGCTGCTGGCAGCGGTCGGGTATGCGGCATTGGCGGGATTCTCCATTCCTACTCAACGCGCGATGATTATGCTGGCGGTCGTCCTTGGAGGAGTGCTGGCGGGCCGCAGCAGCAGTTCCTGGAGATTGTTTTCCGTTGCAGTAATTGCGGTGCTGATATGGGATCCACTGGCGACCATGGATGCCTCATTCTGGCTGTCGTTCGGCGCTCTGTTCGTCATTTTGTACCTGGTTGCGGGCCGCGGCGCCACGCAACCGCGTTGGCGGCGCCTGATGAACACACAAATCGGGGTTAGTGTGGGCATATCCCCGTTGGCGATATCAATTTTCCAGGGTGTGTCGCTGGTGTCGCCTGTCGCCAACCTGTTGGTAATTCCACTATTCGCATTGTTCGTGGTGCCGGCGACGTTGATTTCCTCGTTTCTGTTGATGCTTGGGGCGCACTCCGCCGGCGTATTGGGATTCACCGCCGTATCGTTGTTGCTGGATGGGATTTGGCCGGTTCTCGATTCGCTCGCGAATCTCGAGTCGGCAATGCTGTGGCGGCCGGCGCTGTCGGTGATCCTTCTCGCGTTTGCCGTAGTCGGCATTGGCATGCTGCTGGCGCCTCGCGGGATTCCCGCAAGATGGTTGGGAATGGTATGGGTGTTGCCGGTGTTGCTCGTGTCTCCGCCGCCGCCAAAGCCGGGAGAACTGCGGATGACGCTGTTGGATGTGGGGCAGGGCTTGTCGATCGTCGTGCAAACGGAAACCCGCACCGTGGTTTACGACACCGGCGCACGGTTCGGCGCCCGATTCGATATCGGTAGCGCCGTTTTAGTACCGTTCTTGCGCGATCAAGGGATCGACGTGGTAAACACGTTGATAGTCAGTCATGGTGACAATGATCATATCGGCGGCCTGCGGTCACTGCTGGCGGGCAGCGCCGTTGAGCGGCGACTGAGCAGCGTGCCGCACCGGGTCCCCCGCGCCGAGAGTTGTGTTCCCGGACGCAGTTGGATCCAGGACCAGGTACAGTTCAGGATTCTGAGCCCGTTAGTCGCACGCCCGCCGGCGCACAATAATTCCTCGTGTGTCATTCAGATAATCAGTCGCTACGGCACGGTATTGTTGACCGGAGATATTGAAGCCGCGCGCGAGCGTATCCTGCTTGAGGCGTATGGCCTCGCGTTGCGAAGCGACATCCTGTTGGTGCCTCATCAAGGCAGTAAGACATCGTCCACGTCTGCATTCCTCGCCGCGGTTCGGCCCAAGGTGGCGGTCGTCTCCGCGGGTCACCGCAATCCTTACGGTCATCCGGACGTTGCGATAATGAATCGGTACCGCGAACGCGGGGTGCCGGTTTACAACACCGCAGATACCGGGGCGATCAGCATTCAACTGGGGGAGCAGGGGACGCTGATGAACTTTCATCGATCCAGCCACCCCCGTTTTTGGTTTACGAAAAATCCGCCAAAGTCTGTTACACTTTTCCATTGATCAGCTAATTGCGTAAAGTCATCAGTGTACGAACTATTTCAATCCGGTGGGCTGTTGATGTGGCCTATTCTCGCCTGTTCGGTCGCCGCCGGGGCAATAATTTGCGAGCGCTTTTGGGCCCTGGCGAAACGCTCGGTAACGCCGAATCAGTTACTGCTACAGATACAGCAACTCCTGGAACGACGGGAGATCGACAGCGCGAAAATACGCTACATCTCTCAAAGCTCTCCGCTGGGGAGAATCCTCGCCGCGGGCTTGATCAATATGAACCATGGCCGGGAAGTCATGAAGGACGCCATTGAAGAGGCCGGGCGTCATGTGGTGCATGAACTGGAACGTTACCTGAATACCCTCGGGACCATCGCCGCGATTACTCCGCTGTTGGGATTGCTCGGCACGGTGATTGGGATGATCAAGGTATTCTCAGCCATCACCTCGTATGGCGTCGGGGATCCGACGGTGCTCGCCGGCGGCATCTCGGAGGCGCTGATCACGACCGCCGCCGGCTTATCGGTGGGAATTCCGAGCCTTATCTTTCACCGCTACTTCCGTGGCAAAGTGAATGCGCTCACGGTCAATATGGAACAGGAAGCGATTCGGCTGGTGGAGGTGATTCACGGAGACCGCGCTGCGCAGACCATACCCGAACCGGCACAACTGCAGAACGTATCATGAGGTTTTCGGACCGAAACGGTGACGACACCAACATCAATCTGACGCCGCTTATTGACGTGTCAACGACCTTCTCCAAGGAGTCACAACTCAAGATTCAACTTCCACAGTCTTCCGATCAACCCAGCCAACCGCAGGACAATCTGGTGGAAATTCAAATCAGCGCCAAGGGTGTGTACGCGGTCAAGGGGCCGGATGACGATGCCGCCAGGCAAGTGATCAATTCCACCCGAGAGACCCTGACCCGCGCGTTGAAGCAGGCGACACAGGGTCGCCGGGATCTGGTGACGGTGATCCGCGCCGATCGACGCACGCCTCACGAGTCGGTGATTACCGCTATGGACATCACCCGCCGACTTGGGTATACCGATATCACATTCGCGACCCAACAATCCCTCGAGAACACAGAAAACCCGTGAGCGCCGAAGCCACCGCACGCGGCAGCACCCAACTTTATATCCGTTTGCTCAGTCATGTCCGTCCTTATAAGGGCGTGTTCGCCGTCGCGATTGTGGCGATGATTTTCACCGCGCTCACCGAGACCTCATTTGCAGCGCTACTCAAACCAATTATGGACAGAGGATTCGTGGGCCCTGAGCCGGACTTTATCAGGCTTATCCCGTGGTTATTGATCGCGGTCCTCCTGGCGCGCGCGTTTTCCGGTTTTGTGGCCAGTTACTCCATGGCCTGGGTCGGGAGGAGGATCGTATACGACCTGCGCCAACGCATGTTTGAGAGCTTGGTGTATCTGCCATCCAACTTCTACGATGACCGCTCATCGGCGACCTTGGTATCCAAGCTGATCTACGATGTGGAGCAGGCGTCCACGGCGACCACCGATGCATTGACGTTGATGATCAAAGATACGCTCACGGTGATCGCGTTGTTGGGCTGGATGTTGTATCTGGATTGGCAATTGACCTTGGTTTTTGTTTTGTTCGCCCCGTTGGTGGCGTACGGCGTAAAGATCGCCGCCGATAAATTCCGCAAAACCAGTGAACGCATTCAAGACTCCGTGGGCGGCATCGGACATGTGGCCAAGGAGGCCATCATCGGACAACGAGTGGTCAAGACCTTTGGCGGACAAGCCTACGAAATTGACGGATTTCGGCGCGCCAACAATCGCAATCGGCAGCAATCGATGAAGAAAGCCGTTGTATCCGCGGCCATGTATCCGATGGTGTTATTGTTCGTGGGGGCGGCCATTGCGCTGGTGATCTACCTGGCCGTTAATCGTCCAGCGCCCAGTTCGATTTCCGCGGGGACGTTCGTAAGCTACCTGGGAGCGGTGTTGATGATCATGTCGCCGCTAAAACATCTCGCCAAAGTCAACGAAAAGATCCAAATGGGCGTGGCGGCGGCAAACAGCATTTTCACGCTGATCGATGAACCCCAGGAGCAGGACGCGGGAGTAAAAACGATTGATCGGGCGCGTGGCCACATTCAATTCCGCGACGTATCGTTCAAGTATCCGCGGTCGAAGCAAAATGTGCTGGAAAACCTGTCTTTTGAAATACAGCCGGGTCAGGTGATTGCGCTGGTTGGTTCGTCGGGCACCGGCAAGTCCACCATCGCGTCCCTGTTGCTGGGGTTCTATCGTCCCGATCGCGGTGAGATTATATTGGACGGCTTCGACCTTCGGCACGTTTCGTTAAAAAGCCTGCGCCGGAATACGGCTATCGTCACCCAGGAGACCATCCTGTTCGACGATACGATCCGCAACAATATTGTCTACGGCTACGATGGCGAAGTGTCGGAATCCAGACTGCGTCAAGCGGTGGAGGCCGCCCACGTCGCGGAGTTCGCCGACCGCTTGGCGCATGGATTGGATACGCTGGTGGGAGAGCAGGGCGTGCGTTTGTCGGGAGGACAACGCCAGCGGATATCGATTGCCAGAGCACTGTTCAAGAACGCACCAATCCTGGTGTTTGACGAAGCGACGTCCTCATTGGATTCGGTTTCCGAGCGTCTGGTTCGCGAGGCGACGGAGAAACTGCTCGCCGACCGCACCACCCTGGTGATCGCGCACCGCTTGTCCACCATCGAACATGCCGACCGGATACTGGTGCTCGAGGGGGGGCGGATCCTCGAGTCCGGCCGCCATCACGAGCTGATCGCCAACAAAGGCAGTTATGCCCGGCTCTACGAATCGCAAATGCTCGGCCAAGGGCGGCTTGCGGTGTAGCCGATGTACCGCATTGTCCGCCCCGCCTCCGTCCTGCCCCGGCACCCTGGATACTGGTGCGAACTGCGGATTGGATGAATTCCGGCGCCGGGTTCCATGCAACGGTTCAGTCCGCCTGGCATCGGCGCGGCGTGCTGGCGTGGCTGTTATTGCCCCTGGGGCTCGCCTACGGGCTGATATCGCGCCTGCGCCGTCGGCTGTATGCCGCGGGTTGGCTGACAACTCGACATTTCCGTGTGCCGGTCATCGTGGTGGGAAACATCACCGTCGGTGGCGCCGGAAAAACGCCGCTGGTAATCGCGCTGCTCAATCGTCTCAAGGGCCAGGGTTACAAGCCGGGGGCGGTCAGTCGCGGTTATCGGGGGGCGGCCGGGAGCTGGCCACGGATTGTAAACGAGGACAGTGACGCCGCGCATGTCGGCGACGAACCGGTCATCATCGCCCGGCATACGCAGTGCCCGGTGGTGGTCGATCCGGACCGGTGCCGAGCCGTCGACCGGCTGCTGAATCAATTTCACTGTGACATCGTGGTGTCCGATGACGGCCTGCAGCACTACCGGCTGGGACGATGCATGGAGATTCTTGTGGTTGACGGCATCCATCGCCTGGGCAATGGATTTTGTCTGCCGGCGGGACCGTTGCGCGAGCCGGCGACGCGGGCCGAGGGTGTTCACCTGAAAGTGTGTAACGGGGGCCGTCCGCAAGACGGTGAGTTTGCCATGCGGCTGGTAGCACAGAACCCGACCAGCGTCGCAGACCTGTCAACACAAACCGATGCCCGGTCGTTCGTGAATCAAAAAGTACACGCGGTAGCGGCAATCGGTCATCCGGACAGATTTTTTCATGAGTTGCAACGCCTCGGCCTGGCCGCTCACGAACATGTCTTTCCGGACCATCACGCGTATGTGGCGTCGGATTTGGAATTCGGCGATGATCTGCCGATCATCATGACCGAAAAAGATGCGGTAAAATGCAAAACCTTCGCCAATCCGCGTATGTGGTATCTGCCGGTAACGGCGGAGCTGGACGAAGATTTCTATCAACGATTCTCATTGATGCTTCGAGAGTGCAATGATCGACAAGAAACTGCTTGATATTCTGGTATGCCCGGTGACCAAGGGACCGCTGATTTACGACAAGGAGAAATCGGAATTGATCAGTAAATCCGCCCGGTTGGCTTACCCCATTCGGGACGGGATTCCGATTATGCTCGAAGACGAAGCCAGACCGCTGGATGAGGATGAGTGGGTCGGCTAGCGAATCCGCTTCCATGCAGTTTGACGTCTTCATACCGGCCCGCTACGGGTCGCGCCGATTGCCTGGCAAACCCTTGATTCCGATCAGGGGCAAGCCGTTGATCCAGTATGTTTATGACTGTGCCAGCTCGAGTTCGGCGGCACGCGTCGTGGTGGTCACAGACGACGAGCGGATCGAACAGACCGTGCTTGGTTTCGGCGGTGAAGTATTTGTGACGCGTTCTGATCATCCCACCGGCACCGACCGTATCGCGGAAGCCGCGGTGGCCATGGGGTTGGCGGATGATCGCATCATAGTCAACGTGCAGGGAGACGAACCGCAAATGCCGCCGTCGCTGATAGACGAAGTTGCCCGCGCATTGGTGCGTCAGCCGCAATTGGAGATGTCTACCGCCAGCTACCCGTTCACTGCCGACAACCAGGAAAACGACCCCAACGTGGTGAAAGTGGTGACCAATGCCGAGGGATCGGCGCTTTATTTTTCACGCGCACCGATACCATGGTCTCGCGAAAAACGACCCGTGCAGGCTCAGCACCATATCGGTATATATGCATATCGTGTCGCGCTACTAAAGGCGTTTCTCGACTGGGAGCGCAGCGAAATGGAGCTCGTGGAGCAGCTGGAACAGCTGCGCGTGCTGTATCATGGCGGGCGAATATTCGTTCACCAGGCAGCGGCGTCACCCGGTGTGGCAGTTGATACACGGCAGGATCTCATCAATTTCGAAAATTCCCTGGCTACCGTTTGAGTAACCCTATGGTCAAAGTACTGTTCGTTTGTTTGGGCAATATCTGCCGTTCTCCAACGGCCGAAGGCGTGTTTCGCAAATTACTTGCAGAGCACGGAATGGACAGCGGCATCGAGGTGGATTCCGCCGGAACCCACGCCTACCACATCGATGAGCCGCCGGATCATCGCGCGGTGCAGGCGGCCGCCTATCGTGAAATCGATCTCACGCAATTGCGCGGCCGGCAGGCTACGCTCGAAGATTTCGACAATTTCGATTATTTGTTGGCGATGGACGAGGACAACAGGCGTCATATGCTGAGCATCGCGCCGGCGGATCACGCCCATAAAGTCCGGCTGTTGATGGAATTCGCCAGCGGCTTCAGCGAACGCGAAGTGCCTGATCCCTACTGGGGGGGGACGTCCGGATTTGACCGCGTGCTGGATATGATCGAGGATGCGGCGCGGGGGTTGCTGGACGATATTCGCACCCGTTACCCGCTGTGAACCATGTCGATCGCGCACATCGAAATAGAGGTCGGCGCGCAACGTCTGGTGGCGTACGATCGCCGCGCCAACGTTGTGTTGGACCGTCCCATCTCCACCGCCAGGCGCGGTGTGGGGGAGCGGTCGGGCAGCGAATGCACCCCGCGGGGAGGTCACGTTATTCGGGCGAAAATTGGTGACGGATGCCCCGCGAATACGGTCTTTGAGGGCCGCCGGCCGACCGGGGAACTGTATTCGCCGCGGCTTCGCGAGCGCTACCCCGAACGGGATTGGATCCTGACACGCATTCTGTGGTTGAGCGGCACCGAACCGGGATTCAATCGACTGGGTAAGGTCGATACCATGCGCCGCTATATCTACATTCACGGCGCCCCGGATGAGGACCCGATGGGGCAACCGAGTTCTCACGGATGCATCAAGATGCGCAATCGCGATGTGATAGAGCTGTTTGACCGAACAGCGGCCGGAACGCCGGTATCCATTCGACCTTGACCGGCCGCCCCAGACCGAACCGTTAAACATGGCGTTCAATGCGACTCTAGGGCCCGTGATGCTGGATCTCGAGGGAGATGCCTCACTCACCCCGGAAGACATCTCCCGCTTGCAGCACCCGCTGGTGGGCGGCGTCATATTGTTCAGCCGCAATCACCAGAGCATGGAACAACTCTGCGCGTTGACGCGCGAAATCCACGCGCTGCGATCGCCGCCACCATTGGTGGCGGTGGACCAGGAAGGCGGACGTGTGCAGCGCTTCCAGCGCGGATTTACCTGTTTGCCGTGCGCCCGGGAATACGGTGATCTATATGAGCGGGACCCCGCCCGGGGGCTGAAAACCGCCCGCCGTATGGGCGCAGTCATGGCCAGCGAGCTGCTGGCGGTGGGGGTGGATCTCAGTTTCGCGCCAGTGCTGGACGTCGCACTGATGGAAAGTGAGGTTATCGGTGATCGTGCATTTCACAGTGATCCCCGAGTCGTGTCGCAGCTCGCCGGTGCGTTTGTTTCCGGTATGCGTGACGCGGGTATGGCGGCGGTGGGTAAACACTTTCCCGGACACGGCGGCGTAAGGGGTGATTCACACCGGTGCCTACCATGTGATCATCGCTCTCTCGACGACCTTAGATGTTGCGATCTCATACCCTTTCGTAATTTGGCACACAGTCTTGCGGGGGTGATGACCGCGCACGTGTTGTTCGACGCCGTGGATGAAAACACGCCTACCTATTCCAGCTTCTGGATAAATGATGTTTTGCGCGGCGAGCTTGGATTCAAGGGCGTCGTTTTCAGCGACGATTTGACGATGCAAGGCGCCGATACCGTGCACGACGTCGTCGACCGAGCACGCACCGCCCTGGAGGCCGGCTGCAATATGGTCCTGGTCTGCAACGATCTCACTGGGGCTGACAGAATCTTGTCCAACCTGCAGGCGCCGGAGGCCGTTTTCGATTACGAATTGTGGAGCAGCTTGCGACCGTCCCCAACCTGAATCTCGTTCAGTCGGCCCGTTCCATGTATTCGCCAGTGTCGGTATTGACCTTGATCTTATCGCCTATGTTTACAAACGCGGGCACGGTGACGCGCAGGCCGGTCTCGAGTTCGGCCGGTTTACCGGAACTCGCCGCGGTTTGACCTTTAACGACCCCCTCGGTATCTACGACTTCCAGCACCACCGTGGCCGGCAATTCAACACCGATCGGCGACTCATTGTGAAAATTGACTTGCACCTCGGTGTTGGGAAGCAGGTATGGAGACATATCCGCAAGATCTTCCGATGGCACGCTCATCTGTTCGTATGTTTCATTGTCCATGAATATATGGTTGTCACCGTCCGCATACAGAAACTGCATCTTGCGCGGCTCCACGTGGGCCTTTTCCAGGGTATCGACGGACCGGAATCGCTCGTTGAGTTTGGTCCCCTCATTGATTTCCTTCATTTCCAGCTGAATGAACGCGCCGCCCTTGCCGGGCTTGACGTGGCCCTTTTTCAGCACGCGCCACAACTTGCCTTGATGCTCGATCAGATTGCCTACGCGCACGTCAAACGCGGATATTTTCACCGGCAACAGCCCCTTTGGATTGACAAACGCCCGCATTCTAGAGATATCCATACCACGCGGCAAGCATTGCTCCCGCAAATCAATGCCAACCCATTAACGCACTATCATTGAAGATGGAAAGCGACAGATGGTTCGATAAACATTGCGTGCGCTGCCGGCGCCTGGCTACGCACCTGCAGCAGGTGGGCCGCGAACATCCCGGTTATTACTGCAAACCAGTACCGCCGTTCGGGGATATCGAGGTCGATTTCGTAATTGTCGGCCTGGCGCCGGGTAAACATGGCGCCAACGCTACCGGCCGGCCGTTTACCGGTGATTACGCCGGCGTATTGCTTTACGACACATTGTTCCGTCACGGATTTTCCAATCAACGCGAGTCGCGAAACCGTAACGACGGACTCACGCTGCAAAACTGCCGCATCACCAACGCAGTGAAATGTCTGCCGCCGGAAAACCGTCCAAAACACGATGAAATCTTAAATTGCAACGATTATCTTGCCGCTGAGCTTGCCGCTATGTGTTCGGGAGCGGTCGTCTTGGCGCTCGGCACGATTGCGCATAAGGCGGTATTGAGGGCGCTTGACTTGAAACAATCCCACTATGGTTTCAGCCATGGTCATCATCACTTGCTTCCGAACGGCCTTAATCTGGTAGACAGTTACCACTGCAGCCGCTACAACACCCAGACTCGGCGACTGACGTCGGCGATGTTCGACCAGGTATTCGAAACAGTATGTCGATTACTGCATGGCCGATCAGAGCATGAATAATTTCGACGCCAAATCGTTTGTTGCGAGCCTCAGCAGCGCACCGGGGGTCTACGAAATGTTCGACGGCCATGGTAAGCACCTCTATGTAGGCAAAGCAAGAAACCTCAATAAAAGAGTGGCCAGCTATTTTCGCACTAATGGCCTGCCTCCAAAGACACAGGCCATGATGCGACATGTGGCACGCATCGAAGTCACGGTAACGCGCACGGAAAACGAGGCGCTGCTGCTGGAAAACAATCTGATCAAGAGGTATCGGCCGCGATACAACGTGGTGTGGCGCGATGACAAAAGCTATCCATACATATATTTGGATGACAGTCACCAATACCCCCGATTGGGATTCTACCGCGGCAACCGACGAGAGGCAGGGCGGTTTTTCGGACCCTACGCAAACGCGGGAGCGGTGCGCGGCACTTTGGCTCAATTACAAAAAGTTTTTCCGGTGCGTCAATGTGAAGATACGTTTTTCCGCGTCCGTTCGCGTCCATGCCTGCAATATCAAATCAAGCGCTGCTCGGCGCCCTGCGTGGATCTGATCACTCCCGAAGACTACGAGGAGGACGTAAAACAAGCAGTGCTATTCTTGCAAGGGAAGGATAGGACCTTAAACAGATTTCTCGAGAAAAAGATGGAAGCGGCGTCCGCGCGCCTGGACTATGAAACCGCGGCCCGTTACCGCGATCGCATCGCGGCGCTGCGGCGGGTCCAGGAACACCAATATGTGGTCGGAGGCACCGGAAACGTCGATCTGGTCGCGCTGCACGCGGAGCAATCGACGATCGGCGCCGAGGTTGTGTTCGTGCGCGGTGGTCGGCACAGCGGCAACAAATCCTTTGTGCAGCCGGTCAATGTCGAGAGCTCGTTGGTCGAAAACATGGCCGCGTTTCTCACCCAGTACTATCTGGACAAGACGATCCCCGGGGAGATCATCGTCAGGCCGAAACCCGCGCGGCAAGCGCTGCTGGAAGACTCATTTTCCCGCCTGGCGGGCAAAAAGGTGCGTATTGTGAGCAGTCCCCGCGGCGCCCGGCTGCGATGGTTGGAGATGGCGGTAACGAATGCCCGGGAGGCGGTCCGTCGTCACGTCATGGGTAGAACCGGCATCCTCGAGCAGTTGGAATCGTTCCGGCAGTTGTTTGATCTGGATCAGTCTCCGGGGCGTATCGAATGTTTTGACGTAAGCCATACAGCCGGTGAGGCGCCGGTCGCGTCATGTGTCGTCTTCGACCGCGAAGGCGCGGTCAAATCGGAATATCGCCGTTACAACATCAAAGGCATCACGCCGGGGGATGATTATGCGGCGCTGACACAGGCCCTGCAGCGCCGCTACCGGCATGTCCAGAGCGGGGAGGGAACATTGCCGGATGTCATTCTCATCGACGGTGGTAAGGGGCAATTAGCCGCGGCCGGAATGGTGTTGGACGAACTGCAGATAGCGGGCGTTACCCTTATAGGAGTCGCCAAAGGACCAAAGCGGCGGGCCGGCAGGGAGAAATTATTCTTGTGGGGTCGAGAACGGCCCACTATACTTCCTGCGAACTCCGCTGTACTGCATGTCATTCAAAAAATAAGAGACGAAGCACATCGTTTCGCAATATCCGGACACCGGAGGCGACGCGATAAGGGAAGAGGGCGCTCGACCCTGCAGGATATTCCGGGTGTGGGGGAGAAACGCCGCCGCGCGTTGTTAACCCATTTAGGCGGATTACAGGAGGTTTCCAAAGCCGGTGTCGAGGACTTGGCGGAGGTTCCGGGTATCAGTCCGGTGTTAGCTGAGCGTATCTACGCCTTTTTTCACGACCAATAATGTTCTGACCAAGTCATGCCGATCACCACCCCAACGTGGCTCACGCTGGTACGCATTGGGCTGATTCCGGTTTTTGTGCTTGCGTATTATCTGCCGTTCACATGGGCAAAAGCCGTGTCTACGGCGCTGTTCATTCTTGCCGGGGTCACCGACTGGCTGGACGGTTATCTGGCGAGGCGCTTGGACCAGCAATCGGAGTTCGGCGCGTTTTTGGATCCGGTCGCCGATAAACTGATGGTCACCACGGCCCTGGTGCTGCTGGTGAGCGATGACACCATTCAGGGGTTGG
Source organism: uncultured Gammaproteobacteria bacterium (assembly GCA_947259175.1). Lineage (GTDB taxonomy): Bacteria > Pseudomonadota > Gammaproteobacteria > Arenicellales > JAANXG01 > CALZGZ01. The sequence continues at coordinate 5,936 of CAMYKW010000001.1, read as the reverse complement.
TGATTAGTCAGATCGTATTTACCGTCGTCGTGGCGATTATCATCGGCCGTGAGATCGTGATTTCGGCGCTGCGGGAGTGGATGGCGGAGCTGGGTAGAAGGGCGAGCGTGGCTGTGTCGGTGATAGGAAAATTCAAGACCATCGCGCAAATCGTTGCCATATCGATGCTGATCTACCAGGCGCCGCTGTTCGGTATTTCAATGGGTTTGCTGGGGGAAATCCTGCTGTATGTCGCTGCCGCATTGACGATCTGGTCTATGTTCGTGTATCTGCGGGCGGCGTGGTCCAGCCTCGGCGTCGGCGACTCCTCGCAGCCGCAAGTCGTTCCCGGAGACCACCGCTTACAATCCCCCGTTCCTGCGGGAATAGCTCAGTTGGTAGAGCACAACCTTGCCAAGGTTGGGGTCGCGAGTTCGAGTCTCGTTTCCCGCTCCAGGTTTCCTGTCGTCTTTGTTTCCTATCCCGCTGGCATGTCGAGATAAAACCAGGACGAACTGTTGCGGATCAACATGCGCGCGGCGGGGCGTTCAGCAACACCAATCAAGGATCGCACATAGGCCTGAAAGAGTATGAGTCCGGCCCGCACCCGGGTCCGGTGACGCGGCTGCCGCGGAATTGTGATTTCACCGTATGTTTCGAACTCGATGCCTGGTACTTCTATAGTACGCCGAAAGCTGTGTTATCAGTACCTATGTGGGCCGGTTGACCGCCGATGGCTGCGGGAAAATTAGCCGGCCTGTTCAATTCGCCGTTGTTCTTCGCGGTGGTGTGCGGGACTTATGTCGCGGTTTTTTATATCACCAACAATCTGACCATGCTGTCCGGCGCCGCGATTGCCGTGGTGTTCGTGACCTTGTCTGCGCCGATCATCGTAACCGCTCTGGTATTGAATTGGGCTCTTGCGCGATTCGGCGCAATGACTACGGTGAGACTCATAGTCGTCTTTGCCGGAACCATGTTCGTCCTGGTTGCACTGCGCCACTCCATATTCGACATTCAATTCGTCAGGCAATGGTTGTTGGAAATCGGCGGTGCCGAAAACCGCACCGCAAGATTCGCGTTTGTGCTGGCGTCGTTGGCGACGGCCGGAATTATTGCATTTTTCAGCAGGAGGGACGCCCGCGTGTTGGTCAGCGTGCTGCTGACGATGACGTTGGCGGTGCTGCTTTCCAACGCCGGAAAACTGGGCAACAGAATATTTGGAGACACTGCTTTTCCGCAGTTATCGGTGTCTTCGCACAACGCCATTCGCCTGCATAGAAGACCCAATATTTATCTCATCGTTGCCGATAGCTACAGTAATCTCGCTTTCCTTGAATCGATCGGCGCCGACACCGGCGGTTTCGAGGCATTCCTTAAAAGTAACGGCTTCCGTACCTATGAGGACTCCTTTAGCAACTATCACTCGACCCTTTCGGCGATGGCGGCGATGTTGAATATGCAACATCACTACTACGTAGGCAGCGAGGCGCAGGGTGAAATCACCGCAGGCGGACGGTTTACTATTTCCGGCAACAACAATTTCGTACGCAATCTGGCGAATAACGGATATCGCATCCATTATCTCCACCAGAGCGCTTATATGACGCTGCACGGATGCAGCGTCGATGTCGAGACTTGTTTCCCCAATCCCGGCTACGCCGGGGCGAGATCCGTAGTGAACTATGCACTGCCCGGATTTCTGCGCGTCCAGGACACCTGGGGAACTCTGCCGCTATCAAAGTTGGACGCCGCGATTACCGGCAAACTCGATTTACTGAACTCACGACAGGCGAATTTTTTCTACATTCACATCTATCCCCCAGGCCATGTCGACAACCGCAGGAAAGGTATTTGTGACGAAACCGAGGAGATACAGTCCTACAAGCAAAGGGTTGCATCGGCGAATGACCACCTGGAAGGGATGATTCGCAAAGTATTGGTTGGCGATCCCGACGCGGTCATCGTTCTTGCAGGAGACCATGGTCCGTTTATCTCCAACTCCTGTGATTTCGAGGAAAATATCGATTCCGTCGCCGAGTATCGCGATCGGTTGGGCGCCCTGTTGGCGATCCGCTGGCCCGGCGAATACGACGGCGGGTATGACGATCGAATCAAGTCCAATATTAATGTGTTGAGGTATGTCTTGGCATCGTTGACCGGTGACGGCGCGGGAGCTCTTGACGGCTTGGCCGCCGAAGACGCCTTCGCCATTGGATCTTCCGGATTTCACAGAATCGTTAGGGATGGCGAGATTGTAATTCCACCGGAAACGTTTTCGAAACAGCAGATGCTTCTCATGCTCAAGTCCCGGAAGAAGAATGATGCAACTTGAATTTGCACGACGCAATGAGCGCACGGGACATGAATCCCGCGTTCGACGCATGACCTGATTGTTTTTGTCGGCCTGATATGGCGGACAAGTGGAACAATGTCACAGGATTTTCCCCGATTGTCCTTCAGACCCACCCGTTCATCACGCCATAGTGGCATCGTCCCCTGCATGGCCTAAATTAGAATTACAGCAATTGAACATCACCACCGTTCCCGTTCCCTGACGGACCCCCATGTAAGAGACCCCGCCCCCCGCGGGGTTTTCTTTTTGTTCGAGCGATCGTCGCGATTCTCTTTCCACCCCGGGCGCAGCTGAAAACCGGCTCGGCTTCAACCCTTGTCCGTCGAAGTCAACCGCCCATCGAATACATTTGCATGGCGCGCGCAAGTATCTAAATTGATAATTATCCCTGGTTCGGGACACCTTCCTCAGACACCCCCACCCGGTATCCGAATCAGGACATTGCGCCCCCCGACGACCTCGGGGGGCTTTTTTCTCGGGTCGAACATTTATCACGGAACAAAACCCCGCGCGTTCGCGCGGCGAGATTCAATGCGGGGCCAGGCGCCGTGGGCGGTAGCGCCGCGTCGACGCTGAATAGCGGATCACGGGTAGCGGATCTATACTTGAATCAATGTATGCTTATACGGCGACTTGCGCATGACTCGAGAAAACAGGCGCGTTCCGCGGTTTGTAAAACGCCTCGCGGTCGTGGTGCGGGGGATTTTATTGCACACCAGCAACCTGTCCGCCTCCGGCATGCAGGTTGCGGTCCCGGCGATGAGAATATTCGAGATCAAACCGGATCTGGACGCGGGACTCATGAATGCGAGCATACGCTTGCCGAATCAACAGCTTATAGCGGCGGCTTGCGACGTGGCCTACGTCTCGCAATACGGCGACGAATACCTCATCGGGCTGCACTTCAAGAATTTTCTGGATGACGGCTTTGACCAGTTGCTGGCCTACATTGAACGCGATGTGGGTCGGCAATATCTGCCGGCGCCGAAACACGGTCAACCCGCTTCGCTACCCACGTAAACGTCGCGCGCGTCGCCAGCGGCAATAATCAGGCTCGCGGCAGGCCGTGTTCAACCCATCGCATGGGCCCGGTTTTCACAATAACCGGGACAATTTATGCGTAAATAATCGTTTATATAACAGGGTATTACGCTTTCAAGCCAACTGCCGCACGGGGGCCGGGCTGGGTAGCAGGGTGACGCAACCACGCTCCAGTTCAAACCGCGCCCGCGGATACACCTTGCGGATGCGCTCGGCGGCCTGTCGAAAGCGTTTCTTGAAATCGCGCAGGCCGTCCGCGCTGTTGGGATAACCGGCGCCGAACTGACTCTGTAGCGCCTCCCAGGGTATCGAAGTCTTGCCTTGTAAATAACTGTAGCGGTAAGCGAGATAACAGTAGATATCGAGCGACATCGGAGACTGTTTCAGTTCCCGCAGGGCGCGCATCGACACCGGGTTGGGATGCTCGATAAGCTCGTTAAAAAAGTCCGTGGACAAGCGCACGGTGGAGCCCCACAGGGCGGCCTGGTCGGGTTTTTTAGGGTCCCACCAGAGGTTGTAGTCTTTCGCGACCAGTAATTGCGCGCCGAGATCGGTGTTCTGATCGGTGTAATGACACGATATCGCGGACGAGAACAATCGCACCATCTGTTGGCGGAGGCGATGAATCGTTCCCCACCGCCCCCCGGTCGGAAGCAGGCCCAGCTCGGCCATGAATCCGGACAGGGTCGGCCCAAACTCCAGCAGGGGATCGCCGGTTTTTACCGCCTCGGTGGTGATCCAGGCGAGCAACAGCCGTGGATAACTGCCAAAGGGTAGGCCGATGCCGGCGACGTCGGCAATGGTTACCGTCACCGCCCCGTTGCTGCGCCGGAAATACGACTCGCTGGTACGGCTGTGTGGAATCGCTGCCTGGGTGAGCACTCGCGCCATGTAACCAGTGACGCCGGCGCTACGTGCAGCATCGGCCTCCAGCGCCAGCGCCTCCCGTACCAGGTGATCGATGTCTTTCTTGGAGCGCCCCATAGCGGCTCCTGAGCGGGAGTGAACCTTGAAGTATGTCATGGAACAGCACTCCCAGAAAAGACCGGATTTTGTACAATGCCGGTATCGCGGCCGGCGCCCGATCCCATTCGCGGTCGCCGTCGGTCTCGCGCTTACGCCGCCGCTCGGTGTACCGGGTGGTTGCTCGCCGGCCGGCGATCAACCCGCCACGTCTGCGATTGCTTGTGCCTGATTACGCAAATAGGCATAATTTCCGTCCCCCCAGTGCATAGTTTTTATAGTGCCCCTTAATCAAGGCCGTTGTGGGTTCGTCGGTGTGAATCGCCCCAACCACGTCGGATTGATGCGGTTGGGAAGGGTGTTTCCTGAATTGTGTTGTCTTTGCGGTATCTCTGGCTGGGTGGCAGAGTGGTTATGCAGCGGCCTGCAAAGCCGTGTACGTCGGTTCGATTCCGTCCCCAGCCTCCACAACCGCGCCGGCAGTGACAGGGTGAGCGCGCGCTTCCAGATCCCAGCCCGGGTGGCGAAATTGGTAGACGCAAGGGACTTAAAATCCCTTGGATTGATATCCGTGCCGGTTCGAGTCCGGCCCCGGGCACCATTATTAAAAATCAACAAGTTGCGCTTTTTGCCACTTCTTAACACTTGTTGTGATAATACAATCAGTTAGGATGTAATCTTTCTTTGTCTTCCTGCGCGTTACCCTTTGATATCGTCCGGCTCGACGGTGGAGCGGGAGATGACGATCCTCTCGCATGCCTGTTCGGTGGCGCGGCGCGAGTGGGGATGGCTGCGCGTCAACCCGGTCAGTGATGTGAGGCGGCCGCCGCCGACGGCGGCACGCACCCGGCGGCCGGTAGTCGGATGGCCTGGGGGATTCCGGGCAGGGCGGTGATGCGTTCACGCACGACCGCCTCGGAACCCTTCAGGTAGGCTGCGATCTCCCTCACGGACCACAAGTTCACCGCAATCGGAATGCGCGGGGATAGGTTGTTGATTGCGTCCAGGAGCATTTCGATCTGATTCATGTTCGTGCCGTGGCGTCATGGTTTTCTATGGGATCATTGTATTGCCAAGGTTGCATGAGCATTAGGCCGAAAGCCTGCACCCAGCGGCGACTTTTTCTCATTTTTCTCCACCTAGTTTGCATCGCGTTTAATCAGGCAGTTGATAGTAATCCCAGGGCGATTCATAAATGCGTTTGAAAGCTCCCCCCATGAGTGGCGCTAAGGTTCGAGCGACCCATATGGAATCAATCGACGACATAGAGTTATCGACAGTTGTCGCTGGATCCAGTTCTTCGTCCTTGTAATTTGCCCAATGTGGGCATTATACTGCCCGAAATGGGTAAGACTGCGACCAGCGACAAATCCCGAGCGGCCCGCCGCAAGGCAGCTGCCTCTGTCCCAGTCGAGCCAACGAGCTTGGCCGACGCACTGTTTACGACTACCCAGCAGCGTGTGCTGGGGCTGCTGTTCGGTCAGCACGCGCGAAGTTTCTACGCCTCCGAATTGATCGAGCGGACCGGTTCCGGGTCAGGTGCCGTTCAGCGCGAACTCAGGCGTCTGGTATCGAGCGGCCTGGTGACCGTCAAACG